>CAWDRD010000050.1:0-52678 GCA_963804455.1 uncultured Actinomycetes bacterium
AGTCGAGGATGCCCGCTTCTGGCGGCTGCCCGGTGACCACATTCCAGACCGTCTGGTACAGGCACCCGGCGACCAGGTACCACCCTGGCAGGCCCATCCCGGCGGCGCGGGCGAGCACCTGGGTGAGGGTTTCGTTGTGGCTTAGCATGGCCTGGAACGCCGCGGCCTGCTCGTCGTGTGCGTCCACGTTTTCCCAGGTGAATAGGGGTGTCAGATCATCCGGGGGAACTACGGCCTAAAATTTAGGAACAGGTCGGATCAGGATGTCCGTTCCGACCTGGTTCTACACCTCCGTACGCGGTGTTGCCCCTGACTTTCCCTGACCTGAGCCAGTGCGTTTGACCTTGCCGGGTCAGGCTGCGGTGTTCCATTCAGGGCCGCCTGCGGGGCCGGGGCTTGCCGCGCTTGGCGCGTGCCTTTGCCGCAGGCCTCGCCGGGCCGGGCGCGGCCTGGGTCGGGACGGCGGGAACAGGCGCAGCTGGGGCAGCGGCCGGAGGGGCGACGGCCGCGGCCGTCTGCCGCGCCATCGCGCGCGCCGTCACCAGGGTTCCCCACCCGCTGAACAAGGTGCCGATCGCGCTGACACAGCCAATGATCAGCCCGGCTATGGCCAGGGTCTCCCCCGTCTGCGAGGGCGCCGCAGCGGACGACGGTATAGCCGACGGCGGGGCGGACGATGGCGTGGGCAGCGGGGAGCGACCGGGACTCGCGGAAATCGATCCCTGGGGAGATGAAGGCGCCTGGGTCGGCGCAGAGGTGTTAGGCGTGCCGTGACCGGCTGATAGGGCCAGGCCGACGATGATCACGACGATCAGGCCTGCGGTGATCCCGCCGAAGACCACAAAGGCGCGCCGCCAGGCGCGCAAGCGCGCCCGGAGCCGATCGCGGTCAGCGGCCCGGCCCGGTGCCGCACCGGGATGGCCCGGATCGCCCCCGCTTGTCACGCTCATAAGGTAGCGCCGCGCGCACCGCTGTGCATGGGCTGGCTGGCGGGCGTCCCGGCAGGAGCGCGGGGTCAGCCTGCGGCCCAGTCATCGGCGGAGGCGGAAGAGAGGGCAGTTCCGCGGTCCAGAACGCTCCCAGCGCCGGGCCGGGCCAGGTGCCTCCCTTTCGGTATCAGGCACCATGCCTACAATGTGTATGCAGTTTTCGCGAGCAGCGAGGGAGACCGATGGACGCTGTAAGCCGGGCCGAGGCGGCGGAGATGCTGCTGTCGGCCTACGCCACCCGCGATCCCGTGGAACCGCTGACCGACAAGTACGCCGGGCTGACGCTGGCCGACGCTTACGAGATCCAGCTGATCCAGATTGGCCAGCGGACCGCGGCGGGCGCCCGGGTGCTGGGCCATAAGGTCGGCCTGACCTCTGCGGCCATGCAGCGCCAGTTCGGCGTGAACCAGCCGGATTACGGCCATCTGCTCGACGGCATGTTCTATCTGGAGAACACGCCGATCCCCGCAGACGAATTCCTGCAGCCGCGGATCGAGCCTGAGGTCGCGTTCGTGCTCCGGCGTGATCTGAGCGGGCCCGGGGTGACCGTGGCCGAGGCGGCCGCCGCGGTGGACTTCGTGCTGCCCGCGCTGGAGATCATTGACAGCCGGATCAGGGACTGGAAGATCACCCTGCCGGACACGATCGCGGACAACGCCTCCTCCGGCGGCGTCGTGCTGGGCAGCAGCCCGCGGCGGCTGGGCGAGACCGACCTGCGGCTGTCCGGCTGCGTGCTGCGCCGGGGTGGCGAGATCGTCGGCACCGGCGCGGGCGGCGCGGTGCTCGGGTCGCCACTGACGTCGCTGGTCTGGCTGGCCAACGTGCTGGGCGAGCGGGGCGTGGTGCTGCGGGCCGGCCATGTGGTGCTGCCCGGCTCGATCACCGCCTCGGTGCCGGTCAGCGGCGGCAGGGTGTTCACCGCGACGTTCGGCGGCCTCGGCAGCGTCACCGCGAGCTTCGTGCCGGAGGCACGAGAAAGGAGTACAGCGCCGCAGGCGCGAGACGGGAGTACAGCGCCGCAGGCGCGCGAGACAGGGAACAACGCCGGAGGCGGCAGAGGGAACCGTGCCGCAGGCGCGAGACGGGAGTACAGCGCCGGAGGCGGGGCATGAGTGAGAAAGCGGTCGCCGCGATCGTCGGCTCCGGCAACATCGGCACCGACCTGATGTTCAAGCTGCAGCGCCGTAGCGCGGCGGTGCAGCCGCGGTACATGGTGGGCGTGGACCCGGAGTCCGACGGGCTGCGCCGGGCCGCCCGGATGGGGCTGGAAGCGAGCCACGAGGGCATCGACTGGCTGCTGCGCCGTGATCCGCTGCCGGACATCGTGTTCGAGGCCACCAGCGCCCGGGCGCATGCCGCCCACGCTCCCCGGTACGCCGACGCTGGCATCGTGGCGGTGGACCTGACGCCAGCCGCGGTCGGCCCGTACGTGTGCCCACCGGTCAACCTGGACATCAACCTCGGCGCCAGCAACCTCAACATGATCACCTGTGGCGGCCAGGCCACGGCCCCGATGGTCAGCGCGGTCAGCCAGGTGGTGGACGTGCCTTACGCCGAGATCGTGGCCTCGATCGCGTCCCGCTCGGCCGGCCCGGGCACCCGGGCCAATATCGATGAGTTCACCGAGACCACGGCCAGTGCCCTGCGCGTCGTAGGCGGGCCGGCCGGGGCAAGGCGATCATCATCCTGAACCCGGTCGAGCCCCCGATGATCATGCGCAACACGGTGTTCTGCGCGATACCGGCGGAGGCCGCGGAGCCCGGCCCGGCGCAGGACGCGGTCACCGCATCGGTGCACGAGATGGCCGGCCGGGTCCGGGCCTACGTCCCCGGCTACTCGCTGCGCGCAGACCCGCAGTACGACCACGCCCGGGACACCTGGCGCGGGATGGCACGGGTCGCCATCTTCCTGGAGGTCCGCGGCCGCGGTGACTACCTGCCGGACTACGCCGGCAACCTGGACATCATCACCGCCGCGGCCGCCGAGGTGGGTGAGCTGCTAGCGGCCCACCGACGGGGGCAGGCGGCCGGGCCAGGCGGCCAGCGTCCGGACGGCCAGCTTCCGGCCGCGGATCTCGCTGCCGCGAAGGGAGCGACATCATGACGCAGCCTGCGCAAGAACCAGCGCCGCCAGCGCAGGAACCGGCCGGGCAGGCGGTGCGGATCACCGATTCCACGCTGCGGGACGGCTCGCACGCCATGCGCCATCAGTTCACCGTCCCGCAGGTGCAGGCGATCGTGCATGCGCTGGACCGCAGCGGGGTGGAGGTCATCGAGGTGTCGCACGGCGATGGCCTCGGCGGGTCGAGCTTCAACTACGGCTTCTCCGCAGTGGACGAGTTCAGCCTGATCGAGGCGGCCGTCGCGGAAGCGCTGCAGGCCAGCATCGCGGTGCTGCTGCTGCCAGGAGTGGGCACGATCGAGGACCTCAAGCACGCGCACCAGGCCGGCGCCCAGGTGGCGCGGATCGCCACCCACTGCACCGAGGCGGACACCTCGATCCAGCACTTCGGCGCGGCCCGGGATCTCGGCATGGAGACGGTGGGCTTCCTGATGCTGGCCCACCGGGCCAGCCCGCCGACGCTGGCCGCCCAGGCGCGGATCATGGTGGACGCGGGTGCGCAGTGCGTGTACGTGGTGGACTCGGCCGGCGCGCTGGTGCTCGGCGACGCCCAGGACCGGATCCGGGCGGTCCTCGATGAGATCGGCGACGAGGCCGAGGCCGGCTTCCACGGCCACCAGAACCTGTCCCTGGGCGTAGCCAACTCGGTCCTGGCCTACCAGGCCGGCGCCCGGCAGGTGGACGGGGCGCTGTGTGCCCTCGGCGCAGGCGCGGGTAATGCGCCGACCGAGGTGCTGGCCGCCACCTTCGACCGGCTCGGCGTGCCCACCGGGATCGACGTGCACGGCGTGCTCGCGGCCGCTGACGAGGTGGTCCGCCCGGTCATCCCGCGGCTGCCCTGGATGGACCGGTCCGCGATCGTGCAGGGGTACGCCGGGGTGTACTCGAGCTTCCTGCTGCACGCCGAGCGAGCCGCGGAGCGGTACGGGGTGCCCGCGCACGAGATCCTGCAGCTGGTCGGCCAGAACGGCTACGTCGGAGGACAGGAAGACATGATCATCGATATCGCGCTGCAGCTCGCCGAGGAACGCGACCTCGGTGACCTCCCCTCGGTCGGGGCCCGGTGATGGCGGCCGCGACGGCTCCGGACTGGGATGTGCAGCGCGCCGCGGCCGTGCTGCTGGACTGCGCGGACACCAGGACCGAGCGCGGGCCGGTGACCACCGAGTGGCCCGCGCTCGACCTGGCCACCGCCTACGCGGTGCAGGACGAGGCGCTGCGGCGGCGGCAGGCCCGGGGAGAGCGGCTGGTCGGCGTGAAGCTCTGGCCTGACCAGCCGGGCCAAGCAGCAGCGGATGGGCATCGACACCCCGCTCACCGCCTGGCTGACGGATGCGATGGCGCTGCCCGCCGGGGAACTGGTGCAGGCCGGCGAGTTCATCCACCCCCGGGTCGAGCCCGAGATCGTGTTCGTACTCGGCGAGCGGCTGCAGGGCCCGGGGGTGACCGCAGCGCGGGCCATGTCAGCTACGGCGAGCGTGCTCGGCGGCGCGGAAATCATTGACAGCCGGTTCCGGGATTTCAAGTTCACCCTGCCCGACGTCGTCGCGGACAACGCCTCCAGCGGCGGCTACGTCACCGGCCCGGTGGCGCTGCCGCCGGGCGGCCTCGACCTGGCCATGGAGGCGGTGCTGGTGGAGGTGGACGGGGCGGTCGTCGATTCCGCGACCGGTGCGGCGGTGCAGGGCCACCCCGCGGAAGCGCTGGCGCTGGCCGCCAACGACCTGGGCCGCCGCGGGCTGGCGCTGGAGGCCGGCTGGGTGGTGCTGACCGGCGGAATGTCCGACGCGCAGCCGCTGCCCGCCGGGACGAGCGTCGCGCTGCACTTCACCCATCTCGGTTCCGTCGTGGTGGGGGGTGCGTGATGCCGCTCGTCGAGGTCACCCTGGTGCAGGGCCGGGGGCCGGAGCAGTTGCGGGCGCTGATCCGCGCGCTGCACGAGGCGGTGGTGAGCTCGATCGCCGCGGATCCGGCCAGCGTCCGGATCGTGCTGCGCGAGGTCCCGCCGACCCACTGGGCCGCCGGGGACCAGACCATCGCCGAGCGCCGGGCCGCTACCCAGGCCTGACCGCGGCGCTGCGCCAGCCCGGCCGGACCGCGCCGCACCACGGCCCGGCCACCCAGCGGCGCGACCCCGCCGCTCGCCGCGCCACGCGGCGGGGTTTTGTGTCATGAACTCCCGGCAAAACGGACGCCGGTAACTGCTCTCCCGGGGTACCGTCCGCTATGGGCCGGGCATCGCCTGGCCACGGCCGTGAACGCGGCAGGGCCGTGCTCCGTATCACTACCTGACGGGGAATTCAGGTGGGGACCTGGCGCCGCGCCTGCAATCGATTTCTGCCGGGGCGGCTCACGGGGAGGCCTGGAACCACGGGAGGCCTGGAACAGTGTCGCAGCTGAGATTCTCGGTGCTCGGCCCGGTGCGCGCTTGGCGTGACGGGGACGAGCTTGACCTGGGCTCACCACAGCAGCAGGCGGTGCTGTCCGTGCTGTTGTCGGCGGAAGGGCGGCAGGTCCCGCTGAGCGCCCTGATCGACGCGCTGTGGGCGGATGACCCACCGCGGGCGGCCGCGGGCACGGTACGGACCTACGTCTCGCGGCTGCGCCGGTCGCTGGGTGCGGCCGCGGACGGCAGCAGGCCGGACGTGATCGAGTCGGCCGGTGATGGCTACTTGCTGCCGCTGCGCGGCGCCGTGCTGGACCTGAACCTGTTCCTGCACCACACCAGGGCGGCCCAGGCGGCCCGGGGCCGCAATGACGCGGCCCAGGCCGCGGCCTTACTGCGGGACGCGCTCGGGCTGTACCAGGGGGTGCCGCTGGCGGGCGTTCCGGGCGGGTACGCCAGCGCCCAGCGGTCCCGGCTGGCCGAGCTGCAACTGGCCGCGGTCGAGGACAGGCTCGCCCTGGACATCGAACTTGGCCGGCACGTGGCCGCCGCAGCGGACCTGCAGAGCCTGCTCGCCGCGCACCCGCTGCGTGAGCGGCTCAGCGAGCTGCTGATGCTCGCGCTGTACCGGTCCGGCCGCCAGGCCCGGGCCCTGGCCGTGTTCGATGATGCCCGCCGCCTGCTCCGCGAGGAGCTGGGCCTCGATCCGGGCCCGGGCCTGCGGGACATGCATCAGCGCATCCTCCAGTCCAGCGACGGGCTGATCCGGGCGGCGGGGACGGACCCGGAACAGGAGCCCGCAGCCGCCGGGACAGGCCCGGAAGGTGCGGCCGCAGCGGGTGGAACGGGCTCCGGCGGGCTGCCACTGGCCCTGGTCCGCCCGGCGCAACTGCCCGCGGACCTATCCGCGTTCACCGGCCGGGATGCCGAGCTGGCCGAACTGGACGCCCTGCTAGACAGCAGCGGGCAGGCTGCCCCGGCCGTGGTGATCGGGGTCATCAACGGCATGGCCGGGATCGGCAAGACCACGCTCGCCGTGCACTGGGCGCACCGGGCCGCGGTGCATTTCCCGGATGGCCAGCTCCAGGTGAACCTGCGCGGATTCGATCCCAGCGGGGCCGTGATGGCGCCCGGTGAGGCCCTCCGTGGCTTCCTCGAGGCGCTGGGCGTGCCGCCGCAGCGGATACCGGATGGCCTCGAGGCCCAGGCGGGCCTGTACCGGAGCCTGCTGAGCGACCGCCGGGTGCTGATCGTGCTCGACAACGCGCGCGACGTGGCCCAGGTGCGCCCGCTGCTGCCCGGCTCGCCAGGCTGCCTGGTGCTGATCACCAGCCGCAGCCAGCTGACCGGCCTGATCACCACGCACGACGCGCGGTCACTGTCCGTTGACCCGTTCTCTGCCGACGACACGCGGGAGGCGCTGACCCGGCGGCTCGGTTCCGGCTGGCGCGGCCGAGCCGGGCGCGCTGACCGAGGTGGTCGAGCGGTGTGCGGGACTGCCGCTGGCCATGGCCATCATCGCAGCCCGGGCCCGGGTGCGCCCGCAGCTGCCGATGACAGAAATCGCCAGCGAGCTCCGCGACACCCGTACCCGGCTGAACGCGCTGAGCGCGGACGACACCGTGACCGATGTCCGCGCTGTGTTCTCCTGGTCCTACCAGCTGCTCAGCCGGGCCGCCGGACGGCTGTTCCGGCTGCTTGCGGTGCACAGCGGGCCGGACTTCCCGGTGGCGGCGGCGGCCAGCCTGGCGGGCCTGCCGCTCGCCGAGGTACGGCCATTGCTGCTCGAGCTGAACGCCGCGCACCTGATCACCGAGCCGCTCCCGGGCCGGTTCACCTCGCACGACCTGATCCGGCTCTACGCCGCGGAGCTGAGCGCGGCGGTTCGACACCGCCGACGACCGGCACGCCGCGCTCGGCCGCCTGCTCGACTATTACCTGCACACCTCACACGCGGCCCAGGTGCTGCTGCGGCCGCACTTCGTGCCGCCCGCGCCTGCCTCAGCCCGGCCCGGCGTGACCCCGGACGAGCTGGCCGATCATGATGCGGCCATGGCCTGGTTCACCGCTGAGCGGCACGTGCTCAGGACGGCGGCCCGTAGCATCACCCGGGCCGAGTTCCGGCGCTACGCCTGGCAGCTGGCGCTCACCCTGCAGCAGTTCTGCCAGCGGCAGGGATACCTGTATGACTGGGCCGACACGACGCGGTCCGGCCTGGTTGCTGCCGAGACCGCCGGGGACCTGGCCGCCCAGGCGCTGACCCGCCGCGGGCTGGCCGGCGCATACCACTTCCTCGGCCGCGATGACGAGGCCCTCATCGAGCTGGAACGCGCCCGCGCGCTGTTCGATGAGCTCGGCTATTCCAGCGAGCACGCCTACCTGCACAGCAACCTGGGGGCCGTGTTCACCAGCCAGGGCCGTTACGACAAGGCCATCGAGCACTACTGGCAGGCTTACCGCCTCTACCAGGACATGCACTACCTCAAGGGCCAGGCCGCTGCGTTCGAGGGCATCAGCTGGTGCCACACCCAGCAGGGCGTGCCCGAGATGGCCATCCCGTACGCCGACAAGGCCATGGTCATCTACCGGCTGCTGGACCACCGCAAGGGCCAGGGCGACTGCTGGCACACCCTGGGTGAGGCCCGCTACCTGCTCGGGCAGTACCAGCAGGCAATGGAGTGCTACACGCACGCGATCACGGTCGGCCGGGAAGTGGGCAACCGGGTCGGCGAGGCCGAAGCGCTGGACTCGCTCGCCGAATGCGCGGTCTCCGCTGGCGATCCGGCCGCGGCGGTCCAGGCCTGGGATCAGGCCCTGAAGATCCTGGACGAGCTGCGGCTGCCGCGGGCCAGCGCGGTACGGGACAAGCTGGCCCGGCACCGGTTGCCTGGGCCCCGGTGCGAGGCCACGCTCGCGGGCAGCTGCGCTGGGCACTGACCTGGCGGCCTCGTTGACCAGCCGTTGACCTCCTGTTGACCGGCACCGCCGACCATGGAGCCTGAACTCCTGCGGCACAGAGCCCGGCAGGGCCCAGGACCGCGCCGACCATGGCTTTCCCGGAGGCGGCAGTGAAATTCGGCCTAGGCCTGCCCCAGCGCAAGGGTGCGGATCTGCGCCACGACATCGTGGAGGCGGCGCGCACCGCAGAACTGGCGGGTTTCGCCAGCCTCTGGGTACACGAGCGGCTGGTGCCGGACCAGCCCGCCGATGGCTACGCCACCAGCGGCCTGGCGTGGTTCGGCGGCGACGCGGAGTACGCTGATCCGCTGCCCGTCCTGGCGGTTGCGGCAGCCATGACCGAGTCGGTGCGGCTAGGCGCCAGTCTGCTGCTCACCCCGCTGCAGTCCCCGGCCCAGCTGGCCGGGGCGCTGGCCACCATCGACCAGATCAGCGGCGGCGGCCGGCTGATCGCCGGGGCCGGGTGGCCCGCTGACGAACTCCAGGCGGCCAGCGCCACGCTCGCCGAGCGCGGCAGCCGACTGGACGAGACCCTGGATGTGTTCGACGCGGCATGGGGCGACGACCTTTTCAGCTACCACCGCCACCGGACGGCCCTGCACCAGGTGCTGCTGCAGCCCAAGCCGGTGACGAAGATCCCGGTGCTGCTCGGCGGCACCAGCGTGGAGGCGCAGCGGCGGATCGCCCGGCGCGCCGATGGCTGGCTGCCGGCTGGCATCGCCCCGGTGGCCGCGGGCGAGATGTGGCAGCGGATCCGCGAGGCGGCCGCGGGCTACGGCCGTGACACCGCCGCGATGACCATGATCTACCGCGGGAACGTCGTGCTCACCCAGGAGCCCACCGGGGCCGCCCGCCCGCCGTTCACTGGCACGATGTACCAGATCCTCGATGACATCGCACTGTGCGCGGTGTCCGGTGCGGATGAACTCGTGCTCGATGTGCAGCCGCCCGGCCAGTTCAGCACCAAGGCGATGCTGGAGATGGCGCTGGAAATCCGCGAGCGGGCGGTCGCCTCGGGCATCTGAGCCGGCGGCAGCCTCCTGTGCCGATGACATGATGACCGGCCAGCGGCGCCGTTAGCCTGACGGGGCAGAGCAGCGGGCGACTGCGGCCAAGCAGAGACGGACAGAGCAGAGACGGTCAGGGCACGATGAGCAGATCGGCCGGGGAACCTGCGGCATGGGAATTACTGTGCGGACTGGACGCCTGGCAGGTGCACATCGTGCCGCGGCGGCCACCGCCCGGGCCGGTGCCGGGCGAGGAGGCGGGCGACCCACTCGCGCCGCAGCGGCTGGCCGCGCTGACCTCTGCCTACCATGCGGGCGGCCCGGTGGCGTTCGGCTGGATCCGGGAGTCATCCGGCGGCCCGGTACGGGTCCTCGTCTTAGGCCAGGCCCTGGCGGCCGGGACACTCCCCACCCCGGGCCGGGCCGGGGCGGCTGGCCCAGCCGGCCCGCCGGTGCTGCTGACCCTCCCCGCGGGCGGCGAGGGCCAAGCGGTGGGCGGGCAGGCCGCTGCGGCCCTGCTGGACCGGCTGAGCCACTGGACCCGGATCGCCGGGACGGCGGACTCGCTGCTGGCCCGGCCAGCCGCAGCGGACCTGGCCGGGCGTACCGCCCGGCCGAGCCTGGACGACGGGCTGCTCGCGGCCTGGCCAGGCCCGTTCGGCTGGCTGGTGCTGGCCGAGCCGGTCGGCCGTGCCCAGCTGGCCGGGCTGACCCAGGACGTGATGCTGGCTCTCGGGCTGGAGCGCCAGCACGACACCCCGAGGGCACAGCTGAAAGCCAGGCGGCTGGAAGACCGGCATACCGAACTGCGGCAAGCGGCAGCTACCGGCCTGTGGCGGGTGCGGCTGGTCGCCGGGGCGGCCACCGCCCAGGCCGCGGCCCAGGTGGCTGGCCTGGTCTGCGCATCGGCGGACCTGGAGCAGCTGCCCTATGCGCTGACCCCGCAGCCCGGCTGTGCCCGGCTGGCGGAGATCCTGGGTCCTCCTGAACCGGCAGGAGCCGGGGACCAGGCAGGAGCCGGGGACCAGGCAGGAGCCGCGAACGAGGCAGGAGCCGCGAACCTGGCGGGTGCCGGGCCGGCTGGCGGCCCGCCCGGGGACGACCCGGGGGATCCCGGGCCGCGGGTCCCGTTCATCGCTTCCTCAGCGCTGCTGGCCGCGCTGGCCCGGCCGCCGGCCAGGGAGCTGCCGGGGGTGCGGTTCGTGTTGCGGCCTGACTTCGACGTGTCCCCAGAAACCACCGGGAGCCTTTCGCCCGCAGCCGGCCCGGCGGGTGCGGGGCTGGCCACGCTGACCGGGGCCTTGCCGGGCGTGCTGCCGCTGGGCGAGGTGCTGGACCGGAACAGGCTGCCCGCCGGGCCCTTCGGCGTGCCGTTTCCGTCATTGAACCGGCATGTGTTCGTCTGCGGGGCGACCGGCGGCGGTAAGTCCCAGACTGTTCGTGCGCTGCTGGAGGCGGCTACCGCCGCGGGCATCCCGTGGCTGGTGGTGGAGCCGGCCAAGGCCGAGTACAAGCTGATGGCGGCGCGGCTGCCGGGCACCGAGGTAATCCGGATCGCCCCAGGGGAGGCGGATCAGCCCGCGGCAGGGATCAACCCGCTGGAACCTGCGGCCGGCCCGGGCGGGACGCGGTTCCCGCTGCAGGCCCATGCTGACCTGGTCCGGGCTCTGTTCCTGGCGGCGTTCCAGGCCGAGGAGCCGTTCCCGCAGGTGCTCGCGGCCGCGTTAACCCGCTGTTACACCGCGGCCGGGTGGGACCTGACGCTCGGCGAGCCAGCCACGCTGGGGGTGTGGCCGGGCTATCCGGCCCTGGCTGACCTGCAGGCCGCCGCGGAGCAGGTCGTCGGCGAGATCGGTTACGGCCGGGAGATCACTGACAACGTCCGCGGCTTTATCAAGGTCCGCATCTCCAGCCTGCGGCTGGGCACCACCGGCCGGTTCTTCGAAGGTGGCCACCCGCTGGACTTCGCCGCGCTGCTCGGCCGCAACGTGGTGCTGGAGATCGAGGACGTCGGGGACGACCAGGACAAGGCCTTCCTGATCGGCACCGTGCTGCTCCGGCTGGCCGGCGATCTGCGGATGCGCCAGCGCGAGGAAGGCCCGGCCGCGCCCGCCCTGCGGCACCTGACCGTGATCGAGGAAGCGCACCGGCTGCTGCGCAGCCCCGACGGCCGGGCCGGGCCGGCCGACGCACGCGGTGGAGATGTTCGCCGGGCTGCTCGCCGAGGTCCGCGCCTACGGGGAAGGCCTGATCATCGCCGAGCAGATCCCGGCCAAGCTGGTGCCCGACGTGATCAAGAACACCGCGGTGAAGATCGTGCACCGGCTGCCCGCCGCTGACGACCGGGACGCGGTCGGCGCGACCATGAACATCACCGGCGCCCAGTCCCAGTACCTGGTGACCCTGGCCCCCGGCGAGGCCGCGGTGTTCACCGACGGGATGGACTATCCGCTGCTGGCCCGGATGCCTGATGGCACCGCCCGGGAGGTGGGCCGCCCTGCCGCGGTGGCCGGCCCGGCCAGCCTGATCAGCCCCCGCTCGGCCAGCTGCGGCCCGCACTGCCAGGCCGGGCCGTGCACGCTGCGGCAGATCCGCACCGCCCAGCAGGCCGGGACGCAGGACCCGTGGCTCATCTTGTGGGCCGAGCTGTCCGTGCTGGCCCACCTCACCGGCTGGACCATGCCGATGCCGGCGGCCGGCCTCGCGGTCCGGCTGCGCACCCTCGATATCCGGCGGCGCGACTGCGCCCTGTCCTGCGCCACCGACGCGGCGGTGGCCACACGCATCCCCGTCATCGCCACCCGGGTCAGCCCGCCCGCTCTCGCCGCGCACATCACCGCGGCCATGCGGACCGCCCTCGACAACGGCCGGTGGCTCTGCGAGCTCGCCGAACCCAGTTACCTCGCGCCGTGCTACCGGTGGGCGCTGGTCCTGGACAGCCTGCAGACCTACCACCGCAAGAACCCCGATGCCGGGCGGCACCCACGCAGCACCGAATGGGAAGCTACCTACCAGCGGGCCATCGCCGGCGACAGCTGCGCCCGCCAGCTCGACACCGTGCAGCGCTGGTACGACGCAGACCAGCGCGACCACCAGACGGTCCACGGGGTCGCGTTCGGCACCCGCACCCCGTCCGCGATCGAGGCCGCGGTCGGCGCACGAGCCACGGACGACGACTGGGTACAGCGGCTCACCGAGGCCCTCGGCGCGTTCCGCGACTGCCGCTGGCCCGCTGACTACCTGCGCCCCGGTAAGGCCGGGGGCATCCCGGGCCGTCCGGGACCCGCGGGCTCGGCGGGACCTGCGGGCTCGGCGGGACCTGCAGGCTCGGCGGGACCTGCAGGCTCGGCCAGCTAGACGATCTGGCCGCCGCTAGATGTTCTGGCCGCCGGATACCTCGATCCGCGTCCCGTTGACCCAGGCGAAACCCTTGGACAGCAGCACGGCTACCGCGCCGCCCACATCATCGGGCAGGCCCACCCGGCCGAGCGGGATGCTGGCCGCGATCGCGCTGTTGACCGCCGCGATGTCGCGGATCGAGCCGCCGCCGAAGTCCGTTTCGATCGCGCCCGGCGCGACCACGTTGACCCGGATCTGCCGGCCGCCGAGCTCTTTGGCCTGATAGCGGGTCAGCACTTCGATAGCACCCTTGGTCGCGGCGTACGCGGCAAAGCCGGGGAGTGTGAAGCGGGCCAGGCCGGACGACACGTTGATGATCCGGCCGCCGTCAATGATCAGCGGTAGCAGCCGCTGGGTCAGGAAAAATGGCGCTTTTAGCTGAACCTGCACCAGCTCGTCGAACTGTTCCTCGGTCGTCTCGGTGAACGGCGCATTGATCCCGATCCCGGCATTGTTGATGAGGAAATCGAAATCAGGGCGGCCGAATTCACGCTGCAGCGCTGCGCTGACGTCCGACGCGAACGCAGCGAAGCTGGCGGTCTGGGTCGCGTCGAACTGGAGCATCACCGCCGTGACACCGCTGGCCCTGATCTCCGCGGCCACCGCGTCGGCCTCGTTCTTCCTGCTGTGGTACGTGCCGATGACGCCTATTCCCACGCGGGCCAGGTGCAGGGCAATGCTCCGGCCCAGCCCCCGGCTGGCGCCAGTCAGAACGGCGATCTTCTCAGCCATACGGCTACTCCTCAGCGATCTGGCGGAGCACAATCCCACCGCTACTGGCCCGGTCCTGCTCATCCTGGTGCGCCTGCAATGGCAGCCACTGGAATCGGCCGACCATGGCGCCGGCGCATGGGCGGTCGGCATCACCTGGCTCGGCCTCACCACGTTCGCCTTCGAGCTGACCCGGCGCGCCGCCGGGCAGCCGGTAACCGACCCGCTCACTGAAGGACTGGAGCCCGAGGCGCACCGACCTCGAGCCGACTCAAAAGGAGCCCACGGCCAGGCCACGCCGCGGCGCCACCCGGCGCGCCCGCTCACCCGCCAGGCCCGGCGGGCGGTGTCCAGCCGGTAGCCCGTCACCCCGGCTCCGCCGCGGCCGTGCTCAGCCTGCTCCAATGGGACCATGTGCACAGCGGTTCTCAGCATCGAACCCGGTGCTCCGGTACTGCTGGGCGGCGTCCGAGACGAGTTCACTGGCCGTGCCTGGCAGCCACCGGGAGGGCACTGGCCGGACTATCCGGGGCTCATCGGCGGGCTGGACCTGCAGGCAGGGGGCACCTGGCTCGCAGTAGCGCCTGCCACCGGACGGGTGGCCTGCGTGCTCAACGGACGCGGCCGGATGGCACCGGCCGGATCACGGCGCTCCCGGGGGATCCTCCCGCTCCAGGCTGCGGCCGGGAACCGGCTGACCACGGCCAGCGTGGCCGGATTTGACCCCTTCCACCTGCTGAGCGTGGGCCCTGCCAGTGTTGTCCTGTACAGCTGGGATGGGACGGCGCTGATCGAGCAGGCGCTCCCACCTGGCCTGCATGTCCTGGTGAACGGCGGCCTGGCCAGCGCTGGCCAGGCCGCCGTGAGCCTGGTTCCGGGCGGAGCAGGGCCGCAGGCCGTAATGCCGATCAGCGATGACGACCCAACCCTGCCCCGGGTGAACTATTTCCTGGCCCGGCTGCAGGCAGCTCCGCGGCCAGTGCCACGGCCGGGCGTCCCGGTGGCGCAGGCCTGGGCGGGCTGGCTGCCGCTGATGAATGGCGACGGCCTCAGCCCAGACGATCCGCGGGCGCTGATCGTGCGGCGTGACCTGGGGGCCGGCCGGACCTGGGGAACCACATCGATCTCGCTCGTCGCGCTGCCCTGGGCCAGCCCGCCAGCGCCGCTAGGCGGGCTGCGTTATGACTTCACCGGAACCCCCGGAGACCCGGCCGCGTGGTACCCGGTGACGATCTAGTCACGACCGGGCCGCCACGGCCCGGGCTGCACTGCAATTACCGCCCGGCATAGCATCATGAAGTTTTACGAAGCATGCTCACCCCCACACACAATGACGGAAGATAGGGCACTGACGGTAATGTCCGGACCGGCAGACCGTGCTGGGTTTCCTGCCCAGGATCGATCCAGGAGCGACTAGATGGACGTATCCGGCCCAGGCCAGGAACCAGGACGCGAGATGCCCCGGTCAATCCGGCAACTGTTCGCGATACGGGTCGCGCTGCCCGTAGCCGGCCTGAGCGTGCTCTGGGTGGCGGTGGTGGCGGTCACGCTCCGCGACGCCCTGACTGCGCCGACCTCGATGCGGCATCGGGAACTGCTCGAGCATTCGCTTTTAGCAGTCACCGGCATCATCGTCGTCTTGGCCGCGGTCCTGCTGGCGGCGGCGTTCGCGCGTCGCCTCGGCCGCGAGGTCGCTAGCCTGGCCGCCGCCTCGGAAACAGCCGACGAGCGATTGCCGCAAATGGTCGAGGCGCTGCGTGGCGGGGAGCAGCCCGCCACTACGGACCGGCTTCCCGAACAGCTGCCGGTCAGCACGGCTGAGCTGGCCCGGACGGCGGCGGCTGTGACCGGCCTGCAGCACACAGCCATCACCGCTGCGGCGGGCGAGGCCCGGCTGCGGAACGGCCTCCGCGAGGTCTTCGTCAGCCTGGCCCGCCGGAACCAGTCGCTGCTGCAACGGCAGTTGCGGCTGATCGACACCCTCGAGCAGAAGGCGTCCGACCCGGCCGCGCTCGCGGACCTGTTCTCCCTCGATCACCTCACCACCCGGATGCGCCGTCACGCCGAGAGCCTGGCCATCCTGGCCGGCGCCGCGCCAGGACGTTCCTGGAACGAGCCAGTACCGGTCATCGACGTCATCCGCGGCGCCATGGCCGAGGTCGAGGATTATCAACGGGTCGTGGTGCTCACCAGGGCTGAGGATGCAGTGGCCGGGCCAGCTGTCGCGGACATGATTCACCTGCTGGCCGAGCTGATCGAGAACGCCACGTTGTTCTCCCCGTCGGGCACGCGGGTCGAGGTCAGGGCCGAGCGGGTGGCCAACGGCTTCGCCATCGAGGTCGATGACCGGGGGCTGGGCATCGAGCCCGCCCAGCTGGACGACATCAATAAGCAGCTGGCCCAGCCGCCGGACTTCGACCTCGCCAACGCCGACCGGCTCGGCCTGTTCGTCGGCGGCAAGCTCGCCGCCCGGCACGGTATCCGGGTCTCCCTGCGCCCGTCGCCTTATGGCGGCACCACCGCGATCGTGCTGATGCCTAACGGCATCGTCGCCCCGGCCGCGGGCTCCGGCACCGAGCCGCGGCCCGCTCTGGTTGCGGGCCGCCCGGCCGGGCTCGATCTGCGGCCCACGGCGGCACTGACGCCGCAGCGCCCGGCCCCGCCGTTGCGGCCGCCACCCGGGAGCGCCCTGGACGGGCTGCCCCAGCCCCGTCGGCCCGCGGCCATGGCGGACGGGCCGGTCCTGTCCCGGCAGTCTGGGCCATCGGCCCTGGATGGGCCCCGCAGTGCCGCCCCGGGCAGTGCCACCCCGGGCAGCGCCGACCCAGGCCATCCTGGGCCAGGCCACCCTGGGCCAACTGGTCCCGGGCCGGGCAGTTTCGAGCCAGCTGGTCCCGGGTCAGCCGCGCCGCCAGCTGCCGACACCTACCGCGGTCTTCCCCGCCGCACCCGCCAGGCGAACTTGTCCCCGCACCTGCGGGACGTGCCCCCCGCACCGAGCCACCTGGCCGCGTCCACTCCCGGGGACAGCCCCCCGGCTGAGCCGCGCACCCCGGAACACGCCCGTAACCTGGCCTCCTCGCTGCAGAGCGGATGGCTACGAGGCCGCGCGGACCCACCGGACGCGCAGGACGCCGAGGCACCGCACAGCGAGGAGGCATGATGAGTGAGCAACTCGCCCCCGGGCCTGGACGTGACCTGAGCTGGCTGCTCGATGACCTGGCCAGCCGGGTGGAGCAGTTCCGGCAGTCGGTCATCCTGTCCCGGGACGGGCTCATGATCGCCGCCTCCGGCGGCCTCGGCCGGGACGACGCCGAGCATCTGGCCGCGCTGGCGGCCGGGGTGCAGAGCCTCGCCCGGGGTGCTGGCGAGCACTTCGGGGTCGGTAAGGTCCAGCAGACAATCATCGAGCTGGAGCAGGCCCTGCTGTTCGTCACCGCAGCTGGCCAGGGCAGCTGCTTCGCCGTCCTGTGCCCCGCCAATTCCGACGCGGGCTTGGTCGCCTACGAGATGGCCATGCTCGTGAAGCGGGCCGGCCCACATCTGGCCTCCTATCCCAGGTTCCCCATCGTCGGCGCTCCGGTGGAGTGAGTACGCCATGCGCCCGGGCGACAAATGGGCCGACCGGGACTCTGGCCCGGTCGTCCGTCCCTACGCGCTGACCGGCGGCCGGACCGAGCCGGCCGCCGGCGAAGTGCTGGACCTGATCGCGATCGTCGTCGATTCTGGCCGGGCGGCGGCCGGCTACGATCCGCTGGACTTCAGCCCCGAACATCGCCGCATTCTCGGGCTGTGCCAGCGGCCGAGCACCGTGGCCGATGTGGCATCCGACATGACGCTGCCGGTCGGCGTGGTCCGCGTGCTGCTCGCCGACCTCATCCAGCAGGGCCGCCTCACCGTCCTGCCACACCGTCCGGTGGGCGAGCAGCCGAGCCCCGAACTGCTGAAGGAGATCCTGCATGGGCTCCGGGCCCTCTGAGGGAGCCGCCGCCAGCTCACCCGTTGTGTTCAAGATTCTCATTGCGGGCGGGTTCGGGGCAGGCAAGACGACGCTCGTCGGCGCGATCAGTGAGGTCCGGCCACTGCGCACCGAGGAATCCCTGACCACGGCGAGCGTGGGGCACGATGATATGAGCGGCGTCAACGGCAAGACCACGACCACTGTGGCGATGGACTTTGCGCAGGCTGACCATCGGGACCCGCCTCGTGCTCTACCTTTTCGGCACGCCCGGCCAGCAGCGCTTCTGGTTCATGTGGGACGACTTGTCCTATGGCGCGCTCGGCGCGGTGGTCCTAGCGGACACGCGCCGGCTGAGCGACTGTTTCCCCTCCGTCGACTATTTCGAGAAGCGCCGGATTCCCTTCATTGTTGCCATCAACCGGTTCGACGGCGCACCACACTACGATCCGGAAGACGTGCGCATTGCGCTCGACCTGGATCCGCGCGTTCCTGCCCTGCTCTGTGACGCCCGCCAGCCCGACTCGGTGAAGCAGGTTCTCATTACGCTGATCGAGCACATCCTGGCCGAACGTACCGCGGGCAGTTCCAGGGTTCCGCCCGCCACCATGCCTGCCATCACACCCGGAGCCGGGACCGGGAAATAGTTAACGTTTGTATTAGCGGAGCGGGTGCGGATTGGCGGGCCAGCAGGCAATCTATTCCAATCAATGCTGACGCGGCTCTGGCTATCGCCTGGAGCGCACAGAGCCCGCAGCGGGGGACGTTTACGTGACACTGAAATTACGGAAGGTAATACCTACGATGATGGCTGCAGGCAGCCCGGGATGTGATCCGGGACGGTCGAAGCTGAGCAGATCCGCGGAATCCATCCGGCGGGACGGACTCGGGTAATTGGCCATGGATAGCGAGGTGTCGGCCCCAGGGCCAGCGGAAGGTTGGAGCGGGCAGGTGTCCTGGCCGGTCAGGTCAGGCGCAGTGCCCCTGCTCGCGGACGGATTCAGCGCCCGGCCCGAGACCGCGCCCGCGCTGCGCGCCGCGCTCGTCCCGGGTACCGCGGTGGCGCTGGTCCCGGGCCGGGTCGCCGCGGACGGGGCGCGGGACTGGCTGGGCTCGTCCGGCAAGACCCAGCTCGCCGTGGCCTTTGCGGAGTGGCTCTGGCAGTCCCGCCAGGTGGACCTGCTGGTCTGGGTGGTGGCCACCAGCCGCGCGTCCGTGCTGGCCGCCTTCGCGGAGGCGGCCAGCGCCGCGATGGGCATCGATCCGGCGGTCGATGCCGAGGTGGCCGCCACCCGGTTTGCCGGCTGGCTTGGCGAGACCAGCCGGCCGTGGCTCGTGGTGCTCGACGACCTGGCTGACGCCGCGTACCTGGAGGGGCTGTGGCCGGCAGAGGCCGGCCGGGTGCTGATCACCACCGCGAACTCCGCGACCATCCCCCGTGAGCACCGGACGCTGATCTGCCCGGTCGGCGTGTTCAGCTCGCGCGAGGCCCTGAGCTTCCTGATGGGCCGCCTCACCGCCGACCCGGACCAGCGTCTCGGCGCGATCGACCTTGTTGACGACCTCGGCTGCGAGCCGCTGGCCCTGGCCCAGGCGAGCGGGGTCATCGCCAGCTCAGCCCTGTCCTGCCGCGACTACCGTGGCTACTTCGCCCGCCGACGGGATCAGTCCCCCGGCGGATCGCCGTCCGCCGCCTCGGTGACCTGGACGTTTTCCGTGGAGCAAGCGGACCGGCTGGCCCCGGGAGCGGGTATTCAGGACTTGCTCGCGTTCGCCGCGTTGCTCGATGGGCACGGCATCCCCGCCGCTGTCTTCACCAGGTCGGCCACGGCCGCGTACCTGGCCGGTGGGTCCGGCCCGGCCCGGCCGGACCCACAGCGTATCCGGGGCGCGCTGCGGGCCCTGGAACGGACCAGCTTGCTCGCCATCGACGTGTCCGGCCCGCAGCCGACCATCCGGATGAGCCCGGTGGTACAGGCCGCGATCCGCGGCGCGACCCCGGCCGGACTGCTCGAACAGGCGGCCCGGGCCGCCGCGGAAGCGCTGCTGGAGGTATGGGCCGGGGATGACTCGCGGACCTGGCTGGCCCAGGAACTGCGGGCGTGTACCGCCAGCCTGCAGTGGACCGCGGGTGACCTGCTCTGGGCCGGTGGCTGTCATGCCGTGCTGCTGCGCGCCGGGCGCAGCCTGGACAGCGCCCGGCTGACCGGGCCCGCCGTGACGTACTGGAGGGAACTGGCCGCGGTGAGCGAGCGCCTCCTCGGCCCGGGCCATCCCGACACGATGGCGATCGGCGAGCAACTGGCCGATGCGTATCTGCGGGCGGGCCAGGCGGCGGAAGCAGCTTCCTGGTTCAAGTGGGTGCTCGAGGACCGCAGCCGCTCCCTGGGGCCGGATCATCCTGGCACCGTCGCGGCCCGGCGCGATCTCGGCCACGCCCTGGTGGCGGCCGGGCGGCCGGGCGACGCGGTGGCCGTGCTGACCGAGGCGACGGCCGGCTATGAGCGCGTCCGCGGCACCGATCATCTCGAGACACTGGGCGCCCGGGATGAGCTCGCCGCGGCCCATTACGCCACCGGGCAGTTCGCCCAGGCCGTGCAGCTGTACCGGCGCACGCTGGCTGACCGCGAGCGCATCCAGGGAGCGCGGGATCCGGAAACGATGACCACCCGCCAGAAGCTGGCCGACGCCTACCTGGCCGACGGGCGGATCAAGGACGCTGTCTCGCAGTACAAGAAGGCACTGGCCGACCGGGAACGGGTCCTTGGCCCGGACGATGTGGCCACCATCGCCGCTCGCGGGGAACTCGCGTCGGCCTACCACGCGCTGGGGCGGATGGCATCCGCGCTGCAGCTCTATGAGCAGACATGCACCAGCTACCTGAGAGTGCTCGGCCCGGACAACCGCGACACCCTGGCCTGCCGGGCGAAGCTGGGGCACGCCTATTATGCCGTCGGCAGGCTGACCGATGCCGCTGACGTGCTCCGTGACACCGCCGCGCGATGTGAGCGTGTGCTAGCTGCTGACGACCCACTGAACCAGACCGTCCTGGACAGCCTGGCGAACATCACCGGGGGCTGAGTCACGGCGCCCCCAGGCCATCCGGGCCTGGGGGCGGGCTCCGCTGGTGTTAGCCAGCGGGTCTGCTGAGCAGGTACCGCACGACGGTCACCGGGGGCTCGCCCGCCAGCTCGCCGTCCGGAAGCAGGCCGCGGTCCTCCGAGACGTGCACGATCTGCCAGCCGTCCACCGCCAGCCGGTCCAGGCAGCCGAGCACCTCGGCGATCGGGTAGCCGAACTGGGACCCGGGCAGCCCGAGGTCAACGGGCACGTTCTCGGCCCCGCTGAAGAACCAGCCCATCCAGGTCCGCAGCTCCGCGATCCGGATCGTTTCCCGCCAGTCCGTGTACTGGGCGGCCACCGTCGGCGGCGGATGCTCCTCACGGAAGGTCTCCGCGACATAGTCCTTGGCGGCCTCCGGGGCGACCACTCGCTCGCTCCCGTCGGGAAACCGGATCCGGGCCACGTCGACCCGGGGGCCCCCGTCATGCAGCCGTTCCTTGCCCACGTCGATCTCGGTGCCCGCCTGCCAGTCAGCCAGCTTCCGCTCCCAGGAGGCGTTGCTCTGGTGGAAGATCTGCGCGGCCACGACACGCACGTTCTGCTCCCACCACTCGCGTGCCGCTTCATCGCCGCTGCCCCTGGCCACGATCAGGGGTTCCTGGCCAGGGATCTCGACCGCGTCGTACACCGTCCGCGCAATCACGAGCATCGCGTGCCGCACCGCCATCAGCCCTCCCGTCGCCTGGGATCACCGCTGTGCCCGCTAGCGCAGTGCGCAAACGCTCTGCGCCAGCGCTGTGCAGGCTCAGGCTACGGGTGGCGGCCTGCCGTGATCGCGGGCGGCCTGCCGTGATCGCGGGCGGCCCGCCATGATCGCGGGCGTGACGGTACCGCCGCGCCGCTACCGGCGCGGGCACCCGCCCCCGGCCAAGGTCAGCGGCGCACCCGCCGCCCGGCGGTCAGCCGGACTGCGGCGAAGCCGATCACACCCACCACGGCGATCCAGAACAGGAAGTGCAGCGCTGAGATCAGCAGCGAGACAAACATGAACGCCACGAACACGGCCAGGATGATGAGCAGAAGTCGTCCCATGCCTCCACGATATGCGACCCGCCGCCCGTTACCGGCAGTGGAACGCTACAGTGGCGGCCCAGCTACCTGTCTGGTTCGTCACCCCGCCACTGACCTGGCCGTTTGCTGAGAGCGGAGCCAGCGGACTTCGGCCGCGAGAAAGTCGTCGATTTCCCCGTCGAGCACGGCCCCGGCATTGCCGGTCTCCAGCCCGGTACGCAGGTCCTTGACGTTCTGGTACGGGTGCAGGATGTAGTTCCGGATCTGGGTCCCCCAGCTGGTGGTCGCCTCACCACGCAGGTCGGCGAGCATGGCCTCCTGCTCGTGCCGCCTGCGCTCGGCCAGCTTGGCCCGGAGCACGGCCATGGCGGTCGCCCGGTTCTGGATCTGGCTGCGCTCGTTCTGGCAGGTGACCACGATCCCGGTGGGCAGGTGGGTGAGCCGGACCGCCGAGTCGGTGGTGTTGACCCCCTGGCCACCCGGACCGCTGGACCGGTAGACGTTGACCCGGATCTCGTCCTCGGGCACGGTGATCTCATCGGCCTGCTCCACCACCGGGATCACGTCCACTCCGGCGAACGCGGTCTGCCGACGGCCCTGGTTGTCGAATTTGGAGATGCGCACCATCCGGTGTGTGCCGTGCTCGCCGCGCAGCATCCCGTAGGCGTACGGGGTCTTGATCGCGAACGTGGTGGACTTGATGCCGCCCTCGTCCGCGTAGGACGTGTAGTAGACCTCGGCCGGGTACCCGTGCCGTTCCGCCCAGCGCAGATACATGCGCTGGAGCAGTTGCGCGAAGTCGGCGGCTTCCGCGCCGCCGGCCTGGGCGTTGATGGTGAGCAGTGCCTCCCGCGCGTCATACGGCCCGGCCAGCAGGGTACGGGTCTCCAGCTGGTCGATGTCCTTGTGCAGCGCCGCAAGATCGCGGATCGCTTCCTCCCGGGTCGGCTGGTCGTTCTCGCTCTTGGCCAGCTCGAACATCACCCGGGTGTCATCCAGCCGGCGACGCAGGCTGTCCAGCCGGGCCAGCTCTCCCTCCACGTAGGCCAGCCGCCGGGTAACGGCCTGCGCCTTCTCCTGGTCATCCCACAGTCCCGGGTCGGCGGCCCGCCGCCGCAGGCCGTCCGCCTCGCGCTGAAGCTCCTCCGGGGCGAGCACGGACTCGAGACTGGCCAGCGTTGACAACAGTTCCGAGATTTCCGCTGCGGGGTCGGTACCTGCCATAGCCGCAGCCTACGCGAGCGGACCATCTGCCCCACGCGCACCAGACTTTCTGGCCGCGCCGGAGCTGTCTGCGGGCTGCAGTATCCGCTGCCGCACCGCCTCGTACGTAACGATAGCGGCGGATGCCGCTACGTTGAGCGAGTCCGCGCGTCCGAACATCGGGATGCGCACCCTGATGTCCGCCCGCTCCAGCCACAGCGCGGACAGCCCGCGGGACTCCGATCCGACCACAATGGCGGCCGGCCCGGTGAGGTCAGCGTCGGTCAGCAGCATGCTGGCGTCAGGCGTGGTCGCCACCACGGTCAGCGCGCGGGCGTCCAGCCACTGGATGACCTCAGCCGCGGGCGCGGCGGCGACCGGAACCGAGAATACCGTCCCTTTGCTAGCCCGGATCACGTTCGGGTTGCCCCAGTCGGTCACCGAGTCCGCGGCGATCACGGCCGCCACCCCGGCCGCGTCCGCGGTCCGCAGTACGGCCCCCAGGTTGCCTGGCTTTTCCACCCGGTCGCAGACCAGGACCAGCGGGCAGGAGCCTGGCTCCAGCCGGCCCAGGCTGGAAGCGACCGGCGGTACCACGGCCAGCCAGCCGTCCGGCGCCTGGCGATAGGCGATCTTCTCGAATACCGGCCGGGTGACCTGGACGATCTCACCACCTGCCTGCGCCACCTGCCTCGCCAGCTCCGCCGCGCCCGGGCCGGCCAGCTCCGGGCAGTAGTACAGGGCCTGCGGCCGGACCCCGGCGGATAGCGCGAGGGTGAGTTCCTCGCGGCCTTCGACCAGGGTGACCGCGGTTTCCTCGCGCGTCCGGCGGCGGCGCAGGTTCACCAGGTGCTTGATCCGCGGATTGGCCGGGCTGGTGATGATCAGCCCCGGCGGCACACGCTGATCCACGGGCATGTCCTCATCGTAGCCAGGGTGCTGGACAGGCCGCGGCCACCTGGGGCCGGACCGCGCCAGCGGGATCGCGGCGACCGGCGCTGGTAGCCTTTCGGCCCTGTGAGCACTCCCGCGACCGAGCCGGACGCCGACGGCGGCAGCCCCGGGAAGATCATCCGGCCTGAGCTCCTGCTGTCCCTGCGAGGCTGGCAGAAGGAGGCTTACCAGGAGTACTTCCGGCGGCCGCGGCGGGACTTCCTGCTGGTGGCGACGCCAGGAGCGGGCAAGACCGCGTACGCGCTGACGGTCGCGGCGGAGTTGCTGGCCCGCCGCGAGATCGCCGCGATCACTGTGGTCACCCCGACCGAGCACCTCAAGCACCAGTGGGCGCAGTCCGCGCACTATCTCGGCATCCCGCTCGACCCGTCCTACCGCAACGCGCAGGGCCGGGCGTCGGCTGACTTCACCGGGGTCGCGGTGACCTACGCGCAGGTCGCCGCGCATCCGGTGCTGCACCGGCAGCGCACGGACAACCGCCGTACGCTGGTCGTCTTCGACGAGATCCACCACGCGGGCGACGCGCTGTCCTGGGGCGACGCGGTCCGCGAGGCGTTCGAGCCGGCCCGGCGGCGGCTGGCGCTGACCGGGACCCCGTTCCGCAGCGATGCCAACCCGATCCCGTTCGTGACGTACGCGCCGGACGCCGACGGCAGCAGGCGCAGCGTGTCCGATTACGTGTACGGCTACGGCCCGGCCCTGGGCGACGGCGTAGTCCGGCCGGTGATCTTCCTCGCCTACTCCGGGGAGATGCGCTGGCGGACCCGGGCGGGCGACGAGATCACCGGCACCCTGGGCACCCCGATGCTGCCCGACCAGCTGGCCCAGGCGTGGCGGACCGCGCTGGACCCGGCCGGCGAGTGGGTCACCCGGGTGCTCGAGGCCGCCGACCGCGGCTCACCGAGATGCGCCGGGGCATGCCCGACGCGGCCGGCCTGGTGATCGCCGGTGATCACGCCGACGCCCGCGCCTATGCCGCTCTGCTACGTCGCCTCAACGGAACCCGGCCGGTGGTAGTGCTCTCCGACGATCCGGCGGCCAGCCGGAAGATCGCCGCATTCGCGGCGTCTGACGACCGGTGGATGGTGGCCGTCCGGATGGTGTCCGAGGGGGTGGACATCCCACGGCTCGCGGTCGGCGTGTACGCCACGAGCGTGGGCACAGCGCTGTTCTTCGCCCAAGCGGTGGGCAGGTTCGTCCGGGCCCGGCAGCGGGGCGAGACGGCCTCGGTGTTCCTGCCGTCCATACCCACGCTGCTCGGCTACGCCGCGGAACTGGAGACCGAGCGAGATCACGTGCTGCAGGCCCGGGCCGATGACGAGGAGCGTGCGCTCGCTGCGGCGCAACGCCGCCGGGACAGCCCCGACCAGCTCGATGACCAGTTCTTCGCGGCCCTGCAGGCGTCCGCGCACTTCGACCGGGTGCTCTACGACGGCAACGAGTTCGGCACCACCGCGGCCGAGGAGGACTTCCTCGGCCTGCCCGGCCTGCTGGAGCCGGAGCAGGTCGCCGTGCTGCTCCGCAAGCGCCAGTCCGATCAGCTGCGGGCCGAGCGGGTCAGACCGGACCAGCCCCGGGCGGGCGCCGGGTCCGCCGTGGACCGCGGCCCGCTCCCCCGCTGGGCGGCTGCGGCCCAGGCCAACCCGGCTGGGGCCGCCGCGTCATCAGCACCGGCGCTGCAGACGTCCCGGGAAAACCTGGCCGCGCTGCGCAAGGAACTGAACGGCCTGATCGCGGCGTGGCATCACCGGACCGGCCAGCCGCACGGCATGATCCACACGGATCTGCGCCGTGCCTGCGGCGGCCCGGCCCTGCCTCAGGCCACCGCCGACCAGATCCGCACCCGCATCGAGACCATCCGCCGCTGGGCCGCCGCTGGCCGCTGACGACGGCAGGACGTCAGCCGGACCACACTGATGCTCCCATCAGCCGGACCACACTGATGGTGGCGGCCGGGCCGGGAACGCCCGGCACGCCGGGCGAGGAGGCTGTGGTGGCGGGCGAGCCGGGCTGGGTACCGCCGGGCGTGGATACCAAGCGGGCCAACATGGCCCGGGTATACGACTACCTGCTGGGCGGCAGCCATAACTTCCTGGCTGATCAGGACGTCGGCCGAGCCATGGCCGCGGCAGACCCCAACGTCCGGGCGATCGCGCAAGCCAACCGGAAGTTTCTCGGCCGGGCGGTGCATTTACTCGCCGCCTCTGGCATCCGCCAGCTCCTGGACATCGGCTCGGGCATCCCCACCCAGGGGAACGTGCACGAGATCGCCCAGGCGGCCGCGCCGGGCGCCCGGGTGGTCTACGCCGACGTGGACCCGGTTGCCATCGCGCACAGCCGGGCCATCCTGGCCGGTGACCCAAACACCGCGATCATCGATGCGGACGCGCGGGCCGCCCGGGCCGGTGGGGCGGCTGAGCCGACCGGGCTACTTTGCGGTCCAGCCGCCGTTGACCGTGAACGACGTGCCGGTGGCCATCCCGGCCTGCGGCCCGGCCAGCCACAGCACCAGCTCCGCGACTTCGGCCGGCTCGACCAGCCGCTTGATCGCACTCTCGGCCAGGATGACCGATTCGAGCACCTGGTCCTCGGGGATGCCGTGCACCCGCGCCTGGTCCGCGATCTGCCGCTCTACCAGCGGCGTGCGGACGTAGCCAGGGCTGATGCAGTTGCTGGTCACCCCGTGCGCGGCCCCCTCCAGGGCGATCACCTTGGACAGCCCCTCCAGGCCGTGCTTGGCGGTGACATAGGCCGACTTGTACGGGGGACGCGCGCAGCCCGTGCACCGAACTGATGTTGATGATCCGGCCGAACCCTTGCTGGTACATGGC
Source organism: uncultured Actinomycetes bacterium (assembly GCA_963804455.1). Taxonomy (GTDB): domain Bacteria; phylum Actinomycetota; class Actinomycetes; order Streptosporangiales; family Streptosporangiaceae; genus RYN-230. Next base: position 26,652 of record CAWDRD010000050.1, read on the forward strand.
GGGCAGCGCGGCCCGGGCCAGCAGGAAGGGCGCCTCCACCATCAGAGCCAGGATCCGGCGGAACATGTCGGGAGGGAATTCCTCGATCGGCGCCACATGCTGGATACCCGCGTTGTTGACCAGCACGTCAACGTCGAGCCGCAGCCCGTCCAGGGCCCTGGTGTCGGTGAGGTCCACCGGCCACGGCTCACCGCCGATCTCCTCGGCCAGCCCGGCGGCGCCCGTCTCATCCAGGTCTGCGGCGATGACCGACGCGCCCGCGGCGGCGAGCGCCCGGGCGCAGGCGGCCCCGATGCCGCTGGCCGCCCCGGTGACCAGCGCCCGCCGCCCGGCGAGCGCCCCCGTGCTGAGAGAGCCCGTGCCGGGAGACCCCATGCCGGAAGAACCCGTGCTGAGAGACCCTGTGCTCGGAGACCCCGTGCTGTCCGCCATTGCGCTCCTCCCGTGCCGACCCTATGCGCTGGCGCGGTGGTTGCCGCCCGCCCGCCACCCCGGCAGCCCCGGCACTGGCGGGGGCAGCGGCGGGCGGCGTTACCGTTGCTGCCGTTGATTCTTACGGTGATCCGGCGCGGCCGGCGTTGACAGCCGCCCGCACTGGCGGGTAAGTCCTTGATCACCACTCAGCTTCCCTGAGGAGCCTGGATATGCCCGCTCTCCCGGCCGGTGTGGACGCCGCTGACCTGCCTACGTCCCGGCTGCGCAGCCATGTGCTGTGCTCCGGCCCGGCGAGCGCGCCCGTGCTGGTGCTGGTGCACGGCAACGTGTCGTCCGCCCGGTTCTTCGCCGAGACCATGGCCGGGCTGGACGGGCGGTTCCGGTGCATCGCACCGGACCTGCGCGGGTTCGGCGGGTCGGAGCGGGCGCCGGTGGATGCGCGGCGGGGGGTCCGGGACTTCGCCGACGACCTGCATGCGCTGCTCACCGAGGGCGACCTGGTGCCCGCGGGCCAGCCCGTGCACCTGCTGGGTTGGTCGCTGGGCGGGGGCGTGGCGTTGCAGTACGCCATCGACCACCCGGGCGCGGTCGCCTCGCTGATCCTGGAGAGCCCGATGTCCCCGTTCGGTTTCGGCGGGACCGGGGATCTGGCCGGGACGCCGTGCTGGCCGGACTACGCCGGTTCCGGCGGCGGCACGGCCAGCCCGGAGCTAGTGCGCCGGATCGCCGCCGACGACCGGGGCGACGAGGACCCCACCTCACCGCGCCGGGTGCTGACCACGCTGTACGGGCAGCCACCCTTCCCACTCGCCCCGGAGGTCGAGGACGCGCTGGTGGACGCGATGCTGGCGATGGCGATCGGGGACGACAACTACCCAGGCGACCAGGTCCCGTCGGCGAACTGGCCCGGCACCGCGCCCGGCGAGCGCGGGGTGAACAACGCGATCTCGCCGAAGTACTGCGACCTGTCCGGGTTCGCGGGCGTCGCCAGCCAGCCCAGCGTGCTGTGGATCCGCGGCGACAATGACCGGATCGTGTCTGACATGTCCCTGGTGGACCTGGGCCACCTCGGCGCGCTGGGCGCGGTGCCAGGCTGGCCGGGCCGGGACGTCTACCCCCCGCAGCCGATGGTGGGCCAGATGCGCGCCGTGCTGGACCGCTACCAGGCCGCCGGTGGCCGGTACACCGAGCACGTGCTCGAAGGGTGCGGCCACTCGCCGCACCTGGAGCGCCCTGCGGAGTTCCGCGCCACCATCACCGACTTCCTGAGCTTGATCATCAAATAACAGTTCGAATTTTTGCCCCCCTGAGGGCAAAAATTCGAACTGCTCATGCCGGCGGCCCGGACCGTCTCATTAGCTGAGACGCCAGGCCCGACTGGCGCCCGGCGCCCGGCGCCCGGCCGCAGCCTGCGAGTACCAGTCTCGAACCTCAACTTGACTTGAAGTCAAGGCTGCCGCGCCGGAGCACGGCGGCTGCGCCACCGACGATCGGCTCGCCGTGGCCAAAGCACGCCACCTCGGCATCCAGCCGGGCCAGCCGCTGGAACGCGGCCACTGCGCCCGGCCGGTCCACGTTGAACACCCCGGGGATGGCCCGTCCATTCACGCTCGCAGCCGCGTCACCGGTGAACAGGACCTGCGGGCCAGGCAGGTAGATGGCGATGCTTCCGGCCGTGTGACCAGGCACGGCGACGACCGTGGCGCCGCCCGCGAAACCGATCTCGTCGCCGTCGGCGAGCTCACGGTCCACCGCGACCGGCGGGGCTTTGGGCAGCACCGGCCGGTCCCGGTACAGGGCCTGCTCCCACTCGGGTGCGCCGTCAAGGACGGGCGGCGGGGCCGGGACCTCGCCGCGGACGACCGGGGCATCCGGCTGGCCAGCCAGCACCGGCACACGATCCCGGCCGGCGCTCTCGCCCCAGGACCGGATCTCGGCCGCCGAACCGGCGTGATCGTCGTGGTAGTGGGTCAGGATGATGCGGCTGAGGTCGCGGGGGCGCAAGCCGATGCTGGTGATGGCGGCGGCGATGTCCGCGCCCTGGCCGGCGGGCCCGTGTCGATGAGGGTCAGCGTGCCCGCGTCCCAGCAGAGATAGGCCTGGCCGAATCCGAAAGTGAGCCGGTACAAGCCGGGCCGCAACTCGGTGACGTCCATGACCGGACGGTACGCACGTCCTAGCGCCCAGTTGCGCCGGTTTCACCGGCAGCGTACCGCGAGGCCGGCATAATCTCGGTAGGGCGTGTTGTCACACGCTCACCACAGACGGGTCATGGCGGGGGCCCTCCGTCCACTCCACTCCAGCACTCCACTCCAGCGCGGCCGGACCCAGCGCTGCCCAGCGCTGCCCAGCGCGGCCGAGCACCATTCCTTCACCCCCGGGGGCGTGAATGACCGAATCTCCAGCGATCTTCATCACCGGCGCCACTGACGGGCTCGGCCGGGCCCTCGCCCAGCACCTTGCGGCCCAGGGCGCGACCCTGATCCTGCACGGCCGGGACCCCGCGAAGCTCGCCCGCACAGCGGATGAGATCCGTGATAGCGGCGCCGCCCACCCGGACACAGTCCAGGCGGACCTCGCCGACCTGGGCCAGGTCCGGCGGCTCGCGGCCGATGTGCGCGCCAGGACCAGCCGGCTCGGCGTATTCGTCAGCAACGCTGGCATCGGGTCCGGGCAGCCGGACAGCCGGGAGCGGCAAACCAGCGCCGACGGCTACGAGTTGCGTTTCGCCGTGAACTATCTGGCTGGGTTCTTGCTGACGCTGGAGTTGCTGCCACTGCTGCGCGCGAGCGCGCCCGCCCGGATCGTCAACGTGGCATCCATTGGGCAGTATCCCATCGACTTCACCGACATCATGATCACACACGGCTACACCGGCAACCGGGCGTACGGCCAGAGCAAGCTGGCCCAGATCATGTCCGGGTTCGAGCTGGCCGGCCGGGTACCGGCGGCCGAGGTCACCGTGAACAGCCTGCATCCGGCGACATACATGCCTACCAAGATCGTGATGGACGAGCTCGGCTATAGCGTGGACAGCCTGCGGCAGGGGGTGGCGTTGACCGCGCGGCTGGTCAGCGATCCGGCGCTGGCCGGGGTGACCGGCCGGTTCTTCGACCGGGCCCGCGACACGCGGCCGCACGCCCAGGCCTACGACCCAGTCGCCCGGGCCGAGTTGTGGCGGCTCAGCCTGGAACTAGTCGCGCACGACGACGTTCCCGCCTGACTGGGCCTCCCCCATCACCTGATCCAGGCTCTCCCACCGGACCACCCGGGGTCGGCTGCGGACCCCGGAGCCGCGCTAGTATCCCCTGTCTCAAGCGTCACGCCTGTCGCTCATGTGCCGCGACACCTCGCCCCATGAGCCACTGCAGTCACCGAACCGGTCTATGTGGTGGCTTTTATGTCGTATCTGACAGAAATCCACCACATAGCGCGGCTGATATCAGCCGGGCTCCCGGCGGCCTGCCCGCCCGCTGCCCAGGGGTGGGCGCCTCGGGTGCTCCTGGCCTCGGCGCCGCCGCTCGGTCAGCCAGGACGCCGCGAAGAACACCGGCGTGACCAGGGCGATGAGCATGGCGCAGCCGGTGAACGCGCTCTCCAGGAACGGCCCGCTGACCCGGGCCACCCCGTAGTAGTAGAGGATCACCACGGCTATCAGCAGCAGGTAGCCACCCACCATCGTGCCCGCGACGTGGGCGATCAGCCGAGCCCACCCCGATCCGGGGGCGACGGGCACCCGGAGCGCCCGCCGCCAGCCGCCGCGCCCGGCCGGGGTGGCGCGGAGCCGGCTACTCCAACACCCACCGAGCCAGCACCGGCCGAGCCAGCACCCACCGAGCCAGCACCCACTGAGCCAGAACCGGCCGGCCCGGAATCCGCCGCCCGGGAACTGCGCTCCGGCCGCCGTTGCATCCGCAGGCCCACGGCGAGAGCCGTCATGAGCACCGTGTAGAAGGCGACCATCGGCACCACATCCTGCCGGATCAGCTGGGACGACACGCCGACCCCGGCATAGGCACAGATACAGGCACCAGCCCCAGCACGGACACCAGCCCCAGCACGGCGCTAGGCCCGGAGCAGGAAGTGCCAGCCGCGGACGAAGACATGCCAGCCGACCCACAGCCACAGAGCGAACAAGGCCCACCGCCCGAACGGGTAGCGCATCAGGGCGCGGAACGTGGCGCTGAGCGTAGGCACGCCACTGAGATGGCTCAGCGCCAAGCCCTCCCAGGCGAACAGGGCGCCGAACAGCACCGCCCAGACGAGATAGCCGATCACTGGATGCTGCGCCACCTGGACCTCCTCGGGTCGTGCGCGGCCCGCTATGTTATGGGTCTACCACCGCGGGTCCACCACCGCGCGCCACCCGGGCCGACCGCGCCGCCTGCAACCACCACGGCGCACCGGTCGGCGCGCGCCCCAACCGCCGCGCCTGCAACCGCCGCCACCCGCACCGCCACCACCGCGCGCCACCCGGGCCAAGCCGCCGCACCCGACCGCCCCACCCGCAACCGACCACCCGCAACCGCCACCACCCGCAACCGCCACCACCGCGCGCCACCCGGGCCAACCGCCGCCGCCCGCAACCGCCGCGCCTGACGGCAGTTCCTCATAGAATCGCCGCGTGCCGCCTTCCGTAAGCTGCCCGCGATGACCGAGGCGCTGGGCGTACTGGACCGCGTCTTCGGTTACGACTCGTTCCGCGGCGCGCAGCAGGAAGTGATCGAGCACGTCATCGCCGGCGGTGACGCGCTGGTCCTGATGCCTACCGGCGGCGGCAAGTCGCTCTGCTACCAGATGCCCGCGCTGGTCCGGCCAGGCACCGGGGTGGTCATCTCACCGCTGATCGCGCTGATGCAGGATCAGGTGGACGCGCTCCGGGCGATCGGCGTGCAGGCCGGTTTCCTCAACTCGACCCAGGACCCCGGCCAGCGCCGCTCGGTCGAACTGGCGTTCCTCGACGGCCAGCTCGACCTGCTCTACCTGGCTCCGGAACGGCTGTCGCGCCGAGTCCGCGCTGCGCCTGCTGGACCGGGGCACGATCTCGTTGTTCGCGATCGACGAGGCGCACTGCGTGGCCCAGTGGGGGCACGACTTCCGGCCCGACTACCTGGCCCTGTCCGAGCTGCACGAGCGCTGGCCGGCCGTGCCGCGCATCGCGCTGACCGCGACCGCGACCAAGGCGACCCGCGCCGAGATCGCGTCCCGGCTGAAGCTGGAGGACGCCCGGCACTTCGTGGCGAGCTTCGACCGGCCGAACATCCAGTACCGCATCGAGCCCAAGGCCGAGCCGAGCCGCCAGCTGTTGCAGTTCATCCGCAACGAACACCCCGCCCAGGCGGGCATCGTCTACTGCCTGTCCCGGGCCTCGGTGGAGAAGACCGCCGATTTCCTGAACCGGAACCGGGTCACAGCGCTGCCGTATCACGCCGGCCTGGACGCGGGCACCCGCGCGGCGAACCAGGCCCGGTTCCTGCGCGAGGACGGGCTGATCATGGTGGCCACGATCGCGTTCGGCATGGGCATCGACAAGCCCGACGTGCGCTTCGTCGCCCACCTGGACCTGCCCCGGTCGGTAGAGGGCTACTACCAGGAGACCGGCCGCGCGGGCCGGGACGGGCTGCCGTCCACCGCGTGGCTGGCCTACGGCCTGCAGGACGTGGTGCAGCTGCGCAAGCTGATCGACAGCTCCGCCGGCGACCTGGCGCATCGGCGGCGGCAGGCCGCGCACCTGGACGCGATGCTGGCGCTGTGCGAGACGATCGAGTGCCGCCGTGCCCAGCTGCTCGGCTACTTCGGCGAGGCATGCAGACCCGTGCGGCAACTGTGACACCTGCATCGCACCGCCGCAGGCCTGGGACGGCACCATCGCGGCGCAGAAGTTCCTGTCTGCGGTGTTCCGGCTGCAGCGGGAGCGTGGCCAGCGATACGGCGCGGGCCAGGTGATCGACATCCTGCTCGGCCGGAAGACACCCAAGGTCATCGACAACGACCACGCTTCGCTGACCGTCTTCGGGATCGGCACCGAGCTGAACGAGTCCGAATGGCGCGGGGTAGCCCGGCAGCTGCTGGCCCAGGGCCTGCTCGCGGTCGAGGGCGACTACGGCACGCTCGCGCTCACCGCCGGCAGCCACGAGGTGCTGGGCCGGCGCCGCGAGGTCATGCTGCGCCGCGAGCCGGAGCGGCCCAAGGTGGCCAAGGCGGCCCGCACGGCCAAGGCGGCCGGGCCGGCCGCTGCGGAGCTGCCCGCGGCCGCGGCGCCCGTGTTCGAGCGGCTGCGGACCTGGCGCGCGGCCACCGCCAAGGAGCAGGGCGTCCCGGCCTACGTGATCTTCAACGACGCGACCCTGCGCCAGATCGCCGCGGAGACCCCCGCCACTCTCGACGCGCTGGCCACGGTGAGCGGGGTCGGTGAGGTCAAGCTGGCCCGGTACGGCCAGCAGGTCCTGGACCTGCTCAGCGCCTAGCCCGTAGTTCCCCCGGATGAGCTGACACCCATGTTCACCAGGGAAAACGCGGACGCACATGACTACTGTAGGCAGGTAAGTCCGGCACCTGAAGCTCTATGACCAGGGCAAACATGATCGGCCTTGGGAGCCTGGGGGGAACTACGGCCTAGTCATCCAGCACCCAAGCCCGCCGGTCACCCGGCCACCCAGCCCGCCGGTCACCCGGCCACCCAAGCCCGCGCAGCCCGCCAAGTACCGGGCCATCCAGCACCCAAGCCCGCCGGTCACCCGGCCACCCAGCCCGCCGGTCACCCGGTCACCCAAGCCCGCGCAGCCCGCCAGGTACTGGGCCATCCGGCCCCCAGCCGCCCCGCGCCTCCGCTACGGATTGATACTCGTAAAACGGGGGAAATCAGGGCGTCATTACTACCCGAACCCGCGATGTATGGGTGGTGACGGGGACGTTAGCCTCGGATCGAGGAGGTCATCATGCGGATTGGTGTCGTGTTCCCGCAGACCGAGCTCGGCGGCGACGCCGGGGCGGTGCGCACCTACGGCCAGCGGGTCGAGGAGCTGGGCTTCCGCCACATCCTGGCCTATGACCATGTGCTGGGTGCGGATCCCGCGGTGTACCAGGGCTGGGCACGGCCCCTATGACGTGACGACCACGTTCCATGAGCCGATGGTGATGTTCGGCTTCCTGGCCGGGATCACCTCGCTGGAACTGGTCACCGGGATCATCATCGCCCCGCAACGGCAGACCGCGCTGCTGGCCAAGCAGGCCGCCGAGGTGGACCTGCTCAGCGGCGGCCGGTTCCGGCTGGGCGTCGGCCTGGGCTGGAACCGGGTCGAGTACGCGGCGCTGGGCCAGGACTTCGCGACCCGGGGACGGCGGATCGAGGAGCAGGTTGAGCTGATGCGGCGGTTGTGGACTGAGCCGTCCGTCACCTATAACGGGCGCTTCGACACGGTGACCGGGGCGGGCCTGGCCCCGCGGCCGGTGCAGCAGCCGATCCCGGTGTGGTTCGGTGCCCAGTCCGAACCGGCCTACCGGCGCGTCGGCCGGCTCGCCGATGGCTGGTTTCCGCAGGTCAGTCCTGGCCCTGAACTCGACAAGGCGCGTGCGCTGGTGGACAAGGCCGCCACTGAGGCGGGCCGGGACCCGGCCCAGCTCGGCATGGAAGGCCGGGTCAGCTGGCGGGGTGATCCGGCCGGGCTGGCGGACCAGGCCCGGCAGTGGCAGGAGTCAGGGGCCAGCCATCTGGCCGTGAACACCATGGGGGCCGGGCTAGCTGGCGTGGATGACCACCTGGCGGCGCTGGCCACGGTAGCCGAGGCCCTCCGGCCGCTGGCCGGCTGAGGCTCCCGCTGACCGGGCGGACGCCACCAGGCCGCCGGTCGGCTGACACCACCAGGGAAAGCGCAGGTGAGAGCCCATGCTCACGGCAGAGACGATCAACCGCATCGCCGGGTTCGACGCGAAAGGCCTCCCGGTGGCCTCGCTATACGCGCGGGTGGATGCCGATCCAGCGCAGCGCGTGGGCCTCCATTCACGGGTTACCAGCATGCTCGACCAGCAGATCAGCCCGCTGGCCAAGGATGAGAATCTGGACCGCGCCGCGCGGCTGTCGCTGCGCGGCGACATGGAGCGGATCAGGGGGGTGCTGGGCGAGGAGCGCTGGAAGCCGGGCGCGATCGCCCTGTTCAGCTGCCACGGCCGTGACCTGTTCGAGCAGGTCTCGCTACCGCGGGGGGTGCGCGACCGGGTCGTGGTGGATGCCACTCCTTACGTGCGTACCATGCTCGCGGTGCTCGACGAGTACTACCGCACCTGCGTACTGATCGTCAACCGGTCGTCCGCCCAGGCGTGGGAGCTCCACCAGGACGAGATGGCCGAGGTGGCCAGGTTCCGCGACCAGGCGCTGCGCAAGCCGAACTACGCGGGTACGCTCGCCGAGGACCGGGTCCGCAACAAAGCGGACGAGCTGGCCAAGCGGCATTACCGCAGCGTGGCGCAGTGGCTGGCCGAGCTCTTCGAGAGCGGCGGCTTCGACCTGCTGGTCATCGGTGGTCACGACTACGAGGTGCCGGCCTTTACCGAGTTGCTGCCGAACGAGCCGGATCTGCGCCAGCGGATCGCCGGGACGTTCAGCATCGACCCCAGCACCGCCCCGGTCGCGGAGATCAAGAGCAACGCCGGCGCCATCCTGGAGCGCTACCAGCGAGACCAGGTGGAGCAGCAGGTCCGGGAGGTGGCCGAGCGGGTCGCCACCGGCGGGCTGGGGGCGGCCGGGCTGGCCAGCTGCTTGTGGGCAGGCAGCTGTGCGGCGGCGCAGACCTTGCTGGTGCAGGACGGCGCCACCGCCCAGGGCGTGGTCTGCGACGAGTCGCGCTGGCTGGCACTGACCGGTGACACCTGCCCGCTGTGCGGCCAGGAGACCCGGATCACCTCGGACGTCATTGACGAGCTCGCCCAGGTGGTGATCGACGAGGGCGGCTCTATCCGGCATGTGGACGGTGACCCGTGGCTGGCCGAGCACACGGCCGCGGCCCTGCTCCGCTTCCCGCTGCCACCCATCCCCGAAGTCAGTTCCTGAGCGCTCCCAGCTCCCGGAGCGGCCCGGCTTCTTAAGCATCTGGGCCGGCCCGGCCAGACGGCCCGGCCAGACGGCCCGGCCACACGAGCCAGCCACACGGCCCGGCCACACGAGCCAGCCAAACGGCCCGGTCACACGGGCCAGCCAAACGGGCCGGTCACACGAGCCGGTCACACGGCCCGGTCACACGAGCCAGCCACACGGCCCGCGCGCTGTCCGGCCCCGGCCAGCCCGATCATCACCGCCATGAATTGACTCTAGAATGCGGCGTTCCGGGCGCCCGGCCGGGTGCCCGCTGGGAGCCCCAGCCCTGGCAGGCATAATGTCCCTCGGGCTGGACACATGCCCGTTTCCTACTTGCTGGCCACGATGGGCCACGAGGTGATGTGGCTGCGCGGCCGGTACCCATGAGGTGCGCCACGGGCCCGGATGGGACGCTCATGGCGGACGGCGCCGCACGGGACACTGCTGTACCAGGCAATGCCGACTGGACTGAGCCAGGACTGTTCACCGTGGCACCCGGGGTGCACCGGATCCCGCTCCCGCTGCCCAACGACGGGCTGCGGGCGGTCAACGTGTACGCCATCGAGTCCGGCGACGATCTAGTGCTGATCGACGGGGGCTGGGCCCTGGAGGTGTCCGGACAGCGGCTGGCCGCGGCCCTGGACCAGATCGGCCGCAGCCCCGCACAGATCACCCGCTGCCTGGTCACCCACGCCCATCGGGATCACTACACGATGGCCGTGGTGTTGCGGCGCCAGTTCGGCACGAGGGTGGCCCTGGGGATCGGTGACCGGCCCTCGCTGGTGTGCGTGGCGGATTCTGCGGACGGGGCGATGACCCGGCACCTGCGTCACCTGCGACGGTGTGGGGCCGAGCCGGTCATCACGGCGCTGACCCGGGCGCTCGGCGATCCCGGGCCTGGTGACCGGTCGGTCTGGGAGCCGCCGGACGAGTGGCTGAAGGGCCAGGTCACAGTGGCGCTGGAAGGCCGTGAGCTGATCGCGGTGCCCACTCCCGGGCACACTCAGGGGCATGTGGTGTTCGCGGACCTGGCCCGCTCGATGATGTTCGCCGGGGACCACGTGCTGCCGCACATCACCCCGTCGGTGGGGTTCGAGCCCGCCCTGGCGGAGCAGCCGCTCGGCGACTACCTCCGCTCGCTACGGCTCGTCCTGGACCTGCCGGACATGCGGCTGCTGCCCGCGCACGGCCCGGTGACCGGCACCACCCACGCCCGGGCCACCGAGTTGCTGGCCCACCACTCCGACCGGCTGGCCGCCTGCCTGGCCCGGATCGAGGCGGGGGCGGCCACGGCCTACGACGCGGCGCTGGCCCTGCCGTGGACCCGGCGCGGCCGCCGGTTCGGCGACCTCGATCCGTTCAACCAGATGCTCGCGGTCTTCGAGACCGCCGTGCACCTGGACCTGCTGGCGACCCAGGGCCGGCTGACCCGCTCCGCCCTCCCGGACGTCCCGGTGACCACCTACGCGATTCCCGCGCCAGGCAGTCCCTAGCGCGGCTCGAGTAGTGGGCCAACTCCCGGGCGTGTGCGCTGACCGCTGTCGCAGCCGCTGGGCCGCCCAGCGTGTGCACAGACCGCTGTCCCGGCCGCCGCCCCATCCAGCGCGTGCGCTGACCGCTGTCCCGGCCGCCGCCCCATCCAGCGCGTGCCGGCCGCCGCCCCATCCAGCGGGTGCGCGACCGCTGTCCCGGCCGCTGGGTCGCGCAGCGTGTGCACAGACCGCTGTCGCAGCCGCTGGGTCGCCCAGGGTGTGCGCTGACCGCTGTCCCGGCCGCCGCCCCGCCCAGCGGGTGCATAGACCGCTGCCATGATGGCGGTTTTCGCACACGCGCATCTGGGCCCGGGCCCAGATTCACCATTCGTGTGCGATGACCGCGGCCCTGGCAGCGGTCCGCGCACACGAATCCCGGCGGCGTCTGACCGCCGCACCAATACTAATGCGGTGCGTTGTGCCCGCCGGGGAGGCATTGTGAACCGCGCTCACGTGTCTCAGCAGCCCGAGGCGAGACGGGCTGTTGCGGGGGCGGCCGGGGTGGGCTAGGTTCGATGCATGCGCATGCATCTGAATAAGCAGGGGGCTTCGCGTGGCTGAGTGGGGGGCACCGGCTAGCCAGGGCGAGGCGCTGGTGGCCGAGCTCCGCTGGGTGCACGACATGATCCGCCGCGACCTGGGCACGATACGGCAGATGGCCGCCGACGCCGAGGCAGGCCAGCCCGCCTCGGTGATCCGTGGTGCGCTCCGGTCGCTGGCTACGGCCAGCCCGCTGTGGCAGCTGAAGATCAACTGCCTGCAGTACTGCCGGTTCGTGCACTCCCACCACACCGCCGAGTCGATCATGCTGTTCCCGGAGCTGCGCCGGGCCAACCCCGCGCTGGACCCGGTCGTGGACAAGCTGGAAGCCGATCATGCGCACGTGTCCGGGTTGCTGGACGCGGTCGAGGCGGCCGCCCGCGAGCTGAGCGACACCGCCCGGCCCCGCGACACCGCCCGGCCCCGCGACACCGCCCGGCCCAGCGACACCGCCCGGCCCAGCACCGACATAGGCGGCACCGACATAGGCGGCACGGACCCAGCCAGCGCTGAGCCGCCCGGCGGCCGGGAGCGGCTGATCCAGGCGCTGCACGCGCTGAGCACGGACCTGCTGGCGCACCTGGCGTACGAGGAGGAGCAGATCTCGGGCACCCTGCGCACCTGGACGAGCTGGCCCCGATGGTGACCCGGGCCAGGCCGGGCGCTGATTCCCCGGCGGAATCGGGTTACGCATGTGCCCGGGCCTGGGCCGCGCTGACCATGGCGCACACCCGGGTCAGTGAGCAGCTCAGCCGCGAGCTGACCCGCAGCTGCGGTCTTGGCATCAACGATTTCGAGGTCCTGCTCGCGGTACGGCACGCGCCGCCCGGCGGCCTGCGGCAGGGAGCACTGACCGGCGTGGTCCGGCTGACCCAGCCCGCGCTGAGCCGTGCGGTCCGCCGCCTGGAGGGGCAGGGCTGGCTGCGCCGGGACAGCGCAGCCGATGACGCCCGCTGTGTGCTGCTCTCGCTCACCCCGGCGGGCCAGGACGTGCTCGACCGGGCCGCGGCGGTGCACGCACAGACGATCCGCGAGTTGCTGCTCGACCGGCTCAGCCCGGACGAGCAGGATGTGCTCGCCCGGGCGCTCACCCGCGTCGCCCAGGGGTGACCGCTTTTCCCGCAGTGTGAGTCATATACAGGAGCAGACACATGGCAGCAAAGCCAGCCGCTTTCGGGCTCAACGTCAACCCCAACACCGGCGGCCTGGCCATCGCCGCGCGGATCGCGGGCATCGCCGACACGGCCGGGCTGGAGTACGTCGGCATCCAGGATCACCCGTACAACGCTGAGTTCACCGACACGCTCACGCTGATCACCTGGCTGGCGGCGCGGACGTCCACGGTGCACTTCTTCCCCAATGTGGCCAACCTGCCGCTGCGCCCGCCCGCCATGCTGGCCAAGCAGGCCGCCAGCATCGACGTGCTCAGCGGTGGCCGGTTCGAGCTCGGGCTCGGGGCGGGCGCGTTCGCGGACGGCATCGCCGGGATGGGCGGCCCGCGGCGTACCCCGGGTGCGGCCCGCGCGGCGCTGAGCGAGGCCATCGACATCATCCGGGCCAGCTGGGCCGGGGAGCCGTACCGCTTCGAGGGCAGCTACTACCAGGTACCAGGCGTGCAGCCGGGCCCGCGCCCCGCCCACGAGATCGGGCTCTGGCTGGGGGTGGTCGGGCCGCAGGCGGTGGCGCTGGCCGGGGCCAAGGCCGACGGCTGGTCGGTGTCCGCGCCTTACGTCCCGCCGGAGCGGCTGCCCGAGCTCAACGAGATCATCGACGAGGCCGCGCTGGCGGCCGGCCGCGATCCGGATCAGTTCACCCGGCTCTACAACGTGATGGGACTGATCTCTGCCGACAACCGCGGGCCGTTTCATGGCCCGGTGGACCGCTGGGTGGACACCCTGGCCACCCTGTACGCCGACCAGGGCATGAACACCTTTGTGTACTGGCCGTCCGGGGACCGGGAGCGGCAGTCCCAGCGGTTCGCCGAGGAGGTCGTACCCGCAGCCCGGGAGGCCCTGGGCCGCCCGGCGGACCGTGGCTGAGTAGGGTTTTTACCATGGAATACAGGAATCTCGGGAAGTCAGGCCTCAAGGTTTCGGTGCTCACCATGGGCACGATGACGTTCGGCGGGTCCGGCCCGTTCGCGAACGTCGGCAACACCGGGGTGGACGAGGCGCGGCGCCAGGTTGACATGTGCCTGGAGGCCGGGGTCAACCTCATCGACACCGCTGACGTGTACTCCGGCGGGCAGTCCGAGGAGATCGTCGGCGAGGTGCTGCGCGGCCGCCGTGACGATGTGCTGCTGGCCACCAAGGTGCGGATGCCGATGGGCCGTGGGCCGAACGACGCGGGCCTGTCCCTGCACCACGTGGTGTCCGGTTGCGAGGCCAGCCTGCGCCGGCTCGGCACCGACCACATCGACCTGTACCAGGTGCACGAGTGGGACGGGGTGACTCCGCTGGAGGAGACCCTCGAAGCGCTGGACCTGCTGGTCCGCTCCGGCAAGGTCCGCTACGTGGGCTGCTCGAACTACGCGGGCTGGCAGCTGATGAAGGCCCTGGGCACCGCGGCCCAGCATGGCCTGCCGCGGTTCGTCAGCCAGCAGATCCACTACTCGCTGCAGGCCCGCGACGCCGAGTACGAGCTGATCCCGGCCGCGGTGGACCAGGGCCTGGGCGTGCTGGTGTGGAGCCCGCTGGCGGGCGGGCTGCTGTCCGGCAAGTACCGCCGGGACCGGCGGCCGAGTTCCGGCTCCCGGCAGCTGACCGACTGGAACGAGCCGCCGGTTTACGACCAGGACAAGCTGTACGACACCGTCGAGGTGCTGGTCTCGGTGGGCGAGGAGCATAAGGTTTCCGCGGCCCAGGTCGCCTTGGCCTACCTGCTCCGCAAGCCGGCCGTGACCACGCTGGTGATCGGCGCCCGGACCAGCGAGCAGCTGGCCGACAACCTGGCCGCCGCCGATCTCGAGCTCACCGACGCGGAGATCGAGCGGCTGGACAAGGTAAGCGCCCCGACGCTGCTCTACCCGTACTGGCACCAGGCCAAGACCGCGCGGGATCGGCTGTCCCCGGCCGACCTGACCCTGCTCGGCCCGCACCTGTAGGCCGGCCTGGCCCTCCCGTCCCCTGGCCCTCCCGTCCCGCCCGGGGCTCCAGCCCCCGGGATGGGGCGCCAGCGGGTCAGGTCGGCCTTCGCCGTGACCCCCGGTCACGGCGGAGCAGGCGCACGAGCCATACGGCCAGCGTCAGCTCCTGGATCACGGCGAACACCCACACGGCGACGCCGCCCGCGGCCACCAGCGGGATCCAGATGCCGTGGGGTGGCCAGGCGGTCAGCGTCCCGCCTCCGATGATCGCGATGCCGAAGCAGATGAGCAGGCGCACGCCCGGGGCGATGGCGGCCCGGCTGTCCGGCAGCAAGTACCTGATCGCCCCGGGGGTGCGGCGGGCGGTCCTGATGGTGCCGACCGCAAAGCGCAGCGCGCGGGCGGCGCGGAGCGGCGCGAAGCTGATGCCGGGGTCGTGCAGGATGGCGGGAAGCTCGGCGGTCCATTCGCGGTGGCGGTCGTCCCGGACGTCCTCGGGCAGGTAGCGGCAGGCGCGGCGGATAAGGCGCTCAGCCACATGCTCGGCGAGGCGCCCGGCAGCGTGCTGGGCCGATAGGTGCCTGGTCATCGTGTGCTCCCCGGCGCTGGCCGTGGCGCGCCGCGCGCTCGCTGGCTGGCGCCTGGGGCCGGGGCGGTGCTCGCGGCCCGGGCGAGTTCTAGCCGGGCGACGCGGATGCCGTCGCCAGTGAGCTGGTAGTACTTGCGGGGCGGCCGGCCGCTGGCGTCCTCGCGCTGCGGTTCCCACTCCGCGGTGACCAGCCCTTCATCCTGCAGCCGGGCGAGCATGGGGTAGAGCGTGCCGCTGGGGAGCTTAGCCGCCTTCATCAGGTCGTAGCCGTACCGCCGCGCGGATACGTCGTCCAGGAATACCCGCAGCACCCGTTCCAGCGGCGCGGTGAGCTTCACGCCTGTATTCTACATATGTAGGCTACATATGTCGATGAAACCGGCTGCCAGCTGGCGGGCCCGGCCGGCAGTAGGCGTTCCAGGGGCCGGTGAGCATCCTGGGGTGTAGCCATAGAGGCAGGTTTGCCTGTCGAGCACGTGGCACCGGGAGCTGGCATGGACACGAAGCGCTTCGCGATCAGCTACGACAAGCTGGTCTGGCTGGCCACCATCACCGGCGGCGGCCCGAAGTCCTCTGCGGTGGAGGTGGACCCGGACGAGATCCGGGTCCGGATGGGCTCGAACTTCGAGCTGGCCATCCCGCGGAGCTCGGTCCAGTCCGTCAGCCGGTCCCAGGCCCAGATCGGGGCCACCCAGGGCGTGCACGGCCGTGCCGGGCGCTGGCTGGTCAACGGCTCCGCCCACGGCCTGGTCGAGATCACCATCGACCCGCCCGCCTACGCCGAGCGCAGGCTCAGCACCTTGTTCTCCCCGGCGAAGGTGACGTCGCTCATCGTCAGCCTGGCCGACCCGGACGGTTTCATCGCCGCAGTCACCGGGTGACGGGCGCTAGCTGCCACGGTAGGGGAGCGCCAGGCAGGCCTGGGCAGCCCGGTTGAGCAGGTCGACCTGCTGGTCACGGGGCAGGCCGCTGTTATAGGTGGCGGCGGACTGGATGGCGCCGATCGCGGTGTGCACCACCGCGCGGGCTTCGCCGTCGGTCAGCTCGGGCCGCAGCTCGGCCAGCAGGTGAACCCACTCCTCGATATAGTGCCGCTGCAGCCGGCGCAGCCGGAACCGATCGGCTTCGGGCAGCGTGTGCATCTCACGCTGGTACAGCCGGACGAGGTAGCGCTCATCCACCGCGAACAGCACCTGATCGGCGACCAGCGCGGCCAGTTGCCCACCGCCGTCGGCCGGGGCGGCCAGGATGCGCGTGGCCTCCGCCAGCAGACGGTCCATCACCTGGTCGAGCAGGGCGGCCAGGATCGCGGCTTTGCTGCCGAAATGACGGTAGACACCAGACCCGACGATGCCAGCGGCGGCACCGATGTCAGCCATGCTGACCGCGTGGTAGCCGCGGCGGGCGAACAACTTGGCCGCGGCCCGGAGGATCTTCTCCCGGCGATCCGGATCGCGGACCCGGACAAACTCAGCGGTGGTCACGGCCGGCCATCCAGCAGGGCCACTGGGATGTCGGCCAGCCGCGAGCGCACGTACTCGGCCAGCCCCTTAGCCTGCGGGTCAGGCCGGGTACTGGCCGACACGCCGAGGCCGAGCAGACCGACCACGACGAAGTTCAGCGCACGCAAATTGGGCAGCTCGTACCGGCGCACCGGCAGAGCAGCCGCCTCGGGCAGCAGTTCGCGGAAGCGCTCGCCGGTCAGCCAGCCGCGCAGCCACTCGTAGGCTGCGTCGTCGCGGGTCCACAGGCCGACGTTGGCGTTGCCGCCCTTGTCGCCCGAGCGGCCGCCCGCGATCCGGCCCAGCGGGACCCGCCGGGTCTCACCGGATGAACCCACCGGACCCGTAGCCTGGCCAGGCCGGTCCGGGGCCGCCGAGGTGGATGGAGCCGCGGCGGCCAGGCCAGGCCGATCCTCGGCCACCGGGATGGACGGGCCGGAGGCGACCAGGCCACGCGAGCCCGTGGCTGCCGGGCTGGCTGAGGCCGGGATGGGCGGGCCAGACGGGGCTGCGGCGGCCGGGCCAGGCGGATGGGGTGGAGCCGAGGCGGCAACGATGGATGGGGTGTGCGGCACCAGCTCGTGGCGGCCGTCCGGCAGCACCACCACCTGCTCGACCCGGTCAGCGGGCACCAGGGCCGGCCAGTACACCCCGAACTCACTGGCCGAGGTGGGCGGGGTGGTGGTGTGGAACCCGGCGTACCCGCCGAGCGCGAGCGCCATCACCGCGTCGGAGAACGCCCGGCCGACCCGGCCCGGGTCCTGATCCTGGACGGTGATCCGCAGGTGCGCGGTGGCCTCCTCGTTCGACGGGGCGTCGGGGCGGTCGAAGCGGAGCAGCCGGACATCGGCCACAGCGAACCGCTCGGCCCCGCCGAGCAGGCCGAACAGCTCAGCCTCGGCCCAGGCCGCCTTCTCCTCGATGTCCAGGCCGGTGAGCACGAGCGTCATCGTGTTGCGGTAGCCGCCCCGGTAGTTCATGGCCACCTTGAGCGTGCTGGGCGGCGGGGTACCCTGGGCGCCGGAGATGCGCACCCGGTGCTGGCCCTCGTCGGTCAGGGTGACCGAGTCGAACTGGGTGACCACGTCCGGTCCCAGGTAGGCCGGGCTGTCGATCTCGTACAGCAGTTGGGCGGTGACCGTGCCGGCCGACACCAGGCCGCCTGTGCCGTCGTGCTTGGTGATCACCGAGCTGCCGTCCGCGCTGACTTCCGCGATCGGAAACCCGGGGTAGCGGCGGTCGGTGATCTCGTCCAGGAACGAGTAGTTGCCGCCGCAGGCCTGCGGGCCGCACTCGATCACGTGCCCGGCGATGACCGCGCCGGCCAGCCGGTCCCAGTCGGTGCGGTCCCAGCCATGCCACCAGGCGGCCGGGCCGGTCACCAGGGATGCGTCGGTGACCCGTGGGCAGACCACCACGTCGGCGCCTGCGGCGAGTGCCGCCGCGATCCCCCAGCCGCCCAGGTAGGCACTGGCGGTGACCGGCTGCACCGCGGCATCCTGCAACCGCTGCCCGGTATCGAGGTTGGCCAGGTCGATCCCGTCTGCGAGCAGCGCTGGGATCCGGTCCAGCAGGTCATCGCCGGTGATGTAGGCGACCTTGGGCGCCAGGCCGAGCCCGGCGGCCAGCTTGCCGACCTCGCCGGCCAGGCCAGCCGGGTTCAGCCCGCCCGCGTTGGTCACGATCTTGATGCCGCGGTCCAGGCAGTGCCCGAGTATCTGCTCCAGCTGGACCAGGAAGGTGCGCGCGTATCCCAGGGACGGGTCCTTCTGCCGGGCCTTCCACAAGATCATCATGGTCAGCTCGGCCAGGTAGTCGCCGGTGAGTACGTCGATCGGGCCGCCCTCGGCCATCTCCCGGGCGGCGGCCAGCCGGTCGCCGTAGAAGCCGGAGAAGTTGCCGATCCGGACCGGCCAGGCCGGGTTCACACCGGGCTCCGGTGCTCGCCTGGCCCAGGAGTGGCAGGCCCAGGAGTGGCGGAGCCAGGAGTGGCAGGGCCAGGGACGGCCGGGCCAGGAGTGGCAGGGCCAGGGGCGGCCGGGCCAGGGGCGGCGGCGCCAGGGGCGGCGGGCCCGGTGGTCCCGGGGGGCGCCAGCGGGCGGGTCCGCGGACGGCCGGGGCCGGGGGGGCCGGCGAAGGCCTGGGCCAGGTCGAGCCAGGCCACGGCCAGCTCACCGGTGGCGCTCAGCCCGGTGTCCAGCCGGTGCCGTCGCTGGGTCACCAGTAGGCAGAAGTCCAGCGCGCCGCCCTGGACCCGGTCGGCGGCGTCCGGCGGGCCCCACGTCCACTGGGTGCCGTCCGGGGCGGTCAGCTCGACCCGGACGGATGTCTCCGGGGCGGGCAGGCCGCGGTTGGCGAAGCTGAAGCCCATGGTGCGCACGCCCAGGTGCGCGATGTGGAACAGCCGCGCGGTGGCCGGGCGGCGTCGGCCCAGCGCGTCGGCGATGTCCTGGCCGTGCGCCCAGGTTTCCATCAGCCGGGCGGTGACCGAGGACGCCGCGCTCATCGGCGGGCCGTACCAGGGCAGCCGGGCCGACGGGTCCAGCCTGGCGAACACGTCCAGGTACCGCTGCCGGGCCCGGCGCAGCCAGCCCAGCAGCTCCGCGGGCGGCAGGTGCCGGTGCTCGCGGGCCACCTGTTCGGTGAAGTCGTCACCGGCTGCGGTCAGCTCGGCGGCGGCGCGGCGGAACTCCTCCGGGTCGGTGGCGGCGAGCACGGCAGTCTCGTCGAAGTAGGCGAGGTGGCTGACCTGGTCGCGGATAGCCCAGCCCGGCGCCGGGGTGGGCCGCTCCCAGTCAGCCGGGGTCAGCGGCGCGAGTATCCCGGTCAGGTCCTCGGTCTCTGCCGCCAGGTCCGCGACCAGCGGCTCCATCGCGATCGCCATCAGCGGCCCTGCCAGGCTGGAGGCCGCTTCTCGCGGAAGGCGGCCGGCCCTTCCTGGGCGTCGGCGCTGAGATAGACCGGCTCCCAGATCTTCTCCGCTGCCTCGAAGGCCTGGGCCAGCGGCAGCTCGGCGATCAGGGACACGGTCCGCTTGGCGGCCAGCACGGAGAGCGGCGCGTTAGCAGCGATCCGCTCGGCCACCGCCTGGGCCCGGTCCCGCAGTTCCGCAGCGGGGACTACCTCATTGACCAGGCCCACCTGGCACGCGCGTTCGGCGCTGATCGGGTCGCCGGTCAGCAGCAGCTGCATGGCGATCCGCGGCGGGATCAGCCAGGGCAGCGGGGCGGCCCACGGTGCGCCCCGGCCCACCTTCACCTCGGTGATCGCGAACCGTGCGGTGTCCGCGGCCAGGCACAGGTCGCAGCTTTGCGCGAGCAGGAAGCCGCCCGCGTAGGCGACCCCGTTGACCGCGGCGATCACCGGCTTGTCCACGATGATGTTGCGGCCGAGCTGGGGCGCGAAATCAGGCGGCGGGACGGTCAGCTGGGTGGCGGCCATCTCCTTCAGGTCACCGCCCGCGCAGAACGCCTGGTCGCCCGCGCCGGTCAGGACGAGCACGCGCGCGTCATCGTCCGCATTGAACCGGCGGAAACCGTCGAACAGCCCGGACCGGACGGCCGCGGACAGCGCGTTCCGCGCCTCCGGGCGGTTGATGGTGAGCCAGGCCACCGCTCCCTGGGTCTGGTACTCGACGACGTCTGTCATGAGCGCTCCGCCTGTCCTGAGTGCGCCGCCTGTACTGAGTGCGCCGCGGCCGCTGCCGGGCCGGCCGTGGCTGACTGCCTGTCCGCTGGCGGGCTGTCTCCTGCCTGCCCATCCCCGGGCGAGCCAGCAGCCGACTGCCCGCCCCCGGCCGCACCAGCGGCTGCCTGCCCATCTCCGGGCGGGGCGGCGGCTGGCTCGCCGGCGGCTGGCTCGCTGACGGCGGTGACCCGGGCCAGCTCGGCGCCGGCGTTGACCGCCTGGCCGGCCTGCACGGCCACGTGCTCGACCAGGCCGGCCGACGGCGCGGCCACGACGTGTTCCATCTTCATCGCTTCCAGGATGATGACCGGGGCCCCCGCCGCGACCTCGGCGCCGGGGCCTGCCACCACCCGGACCACCGTGCCCGGCATCGGCGCGTGCAAGGTGCCTGGCTCGGCCAGGCTGTCGGGCGCGGGGAACCGGTCCGCCTCGACCAGCACGGTCGAGCCGAGCGGGCTATCGGCGTAGACGGTGCTGCCCTGGGCGTCGCGGACCTCGTGCAGGTGGACCCGGCGCAGGATCCCGGCCACGGTGAGCTCGACCAGGTCCGGCCGGACAGTGCCCGCCACGGCACCAGGCAACGGGCGGCCGTCCACCGCGACGGCCAGCCCGTCCCGGTCCATCCGGTACCTGACCTCACGGCGCTCCCCATCGCACGAATACACCGCGAACTGGTCCGCGCTGCGCACGTTGCGCCAGCCGGCCGGGATGCCGGGCAGCACGCTGGCACTGGCCCGCCGGGTTGCCTGCCCGGCCAGCGCGGCGGCCGCCAGATGCAGGTCGCGGGCGGCAGCGGCGCCGGGCCGGGTGCTGAGCACCGCCGGGTCATGCCGGGTCAGGTAGCCGGTGTCGATCTCTGCAGCCCGGAATTCCCCCTCCCGGAGTACCCCGACCAGCAGGTCGCGGTTCGTGGTCACCCCATGCAGCTGCGCCTCGGCCAGCGCACGGGCCAGCCGGCGGCAGGCCGCGTCGCGGGTGGCACCGTGTGCGATGACCTTGGCCAGCATGGAGTCGTAATGCACCCCGACCACGCTGCCGTCGGTGACCCCGGCGTCGGTCCGTACCCCGGCGATGTCCGGGATCCAGAACCGGTCCAGGCGGCCCGCGGCCGGGAGGAAGCCGGCCGGTACATCCTCCGCGTACAGCCGGGCCTCGATCGCGTGGCCGTCCAGCCGGGCCCCGGTCACCTCCAGCGGCAGCGGCCGTCCCTCGGCCACCTCCAGCTGCACCCGGACCAGATCCAGGCCGGTGACGGCCTCGGTGACCGGGTGCTCGACCTGAAGCCGGGTGTTCACTTCCAGGAAGTAGAACGAGCCGCTGGCGTCCAGGACGAACTCCACGGTGCCCGCGCCCGCGTAGCCGATCGCGCGGCCCGCGGCCACCGCCGCCGCGGTCAGCTCGGCCCGCAGCCGCTCATCGACCGCGGGTGACGGGGCCTCCTCGATGATCTTCTGGTACCGGCGCTGGATCGAGCACTCCCGCTCGAACAGGTGCGTGAGGGTGCCGTAGCTGTCCCCGACGATCTGGACTTCGATATGCCGGGGCCGGTCCACGTAGCGTTCCACGAACACGGTGCCGTCGCCGAACGCGGACGCCGCTTCGCGCCGCGCCGCCGTCACGGCGTCCCCCAGCTCGCCAGGTCCGGTGACGATGCGCATGCCGCGGCCGCCACCGCCGTAGGCCGCTTTGACCAGGACGGGGTAGCCGATCTCGGCGACCGCGGCGGCCAGTTTGGCGGCATCGAACGGCGCGGCCTGGCCGTGCGGTCCGGCGGGCTGGTCCTGCGGTCCGGTGTCTTCGACGGTTATCCCGGGCAGCACCGGGACGCCCGCCGCAGCCATCAGCTCTTTGGCGGCGATCTTCGAGCCCATCGCCTCGATGGCGGCGGGCGGCGGCCCGACGAAGATCAGGCCGGCCTCGGCGCAGCCGCGGGCGAAGCCCGCGTTCTCGGACAGGAAACCGTAGCCAGGATGCACCGCGGTAGCGCCGGTCGCCTGGGCCGCCGCGATGATCAGGTCCCCGCGCAGGTAGGTGTCGGCGGGGGCGGCGCCGGGCAGCCGGACCGCCTCGTCCGCAGCCCGCGCATAGGGGGCATCCGCGTCCGGGTCACTGAACACCGCGACGGTGGCGATGTCCATCTCGCGGGCGGTGCGGATGATCCGCAGCGAGATCTCGCCGCGGTTGGCGACGAGCAGTTTGGTGATCTGGCGCAGCGAACCTGCCGGGGGCCGTGCAGTGGCCGGGTCCGAGGTGGCGGCCGGGCGCCTACGGGGGGCGGGCATCGGCGTCACATCCGGAACACGCCGAAGCCACGGCGTCCCTGGACCGGGGCGGAGTGCGCCGCGGACAGCGCGATGCCCAGCACGGTGCGGGTGTCCCGGGGATCGATCAGGCCGTCGTCGTACAGCCGGGCGGTGACGAAGAAACTGTGTGACTCCCGCTCGATCTGTGCCTCGATGGCCTGGCGCTGCTGCTCGTCCGCGGCAGCGTCGAACGGCCGGCCGGAGGACTCGGCCGCGGTCCGGGCCACGATCGACATCACCCCGGCCAGCTGGGCGGCGCCCATCACCGCGAGCCGGGACCCGGGCCAGGCGAACAGCAGCCGCGGGTCGTAGGACCGGCCGGACATGCCGTAGTTGCCGGCCCCGAACGACGCGGCCAGGTTCAGCGTGATGTGCGGCACCGTGCTGTTGGTCACCGCGTTGATCATCTTGGCGCCGTCCTTGATGATGCCGCCCTGCTCGTACTGGGCGCCGACCATGTAACCCGTGGTGTTCTGCAGGAACACCAGCGGGGTGTCGGTGGCGTTGGCGAGCAGGATGAACTCGGCGGCTTTCTTGGACTCCTCGCTGAACAGCACGCCGCGGGCGTTGGCCAGGATGCCCACCGGGTAGCCGTGCACGCTGGCCCAGCCGGTGACCAGGCTGGTGCCGTAGGAGGCCTTGTACTCACCGAACCGGGAGCCGTCCACCACCCGGGCCAGCACCTCGCGCGGGTCGAACGGGACCCGGATGTCGGCCGGGGCGATGCCGAGCAGTTCCTCAGGATCCCAGACCGGATCGTCCGCGGGCAGCGACGGGGGCGGCCCCTGCTTGCGCCAGTTCAGCTCGGACACGATCCGCCGGCCCAGCCGGATGGCGTCCAGCTCATCCGCGGCGAAGTAGTCGGCCAGCCCGGACACCTGGGCGTGCATCCGGGCGCCGCCCAGGGTCTCGTCATCGGAGTCCTCGCCGGTGGCCATCTTGACCAGCGGCGGGCCGCCGAGGAATACCTTGGCCTGCCCGTCCACCAGCACGGCGTAGTCGCACATGCCCGGCACGTACGCGCCGCCCGCGGTGGAGTTGCCGAACACGAGCGCAATGGTCGGGATGCCCATCGCGGACAGCTCAGTCAGGTCGTGAAAGATCTTGCCCGCCGGCACGAACAGGTCCGACTGGGTGGGCAGGTCCGCGCCACCTGACTCGACCAGGTTGATGACCGGCAGCCGGTTGCGCTGGGCTATCTCCAGCGCACGCAAGGTCTTGCGCAGTGAGAACGGGTTCATCGCGCCGCCGCGCACCGTGGGGTCGTGTGCGATCAGCACGCACTCCACCCGGATACCACCCCGATGCCGGTGACCTCGCTGGCACCCACGGTGAACTCGGTACCCCAGGCGGCGAGCGTGGACAGCTCCAGGAAGTGAGCGTCCCGGTCCAGCAGCAGCTCGATCCGCTCCCGGGCCAGCAGCCGGCCGCGCTCACGGTGCCGTTGCGCGTACCGGGGGCCGCCGCCCGCCCGGACCTGCTCCAGCTGGGCCGCCAGCTCGTCGAGCAGCTGCAGCTGGGCCTCCCGGTTGGCCCGGTAGGCCGCGGACGCGGGATCCAGCGACGAGGTCAGCACGGTGCCCTCGGCCGCGCGGGCGCGTGCCGCCCCCGCCACGGCACGAGGCACCGCAGCGGGCCCGGCGGTGTCCGCCCCGGGGCCGCCCGGGGCGGCCCACCTCCCCGGCCTGGTCAATATGACCTCGGCAGGTCGAGGCTGTGCTGGGCCACGTAGTTGAGCACCATCTCCCGGTTCACCGGCGCGATCCGCAGCAGCCGGGCCAGCCCCCAGTACGGCAGCAGTCCGTACTCGGCGGACATGCCGTTGCCGCCATGCGTCTGGATGGCCTGATCGACCGCGGCCAGCGCGGCCTCGGCCGCCGCGTACTTGGCCATGTTCGACGCCTCGCCAGCGGGCTGGCCGTGATCGTGCTGCCAGGCGGCCTTGCTGGTCATCAGCGCGGCCAGCTCGGTCTCGATCTTCGCCTTGGCCAGCGGGTGGGCCACGCCCTGGTGCGCCCCGATCGGCGCGTCCCAGACCGTCCGGGTCCGCGCGTACTGCGCGGCCCGGTCCAGGGCGTAGCGGCCGATCCCGACGCAGAGCGCCGCCCCGGTGATCCGCTCCGGGTTGAGCCCGTGGAAGACCTGTGCGAACCCGTCCCCGTCGGCGCCGACCAGCGCGTCCGGCCCGAGCCGGACGTCGTCGAAGTGCAGAGTGAACTGCTGTTCCGGCAGCATGGCGTTGACCCGCAGCCGGTGGGCCTCCAGCCCGGGCGCACCGGTGGGCACGAGGAACAGCCCGAGCCGGGCGCGGCCCCGCTCGTCGGCAGGGCCGGTCCGGGCCACGACCAGGATGGCGGCCGCCTCGTTGACCCCGGAGATGTAGTACTTGGTGCCGGTCAGCACCCAGCCGCCGTCCTGGGGGGTGGCGGTGGTCCGGAGCCGGTGTGTGTTCGAGCCCGCATCGGGCTCGGTGATGGCGAACACCACCTTGCCCGTGCCGTCGGCGATACCGGGCAGCCAGCGCTCGCGCTGCTGCGCGCTGCCGTACCGGGCGAGCACCTCCGCTGAGATAGCGCTGGACACCAGGAGCAGCAGCAACGGGCAGCCCTGGGCCGCGGTTTCCTCGCAGACGATCGCGAGCTCGGAGATGCCGCCGCCCCCGCCGCCGTACTCGGCAGGCACGTTCACCCCAACGAAGCCGGCTTCGGCCAGCGCTTTCCACAGCTCGTCGCACGGCTCACCGGCCCGCGCCCGGGCCGTGTAGTAGTCGCCACCGAACCGGGCGGTGAGCTGGGCGACCGTGGCCCGCAGCGCCGCGTGCTCGGCTGTCTGGTCAAAATCCATCGCCGTGATGTCCGTTCATGGTCCGGCTAGTGATCCTGAAGTCACTAGTGGCCCACTGTAAGCGCTCGCCGCCCGGCCCGGAAGTACCCCTGGTCCTGGTGCTGTCAGCGTCTTCTTCGGCGATGCCAGAGCCTCCTTCGGCGATGCCAGGGCCTTCTTCACGGTGGGCGGGCCAGGTCCCTTGACGATCTCGATCATTGTGTTTCATCATTCACAAAGTCCCGGCGGCATTCACCTCGGCAAGCAAGGGAGCCAGCCGTGCCGATCGACGTCACCAGCTTGTACAACCGGCGCGCGGATCATCGCTGGGACCGGGTCTGCGTCGGGGACATCCTGGAGCGGGTCACCTGGAGCCGTCCGGACAAGGTGGCGATCACCGGCTGGCCGGGCGCGTTCGGTGCGGACCGGTTCCAGCGGCTGACCTACCGGCAGGCCAACGT
>CAWDRD010000051.1:0-6522 GCA_963804455.1 uncultured Actinomycetes bacterium
GCCCGGGCCGTTCCGCACCCAGCCGGGCGAACGCGTGCAGCAGCACGTCCAGGCCCTTGCGCGGCTCGTCCATCCGGCCGAGGAAGCCCAGCGCCCCGCCCTCACCGGGCCAGCCCGCCAGCGGGCTCGCCTTCTCGTACCGGCGGACGGTGACCCCGTTCGGGATCAGCACCGCGTCCCCGCCGAGATGCTCGACCAGCGTGGTGCGCGCCGCCTCGGACACGGCGATCCGGCCGGTGATCTTCTCCAGCGCGGTCTGCAGCGCCGGGGAGGCGGCGTGCATGAACCGCGAGCGCGGGATCGCGGTGTGCACGGTCGCGACGATCGGGCCGTCCGCCACCCAGCAGGCGATCAGGGACAGGCTGGGCGCGGCGGGCTCGTGCACGTGCAGTACGTCGAAGCCGCCCTCCTTGATCCACCGCCGGACCCGGCTGGCGGACAGGGGGCCGAAGGCCAGCCGGGCCACCGAGCCGTTGTAGGGCACTGGGATGGCGCGGCCGGCCGGGCACGACGTAGTCCGGCAGCGGGGTGTCGTCGTCGGCCGGGGAGATCACCGACACCTCGTGACCCAGCCCGATCAGCGCCTCGGCCAGGTCCCGGATGTGCTGCTGCACGCCACCGGGCACATCCCAGGTGTACGGGCAGACGATGCCAACCCTCACCGGCCGCCGCCGTTCCCGGCCGCCCGGTCCGCGGGCGTGCTGCTGTCCGCCGCGCCGCCGGGCTGGCCGTCAGCCAGGCTCGCCGCGGCCAGCCGGGCTGGATCCAGATCAGCAACGAACACCCGTTGCAGCATGTGCCAGTCCTGCGGATGGGCGCGGATGCCCGCCTCGTACACCCCGGCCAGCTGCTGGGTCATCGCGGCGATCTTCTCCCGCCGGGAACCCACGGCCGGCACCGGGATTTCCTCGTGGATGTGCGCTCCCCAGTCCGGGCCCTCGAACCACAGGGTGACCGGGAGCAGGGCGGCGCCGGTCTGCACGGCCAGCGCCGCGGGGCCGCCCATCATCCGCGCCTTCTCCCCGAAGAACTCCACGTCGAGGCCGCCGCCGGTGACGTCCCGGTCGGACACCAGGCAGACCAGGCGGCCCGCGCGCAGCCGCTGTGCCAGCACGCCGAACCGGCTGGGGCCGCCGGTGGTGGGCAGCACCTCCATGCCGAGCCCCTCCCGGAACTCCAGGAACCGGCGGAACAGCGACTCGGGCTTGAGCCGCTCGGCCACCGTGGTGACCGAGCCCACCCCGCGGTGCGCGATCCAGGTCCCGGCCTGCTCGTAGTTCCCCATGTGCGGCAGCGCGACGATGACCCCGCGGCCGGCCGCGATGTTCTCCTGTATCCGCTCCTCGCCGGTGCAGTGCATTCCGGACATGATCCGCTCCATCGGGATCACCGGCAGCCGGAACGACTCCAGCCAGTACCGCGAGTAGGAGCGCATGGTCTGCCGGGACAGCGCCCGGAGCTCCTTCCCGGTGGCGTCCGGG
Source organism: uncultured Actinomycetes bacterium (assembly GCA_963804455.1). Taxonomy (GTDB): domain Bacteria; phylum Actinomycetota; class Actinomycetes; order Streptosporangiales; family Streptosporangiaceae; genus RYN-230. The sequence continues at coordinate 1,482 of CAWDRD010000051.1, forward strand.
CCGAGCACCCGGCGCAGGTTGCCCTCGAGCACCGCCACCCGCGGCCCCTGCCGCCGCCACGCGATGTCCGCACCGGCCAGGAAGAGCTGGCGGGCCCAGGATTCCGGCAGGCGGCAGACGAGCTTCCAGCCCAGGGCGTACGCCATATCGGTCAGCCGGTCGCGCAGCGAGCTCATTGGCGGTCCTGTCCCGTGCTGGCTGGGCCCGTGCTGGCTGGGCCCGTGCTGGCTGGGCCCGTGGCTGGGTGTGGCGCCCCCGGGCCGACCGCGCGGCGCACCACCAGCACCCGCTGGGCGAACGTGATCGTGCTCAGCACCGCCAGCGACCACAGGCCGATCGGCAGTACGTAGGGCACGCCGAGCCCGGTCAAGCCGATCGAGACCAGGATGATGACCAGCCGCTCGGAGCGTTCCGCGACGCCCACGTCCGCCTTTACCCCCAGGCCTTCGGCCCGGGCCCGGGCGTAGGACACCATCAGCCCGGCGACCAGGCAGTACAGCGCCACGGCCGCGAGCGGCTGCTGGTGGCTACTGCGGGCGAGCCAGATGGCGAGGCCGGTGAACACCGCCGCGTCGCCGATCCGGTCCAGGGTCGAATCGAGGAATGCCCCCCAGGGCCCGGTTGTGCCTGTGACCCGGGCCAGCAGGCCGTCCAGCATGTCGGCCATGGCAAAGCCCGAGCAGACCAGGGTCCCGGCGAACAGGTGGCCAGTGGGGAACAGCCAGAGCGCCCCGGCGGCCACCCCGATGGTCCCGGTCACCGTGATCGCGTTAGGCGTTACCGGGGTACGCGCCAGCGCCTCGCCGACCGGCGTCAGCAAGCGGGTGAACAAAGGTCTCAGCGCGTTCAGCATGGCCGTCCGATCCTACTGGCGGCCCTTCCGAGAGTAGTGGCCGCCGTCCGGGCCGCGCACCACAGCATTTCTGTGGTCACGGGAGGCGCCCCCGGAGGGGGTGTCTCGCGGGGCCACTCATCCCCGGGGGGCTCCGGGGGTCGTCCCCCCGGGCAGCACAGGATTTCTGTGGTCACGGGAGGCGCCCCCGGAGGGGGTGTCTCGCGGGGCCATCGATCCCGGGGGGCTCCGGGGGGTCGCCCCCCGGGCTAACACAGCCGGCCAGGACGAATCGGCCTGGGGTCTTGTGATCGGGTGGCCGACAGGTAAAGGCTGGCTGTGGAGCAGCCGAACGGAGCTGTACGGCAGCGAGGCGGACCAGCAGGAGGCGAGCTTATGACCGATAAGAAGGGATCACCAGCCGCAGGCGGTACACAAGGGGCCGGCCAGCCCGGCGTCCGGAATGTCGCGCTGGTCGGCCATTCAGGGGCAGGCAAGACCACACTGGTCGAGGCCCTGCTCACGTTCACCGGCGCGATCCAGCGGCCGGGCCGGGTAGAAGATGGGAGCACGGTCAGTGACTTCGACGAGGTCGAGGTCAAACAGCAGCGCTCGGTGAACCTCACCCTCGCGCCTGTCATCCACGCCGGAATCAAGGTCAACCTGCTGGACACCCCCGGGTACGCCGACTTCACCGGCGACCTGCGCGCGGGCCTGCGGGCCGCCGACGCGGCGCTGTTCACCGTGCCAGCCACGGACGGGGTTGACGGGCTGACCCGCATGCTGTGGGAGGAATGCGCGGCCGTCGGCATGCCGCGCGCCGTGGTTATCACCAAGCTGGACCACCAGCGGGCCGACTTCGACGAAGCCCTGCAGGCCTGCCAGGCCGCATTCGGCGAGTCGGTAGCCCCGCTGTACCTGCCGGTCACCGCCGGCCCGGGGAACGTATCCGGGCTCATCGGCCTGCTGTCCGGCCGGTTCTTCGACTACTCGGGCGGCAGCCGCACCGAGCGCGATCCTGGCCCGGACCAGGCCGACCGCGCCGAGGAGCTGCGCAGCTCACTGATCGAGGGAATCATCCAGGAGAGCGAGGATGAGTCCCTCATGGACCGGTACCTGTCCGGCGAGGACATCGACGCCAAGGTGCTCATCGAGGACCTGGAGAAAGCGGTGGCCCGGGGCAGCTTCTACCCGGTGCTCGCCACCTCCGCCGCGAACGGGGTGGGCCTGGCCGAGCTGCTCGAGATCATGACCGAGGCCTTCCCGGCCCCCGGCGAGCATCCGCTGCCCGGGGTGACCACCCTCGACGGGAAGCCGGTGACCGGGCTGTCCAGCGACCCGGACGGGCCACTGCTCGCCGAGGTGGTCAAGACCACCTCCGACCCGTACGTGGGCCGGATCAGCCTGGTCCGGGTGTTCTCCGGCACGCTCCGGCCAGACGCCGCGGTGCACGTGTCCGGGCACGGCCTGGCCGAGCGCGGGCACGCCGACCACGACTCGGACGAGCGGATCGGCGCGCTCACTTCCCCGCTGGGCAAGCAGCAGCGCCCGGTGCCGCAGTGCGCCGCGGGCGACATCTGCGCCGTGGCCAAGCTGTCCACCGCGGAGACCGGCGACACGCTGTCGGACAAGGACCGGCCGCTGCTGATGGAGCCCTGGTCGATGCCCGAGCCGCTGCTCCCGGTGGCCATCGCGGCCAAGTCCAAGGCGGACGAGGACAAGATGTCGCAGGCGATCGGCAGGCTGGTGGCCGAGGACCCGACGCTGCGGATGGAAAATAACTCCGAAACCCGCCAGCTGGTGCTGTGGTGCATGGGCGAGGCGCACGCCGACCTGCTGCTGGACCGGCTGTCCACCCGGTACGGGGTGGGCGTGGAAACCAAGGAGCTGCGTGTCCCGCTGCGGGAGACGGTGGCGGGCAAGGCCCAGGGAACGGGCCGGAACGTGAAGCAGACCGGTGGCCACGGCGAGTACGGGGTGTGCCACATCGAGGTCGAGCCGGTGCCGTCCGGATCCGGTTTCGAGTTCGTGGACAAGGTCGTCGGCGGGGTGGTACCGCGGCAGTTCATCCCGTCGGTGGAAAAGGGCGTGCGGGCCCAGCTGGACCTGGGCGTGCTGGCCGGCTACCCGATGGTGGACGTCAAGGTCACCCTGTTCGACGGCAAGGCGCACTCGGTGGACTCCTCCGATATGGCCTTCCAGAAAGCGGGCAAGCTGGCCCTGCGGGACGCGGTGGCCAAGGCCAAGGCCGTGCTGCTGGAGCCGGTGGACGAGCTGTCCGTGCTGGTGGACGACGAGTACGTGGGCGCGGTCATGTCCGACCTGTCCGGCCGCCGCGGCCGGGTGCTCGGCACCGAGCCGGTGCCGGGCGGCCGCACCCTGGTCAAGGCCGAGATACCGCAGCTGGAGATCACCCGGTACGCGATCGACCTGCGCTCGATGTCGCATGGCACCGGCTCGTTCAGCCGCAGCTACCTGCGCTACGAGCCGCTGCCGTCACACCTCGCCGACAAGATCGTGAGTGCATCGGAAAGCAGCTGACGGGGCGTGGCCGGCGGCCTGCCTCAGCCCGCCGGCCAGGCCTCAGCCAGCATTTTCCTGGTATCCCGCAGCAGCTGCGGGAGGACCTTGGTGTGCCCGACCACGGGCATGAAGTTGGTGTCCCCGCCCCAGCGCGGCACCACGTGCTGGTGCAGGTGCGCGGCGATGCCCGCGCCCGCCACCCCGCCCATGTTCATGCCGATGTTGAAGCCCTGCGCGGCTGAGGCGGTGCGCAGCGCGGTCATCGCCCGCTTGGTGTACTCGGCCAGCTGGCGGTTTCCGCCAGGTCGAGATCCGGGTAGTCGGCCACGTGCCGGTACGGCACCACCATCAGGTGCCCGCGTTGTACGGGTACAGGTTGAGCACGCTGAACACCAGGCTGCCGCGCGGGCGACGATCAGGCCGTCCTCATCGCTCAGCGTGGGAATCCGGCCGACGGGCAGCCGTCGCCTTCGCCGGTGTCCTCCGACCGGTTCTCACCCTTGATGTCGGCCGTCCGGGTGTGGCGTACGGCCGGGCGAAGCCGTCCGGCGCCCCCGCGCCGTCCTGCTCGGTGACCTCGCTCAGCCCGTTGTCCGGCTGCACAGAGTTGTCCGGAGGCACCGGTCGACCTGAACGCGCTCGGCCACAGCCGACACGATCTCGGCCACGGCCTCGTCCACGGCGATCCCGTTGCGCTGCTCGCCGCTGCGGTAGCGGAACGAGACCGCGCCCTTGGCCACATCCTCGTCCCCGGCCAGCAGCATGTACGGCACCTTCTGCCGCTGCGCGTTCCTGATCTTTTTCTGCATCCGGTCGTCGCTGGTGTCAACCTCCACCCGGATGCCCTGCTCGCGCAGCTGGGCGGCGACCTTCTCCAGGTAGGGCACGTGCGCGTCGGTGATCGGGATGCCGATCACCTGGACCGGGGCGAGCCAGGGGTGGGAACGCCCCGGCGTAGTGCTCGACCAGGATGCCGAAGAACCGCTCGATCGAGCCGAACAGAGCCCGGTGGATCATGTAGGGGCGCTGCCGCGACCCGTCGGCCGCCTGGTACTCGATGCCGAACCGGCCCGGCTCCTGGAAGTCCACCTGCAGGGTGGACAGCTGCCAGCGGCGCGCCCCGATCGCGTCCTTCACGTGCACGTCGATCTTCGGCGCGTAGAACGCACCCTCGCCCTCGGCGACCACGTACGGCAGGCCCGAGCTGTCCAGCGCGTGCTTCAGTGCCGCTTCGGCCGCCGCCCACTCCTCCGGCCGGCCCACGTACTTCTCCGGCCGGGTGGACAGTTCCGCCTCGAATTCGGTGAGCCCGAAGTCACGGAGCAGGCCGACGACGAAGTCCAGCAGCGAGGCCAGCTCGCCGGGCAGCTGCTCCGCCGTGCAGAAGATGTGCGAGTCGTCCTGGGTGAAGCCGCGGCCCCGGGTCAGCCCGTGCACCACCCCGGACTTCTCGTACCGGTACACGGTGCCGAACTCGAACAGCCGCAGCGGCAGCTCCCGGTAGGACCGCCCGCGCGACTGATAGATCAGCACATGCATCGGGCAGTTCATCGGCTTCATGTCGTAGGTGGCGCCGTCCAGTTCCATCGGCGGGAACATGCTCTCGGCGTAGAAGCCGAGGTGCCCGGAGATCTCGAACAGCTCCGCCTTGGTCAGGTGCGGGGTGTTGACGTACTGGTAGCCGGC
>CAWDRD010000052.1:0-93800 GCA_963804455.1 uncultured Actinomycetes bacterium
GGCGGTGTTGGCCGGCATCCTGGCCGCGGCCAGGGTGGCCGGGCCCGCCGTGCTCGCCGCCGCGGCCGGCCAGGAATGGCGTGCGGCGCTGGAGGGTATCCCCGGCCTCGTGCTGCCCGGCGAGGCGATCGTCGCCGCCTGCTGCCCGCGGCCGTGCAGGGCTGGGCCTGGCCGGATGCGCTGCGGCACGCCGTAGCGCTCGGCGCCGCGAGCGATTCCTCGGGCGAGGTGGATCTGGACGCCTACGAGATGCTGTCGTCTGACGTCGCCGTGGAACTCGTGCGCTGACCGGACCCTACCGGGCGGTGATCACCATGGGTTCGGCGTGGAGTTGCCGAAGACCTGCTGCTGGAGCTGGCCCGCGGTCACCGAGGTGCCGCAGACCGCGGCGGGTAGCTTGCCGTTGAGGGCCGTCCAGGTGGCCCACGCGCTCAGCGAGTAGCGCAGCGCCCGGGGATCGTTGTTGCCGGTGTACTGGGGCACCCACTGGCCGTCCCGGCTGACCCAGGTCGTGCCGAACTCCAGGTAGTGGGTACGGTGCCCGGCGATGACGAACGTCAGCGGGTACGGTCCCGGCTTGCTGTGCACGGTCCACCAGGTGTTGAAGTTCAGCGCGTCGGTGGTGTTGACCGTCACCTGGCCGTGGCTGAACCAGTCGAGGCTGCTGCCCGGGCGCAGGCTCGCCTGGTCCACCGCGCACTGCACGAGCAGCGCGGGCGCGTCCGCGAGCCGGTAGCTGTACGGGTTGGCCATCGTGGCACTGGCCACCGCGCTGGGTGTTGCCCCCGGGCTAGCCGTCCCGCCTGCGCTGGCCTGCCCGCTCGCTGATGCGTGCGGCTTGGGCGGGACGACGGCGAAGTGACAGCCAGCCAGGACGACCGCGCCGAGGAGGGCGGCAACGGTACGGCCGGTACGTGCCAGCATGCGCGTCATCCCTGCCTCTCATCCCGCCTGGCCCGCCGACGCACTGGTGCGTTCGGCCGCTGGCGCACTGGCTTACTTGTACCGTACGGCGGCCGGGTCCGCGCCGGGTACGCCCGCGCTGACGGGCGCGAAGTTTGGCCCGGCGGTGGGCGGCACGCCACGACGTCGTCCAGGCCAGCGACTACGCGCTGGTGCGAACTTCAGGCCAGGCTGAGGCACCCGGTCAGCGGTGAGCGGGCGCGCCCTGATCCTGGGCCTGGCACTCCCTGGTGCCGACGGTCGCGGCGAGCACATCCAGCAACCGCGCCACCGCCGGTGCCGTCGGCTCCGCGCCGTAGGTGACCGCCAGCACATGCCGGTGCGACCCGGGCAGCGGAGCGGCCTGGATGCCCGGATGGCGGGCGGCGCGCAGGGCCAGGCCGGGCAGGGTGGTGATGCCCAGTCCCGCTGCCACCAGGGCCTGCACCGCCACGAAGTCGTCAGTGGTGAACGCGATCTTCGGGGTGAACCCGGCCAGCTCGCACTGCCAGATCAGGTAGCTGCGGCAGCGCTCGCAGCCGCCGATCCAGCGCTGGTCGGCGTAGTCACGCAGCGTGGGCTGCGTGGGCAGCGGCGCCTCAGCGGCCCGGGTGACCAGGTAGATCGGGTCATCGAGGAGCAGCTGGGCCCGGGTACCGTCGTCCGCGTCCGCGGGCGGGCTGACCGTCACCCCGTCCTGGAAGTGGCGGAACACCAGGGCCGCGTCTACGTAGCCGGCCCGGAGCATGCGCACCGCCTCCGGCGGCTCGGCCTCGGTCAGGCTGAGGTCGATGCCCGGGTTCTCCGCTTCCAGCCGGGCCGCGGCCGCGGGCACGATCGTGCTGAGCGCCGACGGGAAGGCGGCCAGCCGGATCCGGCCCGCCCGCAGGCCCACGTGCGCGGCCAGCTCGTTCTCGGCCGCGTCGAGCCGGCCCAGGATCTCCTCGGCCCGCTCGGCGAGCAGCCGCCCGGCGTCGGTCAGCCGCACCCCCCGGCCCGCCCGCTGGGTGAGCAGCGCGCCGGTCTCGGCTTCCAGCCGGGACAGATGATGGCTGACTGACGGCTGGGCGTAGTTGAGGGCCCGGGCCGCGGCTGTCACTGAGCCGTGCCGGGCCACCGCAACCAGTACGCGCAGCCTGGTTACGTCCAGCATCCAGCAATTATAGATCAGCTCGATTTATTACCTCATAGTAACGTTGGTCGCCTATCAGACCTGCTGGGACCGGGCCAAACGGCCGGCCAGCGTCGGCCCACACCGCCGCCCGGGGCCGCTGGTCAGCGGCGCCGGGCGGTCAGCGCGGCTGGCGCGGCTAGTCAGCGGCTTCGCCGACCCGGACCGGCTGCAACGCCGCGGCCTCCGGCAGCACCTCGGGCAGCGTCGTCCGGGGCAGGATCCGGGCCAGCGGCCGGGGCAGCCACCAGTTGGCCCGGCCGAGCAGTTCCATCACCGCGGGCACCAGCACCATCCGCACCACGGTCGCGTCGATCAGCACGGCCACGGCCAGGCCCAGGCCGATCTGCTTGACCGAGACGTTGGCGCCGAGCACGAAGGACAGGAACACGACCACCATGATCGCCGCTGCCGCGGTGATCACCCGGGCGGTGCGGGCCAGGCCGCGGGCTACCGAGGCGGCGTTGTCGCCGGTCGCGTCGTAGAACTCGCGGATCCGGGACAGCAGGAACACCTCGTAGTCCATGGACAGCCCGAACAGGATGACGAACAGGAATATCGGCACCCAGGTGGTGATCGGCATCGTCTCCGGGAACCCGAAGACCCGGCCCAGCCAGCCGTGCTGCACGATCGCGGTGAGCACCCCGTAGGCGGCCGAGATCGACAGCAGGTTCATCACCGCGGCCTTCACCGCGACCGTGACCGACCGGAACATCACCAGCAGCAGGGCCATGGACAGCAGCACGACCACCGCCGACCAGCCACGGCAGCCGCTGGCCGATCAGGTTGGCGAACGCCACGTTGGCCGCGTTCGGCCCGGTCACGTAGGCCCGGATGCCGGTGCCCGCGGTGGCCCGCGGCAGCACGTGCGTCCGGATCTGGTTGACCAGGGTGTCGGTGGCCGGGTCCTGCTCACCGGTGGTCGGGTAGGCGATCATCATGGCGGCCCGCCCGTCCTGGCTCGAGCACGGCCGGCGTGACCTGCGCGACCCCTGGGGTGGCGCCGATCGCGGCGACCAGCCGGGCCGTGCTGGCGCTGGCGGTGCTGGCCGGCGCGGCGCTGGCCGGCGCGGCGCTGGCCGGCGTGGGCGGCAGCGTCGCCGCGATGATCAGCGGCGCGTCGAAGCCGGGCCCGAAGCCGCGGGCCATGGTGGCGTAGCTGGCGTACCCCATGGTCCCGCGCGCCTGCGCGGACTCGTCAGGGAAGCTCAGTTGCATGCCGAGCGCCGGGGCGGCCAGGGCCAGCATCAGCCCGGCGGACACGACGGCGGCGATCAGCGGCCGCCGCTGGATCATCGCGGCCCAGCGCAGTGCTAGTCCGGGGGGACGACCCCCCGGGATCCCCCCGGGATCGCTGGCCCCGGGAGACACCCCTGCGGGGCGCTCTGCTGGCCCGGGGGAGGCGACCCCCCGGAACCCCCCGGGATCGCTGGCCCCGCGAGACACCCCTGCGGGGCGCTCTGCTGGCCCGGGGGAGGCGACCCCCCGGAACCCCCCGGGATCGCTGGCCCCGCGAGACACCCCTGCGGGGCGCCTCCCGTGGCCAGGGAAATGCTCGGCCGGCACAGCAGAACCCTCGGGGCGGGAACGGCGCCGGAGCCAGCGCGGCGGACGCACCCGCGACGGCCGCGCCAGCCGGGTCCCGGTGAAGCCGAGCAGCGCGGGCAGCAGGGTGAGCGAGCCGAGCAGCACCATCGCCACCGTGGCCGCCGCGGCCACAGCCACCCCGTTCAGCAACGGCTGGCGCAGCACGAACAGCCCCAGCATGCCGATGACCACGGTGCTGCCCGCGATCAGCACGGTCCGCCCGGCGGTGCGCATCGCGATCACCGCGGCCTCCTCGGACGCGGTCGCCGAGCCTGCGGCCAGCCGCTCCCGTAGCGCCTCGCGGAACCGGGTGACGATGAACAGCGCGTAGTCGACGCCGACCCCGAGGCCGATCATGGCGGCGACGATCGGGGAGAACGACGGCGCCGGGAAGATGTGCCCGAGCAGCGCGATCAGCGACAGCCCGGCGCCGATGCCGAGCACCGCGGTGAGCACCGGCAGCCCCATGGCCAGCAGCGAGCCGAACGCGATCAGCAGCACGACCGCGGCGGCCGCCACGCCGACGCCCTCGGTCGGCCCGCCGTACGGGCGTCTCGGCCAGGTCCACCACGTCGCCGCCCAGGGAGAAGGTGCACCCCGTGCCCGGACGCCGCCCGGGCGTCGTGCATCAGCGACAGCGCCTCGCCGTTGCTGATGCTGGTGCGACGGGACGCCGAACTGGATGGTGGCGAACGCGATGTGCCCGTCCGGGGAGATCTGCCCGGTGTCCTGGTAGGGGCTGCCCACCGCGGTGACGTGCGCGGCGCGCGCGAACGGGGGCCAGCGCGCGGCTCCACCCGGGCCCGGACGGCCGGGGACCGGACCGGCGCGGCGGACTGGATGGCCAGCGTCAGGCGTGTCCCCGGACTGCTGGTGGAAGTGCTGGTTCAGCAGGGTCTGCCCAGGGTCGCTGCCGGTGAAGTTGTCCTGCGACGGAGCGCCGAACTGCGTCCACAAGGTGATCAGGCAGGCCACCCCGAGGAGCCAGCCGACCAGAGTGAGCCAGCGGTGCCGGTAGCAGCTGCGGCCGAGAGTCCCGAGCATGCCCAGCCCGGGGCTGGGCGAGCGAGATGAGCCAGACACTGCGGTCTCCTCTGTGTCGGCCAGATGGGTACAGGCCAGCTGGATGTGCAGTGCCGATCCTGCTCCGCGGCGGGGTGCGGCGCGTCCTCCGCAGGAAGGCAGTTGGCCAGGCCCAGTACTCCGCTGGCGTACTCCGCGTGGAGTACGCCGCCCGCGCGGCCGGGGCGCGGGCGACAGCGGGGCGGGGCGCGGCCGACAGCGGGGGCGGGGCGCGGCCGACAGCGGGGGCGGGCGCGGGCGACAGCGGGGGCGGGGCCCGGCCGACAGCGGAGGCGGGCGTAGGCGACAGCGGAGGCGGGCGTAGGCGACAGCGGAGGCGGGCCCGGGCGGGCTTTCTGGCCCCGGCTGGTCCGCCACGGATCTGCGGTGGTGGGCTGCGCTGGTTCCGGGCTGGCGGGATCAGCGGGCGGCGGGGTGGGCTAGGCCGTACTCGTAGGCGAGTACTACCAGCTGGGCCCGGTCCCGCGCGTCGAGCTTGATCATGGCCCGGCTGACGTGCGTCTTGGCGGTGAGCGGGCTGACCACGAGCCGCGCCGCGATCTCGTCGTTGGACAGCCCAGCCGCGACCAGGGTGACCACTTCACGCTCGCGCCCGGTCAGCGCGGCCAGGCCCGGGTGCCCGGCTGCGGACGCGGACCGTCCCGGCTGCGCCGGCCGGGCGGGCCAGCGGGCCGGGCCGGGCTGGATCAGCGCCCCGGGTGTCGCCGGAGGCCGTGGCCAGCTGATGGCCTGAAGTGAAGGCGGCGATCAGCGACCGGGTGACGCTGGGGGCGAGCAGGGCGTCGCCGCGGGCCACCACCCGGACGCCCTGTAGCAGCTCCTCCGGTTCCACGTCCTTGACCAGGAAGCCACTGGCCCCGGCGCGCAGCGCCCCGAACACGTGCTCATCGTCGTCGAACGTAGTGAGCACCACCACCTTGACCGACGCGAGCGCCGGGTCGGCCGTGATCCGCCGGGTGGCGGTGAGGCCGTCCACCTCGGGCATGCTGAGATCCATCAGCACCACGTCGGGGCGCAGCTCGCGGGCCAGCGCCACCGCGCTGCCGCCGTTCGGTGCCTCGCCCACGATCGTGATGTCGTCGGCGGATTCCAGCAGCATCCGGAAGCCGGCCCGGACCAGCGCCTGATCGTCGGCGAGCAGCACCCGGATCATCCGGCCAGCTCCACGGCGGCCGAGGCGGTCCCGCGGCTGGCCGGGGCGGTTCCGCAACTGATCAGGGCAGTCCCGTGGGTGGTCAACGGGGTCGTCATGCGGGTGATCATCGTGCGGGCTCGGACACGGCGATGGGCAGGCGGGCCCGCACTTCGAAGCCGCCCGCGGGGCCAGCGCCCGCCGTGAGCTCGCCGCCGACCGCGGCGGCCCGCTCCGCCATCCCGGTGAGCCCGTGCCCGTCGGCCTGGTCGGCCGTACTGTCCGGGGCCGCGGGACCGCAGCCGTCATCGGCGACCGTGATAGCCAGGGTCCCGGGTAGGTAGTGCAGGCAGACAGTGGCGCGCGCATCCGGGCCCGCGTGCCGGAGCACATTGGTCAGCGACTCCTGCACGATCCGGTAGGCCGCATGATCCACAGCCGGCGGCAATGGTGGCTAGCTCACCCTCGGTCTGCACGCTGACCGGGGCACCGGCCGCGGTCACCGCGGAGCACAGCTCCGGCAGCCGGCCGAGCCCGGCGCCACGCAGGCCAGCCGGGGTATCGGGATTCGCGCCGCGCAGCTCGCCCAGGGTGGCGCGCATCTCGGTCAGCGCCGCCTTGCTGGTCTGCCGGATGACCGTGAGTGCGCTGCGCAGATTGTCGTCTCTGAGCTGGCGCAGCTCGCGGCGGCCCGCCACGTCCCCGCTGCCAGCGGCTGGGCCGCTGCCGGCAGCTGGGCTGCTGTCGGCAGCTGGGCTGCCGCCGTCTGATGGGCTGCTGCCGTCGGCCGGCTGGCTGTCCGGGCCGAGCAGGTGCAGCGCTGAACCGGCCTGAACGGTGATCGTGGCCATGCTGTGCGCCACGGTGTCGTGCAGTTCCCGGGCAATGCGCAACCGCTCCTCAGCTACCCGGCGGCCGGTCTCGGCTTCGCGTTCTTCGCCGGCCAGGCGGAGCCGGTCCGCGGTCTCCGCGGCCAGTGCCCGGCGGCCGCGCACCACCTCGCCCAGCATGATCGCCAGCGCGAGCACGACCACGCTGGGCAGGAACTCCTGGGCCAGTGCGGCCGGGGTGAGGTGCGTGGAGGCTTCCACCACGAACACGCCGATAATCATGTAGACAGCCGGGATGACGATGGCCGCGGCCAGGTACCCGGCAACCGAGGCGTCGTAGAGCGGCAGGCACAGCAGCGGGGCGGGGGAGATATTGCGGCGGTGCACGATGTAGTAGATCAGCAGCAGCAATGAGCAGGTGGCCAGCACACCCAGCGGCCATTTGCGGCGGAACAGCACCGGCAGCGCGAGGATGGCGCCGAGCAGGTAGGCCAGGGCATCCAGCGGTGCGGCTCCCTGGCCGCCGCCGCCCTCCGCCACGTTCAGCTCGACCGCGGCCATCACCACGACGGTCGCGCCCACATCGACCCAGCGGACGCCAAGGCTGGCAGGCAGCCGCGCCAGCCAGCCCGGCTGGCGGGCCCCGGCCCGGCCTGGCCGCGGATCCGGCGACCGTACCCCGACCCTCCGATTCGAGCCGCCCCCGGCGGCTGCAGGCGGCACTACGCTCACGCCGTCAACGTACGCGACCGGAGCGCGCCGCGCCATCGCAGCCATGCCACCGGACAGCATGCCACCGGACAGCATGCCACCGGACAGCGAGTCACGGCGGGGCCACCAGGCGCAGCGGGACGGCCAGCACCAGTCCGGTCAGCTGGGATCCTCGCCCACGCCGCGGTACCCGTGCAGCAGCGGCAGCTGCGGATCCCGGGCGGGCCGGGCCGGGTCGCCCGCTTGCTGCCGGCGCCGCCAGGCGATCCCGGACAGGGCTTCCAGCACTATCCGGCTGGCCAGGAACGCGGTGACCTCGGCGTGATCGTAGGGAGGCGAGACCTCCACCACGTCGATCCCGGCCACGGGCAGTTCCATGGCGATCCGCCGGACCGCGTCGAGCAGCTGGCGGCCGGTCAGGCCGCCCGGCTCCGGGGTGCCAGTCCCCGGGGCCATGCCGGGATCGACGACGTCCACATCCACGGACAGGAATACGCCGTCGCAGTCATCGGTAGCGATGCCGAACGCCTCGGTCAGGCAGGCGTCCAGCCCTCTGCTGACGACCTCGGTCATCTCGTAGCTGCGCATCTCGCGGCCAGCCATCCAGGCCAGCGTCTCCGGCTCGGGCCAGTACCCGCGCAGGCCGATCTGCAGGAACCGGTCACCGCGGACCGCCCCGGACTCGATCAGCCGGCGCATCGGCGTGCCGTGCCCGTACAGCGAGCCGAACTGGGTGTCACCGGTGTCCGCATGAGCGTCGAAGTGGATCACCGACAGCCTGCCCCAGCCCACGTGCCGGGCCACTCCGGTGGCGTCCGGGAACGCGATCGTGTGGTCGCCGCCGAGGATGACCGGGATGGCCCCGGCCGTGCAGGCCTGGTGTACCGCCTCCTCCAGGCGGCGCAGGGACAGTTCGGTGTCACCGGACGGCATTTCCACGTCGCCAGCGTCGGCGACCCGCAACTCGGCCAGGGCGTCCACACCCAGGGCCAGGTGCGGCCGCGAACCGTCGTGTGGCAGGTAGTCGGTGAACCGGATGGCCTGGGGGCCGAATCGGGCACCGGGTCGGTGCGAGGTCCCGCCGTCGAATGGCGCCCCGATGATGAGGATGTCGGTCCCGGCCAGCGAGCCCGGCTCCGCCAGATCCGCCCGCGGGACGCCGAGGAAAGTGGCGTCCGGGCCGTACATGCCGCCTAGCCGTGCCATGTGGTCCTCCCGGGATCAGCGGTCAGACGGGATCCCCATCAGCCGCAGGCCACATGGTAGGCGTGGTAATCCGGTGGCGGGGTGCTGATCAGCAGCGCACCGCCCTGCTGGAGCAGGAACAGGGTGATGGCCCACCGGGTGCACCCGGTGTGGTCGGGGCTGACCGCGGGGCTCTGGTGGCTGGTGAAGTTGACCGTGGCCGCCAGCACTCCGCTCGCGGTACGGGCGACCCCGAGCAGCGTGGCCATGGAATCGATGGTGGTCTGGTAGCCGCTGGCGAAGGCCGCAGGGGTCAGCAGCCGCCGCCGGCTGGGCGTGAACAAGCTGGCGTAACCCTGGAAATCCTGGCTGTTGATGGCGTTGAAGTAGTTCACCAGCAGGTCCGTGACGCCCGCCGCGTCCGGGTCCTTGGCCGCGGCGGGGGCGAGCGACACCAGCAGGCTGCCGCTGGCCGCGCCCCGGCCAGTGGGCCGCGATTCCGGCCGGCCAGAGCGCTTCGGGCCGGCCAGCGTGCCCGCCGCGGTGGGCGGGGTGTGGTGCGCGGAGGCGGCCCAGGCAGCGATCACACTGGCCAGCAGGACCAGCGCGGCCAGCCCGGCGCTGATGATCTGCTCCCGGCGTCTGGGCGAGCGGCGCCGGATGCGGCCCTCCGGCTGGTCCGGGCCGTAGAGCAGCCGGGAGCCCGCGTACGGCGAGCGGTCCAGCGGCGGCACTGACCGGCCCACCCCGGGCAGGATGATGGTGGCTGGACGGTCGGCCGGGCTGGAGCGGACGGTGACCGGGTAGTCAGCCGGGGCCGGATGGTCAGCCGGGGCGCGGTGGTAGTCCTGTCGGCCGAACATGGGCGGGGCCGGGCCAGGCTGCGGCGGGACCGGGTCGTCGCCGGCGTCCTCGGCCGGGCCGGGCTGGCCGAGAGACGCGGCGCAGCCCGCGCAGAATTGGACCGCTGCGGTCACCGGAGTCCCGCACCAGGGGCAGAATCTCATGCGGTTTCCCTTGCTCTACGTTTCCAAGCGTAATCAGAGCGTGAGGTATACGCCTCGATATTCGGTCAACTCGGTCATCCATTCGCAGCCCAGGCGGGTGCGGCTGGGCCACCGGCCTGGGCAGGCGCTCACCGTCGGCCTGGCCAGGCGATCAGGGGCCGATCCGGCCCGGGAATGGTGACGGGCCCGGGGGCCGATCTATGCCAGGATCGGGGCGTGCCCGGACGCCCCGCCGCCTTCGACGAGCTCGACGAGCGGATCGTGGCCGCGCTGGTCGAGGACGCCAGGACCAGCTACGCCGATATCGGCGCCCAGGTGGGCCTGTCCGCGTCAGCGGTCAAGCGGCGGGTGGACCGGCTGCGTGCCTCTGGTGCGATCACCGGGTTCACCGCCACCGTCAACCCCACGGCGCTGGGCTGGACCACCGAGGCCTACGTGGAGCTGTTCTGCCGCGGCCGTACCTCGCCAGCTGACATCGGGGCTGCGGTCAGCAAATACCCCGAGGTGACCGGGGCCTGCACTATCACCGGTGAGGCCGATGCGCTGCTGCATATCCGGGCCGCGGACGTGCGGCACTTCGAGCGGGTGGTAGAGCGGATCGGCGCGGAACCCTTTGTCGTTCGCACACGGAGCGTAATAGTCCTTTCGCGACTGGTAAGCCGGGCGGACATCCTGCCTCCCGGCAGCACCGGCCGCTGAGCAGAAAACCGCAGGTACCCCGGTTCTAATCCAGTGGATTCCGGGCGAACAGCAGGTCACGGCGGCTACAGTCGCGTGTATGCGTGACGGTGAGCCCGATCCCTCCGGCAGCACGGCTCAGTTCCGCGCCTTCGCGGACGAGCGCTCCGGCGAGTCTGCGCCATGGTCGATGCGCGCACCACGGAGCCGGGTTGCCGTACTCGCTGCAGTGGTGGTCGCCGTGGCGGTTGTCCTGTTTCTGATCGCGCTTCTGTTCATCGGCTGACCATCCCGGCGGTTCCACCGCCTCCTCATCGCCCGTTGCCGTACTGCGTTCTCGCACCGTGTTGTCGCGCCGGGCCATCCGACGGCGATGCGGTACGCGGGCCCGCCCTGCGCGGTGAGCCGTCAGCCCCTCCTGGAGCGGCCCGGGGACGGCCCAGGAGGGGCGGCAGGGCAGGATGTGCAGCATGAGGGTTCGCCCGGCCGCCCCGCGGCCGAACGCGGCAGAGCACGACGAGACCGAGCGGCACCGGCTGACCGCGCTGGAGGGGCTGGCTGCCCTGTCCCTCGACGCGCTTTCCTCGGTGGCCTACGGCCCCGAGGCGATCGTGATCGTGCTGGCCGCGGCGGGCACCGCGGGCCTGGCCTACACGCTGCCGGTGACGCTGGCGATCGTCGTGCTGCTGGCCGTGCTGGTGATCTCCTACCGCCAGGTCATCGCGGCTTTTCCGGGCGGCGGCGGAGCGTACGCGGTGGCCGGGCGGCACCTGGGCCGGATGCCCAGCCTGATCGCGGCCGCCTCGCTGATCGTCGATTACGTGCTCAACGCCGCCGTCGGCGTATCCGCGGGCGTGGCCGCGCTGACCTCTGCCTTCCCGGCCCTCTACGGCGGCCGGGTCTGGCTCTGCCTTGGCGTGCTCGCGGTGATCACTGCCGCCAACCTGTGGGGCGTGGCCGAGTCAGCGCGGATCTTCATCGTGCCCACCGTGATCTTCATCCTGGCGATCGCGGTCGTGATCGTCGGCGGCCTGCTCCGGTCCCACCCCGCGGTTCCGCTGGGCGGGCACTTGCCGCAGACCACCGAGGCGGTCGGCATCCTGCTGCTGCTCAAGGCGTTCGCGTCCGGCTGTTCCGCGCTGACCGGGGTGGAGGCCATCGCCAACGCAGTGCCCGAGTTCCGGCAGCCGCGGGCCCGCCGGGCCCAGCACACCGAGATGTGGCTGGGCATCATCCTCGGCCTGATGCTGATCGGCATCGCCATCCTGATCCGCAAGTTCCATGCCACCCCGTCGCCGACCGAGACCACGCTGGCCCAGCTGGCGGGCGCGGCCGTGGGACATACGGTGGTTTTCTACGCGATCCAGCTGATCACCACCGTGCTGCTCGCGCTGGCCGCGAACACCTCCTTCGGCGGCCTGCCCGTCCTGGCCAGCCTGCTGGCCCGGGACAACTTCCTGCCACACGTGTTCGCGCTCAAAGCCGAGCGGCAGGTCTTCCGCTACGGGGTCCTCGTGCTCGCGGTCCTGGCAGCGGTGCTGCTGGTCGTGGCCAAGGGCAACACGCAGGCCCTGATTCCGCTGTTCGCCATCGGGGTGTTCGTCGGGTTCACCCTCTCCCAGGCCGGCATGGTCCGGCACTGGCACGAGCAGCACGCCGCGGGCTGGGGCCAGCGGGCGTTCATCAACGGGCTGGGCGCGGTGCTCACCACCGCCGCGCTGGCCATCGAGCTGGTCAGCAAATTCACCGAGGGGGCCTGGCTGGTCGTCATAGTCGTCCCGCTGCTGGTGCTGATGTTCACCCGGATCAATGCGGCGTATCAGCGCATCGGCGCGCTGCTCGAGCTGGGTAAGACGCCAGCCTCGCCGGAGCGGACCAGGTCGCTGGTGGTCGTGCCGGTGGCCGGGCTGTCCCGGCTGACCCGGGAGGCGATCTCCACGGCGCTGTCGCTGGGCGATGAGGTCGTCGCGGTGACCGTCTGCTACACCGATCCCGATGATGAACGGGCCCATGCCAGCTTCCGGGCCGAGTGGGAGGCGTGGGATCCGGACGTGCCACTGGCCACCTTGCGTACCGCGCACCGGTCGCTGGGGCTGCCAGTGGCGGAGTACCTGCGCCAGCAGGAACTCCAAGATCCGGACCGGCGCGTCGTGGTGCTCATCCCGGAGGTCCAGCCGGAGCACTGGTGGATGTGGGTGCTGCACAACCAGCGGGGCGTGGTGCTGAACCGGGCCATCACTACTGCTACCGACAACGTGGTGATCTGCCGGCTCCGCTTCCGGCTGGCGCACCTCGGGCCGGACGAGGAGCCCGGCTCGGTGCCGCCGCCCTCGTAGCCGCCGTCCCCGTTGCCGCCGCCGTCGTCAGCTGCCGTGCCCATAGCGGCTGCGCCCGTAGGATCGTGCGCAGCGGCAGGGTCGGCCCCCTGCCTCCCACCACCCCCTGCTCCCCACCCGGAGGACGCGTGCTCATCCGCGACGAGACAATCGGCGACTTCCTGGACCGGCTCGCCGAGCGGGTGCCAGCCCCGGGCGGGGGCGCCGCGGCCGCGCTGTTCGCCGCGCAGGGTGCGGCCCTGCTGGGCATGGTCGCCCGCTACACCACGGGTGAGCGGTACGCGGCGAGCCAGCCGACCATCGGCCGGATCATCACCGAAACCGACGAGCTGCGCATGCTCGCGCTGCGGCTGGCCGAGGCCGACGCGGACGCGTTCGGCGCGGTCGCCGATGCCTACCAGCTGCCCAAGTCCACCGAGGAGGAGCAGGCCACCCGGTCCGCGGCCATCGGCGGAGCGCTAGTCAACGCGGCCTGGCCACCCGCCCAGGTGATCAGCTTGGCCGGGATGATCGTGGACCTGGCCGAGGCCCTGGCCGAGATCGGCAACCGTAACGTGATCAGCGACGTGGCCGCGGCCGCCGAGGCAGGCCGGGCCGCGGCGTCCGCCGCCCGGGTCAACGTGGAGATCAACCTGGCGGGCATCACCGACGAGCACGCCAGCCTGGAAATGATCGCCGCGGCGGGCAAGGCCGATGACATCATGGCCCGGGCCGACCTGGTCACCGCCGCGATCCGGGAGCTGATCCGCGGCTAGGCCTGGCCGCTGTCGTCCGGCCCAGCCCTCGGCTCGGCCGGTGACGCCGCGCCTGGCGGCGCCGCGGCCGGTGCCGGGGGGAACAGATCCCCGAGGCTCACCTGCGCGGCGGACTCGAAGCCGGCCAGCACCAGGAGGGAGGAGAGCAGGCTCGTGTTCCGGTTACCGACCAGTTCCCAGGCGCGTGCGATGCCGATGATCAGCGACGCGACCAGCACGTAGCTGATCGTGTTTACCGGGCCGGTCTCGTGCGGGTGGCCGATGTTCATGATCCCGCTGACCAGCTCGACGCCAAACGCGGCGAGCAGCAACGCCATCAAGCTCAGCTGGCTGGGCAGGTAGGGCCGCGCCCGCTGGTTGGTGGCGATGGACCGCGCCGCGGCGGCGGTGAACAAGACGCCGCTGACGCCCAGGGCTAGCGCCGGGTACCCGACAGGTGTCCCGGGAATCAGGCTGAACAGCGAGACGACCAGCGCGTTGATGAAGGCCAGGATCGCGGCGGCCGCGCGGATCTGCTGGACCACCGGGTGCGGGGCGCTCTCGCGCGGCGCCACCGACAGGGCCACGAACAGCAGCCCGATCAGTGAGGCCGAGCAGCCGGCCACGGCCACGAACATGTCCCGGTAACCCCCGGTTATCACCGGCTCGCCACCACCCCTCCGGATTGGCTGACACTGGATTGGCTGACACTGGATTGGCTGACACTGCATGGGCTGACATGGGCAAGTTACCGCCAACCACGGCCGCGCCGGGCAGCCGGCCGTACTTAGGGCCGGGGAGACGGTGAACCAGCGATGCGCTGAATCCGTTTCTGCTGAGAGCACGACGCGGGCGGACCGGGCAGGAGGACAACGTGGGCGGGACGATCAGTACCACGGGCGAGACTGCGACCGCGACGATCACTGCCGTCAATGACGTGGTGGTCCCGGACTGGCCGCGCCTCGGGGCGGCTGCGGTCCTCGCTGACCTTACCCTGCAGGTCACCAGGGAGAACGGCGTCAGTTACCAGACCGCGACCTGGATCAGTTTCCCCTCTGCTGAGCGGTGTGAGCTGATCGGGCAGGTGGGCGTGCGGGTGCCGGTCTGGATCGACCCGGATCACCCGGACCAGGTCATGATCCCTGCGGCCTCGGCCGAGGCCGCAGGCTGCCACGCGTACCGCTGATCACGACGGGTCCGGTCCCGGCGCGGACCGCGTCACGAGGCCGGGGTGGCACCGTCCGGGCTGGGCTGGTAGCGGTAGCCCATGCCGGGCTCGGTCAGCAGCCAGCGCGGCCGGGCCGGGTCGGGCTCCAGCTTGCGCCGCAGCTGGGCCATGTAGAGCCGCAGGTTCCCGGCGGCGTCCGCGTACCCCGGCCCCCACACCTCGGTCAGCAACTGGCGCTGGCTGAGCAGCTTGCCCGGGTTGCGCAGCAGCGCCTCGAGCAGGTGCCACTCGGTGGGAGTCAGCCGGACACCGTCCGCGGCCGCGCCCTCCGTAGCCCCGCTGCCCGAGGCCCCGCCGCCCTCCGCGGCGGCCGCCCGGGTGACGGTCTTGGCCGCCCGGTCGATGATCAGGTCGCCGATCCGCACCCGGGGCTCGTCTGCCACACCGCCGGCCCGCCGTACCGCCGCGCGCATCCGGGCCAGCAGTTCCTCCATGCCGAACGGCTTGGTCACGTAGTCATCCGCGCCCGCGTCCAGGGCCAGCACCTTGTCGGTGCTGTCCGAGCGGCCGGAGAGCACGATGATCGGGGCCGTGGTCCAGCCGCGCAGCCCCTCGATCACCTCGACCCCGTCCAGGTCGGGCAGGCCCAGGTCGAGCAGGACCAGGTCCGGCGGATGCCGGGACGCGGCAGCGAGCGCCTGTGCGCCGCTGGCCGCGGTGTCCACGTCATAGTGCCGCACCCGGAGGTTGATCCGGAGCGCGCGCAGGATCTGTGGTTCGTCGTCGACGACCAGGACGCGGGTCACCTGCCTAGCCTGCCAGGTTCACCGCCTGCCAGTTCAGCGCGGGTCGAGTTCAGCGCGGATCGAGTTCAGCTGCCCGGCCCGGCATGCTGGCCGCGGGCCCGCCCGGCCCGTCCGGTTCGTCCGGCCGGGGCACCGCGGGCAGCGACAGCGTCATGGTCAGCCCGCCGCCGGGGGTCTCGTCCGGCTCCAGGGTGCCGCCCATGGCCTCGGTGAGCCCGCGGGCCAGGGCCAGGCCGAGGCCCACCCCGGTGGTGTTGTCGGTGTCGCCGAGCCGCTGGAACGGCACGAACATCCGCTCCCGGTGCGGCCGGGGGATGCCCGGCCCGCGATCCACCACCCGCAGCTCGACCCGGTCGGCCAGGGTGCTCGCGGTGAGCAGCGGCGGGGACCCGGCCGGGGAGTAGCGCAGCGCGTTCTGGGTCAGGTTCACGATGACCTGCTCCAGGATGGCCGGGTCCACCCGGACCTCGGGCAGCGAGTCGGGGATGTCCATGGCCACGGTGCGGCCAGGCGCGCCCAGGTCGTCCAGGGCCCGGGCGACGATCTCCTCCAGCCCGGACGGGCGCGGGAACACCGACAGCGCGCCCGCCTGCAGCCTGCTCATGTCGAGCAGGTTGTCCACCAGGTGGGTGAGCCGGTCCAGCGATTCATCCGCGGTGGCGAGCAGTTCCTCCCGGTCTTCGGCGCTCCACTGCACATCGGCGGAGCGCAGGCTGGTCACGGCCGCCTTGGCCGAGGCCAGCGGAGTACGCAGGTCGTGGCTGACTGCGGTGAGCAGGGCGGTGCGCATCCGGTCCGCCTCGGCGATGGGCCGGGCCGCCTCGGCCTCGGCGGCCAGCCGTTGCTGTTCCAGGGCGACCGCCGCGTAGGAGGCGAACGCGCCGAGCACCCGCCGGTCCGCGGCGGGCAGGGCTGGCCCGCGCAGGGCCAGCGACAGCGTGTCGGCCACCGGTACTTCGACGTCCGCGTCTGACGGGCGGGCCACCGGCGGCTCACCGGAATGCGCCACCGCCCGCCAGCCCGCGGTCGGCCCGCGGGTCGCGGCCGCGCCCACGACACCGGCCGCGGGCGGGGTGGCCGGGGCTGGCCCGGCCGGCCCAGCGGCGGGGCCGCATTCCAGCAGCGTCACCGATTCCATGCCGAACGCCTCGCGGACCCGGTCGAGCACGGCCTCGACCGCGCGCTGCCCGCGCAGCACGCTGCCCGAGGCGGTCACCAGCAGCTCGGATTCGGCGCTGGCCCGGGCCGCCTGCCGGGTTCGCCGCGCGGCGATATCCACCACGGTGCTGACCACCAGCGCGACCGCGATGAATACGCCCAGCGCCAGCGCGTTGTTGGCCTCGGCAATGGTCCACTTGTGGATCGGCGGGGTGAAGTAGTAGTTGAGCAGCAGCGATCCGGCCACGGCGACCAGCACCGCCGGGACCAGCCCGCCGACCAGCGCCACCACGATCACCGCGACCAGGAACGACAGCACGTCGCTGGTCAGGTTGAGCTGCCCGCGCATCCCGGCCAGCGCGAGGGTCAGCAGCGGGCACAACACCGCGGCCAGCGCATAGCCGTAGAGCCGGCGGCGCAGGGTGAGGCCGCCCCCGGAGCGGGGCAGCCCGCGGCCGCGGCCCATCCGGGAGTGGGTCACGATGTGCACGTCGATGTCACCCGAGCCGTGGATGGTCCGGCCGGTTGTGCCCGGCCCGGTGAGCAGCCGGGCCAGCCAGGACCGCCGGCTGGCGCCGAGCACCAGCTGGGTGGCGTTCTCCGCGCGGGCGAAGCTGAGCAGGGCTTCCGGGATCGAGTCCCCGACCACCTGGTGGTAGGTGCCGCCGAGTGATTCGATCAGCCGCCGCTGCTCGGCCAGGGCGGCCGGGCTCGCCCCGGTCAGCCCGTCCGAGCGGGTCGCGTGCACGGCGAGCAGGTCACCGCCCACCGACCGGGCGGCGATCCGGGCCGCGCGGCGGATCAGCTGCTCGCCTTCGGGGCCACCGGTCAGCGCGACCACCACCCGCTCCCGGGCCTCCCAGGTGTCGTGGATGCCGTGCGCCTCGCGGTAGCGCTGCAGGCCTTCGTCCACCTTGTCGGCCAGCCAGAGCAGGGCGAGCTCACGCAGTGCGGTCAGGTTGCCGGTGCGGAAGTAGTTGGTCAGCGCGGCGTCGATCTTCTCCGGCGGGTAGATGTTCCCGTGCGCCATCCGGCGGCGCAGCGCCTCCGGAGTCATGTTGACCAGCTCGACCTGGTCGGCCGCGCGGACCATGGCGTCCGGCACGGTCTCCCGCTGCGGCACCCCGGTGATCTTCTGTACCACGTCGTTCAGCGATTCCAGGTGCTGCACGTTGACCGTGGAGATCACCTCGATGCCCGCGGCGAGCAGTTCCTCCACGTCCTGCCAGCGCTTGGCGTTCCGCGAGCCGGGCACGTTGGTGTGCGCGAACTCGTTGACCAGGGCGATCTCTGGCCGGCGGGCCAGCACCGCGTCGATGTCCATTTCCTCGAATGTGGCGCCGCGGTAGGTCAGCCGGGCGCGGGGGATCACCTCCAGGCCCTCCAGCAGCGCCGCGGTGTGCGAGCGGCCGTGTGTCTCCGCGTACGCCACCACCACGTCGGCGCCCCGCTCGATCCGGCGGTGGCCTTCGCCGAGCATGGCAAAGGTCTTGCCGACCCCGGCCGCGGCCCCGAGATAGATCCGGAGCTGGCCGCGTTCCTGCTCGCTCACTGACCTCTCCACCAGGAGCGTTATTCAGGCCGGCGAGCGAGCGCAGGCCCGTAGCGCCTGCGCAAGCGGTCGGTGCAGGTCACGGCGACGAGAAGCATGAGCTGGTCCTTTGGATAACGCGACGTTGGAAAGAGCATGGTCATTCCGGGTATACCAGGCTGGCAGGCGCCGCTAACGCGTTCCATGCGGCCAGTGCCCGGATGCATACGGGATCCATACGCCCGCTATCCGGGCGGGCCCGCTATCCGGGCGGGCGGAGCGCGGCCGCGGTGGCCGCATCGGCCGGGTAGAACGCCTCGATGGCCAGTTCCTCGATGGTCACGTCGGTGGCCGTGCCGACCGCCGCGTGGATGCTGAAGAACGCCAGCTCCTGGCTGCGGGCCCGGTACCGGATCGGCAGCACCACGTCGCTGGGCGAGGCGGCGGCCGGATCCCGCCGGGGTAGCTGGCCAGCTCGTCGTGCAGGTCAGTGAGCCGCTGTCCTCGTCCAGTTCCTGCCCGGGCGCGAAAGTCCCGGGCCCGGGTGACCTCCGGCCCTGATGCGGCTGCGGGCCGCGGCACCACGATAGGGCTGGGGCCACCGATCGCTTGCGGAGGTGCTCATGTTCAGCTACCCAGTCGATCATGCTGGGCTCGAGACTCTGCCGCTCGACGCCTGCCTGCGGCTGCTCGCCTCGGTCCCGCTGGGCCGGCTCGGCTTCCAGTCGGACGGCGAGACCGTGATCCTCCCCGTCAACCACGTGGTGGATGGCCAAGACGTGATCTTCCGCACCGCCTACGGGTCGAAGCTCGCGACCGCCCAGGATTACGAGCAGGTCGCCTTCCAGGCCGACGACTACGACGAGCGGAGCCGGTCCGGGTGGAGCGTGCTGATCACCGGCCGGGCTGAGCTGGTGCTCGAGGACGCGGACATCCGCCGGCTGGAAGCGTTGCAGCTGCACCCGTGGGCCCGTGGGGTGGACCGCACGTTCTGGGTCCGGATCGTGCCCGACTCGATCACCGGCCGCCGCACCTCCTAGGCCAACGGCTTCGCCCGCTAGCCTTCCCTGGCCGCACGCCGCACCCACAGGAAGTCCTCGCCGCGGGCCCGGGCCCGGCGTCCTAGAGCTTTCCCTGTCTGCCAGCAGGCCTTTCGGACGAGTGGGGCATGCTGGTTATGCCGATGGCGATGTCCGGGGCGGGGTGGTCTGGTTCCGGGTGACCTGGAATCGGTAACCCATGCCGGGCTCGGTCAGCAGGTGGCGCGGGCGGCCCGGGTCCTCCTCGAGCTTGCGGCGCAGCCGGGCCATGTGGAACCGCAGGTAGTGGGTGCTGGTGGCGTACTCCGGGCCCCAGACCTCGGTGAGCAAGCGGCGGGTGCCGATCAGCTGGCCGGGGTTACGGGCCAGGATCTCCAGCAGCCGCCACTCGGTGGGGGTGAGCCGCACCGGTGTCCCGTCCCGGGTCACGGTGTGCGCGGACAGGTCGATCTCGCACCGGCCGACGGTCACCCGCGGCCCGCGCGGCTCGCCCGCGTCCCGGCGCAGCGCGGCCCGGAGCCGGGCCAGCAGTTCTTCCATGGAGAACGGCTTGGTGACGTAGTCGTCCGCGCCCGCGTCCAGGGCGCCGATCTTGTCGCCCGGCCCGGTCCGCCCGGACAGCACGATGACCGGGGTCTGGGACCAGCTGCGCAGTTGCCGGATGACCTCTACCCCGTCGATGTCCGGCAGGCCAAGGTCGAGGATCACCGCGTCCGGTGGCCGCCGGGCCGCCTCGTCCAGGGCCGCTTGGCCCGCGGCCGCGGTGATCACCTCGTAGCTGCGTGCCCGCAGGTTGATCCGCAGCGCGCGGAGCAGGGCTGGCTCATCCTCCACGATCAGGATCCGCGGCCGCGGCTGGGGTACCGGCGCTACCGCGGCCGCGGGCACCGGAGCGGGTGCGGTAGCAGGAACCGGAGCGGCCGCGGCCGCCTGCACCGGAACGGGCGAGGGCGCGGGCGCACCCGGGTGATGATCCGGGGCTCCCGCGCCTGCCGCCATTCGCCTGCTCCGTTCAGTGTCAGCCGGACACCGGGTACTTCTGGTCGAGCGCGCGGTTCAGCAGCAGCACGTTGACCACTGGCTCACCGAGGAAGCCCAGGGTGCGGCCGGTGGTGTACTGCTGAACAAGCGCCTCGACCGCCGCCGGGGTGGTGTGCCGGGCCTGCGCGACCCGGTCCACCTGGATGGCGGCGTTCTGCGGGGAGATGTCCGGATCCAGGCCGGAACCGGACGCGGTCACTGCGTTCGCCGGAATCTGCGAGATCTTGACGTGGTCGAACGCCGCGATCTGCTGCTGCCGCTGCTTGATCAGCGTGACCAGCGCGGGGTTGTTCGGCCCGTAGTTCGACGCTGATGAGTAGGTCGGGTCGCAGCCGTAGTCGTCCTTGGGCGCAGGCGAGGGGATCGCCGCTGACGGCCGCGGCTGGAAGTACTGCGCCAGCGGGTTGCCCTTGGCGTCCACGAACTCCTGGCACAGCAAGCTGGACCCCACGGTGCGGCCGTTGAAGCTCACCATCGAGCCGTTGGCCTGCTTGTTGAACGCTGCCTGCGCTACGCCCCACATGAACACCGGGTAGATGATCCCAGTGAGCACGGTGAAGATCAGGAGAAGGCGCAGCGCCGCGAGGTGCTGCCGGACGATGCCGGGAAGATGCTTCATGTCAGATCAACCACCGAATCCTGGGATGTACTGGATGATGAGGTCGATGGCCCAGATCCCGATGAACGGGATGATCAGCCCACCGACGCCGTAGATCAGCAGGTTCCTGCGGAGCAGCGACGACGCCGAGGCGGGCCGGTACTGCACCCCCCGCAGCGCGAGCGGGATCAGCGCGACGATGATCAGCGCGTTGAAGATGATCGCCGAGGTGATCGCCGACTGCGGGCTGTGCAGGTGCAGGATGTTGAGCTTGGCCAGGCCCGGGATCACGCCCTCGAACATGGCCGGGATGATGGCGAAGTACTTGGCCACATCGTTGGTGATGGAGAACGTGGTCAGCGCGCCGCGGGTGATCAGCAGCTGCTTGCCGATCTCCACGATCTCGATGAGCTTGGTCGGGTTCGAGTCCAGGTCCACCATGTTCCCGGCCTCCTTGGCCGCGGAGGTCCCGGTGTTCATGGCCACGCCGACATCAGCCTGGGCGAGGGCGGGGGCGTCGTTGGTGCCGTCCCCGGTCATCGCGACCAGCTTGCCGCCTGCCTGCTCCTTCTTGATCAGCGCCATCTTGTCTTCCGGCGTGGCCTCGGCGAGGAAGTCATCCACCCCGGACTCGTCCGCGATCGCCTTGGCGGTCAGCGGGTTGTCACCGGTGATCATGACGGTCCGGATGCCCATCTTGCGCATCTCGTCGAACCGCTCGGCGATGCCCTCCTTGACGATGTCCTTGAGGTAGATCACGCCCAGCGCCCGCGCGGTGCCGTTGGCCTTCTCGGCGACGACCAGCGGTGTGCCGCCGACGCCCGAGATGCTGTCCACCATCCGGCCGAGGCCAGCGGGCGGGGTGCCGCCGTTGTCGCGGATCCACTGGGCGACCGACGAGGCGGCGCCCTTGCGGACCTCGCGGCCGTCGGCTAGGTCGATGCCGCTCATCCGGGTCTGCGCGGTGAACTCCACGAACTCCGCGCCCTGCAGTTCGCCCTCGTGCCGTTCGCGCAGGCCGTATTTCTCCTTGGCGAGCACCACGATGGAGCGGCCTTCCGGGGTGTAGTCGGCCATGCTGGACAGCTGGGCGGCGTCGGCCAGTTCGGCCGCCTGCACGCCGTCCACCGGCAGGAACTCGGTGGCCTGCCGGTTGCCGATGGTGATCGTGCCGGTCTTGTCCAGCAGCAGCGTGTTCACGTCGCCCGCCGCCTCCACCGCGCGGCCGGACATGGCCAGCACGTTGCGCTGCACCAGCCGGTCCATGCCGGCGATGCCGATCGCGGACAGCAGCGCGCCGATCGTGGTCGGGATCAGCGCGACCAGCAGCGCGACCAGGATGACCAGGCTCTGCGGGGCCTTCGAGTAGAACGCCATCGGCTGCAGCGTGATCACGGCCAGCATGAAGATGATGGTCAGCGAGGCGAGCAGGATGTTCAGCGCGATCTCGTTGGGTGTCTTCTGCCGCGATGCCCCCTCGACGAGGGCGATCATCCGGTCGATGAACGTCTCGCCCGGCTTGGAGGTGATCTTCACCACGATCCGGTCGGACAGCACCTTGGTGCCGCCGGTGACCGCGGACCGGTCACCGCCGGATTCCCGGATGACCGGCGCCGACTCGCCAGTGATCGCCGACTCGTCCACCGAGGCGACGCCTTCCACGACGTCGCCGTCACCGGGGATGATCTCCCCGGCCTGGACGACCACGTGGTCGCCGAGGGTGAGCTGGGTGCCCGGTACCTCTTCCTCGCGGGTGTCGGTCTGGCCGGGCTGCCAGCCGACCAGCCGCCGGGCCACGGTCTCCCGCTTGGTCCGGCGCAGTGTCTCCGCCTGGGCCTTGCCACGGCCCTCGGCCACTGCCTCGGCCAGGTTGGCGAACAACACGGTCAGCCACAGCCAGACCACGATGGTCCAGTTGAAGATGGTCGAGTGCCTGATCGCGGTGTACATGCACAGCAGGGCGCCGACCTCGACCACGAACATGACCGGGTTCTTGATCTGGACCCGCGGGTCCAGCTTCTTGAACGTGTCCGGCGTGGCCTTCCACAGCATCCTCGGCTCGAGCAGGCCGCCGCCCTTCCGGCGGTGCCCGGTGTCGCCCGCTCGCTCCGGGGCGTGGCCCCCAGTGTCGGGCGTCGTGGTGACGGACATCAGTGCAACCCCTCAGCGAACGGTCCCAGTGCGAGAGCGGGGAAATAGGTCAGGCCGACCAGGATGAGGATCACGCCGATCACCATCCCGACGAACAGCGGTGTCCTGGTATCCAGCGTGCCTGCGCTGGCTGGCACCGGTTGCTGGCGGGCCAGCGAGCCGGCCAGGCCGAGCGCGAAGATCTCCGGCGCGAACCGGCCGAGCAGCATCACGATGCCGCCGAGCGTGTTGTACCAGGCCGTGTTGGTGCCCAGGCCGGCGAACGCCGACCCGTTGTTGTTGGCTTCCGAGGCGAACGCGTACACGATCTCGGTCAGCCCGTGCGGCCCGGGATTGAAGATCGACTTCTGCCCGATGTGCGTGCCGATGGACAGCCCGGTGGCGGTCAGGATGACCACCGGCAGGGTCAGGAAGTACAGCGACGCGTACTTCATCTCCACCGGCCGGATCTTCTTGCCGATGTACTCCGGGGTCCGGCCGACCATCAGCCCGGCCACGAACACCGTGACGATGGCCAGGACCAGGATGCCGTACATGCCGGCCCCGATGCCGCCCGGCGCGATCTCGCCGAGCGCGATGTCGAACAGGGCGATGCCGCCGCCGAACGGGGTCAGCGAATCATGGAAGCAGTTCACCGAGCCGGTGGAGGTCACCGTGGTGGATGCGGCGAACACCGAGCAGCCCGGCGTGCCGAACCGCGTCTCAGTTCCTTCGGCGGCGTGGCCCGCCAGCACCGTGGCGGTGCCGCCGAGGCTGGTGTGCGCCTCGAAGAAACTGATCCCGCCGACCGCGGCCATCCAGATGATGGCCATGATCGCGACCAGCGCGTAGCCCTGCCGGTTGTCCCCGACCATCTTGCCGAACGCCCGTGGCGTGGCGAAGGGGATCAGCAGCAGGCTGAAGATGATCAGCCAGTTGGTGAACGGGGTCGGGTTCTCGAACGGGTGCGCGGCGTTGGTGTTGAAGAACCCGCCGCCGTTGTTCCCCAGGTCCTTGATGCTCTCCATGGAGCCCACCGGCCCGCCGACCATCGTCTGGTGCGCGCCGGACAGCGTCGTGTAGGTGTGGTAGGCGTTGAAGTTGTCGATCGCCCCGCTGGCGATGAGGGCCAGGCCGATGACGATGGACAGCGGGATCAGCAGCCGGATCACGGCCCGGGTGACATCGACCCAGAAGTTGCCCAGCGTGTTGGTCCGGGACCGGGTGAAGCCGCGGATCATCGCGATCGCGACCACCAGGCCGACGGCGGCGGACATGAACTGCTGCACGGTCAGCCCGGTCATCTGCACCAGGTAGCCCATGGTGGATTCACCGGCGTAGTTCTGCCAGTTGGTGTTGGTGACGAACGAGGCCGCCGTGTTCCACGACAGCGCGGGCGGCACGTTGGCCATGTGCTCGTTGAGCAGCAGGTAGTGCTGCAACCGCATCAGGCCGTACAGGAAGAGCACGCTGACCGCGGAGAACGCCAGGATGCTCCGGACGTACGTGCTCCACTTCTGGTCAGCCTTGGAGTCGATGCCCATCACCCGGTAGAGGCCGCGCTCGACCCGCCAGTCCTTGTCGCTGGTGAAGATGCGCGCGATGTAGTTGCCGAGCGGCACATAGCACGCGGCCAGCGCCGCGAACAGCAGCAGGAACTGCAGCCACCCGGCGGCTGTGCTACTCATCAGAACCTCTCTGGGAGAACGAGGGCCACGAACAGGTAGATGGTCAGCAACACGCCGCCGATCAGCCCGATCCAGTTCTCAACGCTCAAAGCGCTCGACCCCCTTCACGAGCAGCCACAGGGCAGCGAAAACCACGATCGTCAGCCCGATATAGAGAAGGTCGAGCACGGTGCCCTCCTAAGGCGTCCCACTAGTGCCGGGGCCCTGGACCGGGCCCGGCGTTCAGTGAAGCCCCAGGAGGTGGTGGTAAGAAGGGCCCTAAGCGGGACCCATGCACGGCGCGGCTGATTCCTAACAGAACCTATGCGCGCCGCGGTCCCGGCCGGGCGGGTCAGGCGCCTCGGCGGGCGGCGGCGCGGTCGCGGTGGCGGCGCCGGGCGCCCATGACGACGATCACGGCGGCACCGCAGGCCAGGACCACGGCGGTGCCCATCATGCTGCCGGTGAGATAGGAGGCCCCAGCCAGGGCTACGACCCCGGATCCCGCGCGTGCGTACTGCATGTATCCCATTCCTTCCTCAGGACCACGCCCGGCGGCTGCCCCGGTACGACGCGAGGATGGACTTCGCCAGCCAGTAGTTACGGACCAGGTTGAAGAGAGCTTCCGGCAGCAGCGCCATCTCGAAGAGCACGACCTTCCAGCCCAGCTGCCGGACGGAGAAACCCTGGTAGGCGGCCCAGAACGCGCCGACTGCCAGGTAGCGGCTCTCCGCCTGGCCGCCGGACAGGACGGCATGGGCCGCGAACGGCAGCCAGATCGCCAGGTAGGCGACCGAGACCAGCTGGTAGATCACCTGGGTGATGGACAGCCAGGTGGCCTGGCACCAGCCGTACCGGCGCCATTCGTCCACCGTGCCGCGCAGCCAGCGGACCCGCTGGGCGAGCAGCATATGCAAGGTGGGCATGAGATCGGTGTAGGCGATGCAGCCCTGGTTGCTGGTGACCCGCCAGCCACGCAGTTTCAGCGCGAGGGTCGCCTCGTAGTCCTCGACGAGGTTGCTCTCGCGTTCCTCGAACACGTCTGGGCGCTGCGTGAGCAGGTCGTTCAGGGCGGCCGAGCGATAGAACGAGCCCGCGCCGGACATGGTGTGCACGTTGCTGCGCAACCTGGCCGCGGCGAACCGGGCGTATTCGATCCGCTGGAACAGCAGCAGCAGGTCCTGCCAGGGCGTCGCGCCCTTGACCGGCTTGCCGAGGCAGGTCGCGCTGAGCCCGCCCAGCGAGGCGTCTCGTTCCATCACCCGCCAGGCCCGCTTCAGGAACTGCGGGTGCAGTTCGGTGTCCCCGTCCATCACGAGCAGGTAGCTGATCGTCGTCGGCAACTCGCCGTCCACCAGTAGGTAGCGGAGGCCGCAGTTCAGCGCGCCGGCCTTCCGGTAGCGGTTGACACCGTGCATCTCCAGCACGTCCGTGCGGACCGATCTGCGGGTCTCCGCATGGTGGACGGCGACGTCAGCGGTGTCGTCGGTGGAGTTGTTGATGACCACGACCACCCGGTCGGGGCGGAGCGTTTGCTGTTCCAGCGAGCGCAGCGCGGCAGCCAGGCCGGTGCTCTCGTCCCGGGCCGGGATGATGACCGTGATGCCTGATCCGCCTGCGCCCCGGCCGGGCACCCGGCCTGGGGCGGCATCCCTTAATTGCGCCAGGCCCAGCAGGGCCAAGAGCCCGGCGGCCTGCGCCGCCGGATCTGATGCGGCCGGATCTCGTGTGGCCGCATTTGGTACGGCGCCCTGCTGATCCCGGAGACCGGTGCCTGCCGCGTCCATCACCCAGTACCCCCCCGGGTCCGTGCTGTCGTGCGTTCGTCTGTCAGCTAAGACGCGCAGAGAGTCAGGACAGGTTACAAGAACTCGTAAGAAATCAGTCATCCTGGGCGTGTCCGGTCACTTCACCGGGTAATGGGCCGCGGGCAAGTCTCCGGATACAGGCCCGGACCTGGCCGTTTTCGCCGGCCAGTGGTCACGCGGGCGACGGGGGTCAGGTGGGCGCTGTAGCGCACGGGCGCCCGTGGTCAGCGGGACAGGGCAGGTACCTGGCCCGCGGCCGCGCTACGCATGACGTGCCGACGGAACAGTTCGGCGGCGGGCAGTAGCCGCCGCTGCGCCGACCAGATGAGGCGGATCTCGCGGGCGGCCCCGGAATCAACGATCTCGGCATAGCGGACCGGCCCGCTGCCGGCTTCCGGTGATCCCGCGCGGGGCGCGGGAACGATGGCGATGCCCAGGCCGGCCGCGACGAAGCCGCGGACAGTGGACAGGTCGTCGCCTTCGAACACCACGGACGGCCGGAATCCGGCCCGCTCGCAGAGCTCATCACCGAGCCTGCGCAGCGCGGATGTCGGGCGCAAGCTGACGAACGGCTCGTCGGCCAGGTCGGCCAGGTGGATGCGCTGCTGACCGGCCCGCGGATGATCCCGGGGCAGGGCCAGCCGCAGCGGCTCGACCGCGAGCAGCTGCGTGTGCAGCCCCGGGATTCCCCGGCGGGTGCCGATCTCCAGGTCAGCGCGACCCCCGTCCAGGACCACGGCGTTCAGCTCGTCATGCACCTGGGTCAGCTGGAACGTGACGTGCGGGTGGGCCGTGCGGAAAGTGCGTACCAGGTCCGGCACCAGCCAAGTGCCGAGCGAATGCTGGAAGGCGAGCGCCACAGTCCCGGTATCGGGCTCGATCAGCTGGCTGATGGCCGCGATCCCGTCGTCGAGCTGGTGCAGCAGGGCGTCCACGTGCGGCTTGAACACCGCGCCGGCCTGGGTCAGCCGGAGGATGCGGCCGGACCGGCGCAGCAGCGGCGTGCCGACCTGGGCCTCCAGCCGGGCCAGGGCCCGGGACACCCCGGACTGGGTGACCTGCTCGAGCTCACTGACCTCGGTCACTGTGGTGCCGTCGGCCACCTGCTGGAACCAGCGCAGCGCATCCGTGTCCACATCCATGACTATAGGTCATTGATCCCTTGCATATAAGTCATTGGACGCATCGATCGTTGCGACTGCAGACTCGAAGAGGAAAGGTCGCCCGTTACGACAACCAGAGGACAGGAAGATGGAAAGGACACAGAACGCACCAGGATCGCTGATGACGGCGATCCGCGATGAGGTCCGCGGTGCCCGCCAGGCGCGCGCCGCGCGCAAGTCGCTCGAGCGGGACCTGGCGAGCTACACCTCGGAACGCGACCTGAACGACCTGGACGCGATCCTCGATCGCTACAGCGACGAGGAGACCGCCGACATCCGGCGTATCCTGGCGCCCCGGCGCGTCGCCTGAGCGGTCAGTTCTGATCAGGCAGGCCTGAGTCTGCCGCGCTGATCGGCAGCACCGATCAGTCACGCTGAGCAACCTGCGCCCGCGGCTAGCGGGCCAGGTTGCGGACGCCGACCTCGTCGGCGCGATCGAGCAGGTCGGCCGGGTCAGCGTAGACCCGGTAGGCGCCGGCCCGCTCCAGTTCCTCGCGGCCATAGCCGCCAGACATCAGCCCGATCCCGATCGACCCGGCCCGGCGGGCCGCGAGCAGATCCCAGACGCTGTCCCCGACCACGAAAGCGTGCTGGGGGTCCACATCCAGCAGAGCCGCCGCCGCCAGGAACAGATCAGGGTCGGGCTTGGCGTGCCGCACCATGTCCCGGGTGATCATCGGCGCGTCCTCAGGCAGCCCCAGAAGGCCGAGGGCGTGCTTGGCGGTGGCCTGGTAACCGCTGGTCGCAATCGCCCACGGCACCTCGCTCTTGGTGAGCGCGGCGAGTAGCTCGGCTGCTCCCGGCAGGGCCCGGACCGAGTCGGCCTGGGCCAGGTACTCCTCCTGGTGCGCCTGCTGCAGCATGGCGATGTCAGCTTCGGACAGGGTCAGGCCGGTCTCCCGGAGCAGCGCGGACACGAACAGCCCGCCGCTCATCCCGATCCGCCGGTGAATCCGCCACACCGACAGGTCGATGTCTAGCCGGGACAGCGCACCACGCCAGGCGATGACGTGCTGGTACACGCTGTCAATGAGGGTCCCGTCGAGGTCGAAGAGGAAGACGGGGGCGGGTGGCTCGCGGTAACTCGCGGGTGCGGTCATGGCACCAGTGTGCCCAACGCCCGCCCTGGCCGCCTCCAGCGTGCCGATCATCTGGTTTGGGCTTGGCTCAGCCAACGCGTTCGGGCTGATGATCACACCAGACTGCAGCTCGGCGCTGCTGATCGCGCCGCTCTGCGTGCTGGGCATCCTGCTGATTCACCTATACCGTCGCCCCGAGCCCACCAACGGCCCCGGCGGCGGATGGCGCTACCGGCAACGCCGGACCGGTCCCGGGTCTCGTTGCCGCTGGGATCCGGGTACGGCTGACTGCGGTACGCGGGTAACGTTGGGGCGCGTGATGCCTCCCTCTCCACTCGTTATCTCCGCTGATCTCGCCGACGCCGCACTCCGTTGTCCCGCGCTGCTCCGCGCCCGCAAGCTGGCCGAATGGGTTGGGCCAGGAAAGGAACTGACCACCACCGGGGTGCTGCGGCCCGCGGTTGCGGCGCAGGCCTGCCAGGCACTCGGGATCCCCCTGCCAGGGTCTCGCCTGCGCAGCGCGATCGACGTCGAGGAGCTCATGCGGGACTGGACGGTGGCGGCGGACGCCGGCTTCATCGTCGCCAATGGCCGCCGCGCCTGCGCGGCACCTGGCCTGGCCGCGCCGCCCGATCCGGAGCTCACGCTGCAGGTCTGGGTGACGGCGGCAGTGCGGGGCTTCGGGCTACCCGATGACCCCTGCCTGGCAGGTAAGGGCGCGTGCCCGCTGCCTGGCCACCAGGGAAGGGCGGATCTATGGGCGAGCGTTACACGGATAACGCATGGCACATGCCGGGGATATCAGGAGGAAGTGCTGCCATGGAGATCCGCTCCTTTGTCGCGCTCGGGGACAGCTTCACCGAGGGGCTCGACGATCTCAGCGCCGCAGGAGACAGTTACCGCGGCTGGGCAGACCGGTTCGCGGAGCGGATCGCCGAGCGCCAGCCGGGCCTGCGGTACGCGAACCTGGCGGTCCGCGGCAAGACCCTGCGCGAGGTCGTAGCGGAGCAGATCCCGCAGGCCATTGCGCTGCAGCCGGACCTGGTCAGCCTCGCCGCGGGCGGCAACGACATGCTCCGGCCGGGCACCGACCCGGACACGCTGGCCGAGTCGTTCGAGGCCGCCGTGCGCAGGCTGCGCCGGGCGGGCTGCCCGGTGCTCATGTTCACCGGCTTCGACCCGCGGTTCCCGGTGCTCCGGCTGATCCGCGGCAAGGTGGCCGCCTACAACATGCACCTGCGCGCCATCGCCGACCGGCACCAGTGCGAGCTGGTGGACCTGTGGTCGATGACCGTGCTGCGCGACCCGCGGGCCTGGAGTGCCGACCGGCTGCACCTCACCGCCGAAGGCCACCGCCGGGTGGCGCTGCGGGCCTGCGAGGTGATGAGCGTGCCGGTCGCCGAGGACTGGCGGGCGCCCTGGCCAGCGGTGTCGACCGTGGCCGCGTCGCCGGCCAGGACCTGGCTGGCGGCTCGCCGCATGGACGCGCGCTGGGCCCGCCAGCACGCGGCTCCCTGGGTAGGCCGCCGGATCAGGGGCGTCTCTTCCGGCGACGGCATTGCGCCCAAGCGTCCGCAGTTGCTGCCGATCGGCCCGGCCTCGGCCGCCACGGCCGCCGCCAGCGCGCTGGTCCTTGGTGCCGGCATCCGCTACCCCTGATTTCGCGGGGCGGCCTTCGCTGTCCATTTGCTTACTCCGGAAGCGTGCGCGGCCGATCAGCCCGGTGCTGCTGTATGTCGGCCCGGCTCACCTTTCGGTCCTTCAGTAAGTCGTCAGGAAATAGTCAGTATGTCTGCGGTGAGTTTCCAGCGAACGGTCAGGGTAATTCGTGATATTTGACCTAGTGCCTCCCGGCGCCTGGCAGCCGAGCCGCGTCGGGAGGTGCCTGAGAGCGCGCCCCGTCGGCCTGGCCCCCGTGCAGGCTGGCGGGGCGCCTCCGTCATGCCTGCTGTTGCGGCGCCCGGCCGGGCCAGAGCCGTGCGGCCAGACCGGGGTTATAGAGCCGTGCGGCCAGGCCGGGGCCATGCGGCCAGGCCAGGGCCGTGCGGCTAGGCCGGGGTTATACGGCTAGGCCGGGGCGGCTATGCGGCCAGGGCGGCGTAGCGGCCGCGGTCGGCCAGGAGGCTGGCGTGGGTGCCGGTCTCGGCGACGTGGCCGTGATTCAGGACCACGATCTGATCGGCGTCGCGCACGGTGGACAGCCGGTGCGCGATGGTGATGGTGGTGCGGCCCTGGGCGAGGGTGTCGAACGCTTGCTGGACGGCGCGCTCGGTCTCGGTGTCCAGGGCGCTGGTGGCCTCGTCCAGCACCAGCACGCGCGGGTCGCGGAGCAGGGTCCGGGCGATGGCGATGCGCTGCTTCTCACCGCCGGAGAAACGGTGCCCGCGGGAGCCGACCGTGGTGTCGTAGCCGTCGGGCAGCCCGGCGATCAGGTCATGGATCTGGGCGGCGCGGGCGGCGTCCTCGATCTCGGCGTCGGTGGCCCCGGGCCGGGCGTAGCGCAGGTTCTCCCGGACCGTGGTGTGCAGCAGGTAGGTTTCCTGGCTGACCACGCCCACCACGGCGGCCAGGTCGGCGAGCCTCAGGTCGCGGATGTCGATGCCGTCGATGCTGATCCGGCCGCTGCCGGGATCGTAGAGCCGGGCGATCAGCGAGGCGAGGGTGGTCTTGCCCGACCCCGTCTCACCCACCAGGGCCAGTGTGCTGCCGGCTGGGATGTCCAGGTCGACGCCGGTCAGCGCGGGCCGGTCAGCGCCGGGATAGGCGAAGCTGACGTCCTCGACCCGGACGTGCCCGGTGACCTGAGCCGGGTCGATCTGGACCGGATGGGCCGGCTCGTCCACCTCGACAGGCAGGTCGAGATACTCGAAGATGCGGGCGAACAGCGCCAGCGAGCTGATCACCGAGACGCTGGTGTTGAGCAGCCCAGTGATCGGCCGGAACAGCGTGTTCTGCAGGGTGGTGAAGGCGATCAGGGTGCCGATGGTCATCACGCCCGCGGTGAGCGGCAGCCCGGCGGCCAGGTAGATGATCGCGGGGATCGCGGCGAAGATGATGCTCATCGAGGCCATCCGCCAGCGCCCGGCCAGCTGGGAGCGCAGTTCCAGGTCTATCAGCCGGGCCGAGGAACCTGTGAACCGCTGGACCAGGGACGGCCCGGTGCCCATGGTCTTGGCCAGCTGGACGCCGTTGATGGACAGCCCTTCCTCGATGGTCACGTTGAGGTTGGCTAGCTCGCGCTGCTGCTCGGTGGTGATGGCCCGGCGCATCCGGGCGACCTTACGGGTCAGGTAGATCGCGGGCGGCATGACCACCAGCGAGATGAGGGTCAGCCGCCAGGACAGCGCGACCATGGCCACGGCGGTGGCGACCACAGTGGTGAGGTTGGCGGCGATGGAGGTCGCGGTGGAGGTCACCACGGATTCCATGCCGCCGATGTCGTTGGTGATGCGGGACTGGACCTCGCCGGTGCGGGTGCGGGTGAAGAAGGCGATCGACTGCCGCTGCAGGTGGGCGAAGACGCTGGTGCGCAGGCCGTGCATGACCTGCTGGCCGACCTTCGTGCTGATCCAGGTCTGCATCACGCCGAAGGCCGAGGTGATCGCGGCCACGGCGACCATGCCGATGACCAGCCAGGCCAGCAGCCGCAGGTTCTTGTCCGGCAGGGCGGTGTCGATGACCGCGCGCAGCAGGAACGGGGAGGCCAGCCCGACGATGGAGGAGGCCACGATGATAGCGGTAACGATCGCCAGCTGCCAGCGGTAGGGGGTGAACAGCTGGCCGATGCGGCGCAGTGATACCTCGCGGGCCTGCGCCTTCTCGGCGGCCGTGACCGTCCTGGCGCCGCGGCCCCGGCCGGTACTGGTGCTGTCCCGGATCGGGTTGCTGTCCCGGGTCATGCTGCTGATGTCTCGGTTCGTGGGTGGTGTTGCCAAGTGGGTGCTCGATTCTGCCGGGGTGGCCCACTCGGACGCGCGGGCCTAGGGAGTCATTGCTGAGGATACCTCAATATGAGGCTGCAACCGAAAACATTGGTACTGTATTCCCGTGACCCAGGATCGCGGCCTGCCGCGCCCGCCTAGCCCCGCCAGCCCCGCCAGTGCGGCCAGCCCCGCGCCCGCCAGCTCCGGCCGGGCTAGCTCATCCAGCCCGGCCGGTGACGAGACACTGGCGGACGTCTTCTGGTCCGTTGCGCGTCAGTTGCGCGAGACGTCCCGGGAGACTCTGGTCCCCTGGGACATCACCCCCGGCCACCTGCGGGCCCTGCGCGTGCTCGGTCGGCACGGGCGGATGCGCCTGTCCGAGCTGTCCGACCACCTGCATATCGCGCCGCGGTCAGCCACCGAGGTCGTGGACGCCCTCGAAGCCCGGGATCTGGTGCGGCGGCAGCCCGACCCCGGTGACCGGCGGGCCACCCTGGTCGAGCTGACCGGGCACGGCACCAGCGTGCTGGAGGCGATCCGCGCGTCCCGCGGAACCGAGACCGAGCGGGTCTTCGGCCAGCTCAGCCCGGCTGACCGCGCCGAGCTCGCCCGCATTCTCCGCAAGCTCCGGGACTGACCCGCTCCGGCCCGGCTACCCGGGCCCACACTGCGCTCGGTTTGTGCTATCGAAAATAAGATCTAAGCCGTGGTTCCCCGGATGATCTGACGCCCCTGCTCACCTGGGAAAATGTGGACGCAGCTGACTACCGTAGACATGTAACTCCAGCCCTTGAAGCTCTATCATCAGGGCAGACACGACGGACCTTAGGAGCCTGAGGGGAACTTCGGGCTAAGCGCGGCTTCCAGCCTGGCGCCGACGACTACCTGACCAAGCCGTTCCGCCCGGATGAACTGCTCACCCGGGTACGCGCCGTGCTGAGCCGGCGCTAGGCGTGACTGGCCGGCCTGACCGGGCCACGGCGGCCAGGACCTCGTCGATGCGGGCCAGCGCGGCCGCGATCCAGGGCAGGTCCAGCGGGTCGGCCGCGGCCAGGGCACGCTCCCGCTGCGCGTCGGTGTCGCCGTAGAGCAGCCCGGTGGCCACCCGCACCCGCAGCGAGCTGTCCTCCTCGCCGAAGGCGCTCGCGGGCAGCACGCCCATGCCGTACTGCTCCAGCAGGTGCCCGGCCAGCTCCGCCCCGGTGCGCACGCCGCAGGCCGAGCGCAGCTGGTCGCGCCAGGGCGCGAAGTCGGGGTAGAGGTAGAACGCGGCCTGCGGCGCGGGCACGTCCAGCCCGGCCGCGGCGAACCGGGCCGCCACCGCCCGCGCGACCCGGGCATGCAACGACCGGCTGCGCGCGATGTGCTCGGTCAGTTCCGCGGGCTCGCTGAACGCGAGGGCCGCAGCCTGCTGGATCGGCAACGACGGGGCGGACCAGATCTCGCTGCCGATGCCCACCAGCCGCTGCCGCAGCGCCACACCAATGGGGCTGTCCGGCAGCCGGGCCACCCCGATCCGCCAGCCGCCCAGCGCCAGGCTCTTGCTCAGCGCGGTGGTGACCACCGTCCGCCCAGCCGCGAACGCGGCGGGGCTGGCGAAGGGCTGCCCCGGGTCGTGCACCAGGTCCCGGTAGATCTCATCGGAAATGATGATCAGGTCATGCCGTTTCGCTACGGCACACAACGATTCCACCACCGCGGGACTGGCCAGCCGACCAGTCGGGTTGTCCGGCAGGGTGAGGACGACCGAGCCCACCCGGCGCCCGGCCTCGCGGGCGGCCGTCACGGCACGGTCGAGGGCGGCCGCGTCACACACCCCGCCCTCGCCGGGCGGGACCGGCACGAAATGCGGGCGGATGCCGAGCATGCTGGCCTGCGCGGCGTAACTCACCCAGCTGGGCTGGGGGACCGCGACATCCGCGCCGATGGCGAGCAGCAGCCCGAACAGCAGCGCCTTGCTGCCCGGCCCGCAGACCACGGACGGCGCGCTGGTGGGCAGCCCGCGCCGGGACCAGTAACCCGCCGCCGCCTCGCGCAGCACGGGCAGCCCGGCTACCGGACCGTAGGAGTTGCCACCGCTCGCGGCGGCCAGCGCCGCGCGGAGCAGGGGATGCGCGGGCAGGCCCGCCTCGCCAAAGGCCAGGGGCAGCACGGCCTGGCCAGCCCGCCGCTTGCGGGCCAGTTCCTCGTTCGCGGCGAGGGTGGCCGACACCGGAATCGGCGCCAGGGTGAGCGCGGGGGTCGGCGGCGGTGCGGCGAGGGGAGCGGGACGCTCAGCGGGCAGGGTGGACGGCATGGCTTGGACAGCCATGGACATGGCCTTCTACTCCTTGCTGCGGGGATGGTGGCGCCGCACTGCGCCGGACGGGGCTACCTGAACCGGCAACCCGCACATGGGACGGGTCGTCATCGGACCCTGAACCACCCTGACCAGGATGCCCGCTGCCATGCGTTAGCACAAGAAGCTTTCTCTGTTGTTGAGGTTAAGCTGAACTGATGCTTGACCTGCGCCGCCTCCGGCTGCTGAAGGAGTTCGCCGCCCGGGGCACGATCGCGGCCACCGCCGCGGCCCTGGGCTACACCCCGTCGGCGGTGTCCCAGCAGCTGGCCGCGCTGGAACGGGAGGCCGGGGTGATCCTGCTCGACCGGACCGCACGATCGGCCGAGCTGACCGACGCGGGCCGCCGCCTCGCCGGGCATGCCGAGCGCATCCTGGCCCAGGTCGAGGCGGCCGAGGCGGACCTGTCCGCCCAGGAACTCGAGCCGTCCGGGCGGATCTCGGTGGCCGCGTTCCCGACCGCTGCGGCCGCGTTCGCCCCGGCCCTGGCCCGGAGCCTGCGCGCGCATCCCCGGACTGACCCTGCTGCTCCGGCAGACCCAGCAGGACGAGGGCCTGCGCACCGGTCCGCGGCGGCGAGGTCGACGTCGCCCTGGTGGACGACTGGTCCGGCACCGTGGCCGGCAACGAGGCCGGGGTGCTCCAGTTCTACCCACTGCTCCGCGACCCGCTGGTGCTGGTGGTCCCGCGCGGGCACCCGCTGGCCGACCCGGCCGAGCCGGTGGACCTGCGCAAGCTCAGCGAGACCAGCCGGTGGATGGCGGCCCCGGCGGGGGAGCCGTCCCGGCAGGCGGTGGACCGGCTGCTGGCCGCGGTCGGCGGGGCCCCGGCCATGCCCTGGGAGTTCGAGGGCCTGGGCACGATCCTGTCCCTGGTCGCCCGGGGCATCGGGGTGGCCGCGGTGCCGCGGCTCGCCCTGGCCGCGGGCGAGGGCCGGGTCGTGGTCCGCGAGCTGCCCGCCTCCGACGTGGCGCGGGACGTGTACGCGGTGGCCCGGACGGCCAGCGTGCGCCGCCCGGCCGTCGCCGTCATCCTGTCCGCCCTGCACAACGGCGCCCGCCACCTCCCCACCCGCGCCGCCCCGGCGCACGGGCGCCCGCGGCACTGAGCCTCGGCACTGGGCGCCGGGACTGGGCCGTCAGGCGTCGCGCTCGATGGGGC
Organism: uncultured Actinomycetes bacterium; assembly: GCA_963804455.1. Taxonomy (GTDB): domain Bacteria; phylum Actinomycetota; class Actinomycetes; order Streptosporangiales; family Streptosporangiaceae; genus RYN-230. The sequence goes on from CAWDRD010000052.1 coordinate 36,008, forward strand.
AGGTCATGCAGCGCGGGCCGCCCCGGCCGCGGCCGAGTTCGCTGCCGGGGACCGCGATCACTTCGATGCCGTTGTCCCGCAGGTAGGCGTTGGTGGTCACGTTGCGGTCGTAGGCGACCACCACGCCCGGGCTCGATGGCCAGCACGTTGCAGCCGTCGTCCCACTGCTCGCGCTGCGCCGCGGGCAGGTCCTGCGGGCGTCAGCACCCGGATCCGGGGCAGGTCCAGCGCGGCGGCGATGCGCGGTCGTGCATGTCCTCCGGCGGGTGCTCGGTGACCTTCAGCTTCCTGCGCGCTGGCCCCCGGCTCGACCGTGTAGGACGGCAGCATGCCCAGCCCGGCGTACTTGATGAACACCCCGTAGTCCGCCATGGTCATGACCGTGTCCAGGTGCATGAACGCCCGGGCCTTCGGCATGTCGATGGCCACCAGGCAGCGGGCCGCACCGGCCCGAGAACAGCCGGTGCGCGAGCATCTCCACGGCCTGCGGGGTGGTCCGCTCGCTCATTCCCGACCAGCACCGCACCGTTGCCGAGAACCAGGATGTCGCCGCCCTCGATGGTGGCGGGCGAGGCGTCCGCCCCGTGATACCAGACCTCGAACCCGCCCCCGGCGAACATCGGGTGCCATTGGTAGATCGCCTCGTCGTAGACGATCTCCCGGGTCCGCGGCGGCAGTGCCATCGCGTTGACCGATACCCCGCCGTAGATCCAGCACGAGGTGTCGCGCTGGTAGAGCAGGTTGGGCAGCGGGGTCAGCACGAAGTCGCCCGGCTCCAGCGAGGCGAACGCGATGCTCTTCGGCGCCGGGATCAGCTCCAGGATCTCCTGCTTGGTGATCCCGCCGGTCAGCACCCGGGCCAGCGCCGGTGCGGGCAGCTCCTGCACGGCGCCGCGGAGCAGCGCGCAGGCCAGCGGCCCGTGCAGGCGCGAGTCGAACACATGGTCCAGGACGTAGTCCCGGGCCTGCGGGATCTCCAGCGTCTGGGTCAGCAGGTCGGCGTAGTAGTGCACGGTCACCCCGCGATCGCGCAGCGCGCTGGCGAACTGCGTCGTGCTCGGCCCGGGCGCGTTCCTCCCAGAGCACTCCGTCGAACAGCAGGTCGCTGGCGTTGTCCGGGGTGAGCCGCCTCAGCTCCAGCTCGGGCCGGTGCAGCACGACCTGGTGCAGCCTGCCGACTTCGGAGTCAACGTGGAACATAGGGCTCTCCCGTCTGGCCTGCTGGTGCTCGGCATTCTTCTCCATGATCTACGGCTACGCTCGCACCGTGGACCTAGACCTTGACCTTTCCCAGGATGCGGCCGCGCTGACCGCGGCCCTGGTGGACGTGCCCTCGGTCAGCGGCGACGAGGAGCCGCTGGCTGACCGCGATCACCGCGGCGCTGCAGGCCATCCCGTACCTGGAGGTGCACCGGGATGGCAACGCCGTGGTAGCCCGGACCACGCTGGGCCGCCCGGAGCGGGTCGTGCTGGCCGGGCACATCGATACCGTGCCGATCGCGGGCAACCTGCCGGCCCGGGCCGACGGCGGGATGCTGTACGGCTGCGGCAGCTGCGACATGAAGTCCGGCGTGGCGGTCCAGCTGCGGCTGGCCGCCTCCCTGGCCGCGCCGCAGCGCGACGTGACCTATGTGTTCTACGACGGCGAGGAAGTCGAGGCCGAGCGCAACGGCCTGCTCCGGCTGTCCCGCCGCCGCCCGGACCTGCTCGCCGGGGACCTGGCCGTGCTGCTGGAGCCGACCGGCGCGGTGATCGAAGGCGGCTGCCAGGGCACCCTGCGGGCGGAGGTCACGCGCCCGCGGCGAACGTGCGCACAGCGCCCGGTCCTGGAACGGCATCAACGCCATTCACCAGGCTGGTGCCATCCTCGACGTGCTGCGCGATTACCAGCCGCGGCAGCCCGAGGTGGACGGGCTGACCTATCACGAGGGGCTGAACGCGGTTTTCATCCGCGGCGGGGTAGCGGGCAACGTCATCCCGGACGAGTGCGTGGTCACGGTCAACTTCCGGTTCGCACCGGACCGCACCGTGGCGCAGGCCCAGGAGCACGTCCAGGCGGTGTTCTCCGCCTGGGACGTCACGTTCCCGGACGTGGCTGCCGGGGCCCGGCCGGGCCTGACCGACCCCGCGGCCGCGTCCCTGCTCGCCGCCGTGGGCGGCACCGCACGGGCCAAGCTCGGCTGGACGGACGTAGCCCGGTTCGCTGAGCTCGGCATGCCCGCGGTCAACTACGGTCCTGGTGATCCGGAGGTGGCGCACTCCCGCGGCGAGCACGTGCCGATCGCGCAGATCACCGAGTGCGAGGACCGGCTGCGGGGCTGGCTGGAGTCCTGACGGCCCCGTGGTCCTGACGGCCCCGTGGTTTTGACGGCTCAGCGGTTTTGACGGCTCAGCGGGCCTGACGGCCCCGTGGTCCTGACGGCCCCGTGGTTTTGACGGCTCAGTGGTTTTGACGGCTCAGCGGTTTTGACGGCTCAGCGGGCCTGACGGCCCATGGTGCTGACGCGGCAGTGCCCCGGCGCGGAGGGAGTTCGCCGGGGCACTGCTGGCCTGCCCGCTATGTGACTACTTGATCGGGCCCTGGATCAGGGTCAGCGACGAGGTGTGGCTCTGCTTGCTCGGGTCGAGCCAGGTCAGCGACACGGTCTTGCCCGGGCCGTACTTCTCCATGGTGGTGGTCAGGCTGCCCGCGGTGTTCACCGACTGCCCGTTCACCCCGGTGATGACGTCCCCAGGCGATATGCCGGCCTTGGCGGCCGGGGTGTCCTGGAACACGTTGCACACCAGCGCGCCCGACATGGTCGGCAGGGTGTAGCTCGGGCTGATGCCGCTCTGGCTCAGGCACTGGTTCGCCTGGCTGGTCGCGTCCACCCCGACACCCATGAAGCCGGGCGCGCCGAACATGATCTTCGAGTTGGCGTTCCCGTCGACGATCTGCTGGGCGATGGACACCGCCCGGCTGATCGGGATCGCGAAGCCCATCTCGGTGCCGTTGCCGCCGAAGTTCTGGCTGTTCGCTGCGGTGTTCATGCCGATCACCTGGCCCGCCGCGTTGGCTAGCGCGCCACCGGAGTCACCCGGCGCGATCGGGGCGTTGGTCTGCAGCATCTCGTGCAGGGTCTCTGCGGTGGCGCTGTCACCCGAGTCGCTGGCGGTGATCGTCCGGTTCAGCGCGGTGATGGTGCCGCTGGTCACGGTCGGGCTGCCGCCAGTGCCGCCCGCGTTGCCGATGGCCACCACCGAGGTGCCCAGGCCGACCTTGGCGGAGTTCCCGAGTTGCGCCTTTTTCAGCCCGGAGGCGCCCTCCAGCTGGATCACGCCGATGTCGTCGGTGGGATCCACGCCGATGACCTTGGCCTGGTAGGTCGTGCCCGAGGTCACCGAGGTCGCGGTGAGGTGGGTGGAGCCCTCGAGCACGTGGTTGTTGGTCAGCACGAGGCCGTTGGCGGACAGGATGATCCCGGTGCCCGCGGCGGACCCGTCCTCGTACTTGAGGGTGGAGTTGATGTCCACGATGCTCGGCTCCACCTTGCTCGCCACCGACTGCACGTCGATGTTGGTGGCGTTGGCGCTGCCCGCTGAGCCGTTGCTGGGTGCCGGATTCTGCAGCGCGGACACGTTACGCCCGGGCTTGGTGGACCCGTTATTCAGTGCGACGACCGCGCCCGCGCCCACCGCGGCCGCGAGGGCGGCCACCACCACGTAGACGAGCGCGTGGCTGCCGCGGCGCGGTTCCCGCGGCGGCTCCTGGCCGAAACCGAACCTGTCTCCTGGTCCCCAGCCGCCCGGGCCTGCAGGTGGAGGGCTGGTCCACGGGCCGCCCCGGCTGCCGGGCTGGCCGTAACCACCGGGCTGGCCGTAGTAGCCGGGCTGGCCGTAAGCACCGGGCTGGCCGTAGTAGCCGGGCTGGCCGTAAGTACCGGGCTGGCCGTAACCGCCGCCTTGGCCGGATCCTGGCTGCTGGCCGTAGCCGGGCTGCTGGCCGTAGCCGGGCTGGCCGTAACCGCCGCCTTGGCCGTAGCCGGGCTGCTGGCCGTAACTGCGCTGGCCTATCGGGGCCGTTGGCTGCGCGTAGCCCGGCTGGCCGTAGCCGCCCTGGCCGGATCCTGGCTGCGCCTGGCCAGCCTGGCCGTAGCCGCCGTCACCCGGCCCGCCCGCCGGTGGCCCGAAGCTGGGCTGGCCCTGCTCGGCGGGCTGGCTGCCCGGGGTGGCCGCTGGCGACGTCCATGCGGTACTGCCTGCGGCGGCCGGCGCCGTATCAGGCTGCTGTTCCGGCTGGCGGCCAGGGGACAGCGTTACCTGGGTGTCCTGTTCCGGCGGGGTCGGCCCGCCGTGGTCATCTCCGGTAGGACCGAAGGCCGGGCCGGTCTGCCCGGTTTCGCTCGGCTGGTCTGCGCCGTCCGGAGCAGGCGCCCACGAGCCCACGAACTCCGGAGGCTCGTCGCCAGTCCGGTCCTGACCTTCCTGCATCCGTATCACCTTTGTCCCGGAAGACAGCCTGTGGTCATCACCTATCCCTGGCCGGTACCAGGCTGGCGGCCTGGCATGTCGTCAGCATGCGGGCAGGTCAGCGCCTGGCCCGCAGCCGACCGTGTACTGGGCGGCCGCCCAGCACGTGACCAGTACATTCCAGTAAGCAACACGATCCTGTACGTCAGCTGAAGGCAGTCTGAGGATTCCTTAGCTCAGCCGCCTGCCGCGTCCTGTGCCCGGCCGCAATCCTGTGCACAACGATCTCAACGGTGCAGGCCAGACAGCTCAGACCCGAATCAGCAGCTAGAATCCGATCCCGCATAGGGGTCGGATTCGAACTGTTAATCGATGCGTGCCTCGAAGTGCGATCTCAAGGTCTGAGACCTGACCGGATTCTGCAACAGCCCGCCCAGCGGCCAGGCGGTCAGCGGGGGAGGTTGAGCGGGCTCACCTTGGCGCCGGTTGCGGTGATCGCCTTCATGATGGGCTTCTCGATCACGGCCCGCTGCCGGTCCATGTCGCGCCTGTCCCGGCCCAGCGTGGCGGCGGCCTGCTGGCGGGCGGCTGGGGTGGCGGCGCTGAGCTCGTTGGCTACGTCGTTCTGCACCCGCTGTGCGTACGGGAAGGCCCAGGTGATCACGTCGTTGACGGTGACGTCGAGGTGGAACCCGGCCAGCGACTCAGTGACCTGGTACTGGGTCAGGTCATCGAGCTGCTCGTTGTTGGCGGGTGAGCAGTTGTTCGCCCCGTACCGGGCGATCTGGATGGTGGCCTGCACATTCGCCGGGGTGTCCTGGGTACTCCCGGGGGCATTGATCTGGCGCAGGGCGGTCAGCGACTCGCGCACCCCGCCCGCGCACGATTCGATGTCCGTGGTCACGTCCTTCAGGAACCCCTTGAGGTCGCCCGCCCGCTGCGACTGGCTGGGCTTCTGCACGAGCGCGACCAGCACGATGCCCACCACGATCAGTGCGCCAGCCAGCAGCAGCCAGCGGGGGGTCTTCTGGTGGACCGGCCACCGCGAGGTCCGGATGGGGACGTACGGGGGGTCAGTGCGGGTCGGTGTCTCCACGGCGATCAGCCCCGTCCGGTGTGCTTGGTGATCATCGCGACCCCGGTTCTGAGGTCGGTGAGGGTTACCGCGCGGATCACTCGCTTGACCACGCGGTGCTGCGCGTCCAGGAAAAAGGTCTGTGGCAGCGCGGTCACCCCGTAGGAAAGCGTGGTGTGCATCGGGGCGGGGTCCGCCACCACCGGGTAGCTCACGCCCATCCTTTGCACGAACGCTAGCCCGGCCGAGGCAGAGTCGTTGGCATCGACGCCGATGATGGTGACCCGCCCGTGCAGGCTGCGGTAGTAGCGGGCGAGCAGCGGGGTCTCCCGCTGGCACGGGCCGCACCAGGACGCGAAGAAATTGATGATGAGCGGGCGGCCCGCGTACTGGGCGAGCGAGATGTGCTCGCCGGGGTGGCCGAGCACCGCCAGGTTCAGGGCTGGCGCGCGGACCGGCGGCGCGGTCTTCGCCCCGCTGCCAGAGGTGCTGCCGATCGCGGTGAGCGCGACAGCCACCGCGATCACCGCGGCGCTGATCGTGATGATGAGCCGGCCACCCCGGCCCAGCCGGTGATACCAGCCGAACAGCCCGCCCAGCCGGCCAGTGCTGGCCACTGCCCCAGCCCGCTCTGCTGCACTGGGGTCAGCTGCACTGGGGTCAGCTGCACTAGGCTCAGCTCCAACAGGCTCAGCTGCACTGGGCTCAGCCGCACTGGGCTCAGCCGCGCCTGGCCCGGTCCCGGCCGCCCTGGGCGCGGGGCCCACCTCATCGTGCTCGCTGATGCTCATCGGTTCCTGCTTGCCCATGAATCGTCCTTCAGGGTCCTGGCCCAGCTCTGCGGAGGGCCAGCGTAGGCCGACCCGGTGCTAGCCGGGGCGGTGCTGGCCGGGGCAGTGCTGGCTGAGGCGGTACTAGCGGGGACGGTGCTGGCCGGGCCGGGCAGCACCAGCTCGAACTCGCTGCCCTGCCCTGGCGTGCTGCGGACCCGTGCGTCGCCACCGTGTGCGTGCGCCACCGCGCGGACCAGCGCCAGCCCGAGCCCGGTGCCCTTGCCCCCGGTAGTGGCCACCGCCGCGCTGGCCGGGGAGCCGGTGCGGAAGCGGTCGAAGATATAGGCCAGCTCAGCCGGCGGGATCCCGGCCCCGGTGTCGGCCACGATCATACGCACCGGCCCGCCTGCCCCGGTGGTCATCACTGACAGCTGGATGATGTCGCCGTCCGAGGTATGCCGGACCGCGTTCTCCAGCAGGGCATCCACGGCCAGGCCCAGCCGTTCCCGGTCCGCGCTGACCGTCACCGCGTCCAGCCGGCCGAGCCGCCACTGCCGCTTGGCGGTCGGCCGCCACCGGCGGATCACGTCCATGACGAACGCGTCCAGCGCGACCGGCTCTGGGCGGAGGAAGTCCGGGTCCTCGGAGGCGGCAATGACCAGCAGCCGCTCACCCAGGCGGCGCAGCCGGCTCAGTTCGCCCACCACGACCTCGATATCGCGCCGCTGGCCCAGGTCGGTCAGCTCGCCTGCCAGCAGCTCGGCGTGACCCAGTGCGATCGTGATCGGGGTGCGCAGCTGGTGCGAGGCATCCTGCAGGAACCGGCGCTGGTTCGCTAGCAGGTGGGCGTTCTCGTCGCTGACCAGGTCCCGCTCACGGTCCGCATCCAGCCGGCGCTGCGCATGCCAGACCATCAGCCAGAACATGACCGCGATCAGCGGGACTTCGTTCAGCTCGTCCACGGACTGGGCCCCGCGGTAGACGTCCCAGCTGATCGCGGCGAACGTGGTGAGCATGACCACGCCAAGCACCCACAGCGTGGGTCGGGTGGCCCAGACCCGGAAGCCGTAGAGCAGGGTCAGGCTGATCCAGATGAGTAGAAACGGGACCGTCTCCCAGTGCGAGAACACCAGGATGCAGACCAGGTTGGCCAGGGAGAACAGGACCCACACCACGTCGACCCAGGCAACCCGCCACGGCCAGCTGAAGTTGCCGCGGGCCCAGGCCCCGGCCGCGCGCCCGGAGGCCCGGCGGCTTGACCGCCGGGTGAACCCCAGCCCAGGCGGGAGCGAGTGCCACAGCCCCGCGGGAAGCGGATGGTGCGCCCGGGTGTGGCCGGTCTCGGCCTGACCGGGGGGCACGCTGGCCTCAGCTGAAACACCGACCCCGTCGGAACCACCGACCCTGTCAGAAACAGAGGCCTCGTCCGCAACAGCGGCCTCATTGGAAACTACGACCTCATCGGCCACGGTCGCCTCAGGGGCCGCCGTAGAACTGTCCGGGGCAGGCGGCGGGCGCAGCCGGACCCGGGCAGTCTCCTTCCATCCGGCGGCGACGGTCTGCCGGACTCGCCCGGCTATCCCGTCCCTACTCGGTGAGCTGATATCCCTCACCACGCACCGTCTTGATCAGGTCGAAGCCGAGTTTCGAGCGGAGGCGGCGCACGCAGACGTCCACCACGTTCGATCCCGGGTCGAAGTCATATCCCCAGACCGAGGCCAGCAGCCTGCCTTTGGGGACGGACTGGCCGGCATGCTCCATCAGCTCCCGGAGCAGCAGGAACTCCAGGCGGGTGAGCGGTATCGGACCCTGCCCGTTATTGGCTTCCAGCCGGCCGAAGTCGAGCACGAGATCTCCTGCCCTGAGCACCTCGTTCACGGGGTGACTGTCGTCCCGCAGCCGGACCCGGACCCGGGCCAGCAGTTCGGCGAGCGAGAACGGCTTGGTGAGGTAGTCCTGGGCGCCAAGTTCCAGGCAGTCCACTTTAGTCGTGACGTCGGCCAGGCACGAGAGCACCAGCACCGCCTGATCCGGCCGCTCGCGGCGGAGCTGGGTGAGGATTTCCCGGCCGTCCAGGTCCGGCATGACCAGGTCCAGGATGACCAGGTCGTAGTCACCGGCCACGGCCTGCCGCAGCCCTTCCTTGCCGTTGTCTGAGAAATCGATTGCATACCCGGCCGACGCCAACGCGCGCGCTACGAAATCACGGATCCGCGGCTCGTCGTCAACCACGAGAAGTCGCGCCGCAGTGGCGCTGGATCCTGGTTGACGGGCCATCTTCGCAGGTGGGTTCCGTGGCATAGGGCGCTGCATAAGGTATCGAGGACGACATCAGCGGCGGGGCGGCGGCCCGGATGCGGCCGCCCCATGTTCATCTGCTGAGGATGTACCGCAAGTGCCTCGCGGTCAACCCTGCGCAAGGATGGCAAACCATTGCATTGCCGGTGCGTAACCGAGAGGTGTGACGTGGCCCCTCCGTGGTAACACTAAGTAACGACATCAACGGGGATCGTCAAAAAGACCTACCTTCAGGCCGAACGTTACCTCCAGAACCGCCTCTGATCATGACAATTTCGTCATTCAGGGCCTGGCTGGTTGCCCGCGCAGGCGAACGATCGCAAGATCTGACCCAGATGAGACTCCGGTCCGCACGTTGTGGGACATGCGGCCGGCCCCAGTCGTGTGCGCGAGGCGCCGCGAAGAAGCGAGGTGGTGACTGGTGTCTCTGCCGGCCCGTATCGCGACCCTGCTGGTGGCCTTCGCCGCCGTGGTCGCCGGTGCGGTCTTCATAGTCATTCACTACCTCGGCAGCAGCCTGCCGGTGGTGAACTACACCCCGGAGGCATCCGGCGGAACTGTCAACGTCGTGCTGCAGGAAGACCCGCAGAACAACTCGGCCAGCAAGCCCGACTGGGTCAGCTATTTCGTCCAGGACCCGCAGACCAAGGCCTGGGTGCACACCACCCTGTTCCAGGTGCCCAAGGCCACCCGGGTCAACATGACGATCCTGGGTTACGACGGGTGCACGCCGCTGCGTAACAACTTCTGGAGCAAGGTCCAGGGCACCGTCGGCAACGTGGTGCAGATGCACCAGGTCAACGAGAAGGGCGTGGCCGGCCCGACCCGCACGTATTCGGTGATCAATTCCTGGTCGCGGTGCAACGTCGGGCACACCTTCGCCATCCCTAGCCTGCACCTGTTCGTCCCGGTGGCTTCGCCGCCGGCCACCGCCACACTGTGCAGTACCTCGCCCTGCACGTCCGGGCCGCACACGGTGCAGACGTTCAGCTTCTACACGCCCAACAGCACCGGCACCTTCCGCTGGCAGTGCTTCATTCCCTGCGGCGGTGGTTTCGTGGACGGCAACGGTGGCCCGATGCAGACGCTCGGTTACATGATGGGCAACATGGAGGTGTCAGCCTGATGGCCGCATCAGAGGCCCCGGCCGCCCCCGCCAGGACGGAGCCCAACCACGGGCGGCGGATCTTCCTGATCTGGCTCGTCCTGGCCCTGGCCGTCGACCTGGTCATCTGGTTCGTCTGGTACCCGCACATCCCGCCGGGCCGGATGAGCTCGACCGCCAGCCAGCAGGCGTTCACCATTGCAGTGCTCGCCCTGGCCGCCGCCCCCGTCGTGGTATTCGTCTGGACCTACTTCGGCTACGCGCTGATCAACTGGCGGCATCGGGAAGGCGACGACGAGGACGGGCCGCCGATGTTCGGGCATACCGGGATCCAGGCCACCTGGATCGGCGGCACCGCGGTGATCGTGCTCGCCGCTTTCGTGTTCGGCACGGTCGTGCTGATCTCGCCGGGCGGGGCCGGGAGCGGCCAGGGCCCGCTGCCAGTCTGGAAGCCGACCGGCAACAACATTCTCCAGGTCCAGGTCATCGGCCAGCAATGGCAGTTCACCTACCGCTACCCGCAGTTCGGCGGCATGGAGACCACCCAGCTGATGCTGCCGCTCAACCGGCCGGTGGCATTCCATGTCACCTCCCTGGACGTGATCCACAGCTTCTGGGCCTACCAGCTCGGGGTAAAGGCGGACGCGAACCCGGGTGTTGACAACGTGGCCTACACCACGCCCAAGCAACTCGGCGGGTTCACGGTCCGGTGCAGTGAGCTGTGTGGCATCTGGCACGGGGCCATGTTCGACTCAGGCGAGGTCCTGTCCACCTCCGCGTTCCAGGCCTGGGCGCACAGCCAGCAAATCCTGCTCGCCAGGGTGACCAGGACGCTGCCGCCCTACGCCCTCACCTACGATCCGACCGTTATCCCGCAGCTCGGCCAGTCCCTGGTCAAGGTGGCCGGCATCACCGGCGCGGCGGGCTACTACTACCCGAGCACCGACCCGGTGCAGCCGTGAGCAGCGGCTCAGCTGCCGTCGTGGCACGGCACGGCATGGGATGCATCGGCCTGCGGGCCCCCGGGGCGGTTCCCGGGGTCAACACTGCGATGAAGAGGTGACCGGATGTCCATCGAGATAGAGCCGGAGAAGGCGCAGGAGCCCGCGGGATCCGGCCCGGCCGGCCCGCCTGCGGCCCGGCCGTGGTGGATGCGGCCAGCCGTGCACACGGGCCTCATCGGCGCGGTCCTCGGCTACCTGGTCGGTCACTGGCTGGGCAACGCGCTGTCCAGTGGCTACGATCGCAACGCGCTGTCCGACGTGAATGACTTCCCGATCGTGCTCGGCTACGTGTTCGGCACGGTCGGCTGGCTGGCCGGGCTGGGGGTGTTCAACGACCTGCTCCGGCAGATGGTGGGCAGGCCGGTACCAGTGGCCGAGGAGGAAGAAGAGGCCTTCGGCGGCCTGGCCCGGTACTTCAGGTTCAGCCTGGATCACAAGGTGGTCGGCATCCAGTACCTGGTCGGGATGATCGTGTACTTCTGCACGGCCGGCCTGTTCGCCATGGCGATCCGGACCGAGCTGCTCTCGCCCACCTACCACATCATGAGCGCGACCGCGTACCTCGTCGTGGTCGGTGAGCACGGCACGATGATGATGATGCTGATGACCTCGGTCGTGCTGGGGCCGTTCGGCAACTACCTGATGCCGCTGATGATCGGTTCCAAGCGGATGGCGTTCCCCCGGCTGGAGGCGCTGTCGTTCTGGCTGACCCCGGCCGCGTTCATCGTGCTGCTGTCCAGCGTGCTGCTGGGCGGCTTCCCCACCGGGTGGACCGGCTACGCGCCGCTCAGCGTGCAGGCCGGCCAGGGCATGGACGCCTACGCGGTGGCCTTCGGCCTGATGGGCATCTCGGTCATCCTGGCCGGCTTCAACATCATCGTGACCGTGATCAACTACCGGGCGCCGGGCATGCGGTGGAGCCGGCTGCCGATGTTCGTCTGGTCCATGGTCACCGTCTCCTTCCTCATGGTGCTGGCCACCCCGGTCCTGGTCGGCGGCCTGTACTTCCTGCTCACGGACCGCACCGTGGAGACCGCGTTCTACGTCAACCAGCTCGGCGGCAGCAGCTACCTGTACGAGAACTTGTTCTGGTTCTTCGGTCATCCCGAGGTGTACATCCTGGCCCTGCCCGGGTTCGGCATCGTGTCCGAGATCATCCCGGTGTTCTGCCGCAAGCCGCTGTTCGGTTACCGGGTGGCCGGGGCCGGCATGGTCGGGGTGGCCCTGCTCAGCTTCTTCGTCTGGCAGCATCACCTGTTCGTCAGCGGCATCAACCCGGAGATGCGGCCGCTGTTCATGCTGACCACGGAGCTAATCTCCATCCCGACCGGATTCATCTACCTGGTCGCGATGGGCACGTTCTGGAAGGCGAAGATCCGCTTCACCGTGCCCATGTGCTTCGCTCTGGCGCTCTACTTCAACTTCCTGATCGGCGGCATCACTGGGGTATTCGTGTCGGACGTCCCCGCGGACACCACCTTGCACGGCAGCTTCTTCGTGATGGCGCACTTCCATTACACGATCATGGGCGGGATCATCTTCGCCTTCATGGGGGCCTGCTACTACTGGCTGCCCAAGATGATGGGGATCAAGCTGAACCAGACGCTCGGCTACATCCACTTCTGGACGATGTTCGTGTTCTTCAACTCAACGTTCCTGCCGCTGTTCGTGGTGGGCATGCTGGGCCAGCCGCGCCGGGTGTTCGAGTACGCGCGGAACCTGCAGCCACTCAATGACTGGGTGTCGATCTCCTCGTTCCTGCTCGGCGGCTCCATCCTGATCTTCGTGATCAACTTCATCTGGTCCACGGTGATCGTCCGCGAGCCCGAGACCGGGAACCCGTGGCACTCGCGGGGCCTGGAATGGCAGGTCTCGTCGCCGCCGCCGCCCGGCAACTTCGAGCACATCCCCGTGGTGCTGGCCGGCCCGTATGACTACGGGGTGAAGGACGCGCCCCCGGTGGCTGACCTGCATCCGCCCGCAGGTGTGGTGAGCGCCGCGTACGCCAGCGCAGGCATGATGCAGACGGAGGTGTGACGATGGCTGAGCCGACCACGCAGCCAGCGGGCGAGATGGACCGGGCTGCCGAGGAAGCCGGGTTCTACCACGAGGCCGCGCTCAACGCCGCCTGGACCGGGTCCCGGTTCGCCATCGGCGCGCTGGCCTTCCTCTACGGGGCCGCAGCGTTCGCGTACTTCTACCTGCGCTCGATCAACTCCAGCAACAGATGGCAGGGCTCCGGCTACAAGGCGCCATCGATCGCGCTGGGCGTCACCATCCTGGTCTTGGTGCTGCTCAGCGCGATCGTGCAGTACGCCGGGCTGCAGCGGATCAAGGCGGGCGACAAGTCGGTCTGGCAGATCAGCGCGCTCCTCGCGCTGATCTTCGGGGTGGCCGCCGTGGTCGTGCAGATCATCCAGCTGCTGAGCCTCCCGTTCCAGCCGGGCAGCTCCGGCTTTTCCAGCGTGTTCACGGGCACCTACCCGCTGCTCCTGGTCAGCTGGTTCGCGGCCATGCTCTGGCTGGAAATCCTGATCATGCGGGCCCGGCCGCTGCCCGCTATCTCGTTCGTCGAGCAGCCGCCCACCTACGCCGAGGCCTTCGCGGTGCAGCGGTTCCAGTCCGCGCTGAGCGCGTTCACGCTGATCTGGAACTTCATCGCGATCGTGACGCTGTTCTTCTTCCTCCTGTTCTACGTGCTCTGAGCGGAAAGGAGCGGCCCGCCCGGAAAGGCTCACGTCCCCGTCGCCAGGCGGCCACGACCGTCATGAACATCGTTGTCTCGCACTGGTCGGCCAACGTGGCGGTGCTCGCTGTAGCCGCGCTGCTCACGGCCGTGCACCTTGCCGGGCTGCGCGGCCTCGCGGCGGACGCGAAGCGGGACGGCCACGCCCGGTCGGCGGGCCTGGGACGGGAGGCAGTCGCCTGGTACGCCGGGCTGGCGGTCGCGGTACTGGCCCTGGTCTCCCCGCTCGGCTACTGGTCACGCCACCTGATCTGGATCCGCTCGCTGCAGGACATCCTGCTCGCTGTGGTGGCCCCACCGCTGATCGTGCTGGGGGCGCCCTGGCTGGTGCTGCTCCGCGGCCTCGGCCGGACCCGGCAGCCCGCTGGGCGTACCTCGGGTTACTCGGCGCCACACTGGCTGAGCTGGCCAGCCGCGGTGACCGCCGGGTTCACTGTGGTCTGGTGCGGCTGGCATGTGCCCGCCCTTTACGACGGGGCACTGCGCTACCCGGTGGTGTACGCCGTGGAAGTGGCGAGCTACCTGGCCGTGGGCGTGGCGTTCTGGCTGCAGCTGATCGGCTCACGCCCGTTCACTCCGCGGTTCCCGCCGTTCTACCGGGTGATGCTCATCGCGGCTACTGTGCTGACCAGCACGATCCTCGCTATGGTGCTGGGCTTCGGCGCGAACGTCATCTACCCGGCTTACCGTGGTGCACCCGACCACAGCGCGGCCATCGTCGTTGGGGATCAGCAGGCCGGTGGGGCGGAGCTGTGGGTCCTGGTGCTGCTGCCGTACGTCATCGCGGGGATCTTCCTGCTGAACCAATGGCTGAACGACGAGGAGTCGCGGGCCCTCGCCGATGGCCTGCAGCGGATGCTGCGGCCGCCGAAGTCCGCCTGGCCCAGCCGGACCGGGTTCCGATGAACAGCGATTCCCGGGGCAGTGTGGCCCAGGGCAGGGTGACCCTGGGCCGCTGGGCCTTGGGCAGTGTGGCTCTGGGCCATCCGGCCCTGGGTAGCGTGGTGTCGGCCAGTGTGACCGCGACCAGCTTGACCCGCAGCAGTGTGACTGACCGCAGGAGGATAGGGTGCACGAAGTGATTCCCCCAGCAGCGCTGTATGGCTATAACACGGCGGCGGGCGTGATGACCCTGGTCCTGCCCCTGGGTTTCTTCATCGTCGTGATGATCGCCCTGTACTTTGTGTTCACCAGGCCGCACACGGTGCCTGGCCACCGCCCGATCAGCGGGGCCAAGCCGGTCGCCCCTGACCCGCAGACCGCGCGGGACATGACGACTGCCGCTGGCTTCTCGACCGCGCCCAGCGGCGGCGGGGCGCCCCCGCTGGCGGACCGGGCCACCCCGCCGGTGGTCGGTGCGCGATCCGAGCCGATCGCGGACGTCAGACCTGAGGACGCCTCGGACGAGGCGGCGTTCGGCGGCGGGACCCCCGCCGACACCACGTCAGACGCTGACACCACGTCAGGCACAGAAAGCTCGGAGGACCCAGAGTGACCCCAGCGACCGACGCGCTGCCCGTGACCGCGGGGCGTCGCTCCGCCCGGGTGGTCGCCCGGTCGCTGTTCGCCCTGACCAAGCCGCGGATCATCGAGCTGCTGCTGGTCACGACCATCCCCACGATGCTGCTCGCGCAGCGCGGCCTGCCATCCGTCCGGGTGCTCGTGGTCACCCTGGTCGGCGGGGCGTTCGCCGCGGGCAGCGCGAACACCATCAACTGCTACCTCGACCGGGACATCGACGCGGTAATGCGGCGCACCGCACGCCGCCCGCTGACCGGCAAGGGGAAGCTCGCGGTCATCAGGCCCGCCGAGGCGCTGGCCTTCGGCATCGTGCTCGGCGTCGCCGCCACGGTGCTCCTCGGCACGCTGGTGAACTGGCTGTCCGCGGGCATGGCGGACGCCGCGATCCTGTTCTACGTGTTCGTCTACACGCTCGGGCTCAAGCGCCGCACCTCGTCGAACATCGTCATCGGCGGCGCGGCGGGCTGCATGCCGGTGCTCATCGGCTGGTCCGCGGTCACCGACACGGTGAGCCCGCCCGCGGTGGTCCTGTTCGCGGTGATCTTCTTCTGGACCCCGCCGCACACCTGGGCGCTGGCCATGAAGTTCCGGGACGACTACGTCGCGGCGGGCGTGCCCATGCTGCCGGCCGTGGCCACCCCCGCCGAAGTCGCCCGGAAGATCCTCATCTACTCCTACCTGATGGTCGCGGTCACCCTCGGCCTCGCGCCCTACGCGGGCTGGCTGTACACGGCCTGCGCGGTGGTGCTGGGCGGCTGGTTCCTGGCCGAGGCACACCGGCTGCGGGCCCGGGTGGCCGCGATGCCCGGCGCGGATGACCTGGCCGCCCCGGCCCGGGTGGCGGCGGTCATCCCCGCGCCCGCCCGGGACACCACGGCCGCCCCGGCGGGTGGTGGCGCCGCGACCGCCGTGGACCTCGCTACCTCGGTCGACGTGGTGGCTGAGCCCGTGGTGACCGACGCCATGCTGGCCGACGCCCTGCTGGTGGGAGCGGGAACAGCTGACGGCCAGGAGAGCCGCGCGGTCACCAAGGGCGCCTGCGCGGGCCTGATCCAGCCCAGCGTCAACCCGGCCCCGATGCGCCTGTTCCACCTGTCCATCGCCTACCTGACGCTGCTGTTCGCCGTCATCGCGGTGACCGCGGTCCTGCCCTGGGGCACCTGGTAGCGGCTGCGCCCGGCTCAGCCTGGCGAAACCGGCGAGCCCGGCTCAGCGGGAGCGGCGGACGGCTGCTGCGCTGCAGTCTGTCCGGCCGGAGTCCGTTCGGCTGGCGTCTGTCCCGCGGGTGGCTCTGCTGCTAACGGCTGGCCCGCGACCGGCAGCAGCACGACCGCGCGCAGCCCCGGCGCCGCGTCCTCCAGCCAGGCCGATCCCCCGTGCGCCTGCGCGGTGGCCCGGACGATGGCCAGGCCGAGCCCGGCCCCGCCCTCGTCATCGCAATCCCGGCTGCGGGCGGGCTCCAGCCGGGTGAACCGGCCGAAGGCCCGCTCCGCGTCGGCCGCGGCTATACCCGGTCCGTCGTCGGTCACCGCCAGCCGGACGCACTGGCCTGCCGCGGTCACGCTCACCGTCACCTGGGACCGTGCGTACCGGACCGCGTTGTCGATCAGGTTGCCGAGCATCCGGTGCAGCCCGTCGGGGTCACCGGTGACCGTGCACGGCTCGGACGCGGCCACGCTGACCGGCACCCGGGCCTCGCCATACCGGCCGACCTCCGCCTCGGCCAGCGCCCCGAGCGGCACCGCCTGCCGGGCCGCCCGGCGCCCGGCCCGCTCGTCCAGCCGGGCCAGCACCAGCAGGTCCTCGGCCAGCCGGGCCAGCCGCAGCGTATCGGTGAGCACGTCACCCGCGGTCTGCTGCCAGTCCTGGCTGTCCGGGTAATCGAGCGCCACCTCCAGCTGGGCCCGGATGCTGGCGATGGGGCTGCGCAGCTCGTGCGCGGTGTCCGAGACCAGCCCACGCTGCCGTTCCTGCGCCGCGCCGAGCCTGCTGAGCATGTCGTTCAAGGTGATGGCCAGGCTGCGCACCTCGTCCTGCGCCGCTGGCACGGGCAGCGCCCGGGGCTGCCCGGTGCGGGTGACCTCCTCCGCGCCGCGGCGCAGCTCGGCAATGGGCCGCAGGGTAGACCCGACGATCAGCCAGCAGGCGCCGGCCAGCAGGAGCAGCAGCAGCGGAGTGCCGATGATCAGGGCCCGGGCCAGCGACGCCAGGCTGTCGCGCACCTGGTCGTAGGCGACCGCCGCCAGCACCGCACCACCGTCCCGGGTGCTGGCCGCCGCCACCAGCACCTGGCCGGGCAGCCCGTACGGCTGGCCGGCCAGCGGCACGACCTTCCCGTCCCGCGCGTTGGCCGCCGCCACCGCCGGGGGCAGCAGCGGGACCAGCCGGTCGGCGTCGGGTGAGACGTTCACGATCCGGCCGCGGGAGTCGATCACCTGGACAGTGACGGTCCCGGCCACGACCGGGACCGGGTCGGGCAGCCGGTGCGCGTTGGCCAGCCCGGCCACCTCCACCGCGCTCTGCCGGGCCGAGTTGTCCAGTCCTCTGTCCAGCGACACCCGCAGCACACTGCTGAGCAGCAGCGCCGCCGCGACTAGGGCGAGCGCGAGCCCGGCCGTGGCCGCCAGGGTGACCCGGGCCCGCAGGCTCCGCCGCCGCCACCAGGCACTACTAGCCCAGGGGGACGACCCCCCGGAACCCCCGGGGCTGGCCACGGGGCTCAGCCGCCGTCGGCGGCTAGCCGGTAGCCAGCCCCCCGGACGGTCTTTATGGCGTGCCGGCCGAACGGCGTATCGATCTTGCGCCGCAGATAGCCGGCGTACACCTCAACGACGTTGAGGTCCATCGAGTCGAAAGCATCCCAGACATGCTCGAGCAGCTGGGACTTGGCCACGACCTGGCCGGCCCGGCGCATCAGGTACTCCAGCAGCGCGAACTCCCGCGCGGTCAGCTCGATCTCGGTTTCGCCGCGGCGCACCCGGCGGCTGGCCGGATCCAGGGTGAGGTCACCGGCGGTCAGCATGGCCGGCCGGGGGACCGCGCCGCGGCGGAGCAGCGCACGCAGCCGCGCGGCGAGCACCACGTAGGAGAACGGCTTGGTCAGATAGTCATCCGCGCCCAGGTCCAGCCCGTCGGCCTGGTCGTACTCGCCGTCCTTGGCGGACAGGATCAGGATCGGCACCCAGTTCTGGTCCGCGCGCAGCTGCTGGCATACCGAGTAGCCAGAGATCTTCGGCAGCATCAGGTCGAGCACGATGGCGTCGTAATCGCCTTCCCGCGCCTGGTGCAGGCCGTCCTCACCGTTGTGGGCGAGATCAACCGCGAAGCCCTCAGCGGCCAGGCCCCGCCGCACGGTCGCGGCCAGCCTCCGCTCATCTTCCACGACTAGCACCCGCACGGCCCCGAGGTTACTCGGTCGGCGGGGGCTGCTGGGTCCCCGGCCGGATCACCGGCTCGCCCGCCCCGCCGGGCCCGCGCTCACAGTCGTAGCTCAGGCGCTCACAGTTGTAGCTCAGCAGGAGTGTTGCATGATGGAAACGTGAAGAACATCCTGCCGACATTCTCCCGCCGGGCCCGGTGGGCCGTGCCCGCGGCCGCGGTGACCATCGCCGCGGGCGTGACGGCCGGCTCCATGATCAGCGTGGCCCAGGCCTCGCCCGAGCTGCCGCTGCGCACGCCCGCACAGCTGCTGGCCGCGGTGGCGGGCCGGACCGGGCCGCCCCCCGCGTTCACCGGCACTGTGGTGGAAACCGCATCGCTGGGCATTCCCCAGCTGCCGGGGACCGGCAACCCCAACTCCATCGCGTCGCTGCTGGCGGGCTCGCACACGGTCAAGATCTGGTACGCCGACCCGGCCCACGTCCGGCTCTCGGTCCCGGTCACGCTCAGCGAGACCGACCTGATCCGCAACGGCAGCCAGGCGTGGCTCTGGCAGAGCGCCTCGAACAGCGTGACCAAGTTCGAGCTGCCCGCTAAGGCCAGCGGCACGGCGGCACCGACCCCGGAGCCGTCCGCGGTCCCGCTCACCCCGCAGCAGGCCGCTAACCAGGTGCTCGCCGCGGTCGGGCCGAGCACCACGGTCAGCGTGCAGCGCAACGTGACCGTCGCGGGCAGGCCCGCCTACCAGCTGGTGCTCGCCCCCAAGGCCAGCGGCTCGCTGGTCGGCGCGGTGAGCATCGCGGTGGACGCGACCGAGAACGTCCCGCTGCGGGTCCAGGTGTTCGCCAAGGGCGCGGCCAGCCCGGCGTTCCAGGTGGGCTTCACCTCCGTCTCGTTCGTCCAGCCCGCGGCGGCTAACTTCAGCTTCACCGCACCCGCGGGGGCCAAGGTCAAGACGGTCACCGCGCCCAGCGAGGCCGGGCAGGGCCCGGCCAGCTCCATGGCGGGCCAGGGCCAGGTGATCGGCCAGGACTGGCTGTCGGTGGCGGTGCTCCCCGCCTCGGCACTGTCCGGGCTGGCCAGCGGGACCAGCGGCGCGGCCGCCGCGGGCCAGGCCGCCCAGTCCATGGCGGGCAGCCCCGGTTCGGGTGGTAGTGGTGAGAACGCTGCGATGATCGCGGCCCTGCTGAAGTCGGCCACCCCGGTGCACGGGGCCTGGGGCAGCGGCCAGCTGCTGCACACCAGCCTGATGTCGGTGCTGATCACCAGTACCGGCCACGTGCTGGTCGGCGCGGTTACCCCGGCGGTTCTCGAAGCCGACGTGGCGCAGGTCAAGTGAGCACGGGACCCCTGGCCGCAGGCGCAGAGGTCCTCAGCGAGCAGGCCGCCACGGACCGCGATGTCAGCCCGGCGATCGTCACCGCCGGGCTGACCAAGCGGTTCCGCGGTGGCCAGCTGGCCGTGGACGACCTGGCCATGGTGGTGCCCCGGGGCAGTGTGTACGGCTTCCTCGGCCCGAACGGGTCGGGCAAGACCACCACGATCCGGATGCTGCTCGGCCTGGCCTACCCGACCCGGGGCAGCCACACGCTGCTCGGCGTGCCTATGCCCGCGGGTGCCAACCAGGTGCTGCCCCGGGTGGGCTCGCTGGTCGAGGGGCCAGCCTTCTACCCGCAGCTGTCCGGCTGGGACAACCTGGCCCGGCTGGACGCGGCCGACCGGACCGTGAACCCGCGCACCGCCACGGCCCGGATCAGCGCGGCGCTGGAGCGGGTCGGCCTGCTCGCCGCGAAGAAAAAGCACTACCGGGCCTACTCCCTCGGCATGAAGCAGCGGCTGGCTATCGCGTCCAGCCTGCTCCGGCCGCGTGAGCTGATCATCCTGGACGAGCCCACCAACGGCCTGGACCCTCAGGGCACCCGGGAAGTCCGCGGGCTCATCCGGGAGATCGCCACCGACGGCATCACCGTCCTGGTGTCCTCGCACCTGCTCGCCGAGGTAGAGCAGATCTGCACCCAGGTGGGGGTGATGCGGACCGGTCGGCTCGTGTTCCAGGGCTCGCTGGACGAGCTGCGCGCCCGCGGCGCCGCCCGGCTTCTCATCCGCACCCCCGAGCCACAGCGGGCCGCCGAGGTGCTGGCTAAGCTCGGCCTGGCCGACATCCAGGCCGGGGCCGGCGAGGTCACCGCGACCCTCGGTGACCAGGCCCCGCAGCACATCAACCGGGAACTGGTCTACGCTGACGTCCCGGTGGCCGGCCTGGACACGCCCCGGCCGAACCTGGAGGAGCTGTTCGTCGGCCTCACCGGAGAGGGATTCGATGTTAACGGCTGAGCTGACCGCCACCCCGGGCGGCCCCCCCGGCGGCACCGCCCCGGACGGCAGCGCGCTGACTGGAGCGGAGCGCGCACCCAGTGGTTTTCGTTGCTGGGTACGGTTGCTGGGGTCGGAGCTGCGCCTTCTCTTCCGGCGCTGGCGGAACCTGGCCCTGCTGGCTGTGCTGGTGGTACTGCCCGTGGTGCTCGGCATCGGGCTGCGGGTGTCCACCCCAAACGGTGGCGGCGGCGGGCCTGACGCCAGCTTCTTCTCCGAGCTCGCCGGGAATGGCGTGTTCCTCGCGTTCATCGCGCTGACCATCCTGCTCACGCTGGTGCTGCCGCTGGTCGTGGCGGTGGTGGCGGGCGACTCGATCGCGGGCGAGGCCGGCCTGGGGACGCTGCGCTACCTGCTCACCGTGCCCGCCGGGCGCGCCCGGCTGCTGTCCGTCAAGTACGTGGCGGTAGTGCTGTTCGGGCTGGTGGCATGCTTGCTGGTGACCGGGGTGGCGCTGATCATGGGCGTGATCCTGTTCCCGGTCGGGCCGGTCACGCTGCTGTCCGGGACGACCGTGTCGCTCGGCGTGGGCCTGCTCCGGCTGCTGTTCGTGACGCTGTACGTGGCCGCGGGCATGGCTGCTCTCGCCGCGATCGGGCTGGCTATCTCGACCCTCACCGAGCATCCGATCGGCGCGATCGCGGCCATCCTGGTGCTCGCGGTGGCCAGCGAGGTGGCCGACAACGTGGGCCAGTTCGCGGTGATCCACCCGTACCTGCCGACGCACTTCTGGCTGTCCTTCGACTCCATCCTCCGCTCGCCGATCGCCACCGGCGATCTGCTGCACGGGCTGCTGTCGTTCGCCGTCTACATCGTGATCTTCGGCTCGATCGCCTGGGCCCGTTTCACCAGCGCCGACGTCACCAGCTAGCTCGCCCAGCCCGTAGGCCGGGCGGGCCGGTGGACTAGCCCGCCCAGCCCCGTAGGCCGGCCGGGCAGGCCGACGAGTCCGCCCAGCCCCGTGGGCCGGGCGGGCCGGTGGACTAGCCCGGCCCGGTCAGCTCTTCAGGCCGGGGAAGTCCTCCTCCCAGAACTCTCGTGTGCCGCGCCGCTCAGCCGTAGCGGCCGCCTCCGCGGCCGGGCCGACCGCCGGAACGGCCTGGTCCGCCGCGCCGGAGCCGGGCGCGCCCAGCCGGTCGGTCTCCTGGCGGCGCAGCTCGACCCGGCGGATCTTGCCCGAGATCGTCTTCGGCAGCTCGCTGAACTCCAGCCGCCGGATCCGCTTGTACGGGGCCAGCCGCTGCCGGGCGTAGGCCAGGATGGCCTGCGCGGTCTCGGCGGACGGCTGAGCGCCGGCCGTCAGCGTGACGTACGCCTTGGGCACGGCGTAGCGCATCGGGTCCGGTGAGGGCACCACGGCCGCCTCGGCCACCGCCTCGTGCTCCAGCAGCACGCTCTCCAGCTCGAACGGGGAGATCCGGTAGTCCGACGCCTTGAACACGTCGTCGGTGCGGCCGATGTAGGTCAGGTACCCGTCGCCGTCCCGGCTGGCCACGTCGCCGGTGTGGTAGTACCCGCCGCGCATCGCCGTCGCGGCCAGCTCGTCGTCGCCCCGGTAGCCGGTCATCAGGCCGAGCGGGCGGCGGGACAGGTCCAGGCAGATCTCCCCTTCCTCACCCGGCTGGCCGGTCACCGGGTCCACCAGGGCGACCGTGTATCCCGGCAGCGGCCGGCCCATCGAGCCCAGGCGCAGCGGCTGGCCAGGGGAGTTGCCGATCTGCGCGGTGGTCTCGGTCTGCCCGTACCCGTCCCGTACCGTGATGTTCCAGGCCCGCCGGACCTGCTCGATCACCTCCGGGTTGAGTGGCTCGCCCGCGGCCACGCACTCGCGCAGCGCGGAAGTGTCACACGCGGACAGGTCGGCCTGGATCAGCATCCGCCACACCGTCGGCGGCGCGCAGAACGTGGTCACCCCGCAGCTGCCGATCGCGTCGCATCAGCGCCTGGGCGGAGAACCGGTCGTAGCCGAGGACCAGCGGGGTCGCGCCCGCGTTCCATGGCGCGAACACGTTGCTCCAGGCGTGCTTGGCCCAGCCGGGCGAGGAGATGTTGAGGTGCACATCCGCTGGCTGCAGCCCGATCCAGTACAGGGTGGACAAGTGGCCGACCGGATACGACACATGGGTGTGCTCGACCAGCTTGGGCTGCGCCGTGGTGCCCGAGGTGAAGTACAGCAGCAACGGATCCGCCGCCCGGGTCACTCCCTCCGGGACGAACTCTGTGGTTTCGTGGGCCGCCTCGGCGTAGCTGTGCCAGCCCTCTGGCGCCGGGGCGCCGGGGCTGGTGCTGACCGCCACCCGGGTCCAGTCACCTTTGACGTCGCTGAACCGGGCGGTGTGCGCATACTCCGTGATCACGTGCCTGACGTCGCCCCGGGCCACCCGGTCGGCGAGGTCCTTCGGCCCGAGTAGGGTGCTCGCCGGGATGATCACCACGCCGAGCTTCATCGCGGCCAGGATGACCTCCCACAGCGGGGCGATGTTGCCCAGCATGAGCAGCAACCGGTCGCCCCGTCGCGCCCCCAGCCCGCGCAGCCAGTTGGCCACCTGATTCGAGCGGGCGGCCAGCTCGCCGTAGCTGAGCTGGGCCGCGGCGTTCCCGTCCGCAACGATGCGCAGCCCGGGCCGGCCGGGATGCTCGGCCGCGATCACGTCGAACCAGTCCAGCGCCCAGTTGAACTCGGTCAGTTGCGGCCAGGAGAACTCCGCCACGGCCGAGGCATAGTCGCCCCGGTGCCGGAGCAGCAGGTCGCGGGCGGTACGGAAGGCAAGCGTCGGTGATTGCACATCAGTCATGTGATCATCGTGGCAGCTCCGCCCCCCTAACGGGAGCCCCGCCCCCTCATCACCCGCCCTCCGGTCGCCGCCCCACGCTCACCCCGCCCCACGGTCGCGCCGTCGTGCCGCCCCGCGGTTACCCCACCCCTTATGTGGTGGGAAGTAGGTCGTATTTGCGCATTTCCCACCACGCAACGGCGCCGGACCCGTCAGCAGAGGCTGATGAGGAGCGTGGTGAGCTGGTGCCACTGGTCGGCGGTGATGTGAGCGGCGCTGGCCTGGCTGGGCACGGCGGCCTGGCGGAGGGCCTGGCGCAGCACGCCGCGGGCGAGCGGTGGCTGGCCGGGGCCGGGCAGGCCGCACAGCAGTTGCCGCACCGGGATGCCGGGCTGCTGGTAGGCGGCGTGCAGTCAGCCGGCCCAGCAGCCGCTGGCCCGGGACCGACCTGGTGAGCGGCCGCGGCCGGATGGACAGGTGCGCGGCGTCGGTCCGCGGTGGCGGCGTGAAGCTGGCCGGGGCTACGCCGCGGACCAGCTGGATCTGGTAGCGCGCCGCCCACCATGCGGCCTCGGCGTTGCGCGGCACGGCGGCCGTGACGCGCCGGGCCAGGCCCCAGCTGGTGATCAGCTCCGCCCCGGCCAGCGGCACCGAACTGTCCCCGGCCAGCCGCCGCAGCAGCAACGTGCTGATGGCGAACGGGATGTTGGCCACAACGAGGAAGTCCCGGTGCGGCAGCGGGATCTCCCGCAGGTCGGCCTCGACCACGCTGACCAGCGGGCTCCGGCTCACCCGGCGGCGCAGTACCGCCGCTGACCGTGGATCGCGCTCCACCGCGATCACCCGCGCACCGGATGCGGCCAGCGCGGTCGTGATGGCCCCGTAGCCCGCCCCTAGGTCGAGCACCAGCTGTCCCGGGCCGGCCCGGACGCCCGGACCAGCTGGGTGATCAGTGCCGGGTCAGCCAGGAAGTGCGCTCCGCGCGGGTTCGGCGCCGCCGGCCGCCGTGCCGATGATCCCCGTGCCGATGATCCCCGTGCTGATGGCCGCTGTGCAGGCCGCCGTGCTGCTGGCCGCTGCCCGGGCACGGAACATCGTGACCATCGACATGGCCTGCTCCTCGGTGCTGGTGAACTCGGTGCTGGTGAACTCGGTGCTGGACCGACGCTAGGCCCCCCCGCCCACCCCGTCCACCGATTTTCCCGCCGCTCCCGCTTGGTCCCCGCTATGTGGTGGATCGTGCAGCACATAGGCGCATTAGCCACCACATAGCGACGGGCCGCGGTACTGCTGAGGCTGGGGGTGTGGGAGGTGGGGGGTGCCACGTCGGGAAGTTGGGGTGGGACGACGGTGTGGCATGGAGGTCAGGTGACCGAGTCGGGAAGTTGGGGTGGGACGACGGTGTGGCATGGAGGTCAGGTGACCGAGTCGGGAAGTTGGGGTGGGACGACGGTGTGGCATGGAGGTCAGGTGACCGAGGGGGCCGGTAGCGTTTGCTGCTGTGCCCCCCGCGCGGAAACTCTCGCTGTCCCCGGCCGCCCCCCGGGCCGCGACCTTGCTCGCCGCGGCGGTCAGCGGCATCGGCGGGGCGGAGCGGCCCGGCCAGGTGACGATGACCGAGGCGGTCGAGCAGAGCATCGCCTCGGGGGAGCATCTCGCGGTCCAGGCGGGCACCGGCACCGGTAAGTCGCTCGGCTATCTGGTGCCCGCGGCGGCGCACGCGGTCGCGGGCGGCGGCAGTGTCGTGGTGGCCACCGCGACGATCGCCTTGCAGCGCCAGCTGATCGACCGTGACCTGCCCCGGCTGTCGGCGGCGCTGGCGCCGTTGCTCGGCCGGGCGCCGGTCTTCGCCATCCTCAAGGGCCGGCGTAACTACCTGTGCCTGCACCGGCTCCGGTCCGGTGCCCCGGACGAGCCCGGGGACGTGCTGTTCGAGCCGGCCGTGACCTCGGTGATCGGGCAGCAGGTGAAGCGGCTGGGCGAGTGGGCGGCCAGCACGCGCACGGGCGACCGGGACGAGGTGGTACCCGGGGTGGACGAGCGGGCCTGGCGGCAGGTCTCGGTCAGTGCCCGGGAGTGCCTTGGCGCCCAGCGCTGCCCGTTCGGCTCCGAGTGCTTTGCTGAGCAGGCCCGGGAGGAAGCCGGCAAGGCGGACATCGTCGTCACCAACCATGCGCTGCTCGCCATCGACGCGCTGGAGGACTACGCGGTCCTGCCTGAGCACGACGTGGTGATCATTGACGAAGCGCACGACCTGGTGAACCGGGTCACCACGGCGGCCGCGGCGGAGCTGTCCGCGGCGGCCGCGGAAACAGCGGCCCGGCGCGGTACGAAGCTGCTCCTGCCCGACACGGCCGGGCGGCTGCGGGAGGCCGGAGAAGCAGCGGCGCGGGTGCTCGCCGAGACTCCGGACGGCCGGATGGACGTGCTCACCGAGTCGCTGGCCGTGGCGCTGGCCGCGCTGCGGGACGCCGCCGCCGGGTGCGCAACGGAAGTCCGGGCCAGCACCCGGGAGATCGGCGACGACCCGGCCGCGCTGGCCGCGGCCCGGGCGGCGCTGGCCGGGTTCGACGAGGTATCCGGGACGGCGGACCGGATCCTGAAGGCGTTTGTCCCGGAGATCGCCGCCCGGACCGAGGTGGTGTGGCTGGACCGCCCGCCAGCCGACGACACCCGTCGGCCGGTCACGTTGCGGGTGGCTCCGCTGCAGGTAGGCGGGCTGCTGGCGGAGCGGCTGTTCCGCCGCCGGACGGTGGTGCTCACCTCGGCCACGCTGTCCCTGGGCGGATCGTTCGAGCCGCTGGCCCGGCAGTGGGGGCTGCCGGCGCCCGGGAAATCCGGCGCCCCGGCACCGGGAGAGTCTGGCGCCCCGGCGCCGGGAGAGTCTGGCGCCCCGGCACCTGGGGAGAGTGCAGCAGAAGCAGCTGCGTCGAAAGAGGCTGCGTCAAAAGATGCTGCGCCAGGAGAACCTGCACCGGCCGCGCCCGGGGCCGAGCCAGCGGAGACGCCGGGCGAGAACCGGCACAGCCTCGACTGGACCGGGCTGGACGTGGGCTCGCCGTTCGACCATCCGCGGCGCGGCATCCTGTACCTGGCCCGGCATCTGCCGCCGCCGGGGCGGGATGGCCTGCCCGAGACCTACCTCACCGAGCTGCGGGAGCTGATCACCGCGGCGGGCGGCCGGACGCTCGGCCTGTTCTCCTCGATGCGGGCGGCCCGGCAGGCCGCGGCCGAGCTGCGCAGCCAGATCGCCCAGCCGCTGTTCTGCCAGGGGGACGACGCCACCGGGCAGCTGGTCACCCAGTTCGCCGCCGATGAGGCCAGCTGCCTGTTCGGCACGCTGTCGCTCTGGCAGGGCGTGGACGTGCCGGGTTCCTCGCTCCAGCTCGTGGTGATCGACCGGATCCCGTTCCCCCGCCCGGATGACCCGCTGGCCTCCGCCCGGCAGCGGGTTATCGCCGCGCACGGCGGTAACGGGTTCATGGCGGTGGCCGTCACCCACGCCGCGTTGCTGCTCGCCCAGGGTGCAGGCCGGCTGCTGCGCACGATGGAGGACCGGGGGATGGTCGCGGTGCTCGACCCGCGGCTGGTCACCGCCCGGTACGGCGGATTCCTCCGGGCGTCACTGCCGCCGTTCTGGACCACGACCGATCCCGCGGTGGCCCGTGCCGCGCTCCGCCGGCTGGCCGCGGAGCAAGCCGGCTGCCGGCTGATCCGGGTCAGCCGGTCGTGCTGCTGGTGCCGTGCTTGAGCAGGTAGATGAACAGGAGCACGCCGACCGCGTCCAGCACGAGCGAGATGATTGCCCAGGTCAGGGCCCGGCTCGAGGCCTTGGTTGCGCCAGCGGCGTCCCCGGCGTCCCAGCGCTTCCGGACCAGCCGGGCGTAGCGGATGGCCACCAGCCCGCAGGGCAGCCCGAGGATCGTGCTGAACAGGATGCCCGCCACGGCGCCGATGACCGCGAGTGTCATCCGGGTCGGCGGCGGGCTGCCGCTCGGCCAGGGGCCGCCGCCGTAGGGCACGCCGTACTGGCCTGGTGCGCTGTCCCAGGGCGTGCTGGGCTGACCGTAGGGGTTCGTCTGCCCGCTGCTGGGCATGATTGGCTGCCCGTACGGAGTGGTGTGCCCGCCTGCGGTGGGCTGCTGCGGATAGGCGGGCGGCTCGGCGGGATCGGGCTGGCCCGGTGTGTTCTCGTAACTCATGCCTGCGTGCCTCTCGGCGGAAGTCCTGCATACCCCCATTGCCCGCCAGCGTAATGGCCGGGGCCCAGCCGCGCCCAGGCCATTACGCGATAGCCGGGCCGGGGCCGGCGGCCAGTAATTCGCGCTGGCAGCCCCGTAGGCGCGGCCCGGCTAGTCAGTCCGCAGTGCGCAGTCCCTGGCTGATCACCGCGATCACCGGGTCCAGCGCGGCGGCGTCCGTGACCTCGCGGGCCAGGCACCCCGCCAGCAACGCCTTCACATCCAGGTACCCAACGTCCGGCCGGACGTCCCCGGCCTGCTGGGCCCGGGCCAGCATCGCGTGCAGCCGGCCCGATACGTCGAACCCCGCGCGCTCGCCGGCCGCCTCCAGGTCATAGCCCGCCCCCGCTAGCGCCTCCGCCAGCCCGCGGTTCGCGGCGCCTTCGCGGGCTACCAGGGCGAAGAACGCGAAGAATGCGGCACCGGGCGCCTGGCTGGCCGCCAGTTCGTCGGCCCGCTGGCTGAGCTGCTGCATCCGGTCCAGCAAGATCGCCGCGAACAGTTCCTCCTTGGTGGGGAAGTGACGGCTGACAGTTCCTGTGCCAACGCCGGCCCGGCGGGCGATCTCGTGTACCGGCACGGACAGCCCTTCAGCGGCAAAGACCTCCGCGGCCACGGCCAGCACCCGGGCCCGGTTCCGCCGCGCGTCGGCCCGCAGCCCCCGCCCGGCGGTATCCGGCATCGCGCGGCACCTCCCTCACCCAGCCGTTGACAAACGGGACGGCCGTCCCGTATCTTCGGCAGAAGCGGGATAGACGTCCCGATTATAGCCCCGGAGGAGACAGCAGTCATGCCCAGCGACGCGACCACGCCACGGTGGACCGAGGCCTGCGTGCCCCGCCAGCGGGACCGGACCGTGGTGATCACCGGCGGTAACACCGGGCTCGGCTTCGTGGTGGCCCGGGTGCTCGCCGGGGCCGGTGCCACGGTCGTGCTCGCCTGCCGCAATCCGGCCCGGGCCGATGCCGCCGCCACCCGCATCCGGACGGCCGTGCCGGGCGCGCGGGTCGCCACCCAGCAGCTGGACCTGGCTGCCCTGGCGTCCGTGCAGGCGGCCGCGCAGCAACTGGCCGCGGCCTACCCACGGATCGACCTGCTCATCAACAACGCGGGTGGGCTCAATCCCCGGCAGCAGCGGACTGAGGACGGTTTCGAGCGCACCCTGGCCACCAACCACCTCGGCCCGTTCGCCCTCACCGGCCTGCTGCTGGACCGGCTGCTGGCCACTCCGGGATCGCGCGTGGTGACGGTCAGCAGCATCGGCCACCGGCGCGGTGTGATCAACTTTGACGACCTCCAGTTCGACCGCGGCTACCGGTTCCACCATGCGTATTTCCAGTCCAAGCTGGCGAACCTGATGTTCACCTATGAGCTGCAACGGCGGCTCGCCGCGGCCGGGGCGGCCACGATCGCGGTGGCCGCGCACCCCGGCAACGCGCGCACCGAGTTCGGCCGGGACATGAACTGGGCGGCCCGGACCGCGATGAGCCCGCGGCTGCGCCTGCTCACCTCGTGGCTGATGCAGAGCCCAGAGGTTGGCGCGCTGGCCACGGTGCGCGCCGCGACTGACCCGCAGGCCCGCGGCGGCGACTACTACGGGCCGCCAGGCCGGGCCCAGTTCACCGGCTACCCAGTCCGGGTCGAATCGACGGCCCGCTCCCATGACGCCGCGGTGCAGCAGCGCCTGTGGCACGAGTCAGAGCGGCTGACCGGGCGTCACCTACCCGCTCGCGGAGCCCGCGCCGCTCCGGCCACCTAACCCCGCTCCGCAACGGCCACAACGAAACACCGTCCCGGGCAGCATGATGGGCGCGGCGTACTAAAGGCGCCGCGCCCCTCACAGCGGGAACAGAAAGGGCCAGCGGCCCAGGAACGAGGAGGGTTACAGGACGTCGTGACCGGGATGCGGCTCCGCCGGGATCTGGCTGGCCGGGCTGCGCCGGGATGGTGCCGAGGCGGCCGGCCTGGAAGTCCTCGAACGCCTGGACCAGCTCGTCCCTGGTGTTCATGACGAACGGGCCGTACGCGGCGACCGGCTCCCGGATCGGCTGGCCGCCGAGGACCAGGACGTCGAGCTCCCGGGCCGGGCCCTCCTGGGTCGCGGCGGCCTGTACGGTCAGCGCGTCACCAGCGGCCGAACACGGCCAGCTGGCCGGTGCGCACCGGCGGTGGTCCGCGCCGACGGTGCCGGAGCCGCCGAGCACGTAGACCAGCGCGTTGAAGTCGCGCCGCCAGGGCAGCCGGAGCTGGGCGCCGGGCTGCAGGGTGGCGTGCAGCAGGGTGATCGGGGTGTGGGTGACGCCCGGGCCCGGGTGCCCGGCCAGGTCGCCGGCGATGACCCGGATCAGCGCGCCGCCGTCCGGGGAGGAGAGCAGCGACACCTGCCGGGCCCGGATGTCCTGGTAGCGCGGGCTGGTCATCTTCAGCGCCCGGGCAGGTTCACCCAGAGCTGGAAGCCGTGGAACAGCCCGCCGCTCATCACCAGTTCCTCGGGGGGCTCCTCGATGTGCAGGATGCCGCCGCCCGCGGTCATCCACTGGGTGTCGCCGTTGGTGATCAGGCCGCCGCCGCCGTTGGAGTCCTGGTGCCGGAAGATCCCGTCGATGATGTAGGTGACCGTCTCGAAGCCGCGGTGCGGGTGCCAGGCGGTGCCCTTCGGCTCGCCCGGCGCGTAGTCGACCTCGCCCATCTGGTCCATGTGGATGAACGGGTCCAGCTGCGCGCAGGTCCACGCCGGCGAACGCGCGGCGGACCGGGAAGCCCTCGCCCTCGAAACCGGACGGCGCGGTCGTCACGGACCGCACTGGGCCGCTCCGCGGCGGCGGCCGGGTCCGGCTCCTGGATGCGCGGCAGGACCAGAATGTCCTCGACGGTGACTGCTGGCATGGCATCTCCTCTGCTGAGCGTAGGTCCAGCCTAAGTAAGTACTCAGGTGCGGCCATTCCGGCCCCGCGTGCACCGGTCACCGCCTGGGACCGGCTCAGCCGCCGTGCTGGCCGCATTTCCGGTAACGATAGTTGACCGTTCAACATTCCCGGCCCGCGGCACACGAGCCACGGAGCGTTATCCAAAACCAGCAGTGAGTGCAGGCCCGGAGGACCTGCACGAGCGGCCGGGGCAGGTCAGGGCCACGGTAGCGGTGGATGTTGATGTGCCTAACGCGACGTTTGCATAAGACACACGGCATCGCTATCCAGGCGAGACGAGGCCGGTCAGGGTAGCTTCCAGTCGATTGGCCCGGCGCCCTGCTGTTCCAGCAACGCGCTGGCCCGGCTGAACGGCCGTGAACCGAAGAAGCCGCGATCGGCGGAGTTCGGGCTGGGATGCGCGGACTCGATCAGCGGCACACCCTCGAGCAGCGGGGCCAGGTTCCGCGCGTCGCGGCCCCAGAGGATCGCCACCAGCGGGTGTCCGCGGGCCGCCAGGGCCCGGATGGCCTGCTCGGTGACTTCCTCCCAGCCCTGCCCACGGTGCGACCCGGGCTTGCGTGGCTCGACGGTGAGCACCCGGTTCAGCAGCAGCACGCCGCGCTCGGTCCACGGCGTCAGGTCGCCGTTGGACGGTGCCGGGTAGCCCAGGTCCGCGGAGTACTCCCGGAAGATGTTCAGCAGGCTGGCGGGCAGGCGGCGTACGTCCGGCGCAACCGAGAAGCTCAGTCCCACCGGATGCCCGGGCGTGGGGTAGGGGTCCTGCCCCATGATCAGCACCCGCACGTCGCTCAGCGGCTGCTGGAACGCACGTAGTACCCGGTCGCCCGCGGGCAGGTACGAACGGCCCGCGGCCACCTCCGCCCGGAGGAAGTCACCCATCGCGCTGATCCGGCCCGCGACCGGCGCCAGCGCGCTGGCCCATCCCGCCTCGACGATCTCACCCAGATCCCGGCCTGCCACGGGACCACTCTAGGCCCCGGCCCGCGCACCGCGGCCGCCCGTACCGCAGGTGGCATCGCCCGCTCCGCCCCTCCTCCGCAACGCACCGCGCCCCGCCCTGCCCCCGCCCCGGTCCCGGGTCCCCGGCCCGCCCGGCCCAGGGTCAGCCTCGAATATATGTTTGAGCCGGGCGTATGCTGGCGGTATGCAGGGTGCATGGCAGGGATCACTGCTCGACCTGGCGGATGAGCCGGCCCCGGGCCGCTCGGGCCGGCCGTGACGCGGACCGAGCTCAGCAGCGGAGCCTGGGTGGACGTGTGCCGAGGCTGGATGGCGGGCGCCGCGGTGCTGTTCGGCCGGCTGCACCGGGCCGTGCCGTGGCGTGAGGAGAAGCGGCGCATGTACGACCGGGTCGTGGACGTGCCGCGGCTGCTCTGCTTCTACGCCGAGGACCAGCCGCTGCCCGACCCGGCCCTCGACCGCGGCCCGCGTCGCGCTCGACACCTATTACGCCGCTGAGCTGGGAGAGCCGTTCCGGACCGCGGGCCTGTGCCTGTACCGGGACGGCCGGGACAGCGTGGCCTGGCACGGCGACACGATCGGGCGCGGTGCCGCCGAGGACACCATGGTCGCAATCGTCTCGCTGGGCGCAGCCCGAACGCTGGCCCTCCGGCCCCGTGGCGGTGCCCGGGGTGGCGGCCCGGCGGTGCGCTACGAGCTGGGCCATGGCGACCTGATCGTGATGGGCGGCAGCTGCCAGCGCACCTGGGAGCATGCCGTGCCGAAGACCGCCCGCCCAGTCGGCCCGCGGATCAGCGTCCAGTTCCGGCCCAGCGGCGTCCGCTAACGGCCTTAGCCCGTTAGCGCGGTACAAGCCCGGTACATTGTGCGCCGCCGGGGCTCGCAGAGGAACAACCCGTCGGCTCGGCCCGCCAGGAGTCCTGGCCACTGCCCGGATTCGAGATCATGAGCAACGGTTTGTTCCGAGGCGGGCCCCCGGTGACGCACTATGTACCGCGTTGTTTCCGGGGCTAGATGGGGAACCCCGTTTCCAGCAGGGCCAGGGCGGCGTCGATGGCCGCGAACATGTCGCCGGCCTCCCTGTGTGGTCGGCAGCGCGGCCGAGAGGATCACGCCGGTCAGCGCGCCTGCTATCGCCCGCGCGGCCGGGTCGTCCGGCGGGCGGCCGACCCGCTTCGCCACCGCTTCGGCCCAGACGTCGATGGCGCGGGTGAGCTCGTCCACCGCGCGGGCCCGTACCTCCGGGATCGCCATGGTGAGCTCCGTGGTTTCCTGCCACCGGAGAAGTTCTTCGGGGGTCAGGGACGCGTGCATGTCGGCCATGGCCGCTCGCACCGCCGCGATGGTGTTCAGGCCCGGCGGCTGCGCCGCGAACGCCTCCAGGGCGAGCAGGTCGAAGTCGTCTTGCAGCACCGCGTCTTCCTTGGTCGGGAAGTAGCGGTAGAACGTGGCCGGGGACACTTCGGCCGCCTGGGCGATCTGCTCGACGGTGGTGGCCTGGTAGCCCTGCTCGCGGAACAGCCGGAGCGCGTGCTCCCGGATCGCAGCACGCGTCCTGGCCTTCTTGCGTTCGCGCAGGCCGGCGGGTTGGTCAGCGGTGCCGATCTCGCTCATGACCCTGATTCTGCCTGGTCTCCTCGGCAGCGGCGACAGCCCGGGCCGCTGAGTCTCCGGGGACGGCCGCTTCCGCCAGGACGACGTCGGCCAGAGCGGAGCCGGCCGTGCCAGTGCCGGCCGGATCAGTGCTGGCGGGGCCAGTGCTGGCGGGGCCAGTGCTGGCCGGACCAGAGCCGGCTGGACCAGTGCCAACCGGGACCGGCCCGCCCGCCGTGGCCGGGGCGGCCGTGCTGGCCCGGCGCGGCAGGAAGGCCAGGGCCAGCAGGGCGCTGACCGCGGCGATGACCGCGCACACCAGGAGCATGACGTCCATGCCGTGCACGTAGGCGGTGCGGACCATCGCCAGCAGGGCTATTGAGTTCGCGGCGTGGGCCACCGCCACCCCGCCCGCCACGCTGCTGCGGACCGCGCTGGCCGCCGCCGCGGGCAGGCCGGTCAGGCTGAGCCGGTCCCGGTAGGCCGACAGCAGCACCGTGCCCAGCACCGCGACCCCGATGGTCGCGCCGACCTGCCGCATGGCGGTGATCAGGGCGGAGCCGGAGCCGCTGCGCTCCGGGGACAGCGCGCCGAGCGCGGCGTTCATGGCCGCGGGCATGGCCAGGCCGAGTCCCAGCCCGGCGACCGCGAACCAGGCCACCGTGAAGCCGGTCCCGCTGCCCAGGTGCGTGCCCGCGCCCACGGCCAGCCCGGCCGCCATGATCAGGAAGCCCGCGGTGACCAGGCCATTTGGCTCCGAGCGGGGCGGCCTTGCCGGGCTGGCCCGCCGGGGCCTTGCGCGGGGTCTGCAGCCGGGTGCCGGCCAGCATGCCGACCACCATCCCGCCGATCAGCGGCAGCAGCCGCAGCCCGCTGCCGAACGAGTCCAGGCCCCGCACTTCCTGGAAGTACTGCGGCATGGCGAACAGGATGCCGAACATCGCGAACGACACGAACGTGGTCAGCATGGTGCCCCAGGTGAACCCGGCGGAGCGGAACAAGGCCAGCTCGACCAGGGGCGTGCCGGTGCCGGTACGGGTGATGCGGCGTTCCCAGGCCACGAACGCGGCCAGCGCCACCACCCCGGCCACTATCGTGGCCACCGTCGCGGAATCGCTCCAGCCGTCCTCGCCCGGCCCTGATGAACCCGTAGGTCAGGCTGGCCAGGCCCAGGCTGGACAGGGCGATCCCGGGCAGGTCGATCCGGGAACTCCGGGCCCCGCGAGACTCCGGCATCAGCGTCGCCACGGCGATCAGCGCGAGCACCACGACCGGCACGTTGATCAGGAAGACCGAGCCCCACCAGAAGTTGTCCAGCAGCCAGCCGCCCAGCAGCGGGCCGACCGGGAAGCCGATGAACGTCGCGCCCATCACCACCGCGATCGCCTTCGGCCGTTCCTCCTCGGTGAACAGGACCGGCAGCACCGCGATCGACATCGGGAGGATCACCGCGGCGCCGAGCCCGAGTACGGCGCGGGCGGCGATCAGCTCGGCCGGGGACCTGGCCATGGCGCAGGCCACCGAGCTGGCGCCGAACACCGCCAGCGCGATCAGCAGCATCTTCTTCCGGCCGACCCGGTCGCCGAGCAGCCCGGCCGGCAGCAGCGCCGCCGCCAGCACCAGGCTGTAGGCCGCGGAAAACCACTGCAGGTCGGTCGTGGAGGCGTGCAGCTGCACGGACAGCACCGGCAAGGCCAGGCTGAGCACGGTCAGGTCCAGCCCGACGACCAGCACGCTCGCCGAGATCGCGATCAGTGCCCACCACCTGCGGGCGTCGGAACCGCTCATGACCCACCATCCCTAGAGCTAGAGACTGTCCTTTGATAGTTAACTCTGAAAGAAAGCTACTCTCATATTGGAGCGCATGTCAACATCGCCCGAGCGCCAGCGCCGCTTCGTGCCGCTCAGGTAGCGCGGGCCAGGACTTTGAGCCAGTGGCGGGAGGTAGATTCCTCGGTCATGGCCAGCACGTAGAGCCTGGCCGCGCACAATTGCTCAGTTAGCTCAGCGGCATCCCGGTAGAAGAACCAGCGTCGCGTGGCTGGAGCGTAGGGCACCGGCTCCAGCCGGGTTCCCTGCCCGAGCGCGGTGACCAGGGCCAGGTGACCATCGGGGCGCAGCACGCGGCGCATCTCGCTCAGGACGGCCATGGTCTCGTCCTGGGGCACGTGGAGCAGGGCTGCGCAGCACCAGATCCCATCGAGGCTCTCGCGGGCCAGAGGAAGGCGCCGCAGGTCCGCCTGCACCACCCGGCCGGGCAGCGCCCTCGCAGCGTGGTCCAGCATCCCGGCCGAGCGGTCGAGGCCGGCCACATGGTGTCCCGCCTGCGCGAACAGCGCGCCATCACCGGCCGGGCCGCAGCCCAGGTCAGCGACGTCCGCTGCTGGGGCCAAGAGGGCAGCGAAGGCGGCCCGCAGATCAGGGAATGACCGGCTGCGGTCCGCCCAGTGCTCCGCGTAGAGGCCGGCGATCCGGTCGTACGCCGCCTGATTGTGCTTTGTCGCTTCGTCGGTCACACCCTGATCGTCTCAATCATCGCCACGCCGTTGAACCGTCTCGCGAGCCGCCTGTACGCTGCCGCTCGCCAGGCTGCCGCTCGCCACGCTGCGCCCCGGAGGGGGTGTTTCGCGGGGCCATTGATCCCGGGGGGATCCGGGAGGGCGACCCCAGGGACTAGTCAAAGTCGGTGTGACTGTGCGTGATCGGATGGCCTGGTGGTTGAGCGGCGCCGGCCGGTTTGCGGCGGGGGTGCCCGGGCGCCGGAGTGTGTGAGGGCTCGCGGTACACCGGCCGGGGTGCTATTTCGCGAACCGGACGGCCTGGCAGCCGCGCTGAAGTCCCGGGCTGCTGGTACTCGGTCTTTCCGTGTCCGCCCACCCGCCGCCCGAGGATCTAGCCGCCTGGTTGCCCTCGGTGATTGGCGTGTCGGCGTGCGCGCTATCCGCGGCTCGATCTGGGCGGCTCTCGAATGCCGACTGTCTGCGGTCGTGGCCACGCGCACCAGTCTCGATTCGTGGGCAGCGACGACCAGCGCGGTCAGGTCCTCGTTTCGGGTTACCTTGTCGTTGAGGCTGGCCCGTGAATCCTCCGTTGCGTGTGCCCTTGGGCTGTGGTCTGGCGCCGGTGAGCCCGGGCCGTGCGCCGGCTGTGTCAGGTGCTGACGTCACGGCGCAGGAAGCTGGCCGCGCCGATGGTAAGCGCGGCGGTGCTAAAGACGAGCGAGAAGATGAGCGCGCGCTGGTATGAGGAGGCGGTGGCGGTGCCACCCGTGGCGATGGCGTCGAAGAGCAGCCCGGGAAGCCAGTTCGCCGCGTTGCTCCAGGACAGCTGGAGGATATGCTCGACGGGGCCGAGCCACGCGATGCCTAGGCCGAGCGCCAGTGGGGTGGAGCGCACCAGCACGCCGATTGCCGCGCCGGTCACGCCGTAGCAGGTGGCGGTGATCAGGGCATTGGCGTAGTCGGTGGCAGCGTGCCGCAGCCCGGTGCCAGTGAACCAGGCGGCGGTAGAGATTCCCCGTGCATGAGCCAGCGCTACCGCGGCGCCGATGCTGAGGATTTCAGCCAGCAGCAGGGCGGCGGCGGCGCAGCAGACGAGGGCAAGGAGCTTTCCAGGCCAGCGGCCGGGACCGGGCGGGTTGCCTGGTGAGCATGACGCGGATGGTGCCCAGGCCGTACTCGGTCGTGACGCTGGTCATGAACAGCACGAAAACCAGCAGGCCGAGGACACCGGCCGCGATGCTGAACCCGCGGCTCAGCCCGCCAGAACCGGCGAGCTGACCGAGGGTCGTGGTGAGGGACGCCGCGACGTTGAGCACTCGCGGCGGTCTGGCCTTGGCGGTGGTGAAGGTCACGATGGTGGCCAGGAGCGCGAGGGCGGCCGCTGACCCGCCGGCCCCGTAGATGATGCTGGGGCGGCGCAGCTTGAGTAGTTCGGCGCGCAGCGAGCGGATCATCGGGCACCTTCTGCCATCAATGTTTCGTAGCGGTCTTCGAGGCTGGCGTGGGTGGTGGTGAGCTCGACCAGTATCAGGTCCTCGGCCATGGCCGCTCTGTTGATCTCGGCGATCTGGCCGGACAGCCCGCCCGCCCGTTCGAGATCAGCCTGCAGCTGGCGCAGCGGCACCCGCAGCCGGCTGCCGTCGCGTGCCCAGTGCAGCCCGCGGCGGGTCAGCAGGTCGCTCAGCCGGGGCAGATCAGCGGGGTGCTGGCAGCCGAGCACGAGCTCGTCGCCGCCGCTGGCGAGCAGCTGCGCGGTGGAACCCTGGAACACACGCCGCCCATCCTTGATCATCACCAGCCAGTCGCAGGCCTGCTGTACCTCGCTGAGCAGGTGGGAGGAGATCACGACGGTGGGCCCGTCGTCGGCCAGCGAGCGGACCAGGCCGCGCATTTCGCGGATCCCGGCCGGGTCGAGGCCGTTGGTCGGCTCGTCGAGAATGAGCAGGGCCGGGTCGCCCAGCAGCGCGGCGGCGATGGCGAGGCGCTGCTTCATGCCCAGCGAGTAGGTGCGGTAGGGATCCTCCGCGCGCCCGGCCAGGTCAACCCGTTCGAGCAGCGCTGGGATCCGGGCCGGATCCAGGCCGCCCAGGGTTGCCTGGACCATCAGGTTCCGGGTGCCGGACAGGCTCGGGTAGAAGGCTGGGCTCTCGATCAGCGCGCCCACCCGGCCCAGGTACCGGGCGGGGCTGGTCAGTGGCGCGCCCAGGACGCGCCCGCCCCCGGCGCTGGGGCGTACCAGGCCCAGCAGCATCCGAAGGGTGGTGGTTTTCCCGGCGCCGTTGGGCCCCACGAAACCGGCCACCACCCCGGCTGGTATGTCGATGTCCAGGCTGTCCACGACGGTGCGGGGGCCATACCGCTTGGTCAGGCCCCGCGTGTGCACGGCCGGGGCGTCGTCGCCGTCACCTGCCGCACCGGCTTGCGCCGGGTGTTGTCCCGGGTCAAGGATCTGCTGCTGGCTGGGCGTCGCCAGGTTCTCGGTGTTCACCGGTTTTGTCCTTCCTGCGGGCCCGGGTTCCCCCGGTTTGGGTCCGCGGACCTGGGGGGGTGGTTGGAGCGAAGGGCGCCCCGGCTCATCTGCCGCCGCCTGTGACGGTGCGGCCCGGCCCCACGGGGTGCGGGCCCGTGGCTTGAAGACCGCCAGGGCGATCGCCACGGCGAGGACGCAGACGTGGCCGATGGTGGCGCCGCGCAGCACGC
The DNA here is from genome assembly GCA_963804455.1 of uncultured Actinomycetes bacterium. Lineage (GTDB taxonomy): Bacteria > Actinomycetota > Actinomycetes > Streptosporangiales > Streptosporangiaceae > RYN-230. The sequence continues at coordinate 74,429 of CAWDRD010000052.1, forward strand.
CTGAGGCGTGCCCGCTCTGCACGGCATGCTGGGCGGCTGGGCCGATGATCAGCGCGTCGGCGAGGATCACCGCGGCGGCGATGACGATCTTGGCGACGACCCACCAGTGGCGGATCAGGCCGTGGGCCGTCCCCAGCCCGAGGAGGACGCCGGTGGCCACGGCCATCAGCCCGACGGGGATGGACAGCCAGGGGGCCGTCTGCATCATCGTGAAGAACACGTGGGGCAACGCCGGGTTGCTCGTCGCCGCCGCGGCGATTCCGCAGAAGGCAACGACGACCGCGATGCCGAACCAGGCGGCCGCGGCCAGGATGTGGGCGGTGAGGGCTGCCTTGTAGGCCGCCCCCCGCAGCCGGAACCGCGATGAGACCCGGAGCGCGCCTGTGGCCGGCTCCGTCCCTGCGGTCGCGGCGGCGGGGGGCAGGGGCTCCGCCGGGGCTGCGCCGCGCGCGCTGACTGTACCGGGAGTCACGGTTCCTCCTTCTGCAGGCTGTGTCGGAAAGATTATGCTGCTAAAAGTTTATGGTCGCTTAGAGTCTTTAGTCACTAAAGCGATTCTGGTAGGCTGGAGGCCATGACCGTCGAACTCGGCCTGCGCGAGCGCAAGAAGCAGCAGACCAGGCAGCTGATCTTCGAGGCGGCGTCGCGGCTGTTCGCCGACCGCGGCTTTGACGCGGTGACCGTCGCCGAGGTGGCCCGGGCGGCCGGCGTGTCCGAGGTGACCGTCTTCAACTACTTCCCGGCCAAGGAGGACCTGGTCTTCGCGGGCCTGCAGTTCTTCGAGGAAAAGCTCATCGAAGCGGTCCGCCGCCGCGGCCCCGGGGAGTCAGCGGTCACGGCGTTCGGCCGCCTGCTTGTCGAAGGGCCGGGACGCCTCGCCACCGACGAAGCCGCAACGGCAATCACCAAGGGCGCAACGCTGATCGGCGGCAGCCCGGCGCTGCAGGTACGCGAGCGGGAGGTCGTAGCCCGCCACACGCAGGCGCTCGCCCGCCTTCTTGCCGAGGAAACCGGCCGGGACGCCGGGGACGTCGAGGCCCAGGCGGCGGCCAGCGCGCTGATGGGGGTGCACCGGGCGCTGGTCGCCCACGTGCGGGCCAGGGTCCTCGCCGGATGGCACGGACGGCGGCTCGCGGCGGACGCGCGATCACAGGCCACCCGCGCCCTCGCCCGCCTCGAAGGCGGCCTGGCCGGCTATGCCGTCAGCAACCAGCCCGCGGTCCCGGACGCGTCGGTGACCAGCACGGCTACGACAGCTTAGGACCGCCAAATTCCGCTCGGAGCCAGCTCGGTACCCTCGACCACGGCTTGAAGGTTCGCATGCCGGGAAGCGGCCGCCCTCACCAACCTCGTCATCACCCTGTTCCGGCTACAAGGAGTAACCAAGATCACGGAGGAAACACGCCGCAACGCCCAGAACCCCCGCCGCCCACTCCAACTACTAGCCCTCCGGCCAGGCTAAACACGTCCCGCGACTTTGACGAATCTCTGAGGGCGACCCCCCGAGCCAGCGCTGCGCGCATGAATAGCGCCGCTGGCTGTTAGGAACGCGTGAGCAGGTGCCCCCGCTGCTAGGCAGGCCAGGTTAACTGGAAGCCGGGAGATATCTGCAGGCAGAGGAGTAACTGTGTCCGGCACACGTCGGATCATCATCGGCGCCAGCGGCTCACCGGGCAGCTTGCAGGCGCTGCGCTACGCGGCCGACCTGGCCCGGGAGAACGACGCCACCCTGGTTCCCGTCCTGGCCTGGGTGCCGCCGGGCGGGGAACTCGCCGAGCGCCGCCAGCCCTCCGGCTTCCTGCTTCAGATCTGGCGAGATGCCGCGTGGCTGCGGCTGTGGACGGCCCTCGACCACGCCTGGGGCGGCCTTGCCGCCGGCCGCCTGGCCGAGCCGGTCGTGGCGCGCGGCGAGCCGGGTAAGGTCCTCGTCGCGGCCGCCGATCAGCCCGCTGACGTGCTGGTCGTCGGGGCGGGGCGCCGTGGCGCGCTGCGCCGCCTGGCCGGTTCGCGAGTGAGCCGCTACTGCCTGGCCCACGCCGAGTGCCCGGTCGTGGCCGTGCCACCCCCGGCCCTCGACCAGGCGGTCGGCCACGGCCTGCGTGGCTGGGCCTTCCGGCACCGTGCCCTCCCGCGCCGCCTCGCCCATCAGCGCGGTGCCTAGTGCCCCGCGGGAGGGGCACGATGAACCGCACTGACCGCCGGGCTGGCCGGGCCAGCTAGCGCAGCAGGGTGCGGACCTGGCGGGCGATCTCGATGTCCTCGCGGGCGGTGATCACGAGCGTGGCGACGCCGCGCGCCGGGCGCGGTGATGTCGGCGTCGCCGGTCGGCGGCCTGGTTGCGCGGCTCGTCGACGGCGGCGCCGAGGAAGCCGGGCACGGCCCGGGACCGGATCGGCGGGCGCGTGCTCGCCGACGCCGCCGGTGAACACCAGCGCGTCCAGGCCGTCCATGGCCGCGGCCATCGCCGGCGATCAGCTGGCGCAGCCGGTGCAGGTACACGTCGATGGCCAGGACGGCGGCCGCGTCACCGGCGGCCGCGGACCGCTGCACCTCCCGCATGTCCGCCGACCCGGCCAGGCCGGCCAGGCCGGACCGCGTGCTCCAGCCCGGCCGCCAGCTCGGTCACGGACAGCCGACCGTCGCTGAGCAGCCAGATCAGCAGGCCCGGATCGGTGTTGCCGGCCCGGGTCGCCATCACCAGGCCTTCCAGCGGGGTGAAGCCCATCGTGGTGTCCACGCTGCGGCCGCCCTGGACCGCGGCGAGCGAGGCACCGGCGCCGAGGTGGCAGGTCACCATGCGCAGCCGCGCCGGCCGGCGGCCCAGCAGCTCGGCGCCGCGGCGGCTGGCGTAACTGTGCGACAGGCCGTGGAACCCGTACCGGCGCAGGCCGAACCGCTCCCGCCAGGCCGCGGGCAGGGCGTAGGTGGCGGCGGCGGCCGGCATCCCGGCGTGGAACGCGGTGTCGAAGCAGGCCACGGCGGGCATGTCCGGGCAGCAGCGCGGACACTGCGTCGATGCCGGCCAGCGCCCGGGGCTGGTGCAGCGGCGCCAGGTCGGTGACGGCCTCGATGGCCTGCCGGTACGCCGTGCGTCGAGCACCGCTGGCGCGGTCGAGACCGGCCCGCCGTGCACGATGCGGTGGCCGACGGCACCGACGCCGGGACGGGCGTTCGGCGAGGAATGTCCTGAGCGGCGGCGTGGTCCGTCGGTGTCCCAGTGCTCGACCTCGGTGGCCGCCACGATCTCGTCCGCCGGATCGAGCAGGCTGAGCTTGAGGCTGCTCGACCCGGCGTTGACGACGAGGACGTCCATCGGTCATGGCCGTGGTGCGGCCGGGCGCCCGGCCAGGTCCAGTTCGCGACCTCGGGCAGGTCCTCGCCGTGCTCCCGGACCCAGGCCCGGTGCCTGGCCCGGGTGTCGACCATCTGCTGGCGCAGCCAGGCGGCCCGTGTCGCCCAGCCCGGGGACCCGGTCGATGACGTCCATGACCAGGTGGAACCGGTCCATGTCGTTCATCACCACCATGTCGAACGGGGTGGTGGTCGTGCCTTCCTCCTTGTACCCGCGGACGTGGAAGTTGTGGTGGCCGTCGCGGCGGTAGGTCAGCCGGTGGATCAGCCACGGGTAGCCGTGATACGCGAAGATCACCGGGCGGTCGGTGGTGAACAGCGCGTCGAACTCGGCGTCGCTCATCCCGTGCGGGTGCTCGGTCTCCGGCTGCAGCCGCATCAGGTCGACCACGTTGACCACCCGGACCCGCAGGTCGGGCAGGTGCTCGCGGAGGATGTTGGTGGCGGCCAGCACCTCCAGCGTGGGCACGTCGCCGGCGCAGCCCAGCACCACGTCGGGCTCGGTGCCGTCGCGGTCGTTGCTGGCCCACTCCCAGATCCCGGCGCCCCGGGTGCAGTGCAGGATCGCGGCGTCCATGTCCAGCCAGTCCGGGGTCGGCTGCTTGCCCGCCACGATCACGTTGACGTAGTTCCGGCTGCGCAGGCAGTGGTCGGCCACCGACAGCAGGGTGTTCGCGTCCGGCGGCAGGTAGACCCGGACGACCTCGGCCTTCTTGTTCACCACGTGGTCGATGAAGCCGGGGTCCTGGTGGCAGAACCCGTTGTGGTCCTGCCGCCACACGTGCGAGGTGAGCAGGTAGTTCAGCGAGGCGACCGGCCGCCGCCAGGGCAGCGCCGGGCGACCTTCAGCCACTTGGCGTGCTGGTTGAACATCGAGTCCACGATGTGGATGAACGCCTCGTAGCAGGAGAACAGGCCGTGCCGCCCGGTCAGCAGGTAGCCCTCCAGCCAGCCCTGGCAGGTGTGCTCGGACAGGATCTCCATCACCCGGCCGTCGCGGGCGCCAGGTGCTCGTCGACCGGCAGCGTGGCCTCCTCCCAGGTCTTGCCGGTGACCTCGTAGCACCGCGTCCAGCCGGTTCGAGGCCGTCTCGTCGGGCCCGAAGACGCGGAAGTTGGCCGCGCCGAGGTTGTCGCCGCATCACGTCGCGGAGCAGCCCGCCGAGCACCCGGGTGGGCTCGGACATCGTGGCGCCCGGCGGGGGACCGGCACCGCGTAGTCGCGGAAGTCGGGCAGGACCAGGTCGCGCAGCAGCAGGCCGCCGTTGGCGTGCGGGCTGGACCCCAGCCGCCGGTCGCCGGCCGGGACGAAGCGGAGCATCTCCGGCCGCGGCCGCCCCTCGCTGTCGAACAGCTCGCCCGGCCGGTAGGACAGCATCCACTCCTCGAGCTGGCGCAGGTGCCCGGGTTGGTGCGGACCTCGGCCAGCGGCACCTGGTGCGCCCGCCAGGTGCCCTCCACCGGTAGCCCGTCGACCACGGCCGGGCCGGTCCAGCCCTTCGGCGTGCGGAAGCACGATCATCGGCCAGCGCGGGCCGGGGCCACCCGGCCGGCGGTCCCGGTCCGGTTCCGGTCCGCCGGAGCGTGCCTGCATCCTGGATGCGCGCGGATCCTGGCGATGGCGCTGTCCAGCGCGCGCGGCCATTTCCTGGTGCACGCGGCCGGATCCGATCCGGCCACGACCAGCGGCTCGTAGCCGTACCCGCGCAGCAGCGCGATCCAGTTCCGGCTCCGGGATCCGGGCCAGCACGGTCGGGTTGGCGATCTTCCAGCCGTTCAGGTGCAGGATCGGCAGCACCGCGCCGTCCCGGGCCGGGTCGAGGAACTTGCCGCGAATGCCAGCTCGTGGCGAGCGGCCCGGTCTCCGCCTCGCCGTCGCCGACGACGCAGGCCACGATGAGGTCCGGGTTGTCGAACGCGGCGCCGTGCGCGTGCGAGAGCGAGTAGCCCAGCTCGCCGCCCTCGTGGATCGAGCCCGGGCGTCTCCGGCGCGACGTGGCTGGGCACCCCGCCGGGGAAGGAGAACTGCCGGAACAGCCGGGCCATGCCCGACGGCGTCCTGGCCGATGCTCGGGTAGATCTCGGTGTAGCTGCCGTCCAGCCAGGTGCTGGCGATGCGCCGCGGGGCCGCCGTGCCCGGGCCCGATCACGTACATCATCTCCAGGTCGTGGGTGACGATCGCCCGGTTCAGGTGGGACCAGAGGAAGTTGAGCCCGGGGGTGGTGCCCCAGTGGCCGAGCAGCCGCGGCTTGATCTGCTCGGGCCGCAGCGGCTCGGCCAGCAGCGGGTTGGCCATCAGGTAGATCTGGCCGACGGACAGGTAGTTCGCGGCGCGCCAGTAGCCGTCCAGCGCCTGTAGCTGGGCTTCGGTGAGCTCCGGCTGCGTGGTCACGGTCATGGGGTACGGGCTCCTTCGGGACGGGCGGGTCCGGGTGGCTGAGCGGGCGGTCAGGGGCCGGGCGGTCAGGTGCCGCCCAGGGTCAGGTGTCCTTGCTGGCGGACGTGGGCAGCTGGCGCAGGAACGGGTCGGCGGCCCCGGCGTTGGACACCCGGATCCGCGCGTCCACCGCGGTGACGCCGTCGGGGCGGGCGATCACCGGGTTCAGGTCGAGCTCGGCGACCTGTGGCAGGTCGTCGGCGAGCTGCGACACACGGAGCAGCGTGTCCCGCAGCGCGGCGATGTCCGCGGGCGGCTGGCCACGGTGGCCGAGCAGCAGCGGCGCGGCCCGGATCGAGTGGATCAGGTCATCGGCGTCGGTGGTGGTCAGCGGCGCGAGCCGGGCCGCGTGGTCGCCGAGGACCTCGGTGGCGACGCCGCCCAGGCCGAAGACCACCAGCGGGCCGAACACCGGCTCCTGCACCACGCCCATGATGGTCTCGGTCCCGCCGCTGATCATGGGCTGGATGAGCACCCCGGTCAGCCTGCTGCCGAATCGCTGCGTCAGGTCCGCGAAGGCCTGCCGGACCTCGTCCGGCCCGCGCAGGTCGAGCAGCACGGCCCCGGCGTCGGTCTTGTGCACCAGGCCGGGCACGTTCGCCTTGACCGCCACATGACCGCCCAGGTCCACGGCGGCGACGGCGGCCTCGTCGGCGGTTGCGGCCAGCCGGCTCGGCGCCACCGGCAGGCCGTAGCAGCGCAGCAGCTGATCGGTCTCGGCGGGCGGCAGCCAGCCGCCGCCGGGTACCCGGCCGAGGAAGTCCGCGATCAGCGCCCGCGCTTCCGGCACCTGGAGGCCCTCGATCTGCGGGACCGTGTCGGCAGGCCGGGAGCGCCACGAGCCGTAGCGGGCCGCCCGGCTGAGCGCCCGCGCGGCGCTCTCCGGGTAGGCATAGGCAGGCACATCAGCTGCGCCCGCACCGCCGGGCAGCAGCCGGACGCCATCCGCCTGGTCGAGCACGACCGCGGCGACCGGGACCGGGAGCTTGGCCGCGGTCAGCGCCGGGATCAGCTCGGAGGCGGCGGTCGGCACGACGAGCGCGAGGAGTGCGTCCACCCCGACGTCACTGGCCGCCACTTCCAGTGCGGTGCGGAACGCCTCGGCGCTGACCGCCGCGGTGGTGTCCACCGGCCCGCCCAGGGCGGCGCCCGGCGGCAGGATGCTGGCCAGCCGGGCCTGGGCGGGGTGGCTCGGCGTGGCGACCACCAGGCCCGCCTCGACGCAGGCGTCCGCGGCGAGCACGCCCGCCCCGCCCGCGTTGGATACCACGGCGACCCGGCTGCCGGCCGGGACCGGCTGGGCGGCCAGCAGCACAACCGCGTCCAGCAGCTCGCCGAAGCTGGTGGTGGCGATGACGCCCGCCTGCTCGAACAGTGCCTGCCGGGTGACCAGCGGGGCGGCCGCGGCCGCCGTGTGCGAGGCCGCGGCGCGCTGGCCGGGCGCGGACCGCCCGGCGTGCACGGTGAGCACCGGCATGGTCGCGCTGACCCGGGCCGCGGTGCGGGCGAACTTCCGCGGGTTCCCAAAGGACTCCAGGTACAGCACGGCCAGCCGGGTGGTGCCGTCCTTCGCCCACCACTGCAGCATGTCGTTGCCGGACACATCCAGCTTGTCGCCGACGGACGCGAACGAGGAGATGCCGATGCCCAGCCGGGAGAAGTGCTCCAGCAGCGCGACACCGACCCCGCCGGACTGGACCACCAGCCCGGCCCGGCCTGGTGCCGGGTGACGCACGGCGAACGTGGCGTCCAGCCCGATGCCCGGGACGGCGACGCCGAAGCAGTTCGGCCCCACCAGGCGCATGCCCCAGCGCCGGCAGGTGTGCAGCAGGCTGGCTGATGCCGCCGCGTCGAGGCCGGAGCTGATCACGACCAGGGACTTGGTCCCGTGCTGCCCGCACTCCTCCGCCACCTCGACGACGTGGGCTGCGGGCACCGCCACCAGCACCAGGTCAGGCGGCTCCGGCAGCGCTGCCGGCGCCGGCACGCAGGGGATGCCCTCGATCTCGGTGAGGTGCGGGTTCACCGCGTACAGGTCGCCGGCGTACCCGGCATGCCGGATGTTCAGCAGGATCGAGCGGCCGATCGACCCGGGGTGACGGCCCGCGCCGATGACCGCCACGGAGCGCGGCGCGAGCAGCGGCTCCAGGCTGGCCACGTCGGCCCGCTGTTCCCGGCCCGCCACCGCGTCCAGGTACAAGCTGGCCTCGCCGAGCGCGGCGCTGCGCGGGATCGGCATGGTCAGCTCGACCACCCCGTCCTCCAGCACGCGCTGCACGCCCAGCCCCGCGTCGGCGAACACCCGCAGCATCGCCGCGTTCTCCGCCAGCGTCTCCGCGGTGAACACCTGCACGCCGCGCGCCCGGGCCAGCGACACCAGGTGCTCCAGCAGCAGCGTGGCCACGCCACGGCCGTGCATGGCGTCCGCCACGGCGAACGCGACCTCGGCGTGGCCAGGGGGCGCGCCGGCGGCCTCGTAACTGGCGACCCCGGCGAGCTCATCACCCAGCCAGCCGAGCAGCGCGCCACGGCCCGGCCCATCCCCCCGGCACACCCGGCGGGCCTCCTGCTCGGCGGCTTGCCGGCTCATGCTGAAGAAACGGAGGTAGAGGTTGTCCGGCGACATCGCCTCGTGCAGCTGCTTGACTGACTCGTAATCCCCCGGGCGGGCGGGCCGGATCGTGATGGTGGTGCCGTCGGCTAGCAGGGCATACGAATAACCAGTCTCCGTACGCGCGGTCAACGGAACTGCCTCCTGTTGTTGCCGATGATCCTGCACACCAGCGTGGCGGGTGCTCATTGCCACGATTAGGGCCGAAAGTCCCGGCGAACCAGGGCGTCGGACGTCAGCCGGCCGTTCCGGAGGCGGCCCGCTGGCGCGGGACCGCTCTCCTGCGCCGCCGACGGCATCCACCCCTATCATCGCCCAGCCGCGGGCCGGGCGCACCGCCCGGCTCAGGCTTTCTGCCTGGCAGCCAGTGGATTACCGGAATGGCCATGCCACCGGGCGCGGATGGACGCCCGGTGTTCACCGCGCAGTTGCCCAGCCTGGCCGGAGGAGGCGGCGGCTCAGAACTGGTCAGCCGGGACGTTGAAGCGGATGCCCGCGGGGTCGAAGTGGAACGTGGTGTAGCTGAAGTCGCCGTCGGGCAGGTGCCAGATGGCCTCGCCGGAGGACGGCAGCCAGCGGCCGTCCGCCCGGCGCGAGCCACGCACCGGGGTGGTCCAGCGCACCCGGGTCAGCCCGGAGGGCAGATCGCACCAGCGGTCCTCGGCGCTGAAATCCACCGGCGCGCCGTCGGTGTCGGTGACTACCCGGGCGCGGACATGCTGACCGGCGTCGTGCAGGGTCAGGTCGAAGCACCGGTCTCCGGCCGGGGACCAGGTCACTGGAAGGCTGAGCAGCATGGAGGGGGCGCAGAACACGGCGTCGTTGAGGTACGTGACGAGTTCGCTGACGTCGCAGGTGGGCCCAGCGCCCGCGGCGACCGGGATCAGCCCGAACAGCTTCGCCCGCAGGCCGCCGTGACCACGCAGGTAGACATCGCGCCCCGTCATCGGCAGCACGGCCGCCGCGGTGATCCGGATGTAGAAGATCCGGGTGATGACGGGGGCGAGGTTGTACTGCCACACGTCACAAGGCAGCCACGGCCAGCTGGGGCGCATCCGGAACTGGCCGGTGGCGTGCAGCTGGAACGACCAGTCCGCTGGCCTGCCCGGCACGCCCATGAAGTCCAGGTACTGGCGGGCCGCGGGCGGCAGCCCGGCCAGCCGCCGCTCGCTGACCGGCTCGCCGTACGCTGACCTGCCCGCGACGGCGGCCGCGGCGGGGGCCCCAGGCAACCCGAGGGAGGCCACGTCGGCGGCCAGCAGGCGCTGCAGCCGCCTGCCCGTCGGCAATCGCCGGAGCGGCCGCCGGGCGCCCGGCCGCCGCCCGGGGGGCCGCGCTGGGTGCTGCGATGGCAGGGTCTCGTGCCCGGGCATGGCACGCCTAACCCGGGTTGGGCACGGGCGCGAACGTGCTGCGGGACCAGCGGACGGGCCACGTCGGCACCGCACCCGGGGGCTCTTCGTGCACGAGCCGGGTATATGGCCCGGGAAACACTAGCGCGATGTGACCATCGCTCAGCCAGCGGACCACGTAAGGCGGCGAGCCGTCCGAGTTGTGCAGGCTGATGATCACGCATTCCCGCTGGCCGTCGGCTCCTTCGGTCACTAGCCGGTCATTCACGTCTGCTTTCATGGTGGTCCTCCTCCCCGCGCTCGCTATTGGCCATCGCGGTCTGGATAGGTCTGCTGCCGGTCCAGGTACAGTCCGCCCGCTGCGCGTACTTCATGGTCGCGGCCGGCCGGTCAGTAGAGCATCGGCCTGACGTCCCCGCACGGCAGGTCCTTGGGCCCGGGTTACCGGTTACGCACGGCCCGGACGCGCGGGGCCTGGGACCAACGTCTCTGGCAAGGCCACCGAACGTCCCTTTCAGGCCGCTGCCCGCGGCAGCCAAGATCCAGATCAGGCAGTGCTGCGCGATTATCCGCGCCGCCGTCGGACTGCACAGAAGGGAGAACTCCGTTGAGCGCGCTCGACCTGGACCGGTGGCAATTCGGGATCACCACCGTCTATCACTTCATCTTCGTCCCGCTGACGCTCGGGCTGTCGTTGCTCGTCGCGGGCATGCAGACGGCGTGGTACCGCAAGAAGGACCCCGAGTACCTGCGGATGACCAAGTTCTTCGGGGCGCTCTTCCTGATCAACTTCGCCATGGGCGTGGTCACCGGGATCGTGCAGGAGTTCCAGTTCGGGATGAACTGGTCGGCGTACTCGAAGTTCGTCGGTGACGTGTTCGGCGCCCCGCTGGCCATGGAAGGCCTGCTCGCGTTCTTCTGCGAATCCACTTTCCTCGGACTGTGGATCTTCGGCTGGAACCGGCTGTCGCCGCGGGTGCACCTGGCCACGATCTGGCTGGCCGCGATCGGCAGCAACCTATCGGCCTACTTCATCCTCGCCGCGAACTCCTGGATGCAGCACCCGGTCGGCTACCGGATCAACCCGGTGACCCACCGGGCTCAGCTGACCAGCATCGTCGCCCTGCTCACCAACTCCACGGTGCTGGCTGCCCTGCCACACGTGCTGCTGGCCAGCTTCGTGGTGGCCGGTGTGATGATCTGCGCGGTCAGCGCCTGGCACCTGTCCCGGCGCGCCACCGCGAACAGCGCCAACACTGAGCTGTTCCGCAAGACGATGCGGCTCGGCCTGGTGGTCACCCTGGTTGCTGGCATCGCCACCTCGGTCACCGGCGACATCCAGGCCCGGCTGATGGATTCGCAGCAGCCGATGAAGATGGCGGCCGCTGAGGCGCTGTACAACACCTCCGACTCGGCGTCGTTCTCGCTGTTCACCGTGGGCTCGCTGAGCGGGGACAACGAGCTGTGGAGCGTCCGCGTCCCGTACCTGCTGTCGCTGATCGCCACGCTGGACCCGCACGGCACGGTGCAGGGCATCAACAACGTCCAGCGTGCCTACGCCAAGAAGTACGGCCCGGGCGACTACAAGCCCTACATCCCGGTGACCTACTGGTCCTTCCGGCTAATGATCGGGTTCGGCATGCTGGCCGCGCTGCTCGCGCTGATCGGCCTGTGGATGACCCGGCGCCGCCGGATCCCGCACTCCCGGTGGTTCTACCGGGCCGCGATCCTGGCCGTGCCCCTGCCCTACCTGGCCAACACGATGGGCTGGATCTTCACCGAGATCGGCCGCCAGCCGTGGACGGTGTTCGGGGTGCTGCAGACTTCGCAGAGTTCCTCGCCCGGGGTCTCGGCGGGCACGGTGCTCACCTCGCTGATCGTCTACACCCTGCTCTACGCCGGGCTGGCGGTCGCCGCGGGCTGGCTGATGATCCGGCACATCAAGGGCGGCCCGCCGCCTGCGGACGCGCCGACGCCCGGCGCCGCAGGCGAGCCCGTGCCGGTCTTCACCTACTAAGGCGCGGAGGAACTGATATGCAACTCACCACGGTGTGGTTCATTCTCATCGCCATCCTGTGGACGGGCTATTTCGTCCTGGAGGGATTCGACTTCGGGGTCGGCATCTTGCTGCCCTTCCTGGGCCGGGACGATACCGAGCGGCGGGCGCTGATCAACACGGTCGGCCCGGTGTGGGACGGCAACGAGGTCTGGCTGCTCACCGCGGGCGGCGCCACCTTCGCCGCCTTCCCGCTCTGGTACGCGTCACTGTTCAGCGGGTTCTACCTTGCGCTGCTGCTGATCCTGGTCGCGCTCATCCTGCGCGGCGTGTCCTTCGAGTTCCGCAGCAAGGTGGACACCAGGCGGTGGCGCGCGAACTGGGACCGGATCATCTTCGTCGGCTCCGCGCTGCCAGCCCTGCTGTGGGGCGTCGCCTTCGCCAATATCGTGCGCGGCGTGCCACTCAACGCGGCCCACGTGTACACCGGGAACCTGCTCACCTTGCTGAACCCGTACGGGCTGCTCGGCGGGCTGGCCACGCTGACCCTGTTCGCCCTGCACGGCTCGATCTTCCTGAGCCTGAAGACCACGGGCGACCTGCGGGCCCGGGCCCGCCAGGCGGCCTGGCGGATCGCGCTCGTCACGGTGCCGATCGCGGCGGCGTTCCTGCTGGCCAGCCAGATCGCGCACGGCCGGCTGGCCACCGACATCACCGCCGCGCTGGCCGCGGTCACGCTGCTGGCCGCGGTGGTCGCGATCACCCGCGGCCGGGAGGGCTGGGCCTTCCTCGGGACCGCGGTCACCCTGGCGCTCGCGGTGGCTACCCTGTTCGGTGACCTGTGGCCAAACGTGCTGCCGTCCACCACCTCCGCCGCGTACAGCCTGACCGTGCACAACGCGGCGTCGGGGCATTACACGCTGACGGTCATGACCTGGGTCGCGGTGATCTTCACCCCGATCGTGCTCGGCTATCAGGGCTGGACCTACTGGGTGTTCCGCAAGCGGCTGATCACGCCGCCCGCCGCCGCGGTGCCGCCTGCCACCGGCAGCGCGCCCAGCCCCGCTTCCCTGGCGCCCGATGGTGCAGTCCCGCAGGCTCCGGGCAGCCCGTGAGGCCGGTCGACCCCCGGCTGCTCCGGTACGCCGCGGCAGCCCGGGGATTCCTGGTCGTCACTGTCGTCCTGGGCCTGGTCAGCACCGGGCTGATCGTGGCCCAGGCCGGCCTGCTGGCCCGCGCCCTGTCCGGCGCCGCGACCGGTACCGGGGTGGCGGCCCTGGCCGCCACCCTTGGCGTGCTGCTCGCCGTGCTGGCTGCGCGGGCCGGCGCCGCCTACGGCGGTGAGTTCGCCGCGCTCCGGGCCGCGGCCGCGGTCAAGTCCCAGCTGCGGCGGAAACTGGCCGCGCACGTGCTCCGGCTCGGGCCGGCCTGGCTCGGCGGGCAGCAGCCCGGCGAGATCACCACCCTGTCCACCAAGGGCCTGGACGCCCTTGACCCCTATTTCGCCCGTTTCCTGCCGCAGCTGGTGCTCGCCTGCCTGGTGCCGTTCGCGGTCCTGGCCCGGGTGGCGATGGCCGACTGGATCTCCGCCGTGGTGATAGCGGTCACCCTGCCGCTGATCCCGGTCTTCGCGGTGCTGATCGGGCTGCAGACCCGGGCCCAGACTGAGCGGCAGTGGCTGTTGCTGGCCCGGCTCGGCGGCCATTTCCTCGACGTGGTCGAGGGCCTGCCCACGCTCAAGATCTTCGGCCGCGCGGCCGTGCAGGCTGACGTGATCAAGGACGTCACCAACGCGCACCGGCGGGCCACCATGGCCACGCTGCGGGTGGCTTTCCTGTCGGCGTTCGTGCTCGACTTGGCGGCGGCGCTGGCTACCGCGCTGGTCGCGGTGGAGGTGGGGCTGCGGCTGCTCGGCGGCCACCTGAGCTATCAGACCGCACTGCTGGTCCTGCTGCTGACTCCCGAGGCGTACCTGCCGCTGCGTGCGGTCGGCGCCCAGTTCCACGCGAGCATGGAGGGCGTCACCGCGGCCGGCCGCGCCTGCGAGATCCTCGAGACGCCCGTGCCTGGCCAGGGTGGGCCCGGTCAGCGGGTGCCGGGCGGGTCGGCGCTGGCCGACCGCCGCGAACCGGGTGCCGCGCCGGGCGAGCCGGGTGCCGCGCCGGGCCGGCTGGGCTCTGCTGCGCCCGCTGAGCTGGACCTGCGGCGGGCGTCCATCATCTTCAACGAGGTGAGCCTGGCGTACCCGGGCCGGGCAGTCCCGGCCCTGGACGGGGTGTCCTTGTCGATCCAGCCCGGTGAGCGGATCGCGATCCGCGGCCCGAGCGGGGCGGGAAAGAGCTCGCTGCTCGCGCTGCTGCTCCGGTTCACCGAGCCGACCTCCGGCCGGATCCAGGTCGGATCCGGTGCTGGCTGCACCGACCTGGCGGCGGTAGACGCCGTGGCGTGGCGGCGGCAGATCGCCTGGGTGCCACAGCACCCCCACCTGTTCGCGGGCACCGTGGCCAGCAACATCGCGCTCGGCCAGCCCACCGCGACCGCCGCTGACATCGCCCGGGCCGCCGAGCTGGCCGGGGCGGCGGACTTCATCGAGGCACTGCCGGGCGGCTATGACACACCGCTCGGGGAACGGGCCGCGCGGCTGTCCGCGGGCCAGCGGCAGCGGATCGCGGTGGCCCGGGCCTTCCTCCGGGACGCCCCGCTGCTGCTGCTCGACGAGCCCGCCGCGCACCTGGACCCGATCACGGCGCGGACCATCATCGACACCATCGAGACGCTCATGGCGGGCCGCACCGTGCTGCTGGTCACGCACGGCCGGGGCTGGGCGGGCAACGCGAGCCGGGTCATCACCCTCGACCACGGCCGGATCGTGCCGGACGCAGGCGGACGGCCCGCAGTTCCTGACCTTCCCGTGCTTCCCGAGATGGTGGTGACGCCATGACCGCAGGCCAGCATCCGCTGCTCCGGCTGCTCGCGATGGCCCGGCCGCTGCGCGGCCGGCTGCTGATCGCCGCGGTCACCGGGGCCGCCGCGACCGGCTGCGGGGTGGCGCTGCTCGCCGTATCCGGGTTCCTGCTGGCCCGCGCCTCGCAGCAGCCCAACATCGTGGCGATCTCCGTCGCCGTGGTGGCGGTCCGCGGGCTGTCCATCGGCCGCGGCGTCTTCCGCTACGCTGAGCGCCTCTCCTCCCATGACGCGGCGTTCCGGGTGCTCGCCACCGTGCGGGTGCGCGTCTACCAGCGGCTGGAGCGCCTCGCCCCGGCCGGGCTGCGCGACTTCCGGTCCGGTGACCTGCTCGCCCGGCTGGTGTCGGACGTGGACGCGACCCAGGACCTGTTCATCCGCGGGATTACCCCGCCCCTGATCGCCTTCCTGGTCGGGGCGGGCGCGGCTGGCCTGTGCCTGGTCCTCCTCGCCCCGGCCGGCGCAGTCCTGGCGGCCGGCCTGCTCGTGGCGGGCCTGGGCGTGTCCTGGCTGGCCGCCGCCCGCGCCCGGCAGGCGGGCCGCCGCACCGCGGCCGCCCGCGGTGAGCTGGGCACCCAGGTCGTCGACCTGGTGGCCGGGGCCGCGGACGTGCATGCGTTCGGCGCCCAGGAGGCCGTGCTGGCGAGGGTCAGCGCCGCGGACCGGGAGCTTACCCGGCTGGCCCGCGGGTCCGCCGCCGGGACCGCCCTGGGCACCGGGCTGTCCGCGGCCGTGGCCGGGCTGACCCTGTGGGGCGTGCTCATGCTGGGCGTGGCCGCGGTCGGGTCGGGCACCCTGACCCGGGTACCGCTCGCCGTGATCACGCTGACCGCGCTCGCCGCCTTCGAGGCGGTGACCGCGCTGCCGGCCGCCGCGATCCAGCTGGGGCAGGCCCGGGCCAGCGCAGAGCGGATCACCGGGGTGCTGGACGCGCCGGACCCGGTGACCGAGCCGGACGACCCGCGCCCGCTGCCCGGCGTGCCGCTGTCCGTGCAGCTGCGCGGCGCGCAGGTCCGGTACGAGCCGGACGGCCCGCTGGCCATCGACGGCGTCGATCTCGACCTGACCGCTGGCCGCCGGGTAGCCCTGGTCGGCCCGAGCGGGGCCGGGAAGTCCACCGTGGCCGCCGTGCTGCTGCGCTTCTGTGACCTGGTCGGCGGCACGGCCACGCTGGCCGGCGCTGACCTGGCCAGCTACCGCACTGATGACGTGCGCCGGGTGATCAGCGGCTGCGCGCAGGACCCGCACCTGTTCGACACCACCATCGCGGGCAACATCCGGCTGGCCCGGCCGGGCGTGAGCGTCAGCGAGCTCGACGAGGCGGCAGCCCGGGCGCGGCTGCTGCCCTGGATCCGTTCGCTGCCGCAGGGCTGGGACACTGCGGTCGGTCCTGGTGGCACCGCTGTGTCCGGCGGGGAACGCCAGCGCATCGCCCTGGCCCGGGCCCTGCTGGCCAACCCGGCGCTGCTGGTACTGGACGAGCCGACCGCGCACCTGGACCCGGACAGCCGCCGGGCGCTCACCGCCGACCTGCTGGCCGCCACCCGGGGCCGGGCCACCCTGCTGATCACGCACGAGCTGGACGGCCTCGACCAGGTGGACGAGATCGTCGTGCTGGACCAGGGCAGGGTCGCCGAGCGGGGCACGCATGGCGAACTGCTCCGCACAGGCGGCCGCTACCGGCAGATGTGGGACGCCACCCGCGAGCTCACCAGCGAGGCGGCCTGAGCGCGCCCGCGCCGGGCTGGCCTGGTACGCCTGCCCTGGCGCGGTGGCGCGGTGGCGCGGTGGCGCGGTGGCGCGGTGGCGCGGTGGCGCGGTGGCGCGGTGGGTGCGGTGGCGCGGTGGCGCGGTGGGTGCGCTTACCCGCAGGAGATCAGGCGGCCGGCTGGCCGGGGCTGGCCGCCACCCGGCTGGGCTCGGCGGAGCTGGCGTCGGTGCCGCTGACCAGCCGGAAACCGTTGACGATCTCCGCCTGGATCGCGATGACGTCGTCCAGGCCGCCGCTCACCCAGGGCTCCAGCTGCTCCCGGTAGCGGGCGCTCTCCGCCTCGTCCAGGACGAGGGTGGCCCGGCCTACCACGATCACGCTCCAGCCGAGCCGGTCGGCCGTGTCGATCAGGTCAGCCTCGTACGCGACGACCATGCCGCCGGGAGCGGCGGCTCCGCGGCTGATCGCCGTGCCCTGATAGACCCGGACGACGATCCGGTCGCCGTCCACGATGTGGTTGACCGGCCGGATAGCCGGCAGCGCCTGCTGGGTGAAGACCAGCCGTCCCAGCGACACGCTGCGCAGCAGCTGGAGCGCTTCCGCTCGGGGAAGCGCTTCGAGCCGCCGGAGGTGGGTCATCAGCTCTCCTGCTACTCGGAATACCTGGTTAGTCACACCACGGCTGGGGGTTACTGTGCCCGGCGCTGTCCCGGCCCGGCTAGGGACCAAAGTCCTGGCCTGCGGCCCGGTGGTCCTGGACGCCTGGATGGGCCCGCCACCTGCACAGATGTCCCTGGCCGTCCGCCTCGCGGCCCGCGCGGCGGGTTGTGGCTGGCCGGGGACCATGGTCCCGGGTGGGGGAGCCGTAGGCCCGTGGTCGCTGGCCGCCCTGGTGCGGGACGCTCGAAGCGAGGGACCACGCCGGGCCGACCCGGCGCGACGCAAGCGAAGTAAGCGGAGGCCTGAGATGGTGACAAGGGTAGGTATCAACGGGTTCGGGCGGATCGGTCGTGCGTTCGTGCGCAGGGCCCTGACCCAGGACGACATCGAGGTGGTCGCCGTCAACGACATCACCGATGCCGCTACCCTCGCCCACCTGCTGGCCTTCGACTCCACCTACGGCCGGCTGGCCGCGCAGGTCGGCCATGAAGCTGACTCCATCGTGATCGACGGGCGCCCGATCGCGGTGACCGCGCACCGGGACCCGGCCGAGATCGACTGGGCCAAGGTCGGCGCGGACATCGTCATCGAGTCCACCGGCAGGTTCCGCGCCCGCGACGAGCTGGCGCTGCACCTCAAGGGTGGTGCCCGCAAGGTGCTGCTGTCGGTGCCGGGCAAGGGTGTGGACCTGACCGTGGTGCTCGGGATCAACGGCTCCGCGTACGACCCGCGGCGCCACGACGTCATCTCCAACGCCTCGTGCACCACGAACTGCGTGGCGCCGATGGCGAAGGTGCTGCATGACAAGTTTGGCCTGGTCCGCGGGTTCATGACCACGATCCACGCGTACACCGGCGACCAGATGCTGCTCGACGGGCCGCACAAGGACCTGCGGCGGGCGCGCAGCGCTGCGATAAACATCGTGCCGACCACGACCGGTGCCGCCCGCGCCACCGGCAGCGTCATCCCCGAGCTGGCCGGGCGGCTGGACGGGGTGGCTCTCCGGGTCCCGGTCGAGGACGGCTCACTGACCGACCTCGCCGCTGTGCTGGAGCGGTCGGCGGCCCCTGATGAGATCAACGCCGCCTTCCGCGAGGCAGCGGAGGGCCCGCTGGCGGGCATCGTGCGCTACGGCACCGACCCGCTGGTCTCCCGCGACATCATCGGCGACAGCGCCTCGTGCGTGTTCGACTCGGGTCTGACCCAGGCCTCCGGCACCCTGACCAAGGTGTTCGGCTGGTACGACAACGAGTGGGGCTACTCCTGCCGGCTATTCGACCTGGCCGTTCTCGTCGGCAGCCAGCTGTAACCGGATCGAGGCCCAGGCCCTCCACGTCCTGCGGGGACAGGTGGTTGCCATGACCGGACAACCAGCCGCGCGGATCTACCGCCCGGAGCTGCGGCCCACCACGGCGTGGTGCTGCCGTCAGCGCTCGCCCAGCATCCGTTCCTGCGCGGCATGCCGGAACCGCAGCTGGGTCGGCTGGCGGGCGCGGCGGCCCTGCGTTGCGTGCCCGCCGGGCACCGGTTCTTCGAGACCGGCGGGCTGGCCCGCCAGTTCTGGCTCATCCGGACCGGGCAGGTCGCCCTGGACGTGGAGGCGCCGGGGCAGCGGGGGATCATCGTCGAGACTCTCGGCCGCGGTGAGGTGGTCGGCATCTCGTGGCTGCTGCCCCCGCTGCAGTGGCAGTTCGGCGCGGTGGCGGTGCAGCCCACCGAGGTCTTCGAGTTCGACGCGGCAGTGGTCCGCCGGTTCTGCGAAGAGGACCCGGTCCTGGGCTACGACCTGAACCAGCGGATGCTCCGCGCGGTAGCGCAGCGGCTGCGGGCCACCCGGGGCAAGCTGCTCGACCTGTACGTCCAGCTGGCCGCCCTGCGCTGACGGGCCCTAACGTCGCCCCGGGCTGCGGCGCCATAACGTCGCCCCGGGCCTGCGGCGCCACAACATCCCCCGGGCCTCGGCGCCACAACGTCGTGGCGGGCTGCGGCGCCCGGCTTCCAAGTGTGCCGGATTGATTTCCATTATCTATCTCCGTCGGCCGCGCGGTCCCGGGCGGCCGCGTGGCTCCGGATGACGCAGGTGCACCCGGCCGATGTTGGTGGTCACGTCGAGCCGGATCAGCGGGAGCCCGGGCACCGGCGGTTCCAGCCGCGTGTCCAGCCCGCCCCGGTGCCTGACGACCTGGACCGCCACGCCCCGTGGCACGATGAAATCGTGATGCTGCCCCAGCCGGTATAGACGTGCAGGTCGACGACGTGGTCGTCGAACTCGGCCTCGCTGAGGTCGATC
>CAWDRD010000053.1:0-6972 GCA_963804455.1 uncultured Actinomycetes bacterium
GGTGAAGGCAGCGGCGTTCTACGAATACGGGCCCGCGGAGGCGATGCAGTACGCGGACATCCCCGATCCGGCGATCGGCCCCGGCGACATCCTGGTCCGGGTGCAGGCCTGCGGGGTCAACCACTCCGACCTCGACTCCCGCGCCGGAACGTCCCGGTGGCCGTTCGAGCTGCCGATGGTCCTCGGGGCGGAGTTCGCCGGCACCGTAATCGAGGTGGGCAACCAGGCCGGGCCCATCCAGGCCGGCGACCTGGTGACCGCACTCCAGCAGTACAGCTGCGGCCGCTGCCCACAATGTGCCCGGTGGCGGCCAGATCTCTGCGACGGCGTTCGAGATCTTCGGCACTACCCGGCTGGGGCGGCTACGGCGAACTGGTCCGCGGTACCGGCCGAGGTGGTTGTCCCGCTCGACCCAGCAGACGACCCACTGGCCGTGGCCGCCGGGCAGTGCGTGGTCAGCACCGCTTGGCACATGGTGAACCGGCTGGCCCTGGTCCGGCCCGGCGACCTGGTGCTGGTGCCCGTCGGCGTCGGGCGGCGTGGCAGGCGCCCTGGTCCAGTGCGCGAAGCTGGCCGGGGCCACGGTGATGACCACGGTCGGCACGGCCGCCAAGGCCGAGCCGGGTCGCCTCGCTCGGCGCGGACGTGGTCGTCGTCCGCGGCGACGGGACCTCGCGGCCGAGCTGCTGCGAGCCGACGAGCGGCCGCCGCTTCGACTCGGTCCTGGACACCGTGGGCGGCTCGCTGTTCGGCGCGCACCTGTCCGTGCTGCGCGAGGAAGGCACGCTGGTCACCTGCGGCGCGCATGCTGGCGAGGTGGTCCCGCTCGACCTGATCCCGCTGTTCCGGAACGGCTGGCGCATCGTCGGCTTCCGGGTGGCACCGCCCGACGATCTGGCCACCTCGCTGGAGCTCATCCGGCGCGGCGGCGATCAGCGTGCCCATCGCCGCCACCTTCCCGGTCAGCGACGCCGCCGCCGCGCACCGTTTCCTGGAGCGCCACCAGCACGTCGGGAAGGTGCTCCTTGTCCGGTCTGACCCGGACCGCCCGGCCTCGGGCCCCCGATGACCACACAGTCACAGCCCGGTAACGGGCTGACGCGGCCGCCCGCCTGTGAGACTATGGCCGCGTTATCCGCACACGTCGTTTTTCGAGGGAACCGGCGCGTTGATGCCGAGCCGGGGGGGCGCGCAAATTTGATCATGCTCCCTGAAGACGGCCCGCACCAATCAGCTGGAACCTCGTGGAGGTAGAGCCCCGTGGATCGATCGGATCAGGAGCAGCACGCCGCCGCAGGCAGAGGGATTGGGACGACGCCAATTCCTCCGCGGGATTGCCGCCACCGGCGCCATGGCGGGTGCCGGGAGCTTACTCGCCGCCTGCGGCGCGGCTCCAGCACCGGCAGCCACGAAGGACGCCAGCCCAGACCAGGCCGCGCCGCACGCCGCGGCGGCAACCTGAAGCTGGGCCTCACCGGCGGCTCCAGCTCGGACACGGTCGACCCGCACAAGAGCCTGACCTACGTGGACACCTCCCGGCTCCAGTCGCTCTACCAGCCACTGGTCCAGCTCAATGGCGCAGGCTCAGGTCGAGTACGTGCTGGCGGAGTCGATCACTGCGCAAAGCGGGTCGCTGTCCGAGTGGATCATCCGGCTCCGGCCGGCGTGACCTTCCACAACGGCAAGGACTTCACCGCCGACGACGTCATCTTCACCTTCCAGCGGGTCTTCTCCAACGACTTCACCGGGAAGTTCGGCCTCGGCCCGATCGACATGGCGGCACCAAGGCGCTCGACAAGCTCACCGTCCAGGTGAAGCTGACCAAGCCCTTCTCCAGCTTCGTCGAGCAGCTGGCCGCATTCTGGTACAACCTGTACATCGCCCCGGTCGGCTTCAACCCGGCGCACATCCGGTCGGCACCGGGGCGTTCGTCTACCAGAGCTTCACGCCCGGCCAGCGCAGCGTGTTCACCCGCAACCCGCACTACTGGAAATCCGGGCTTGCCCTACGTGGACACCCTGACCATCATCGACTTCAGCGACAACACCACGCCTCCAGGACGCGCTGGCCACTGGCGTCATCGACGGGGCCGGCGCGCTGGACGGGCCGCAGATCGCCTCGCTGTCCACCACCAGCGGCATCAAGACCGTCGTGTCGCACTCCGGGGAGATCGTCCCGTTCACCATGCGGGTCGACCAGCCGCCGTTCAACGACGTCAACGTCCGCCAGGCGCTGCGCCTGCTCGTCGACCGGCCGCAACTGATCGACTCGGCGCTCGACGGTTACGGGGTGGTCGCCAACGACCTGTTCTCCCCGTACGACCCCGACTTCGACCACTCGCTGATCCGGGCCGCGCAGGGTGACATCCCGCAGGCCAAGTTCCTGCTGAAGAAGGCCGGCCACGACGACCTGACCGTGACCCTGACCACGTCGGCGGTGGCCACCGGCACGGTTGCGATGGCGACCGTGCTGGCCGCTCAGGCCAAGGTAGCGGGGGTCACAGTCAATCTCAGCAACGTCCCGCCCGGTACGTTTTTCGGGCCCAACTACCTTAAATGGATGTTCGCCCAGGACTACTACAACTACTACCCGTACCTGGCCCAGGTCGCGGAGTCGATGCTGAGTCGACTCCCCGTTCAACGAGACGCATACGGACAGTCCGTACTACACGAGCCTCTACAACCAGGCGAACTCGACCGCCGACCCGGCCCTGCGCAAAGAACTTCTCTATGAGATGCAGAAGTTCGACTTCAACGAGGGCGGTTACATCATCCCGGCCTACATCGACGTGCTCGACGCTTACAGCGACAAGATAACCGGCTACTCAGCCGGTAAGGTCGGCCAGCCGCTGTCCAACTTCGATTTCGAGCACTTCGCCTTTACCGCCTGAGTTCCTGGGCACACTCAGCCGAAAGGCTTCTGCCCCGCCCGGCGACCGGGCGGGGCAGAAGCCGGAGCCTCACCGGGGCGGAGCCCAAGAGGCTCAGTGCCGGCCAGGTCCTGCCATTCAGCGCCGGCCACTCAGTGCCTGCGACTCAGTGCCGGCCACTCAGTGCGGAGTCACCGGATGAGCCCGCCGCCCAGCGGCGGGCTCATCAGCGGCGGGCTCACCGGAAGACCAGGTTCTTCACGGAGATGGTGGTGGCGATCATCCCGGTGCCATACATAAGGTCGGCCACCCGCTGGACCTGCCCGGTGCTGAGGAAGGTCGGGTACTGCCCGACCGTGACCAGGTCGGCCTCGCGTGGTGACATTCCCGGCAGGGTCCGCAGGACCGATCGCACGGCGCCGACCTGGGCCGTGCTGGACGTCGCCGCATTGAGCGCGGACCGGAAGCTGTCCAGCGCCGCCGTGTGACGACGAGCGAAACCGGCCGTGCTGAAGTATCCCGACAGCGGCAGGCTGGCCGTTACCCCGCTGCAGACATCCAACAGCTCGACGGCGCCAAGCTCGGTCTCGGCCTGCAGGATGTACGGCTGGGTGGCCACGATCGCGCTGACCGCGTGAGTGCGCAGCGCGTTGATCATGCTGCCCGGCGGCATGGCCTTCCACTGCACGCTGGGCGGGCTCACCCCATCGCTCTGCAGTACCGCCTCGGTCGCCAGCGTCTCGGCGTTGTACGGGGCGTCGGCCGAGAAGGGAGCGAGTTCCTGTGGCGGGGTGGCGACCGTCTGGCCTTCCAGGTCCTGCGGCGCGGTGATGGCCGAGCCGGGCAGGGTGAGCACTTCCATCAGGCCGGGGGTCGCGTCGTATCCGTCCGCGATCAGCCGCAACTGCGCCTGGGGCTGGTCGGCCTGCATGTACAGCAGGCCCGCGTAATCGCCGCTGATGACCTGGGCATGGCCGCTGGCCAGCGCCGCATAAGCCCGCTGGAGGGTGGGGTAGGCATGCACTGTTACCTGGACGCCGTGCCGTGCGAACAGCCCGTCGCTGACCGCCACCTGCAGCGGGGCGTCCGCGAAACCAGGCACGGCCGCGACCGTGATCTGCTGGCCCGCTGCCGCCGGGCCGGACGAGGTCCCCGGCACCGGCAGCCCGCCGCGAGCACGGCCAGCGGCACCGAGACAAGGGCTAAGCTCGGCCGGCGCAGTAAGCCGCCGCGCCGCATGCGCTCGCTGACCCGAACAAGCCTCATGAAGCCTCCTTTATAGTCTTATATGCTGCTAAACGGACAAAGGTGGCATTCCTGAACTAGGTTAGTAATGCCGCGGGCTCCGCTTGCGCATAGGCTAGCCCGTCCGGGCAGCTCGTGCGGCTTAAACCGTATTTGGACAATAGTCACATGCGTCCGCAGGGCGTATTTTCACAACAATGGTCACACTTAGGGTGGGACGAGCCGGGCTGGCGTAGAGTTGCGTCCTGACTCTGTTGGGACGGCCGTGCGCAGAATGGTTGGCCGGAAAACGGTGCCGCCTATTCCGGTTCCGCAACGACCATCCGCGGCTCGGCGGCCGCCTGCTGTTTCCCCGGCGAGAGGTGCAGATACTGTGCGGTCCAGGCGAGGCATGACAGGCAGGGCTTTAAACGACGCCACACCCCAGACCTCGGTGCTGGTCGTCCCGGCCGCGCCAGCGGACTCGCCCAGGCAGGGCTGGCCCGATCCGGACCGGGTCGCGCCAGGAGAGGCCGGCCCGGCGGCCGATGGGGCCGGCCAGGGCACCCCGCCGCCCGGTCCGCTGCGGCTGGCCTTCCGCTATGGACTGAAGAACTGGCGGGTGCGGTCCCGCCTCCGGCTGCTGGTCCTGCTGCCCACGTTAGCGGCGCTGATCCTCGGCACCATCAGCGTGGTCTCCTCCGGCGCGCAGCTTCGTGGCCTATCAGCGGGTCGAGCAGCTGTCCCGGCTGGGTGGCGAGATCACGAACCTGATCCAGGCGCTCCAGGCCGAGCGTGAGGACACCATCAGGTACATCACGATCGGCCCGGCCGGCGGCGGCCGCGGCTCCCCGACTGGGGCGGCCGCGCCCGAGCTCGCGGTGCTCGCCCAGGATCACCGGGCCACCGACCAGCTCGTGGCCCCGGTACGGAGCCTGGCCGTGAGCATCGGCGGGTCGTACCCAGCGGTGGCGCAGCAAGAAGCCCAGGGAGCGATCAGCGCGATCGACGGGCTTCCGGCCCTCCGCAGCGCGGCGACCACCACCCAGATTCCCGCGGTCGTGGTGATCCAGGAGTACGCCAGCGCCATCGAGCAGTTACTGGCTCTCGAGGGCGAAATCGCGACCGGCAGCAACGACGCGGCCCTCGTCGACACGGTCCGGGTCGTCGGCCTCATCTCCGCCACCAAAGAAGAGGTGTCGCAGGAGCAGGCGATCCTGACCTCAGCGCTCACCCCCGACCTGGTGGGTGCGACGCAGTTCCAGCCCGGCCAGCTGTCGGCCATCAACGCCGCACAGGCGGAGCAGCAGGCGGACCTGGCCCAGTTCAGCCTGATCGCCACGAGCGGCCAGCGGCGACTCTACGAGAACGCCCTGTCCTCGGCACCGGCGGACCAGGCCGAGGCCCAGGTGCAGCAGGCCATTTCGCTCGCGCTGGACGGCGGCTCCTCGGCCGAGAACCCGGCGTTCACCGACGCAGCCAACGGGTCGGCCTACCTGGTGGCCAGCCTGCGCACGGTCGAGCAGGGCTTCATGTCCGAGATCATCAGCCAGAGCGGGTCACTGCGGGACCGGGCCATCACGACCGCGTTTATCGAGGGCCTGGCTGTGCTGCTGGTGCTGGCCCTGGCCCTGCTCTTCACCGTGGCCGTGGGCCGCTCCATGACCCGCCCGCTGCACCGGCTGCGGACCGGCGCGCTCGAGGTGGCCGGGGTGCGGCTGCCAGAGACGGTGCGCTGGATGAGCAGCGGCGGGAACACGGACGTGCCGCTGGAGATCAAACCCATCGAAGTGGACTCGACCGATGAGATCGGCGAGGTCGCCCGGGCGTTCGACCAGGTCCACCGGGAGGCGGTGCGGCTGGCGGCGGACGAGGCGGCGCTGCGCGGCAACATCAACGCCATGTTCGTGAACCTGTCCCGCCGTAGCCAGTCACTGGTGGAACGGCAGATCCGGCTCATCGATGACCTGGAGCAGGGTGAGCAGGACTCCGAGCGGCTCGCGAACCTGTTCCAGATGGACCATCTGGCCACCCGGATGCGCCGTAACTCCGAGAACCTGCTGGTCCTGGCGGGCCACGAGCTGTCCCGGCGGTGGACCGAACCAGTGGCGCTGGTGGACGTGCTGCGGGCGGCTGTGTCGGAGATCGAGCATTACGAGCGCGTCACCCCGAGCATCCAGCCCGGCATCTCGGTCCGCGGGCAGGCGGTCAGCGACGTTGTTCACCTGCTGTCCGAGCTGGCCGAGAACGCTACGGCCTTCTCCCCGGCGGAAACCCAGGTAAAGGTGTCGGGGTACCTGCTCAACAGTGGCGGCGCGCTGCTGGACATCACCGACCAGGGCGTGGGCATGGATGCCGAGGAACTGGCCCACGCCAACTGGCGGCTGGACAACCCGCCAGTCGTGGACGTCGCCGTGTCCCGCCGGATGGGCCTGTTCGTGGTCGCCCGGCTGGCGGCCAGGCACGGAATCCGCGTCCGGCTCCGGCCGGCCGCCAAGAGCGGGCTGACCGCCCTGGTCTGGCTGCCTGACGAAGTGATCACGCGCGAGGGGCGGAATCCCCTGCTGAACCTGCGCCGGTTCCAGCCATCCGGGCCCGGCGCGGCCCGGTGGATGCAGACCGGGCTGGATGTCGGCGTAGACGGGCTCGAGAACGGGCACGGGCCAGCCACGCGGGCCGTGCCCGCAGCGCGCACGCCGCACTTCGAGCCATCCTGGCCGGAGAACGGCGACATGGCGGCCGCCGGGGCCGACCCCGACGGCAGCGCGGTGTTCTCCGCACCGTCGCCAAACGGGACAGCAGCCGGGCCCGTGCTGGACCGGCCCAGCGTGGATCGGCCCAGCGTGGACCGGCCCAGCGTGGACCGGCCCAGCCTGGAC
>CAWDRD010000054.1:0-7465 GCA_963804455.1 uncultured Actinomycetes bacterium
CTGTAATCGCCGATCTTCCCGCGCTCGATGCGGCCCGTCACCACCGTGCCCCGGCCCTGAATCGAAAAAATATCTTCGATCGGCATCAGGAACGGCTTGTCCAACTCGCGCGCCGGCTGCGGCACGCTCTTGTCCACCGCCTCCATCAGCGCGTCAATCTGCTTTTCCCACTTCTCGTCGCCGTTCAAGGCCAGCAGCGCCGACAGCCGAATCACCGGCACATCGTCGCCCGGAAACTGATAGCTCTTCAGCAACTCACGCACTTCCAGTTCGACCAGGTCGAGCAGTTCGGGATCGTCGACCGCATCGCACTTGTTCAGCGCAACCACGATATAGGGAACGCCGACTTGCCGCGCCCGGTTGCGGAGCGCATGGCTCTGGCGGGCAGGAGGATGGACAACGTGGCAAGCGCCCGGGACGCCCAGCCGGAGCCGGAGCCGGAGCAGGCCGCTGGCCTAGGGGCCGCTGGCCCGGGAGCTGCGGGCAGTCAGCCTGCGGGCAGTCAGCCTGCGGGCAGTCAGCCTGCTAACAGTCGGCCTGCGGGCAGTCGGCCTGCGGGCAGGCGGCCTGCGGGCAGGCGCACCCGGCCGCGCCCGGGTCGGCCGGGCCCGGGCCGGGCGGCGCACCCGGTCCGCTATCTTCTCGGCCAGCGTGCCGCGGTCGGCATGTTCACCTTATTCGTGGTGTCGGTGCTGGTCTTCTTGGCCACCGAGGTGCTGCCGGGCAACGCGGCCAACGCGGTGCTCGGGCGCACGCGCGGCCAGCAGCCCGGCCGCGCTGCACCGGCTGGAGGCCGACCCTGCACCTGAACCGGGGCCTGCTGGACCAGTACTGGCTCTGGTTCTCCGGCCTGTTCACCGGCCACCTCGGCCACTCGCTGGTCAACGGGCAGCCGGTCTGGGGTTACGTCGCGCCGAGGCTGGTCAACTCGGCTGTGCTGATGCTGGTCACCGGGGTGATCGGCGCGCGTGCTCGGCGTGGCGCTCGGCGCCCTGGCCGCGCTCCGCAAGGACGGCTGGTTCGACCACGTCACCGCGGTCGCCGCGCTGGCGGTGACCGCGCTGCCGGAGTTCGTGGTCGCGATCGGCCTGGTCATCCTGTTCTCGACACCGTGTCACCGCACCTGCTGCCCGCGGTGTCCCTGCTGCCGCCGGGCACCTACGCCTGGAACGCCCCGCAGTTACTGATCCTGCCGGTGGCCACCTTGGTCATCGTGATCGTGCCGTACATCCAGCGGATGACGCGGGCCGCGATGATCGAGGCCATGGAGTCCGACTACGTGGAAATGGCCCGGCTCAAGGGCGTGCCGATGTGGCGGGTTGTGCTCATGCACGCGCTGCCCAACGCCACCGCGCCGATGATCCAGGTCATCGGGCTGAACTTCCTGTACCTGGCGGGCGGCGTGGTCGTCGTGGAATACGTGTTCGCCTTCCCCGGGATCGGCCAGGGCCTGGTCTACGCGGTGGATGACCGGGATATCCCGGTCATCCAGTTCATCGTCGTGGTGCTCGCCGCGTTCTACGTGTTCATGAACATCGTGACCGACGTGATCGCGCTGCTGGCCACGCCGCGGCACCGGATTCCCAGGTAAGGGCGGAGGCCATGTACACCGATGACTGCTGAGCCTGACGCGGCCCGGCAGCCAGCCCGGACCGCGGCCCGGACCAGCCACGATCGAGCGAATCGGTCGCCACCAGTGGCTGGCCGTGCTGGGCCAGGCGGTGCGCACCCCCCGTGGCGGCACCGGGCTGGGGCTGGTCTGCCTGGTCGTGGCGATCGCGGTCATCGGCCCGTTCGTGGCGCCGGACTCACCAGACGCGCTGCTCACCTTCCCCTTCGCCAAGCCGTCCGGCCAGTTCCCACTCGGTGCCGACTTCCTCGGCCGGGATGTCCTGTCCCGGGTCCTGGACGGCGGGTGGCTGCTGCTGCTGATGGCGGTCGGCGCGACCGTGATCGGGATCGCCGCGGGAGCGGCGGCCGGAATCAGCGCCGCGTATCTGCGGGGCGCACCGATGGCCTGATCATGCGCACCGTGGACGTGATCCTGGCCTTCCCGCAGCTGGTCTTTGCCCTGCTGCTGCTGAGCATCCTGGGCGCCCAGGCTGTGGCTGATCGTGCTCGCCGTCGGCCTGACCCACGCGCCCGCCGTGGCCCGGGTGCTGCGGGCGGCGACCCTGGATATCTCCGAGCGGGACTTCGTCAAGGTGGCCGAGCTGCAGGGCGTGCGCCCCGCCGCGGTAATGGTCAAGGAGATCCTGCCCAGCCTGAGCACCCCGCTGATGGTGGAGGCGGGCCTGCGGCTGACCTACTCGATCATCGTCATGGCCGGGCTGGCGTTCCTCGGGTTCGGCCAGCCACCGCCGTCCCCCAGCTGGGGAACCATGATCAACGAGAACCGGGCTGGGCTGCCACTGAACCTCTGGGCGGTGATCATCCCCGCCGCTGGTGATCGCCCTGCTCACCATCGGCACGAACATCCTGACCGACGCGATCGGCCGGGTGGCGCTGGGCGTGGACCGCAGGCCTGAGGAGGCGGCGCTGCTCGACGATCTGGCCGGCCGAGGGCGGGGCCGGATGAGCGCTGGTGGCAGGCCGGCCACGGTCACTGGGGACGGCCCGGCGGCGCACTCCGGCGATTTCCGGCTGGATGTCCGCGGGCTGGACATTCGCCGCGGGCGCCATGGCCCGCTGGTCGTCAGCGGGGTCAGCTTCGCGGTACGGCCGGCGAGGTGCTCGGCCTGGTCGGAGAGTCCGGGTCGGGGAAGACCACGGTGGCCCTGGCCCTGCTCGGGCACACCCGGCGTGGCCTGTCCGTCAGCAGCGGTGAGATCCGGCTGGATGGGGCCGACCTGCTCCGGCTGGGCCCGGCTGAGCTGCGGCAGGTACGCGGGGCCAGGGTCAGCTACGTGCCGCAGGACCCGGCGGCAGCGCTGAACCCGGCGCTGCGGATCGGCTACCAGCTGCGGGAGGCGCTGCGGGTGCACCCCGGGATCGCGGGGCCGCCTGAGGCCCGGATTCTCGAGGTCATGCGCGAGGCCTCATTGGACGCCAGCCCGGACATGCTGCGCCGGTACCCGCATCAGCTGTCCGGCGGCCAGCAGCAACGGGTCGGGCTGGCCATGGCCTTCGCCTGCCGGCCCGCGCTGATCGTCCTGGACGAGCCCACCACCGGCCTGGACGTCTCGACCCAGCGGCACATCCTGGACACTGTGCGCAGCCTCTGCCGGGGCTACCGGGTGGCAGCCGTGTATGTCAGCCACGACCTGGCCGTGGTCAGCGAACTGGTGGCCGAGGTGGCTGTCCTGTACGCCGGCCGGGTCGTAGAGTCCGGGCCGGCCAGAGCGGTGTTCGCCCGCCCGCTGCACCCGTATACCCGGGGGCTGCTCGCCTCCGTACCCACCCCGGACCGCGCCGGGCGGCTGACCGGGATCCCCGGGCAGCAGCCGCCGCCCGGGCGGCGTGGCCCGGGCTGCGCCTTCGCCCCGCGCTGCGATTTCGTGCTCGATCAGTGCCGGGCGGGCGAGCCCGGGCCGGTACTCCTGGACGATCGCACCGTGCGCTGCCTGCGGGTGACGCAGATCGCGGCGGGCCCGCCGCGGTACTCCGCGCCGGTCGCCGTGGACGCCGCCCCGCCGGGGGCGGCGGTGTTGTCGGTCCAGGGGGTCAGCGCCCGCTACGGTTCCGTGCCGGTGCTCTCCGGCATCGACCTAGACGTGCCCGCGCGGGCGTGCGTCGCCATCGTCGGCGAGTCTGGCTCCGGTAAGACCACGCTCGCCCGCTGCATCACCGGGTTGCACCGGGACTGGACCGGCGAGATCGCCCTGCAGGGTGTCCCGCTGGCCCACACGGCCCGGGACCGCCCGAAGCAGGCGCTCAAGCGGATCCAGTGCGTGTTCCAGAACCCCTATACCTCGCTCAATCCGCGCAAGACGGTGGGCCAGATCGTGGCCGAGCCGCTGCACCGGTTCCTCGGCCTGTCCCGGCGCGACCAGGCCGAGCGGGTGGCCAGCGTGCTCGACGACGTGGCACTCGGCCGCGGGTATGCGTCCCGGTATCCCGATCAGCTCTCCGGCGGGGAGCGGCAGCGGGTCGCGATCGCCCGTGCGCTCGTGGCCGAGCCGGACCTGCTCGTGTGCGACGAGGTCACCTCGGCGCTGGATGTGTCGGTGCAGGCGGTCATCGTCGAGCTGCTCCGCGCCGCCGCGGCCGAGCGCCAGCTCGCCATGATCTTCATCACGCACAACCTGGCCCTGGTCCGCAGCATCGCCCAGGTCGCGGTCGTGCTGCGGGAGGGCGAGATCGTCGAAGCGGGACCGGCCGAGCAGGTCCTTGCTCACCCGGGCAGCGACTACACCGCCCGGCTGATGGCCGACGTGCCGCGGCTGGCCGGGCCTCCGGGTCAGTGATCGCTAGTGCGTGGCAAGGAGCTAGCGGCCGGACAGCCAGCGGAATCGAATATATTGTCGGTACCTCTCCGCAGACTGGCGGTAGCTATCGCCGACGCGAGGAGGAAGACATGTGCTGGGCATGTGACCACCCGGGCAGTACGCGGCTCGACTATCTCGAGTACATGCGTGATCTCATCGCCTGCCACGGCTGGGCCGTGCAGGGGGTCAAGCGTGACCGGCTCCATCCGCCCTGGGCTTACACGGTGGGACTGACTGCGGGTGGCAGGCCTGAGCTCGTGGTGACCGGCTTACCGCTGCGCCGCGCCACCCAGCTGCTGGACGATGTCGCCGCGCATGTGCTGCACGCCGCCGCTCCCCGGCCGGGCGAGCAGATCCCGTTGCACGGTGGCCCGGTGATCGAGATCGTCGAGGTCGCGGAGCCAGCGGCGCACCTGGTGACCGCCGTCGAGTTCTACGGGCCGGGGGTACGGGCGCTGCAGCTGGTGCACGCCGACGACCGCGGCCACTGGCCGTGGGAGGTGGGGTACCGCGGTGTCCGGGGCGGTCAGCCGGTCCTCGGGGTTCGCGCTTCTCCTCCGGTCGGCACGGCGTGACCGCTATGCGCCCAACCTCGAGGGTCGCTGACCGGCAAATTGCGTTGCCCAGTGGGCTGCCGGGCGCGAATAATCCAGTGCGGCTGCCGGGCGAAGTCCAGCGCCCACGTCCTCTAGCACCAGGACGGCCACGCGACGGCAGCCGTCTGCCGCGACGGCTGCCGTCGCGTGGCGCTGGCTCACGGCGATCGGGACGAACGGACTGCGACCGGACGGTGGATTGCAGCTGGCGACGCTCGTGGCGCTGCGCGACGGCGCAGAACCGCTTCCCTACGCTGCCGCGGCCATCTCACCATGGCGCGGGTGGCGCGCAAGATCATGTGTCGCGGCGGGTGATCAGGAGGGTGGCGGTGAGGAGCACGGCGGCTGCCCAGGCGAGGAGGATGAGCATGGACAGGGCGGGCGAGAACAGGTTGGTCTGCGGGTGCTGGGCGACTACCTGCTCGGCGGCGTAGATCAGCGTGAACCGGCCGATCCTGTCGTTCCATGGGGCGGGCACGAACAGCAGGATGGCGGGGACGGCGATCAGGCCGAACAGCGCCGCGACCGACCCGGCGGTGTGCCGGATGATCGCGCCGAGCCCGGTGCCGAGCATGGCGCAGACGAACAGCAGGGTGCCCTCGGCCAGCACTGCCCCTGCCACGCCGGGGTGGGTCAGGGATATGCCGTGATGGTGGCCGGACAGGATCGCCTGGACCAGGAAGAACGAGGCGAAGGCCAGCACCTCGCCGGTGGTGAGCGCCACCGCGCCGACGACGGCCGCCTTGGCGGCGAGCACCGCCCGGCGCCGCGGGACCGCCGCGAACGTGGTGCGGATCAGTCCGGTGGCGTGCTCGGAGCCGAACGTCAGGACGCCCAGGAGGCCGGCGGCGAGTGCGGCGTACGGCAGGCCGATGAAGGTGGGCAGCAGCGGGTCTATCGGTGGCCGGCCGGGGGCGGGGTTTGCGTTGGCGAAGGCGTTGATACCGCTGATCCCCAGCGCCGTGACGGTAGTGATGAGCAGCATCAGGTAGGTCGAGCGGATCGAGCGGAGCTTGGTCCACTCGCAGGCGAGCACGTCGCGGGCGCGGACGGCGCGTGGTGGCGCGGCCGCTCCGGCGGGCCGGGTATCCAGGGTGGTCATGGGGCGGGTGTCCGCTCCAGGGCTGGGGCAGGGGCGCGGTAGTCGATGCTGTCGCTGGTGATGTCCATGAAGGCCTGCTCCAGGGAGGCGTGCCGCGGGGCCAGTTCGTAGACGGGGATGCCCCGCGCCGCGGCCAGGTCCGCGATGGCGGGCGCGTCCATCCCGGTCACGGCCATCGCGCCGTCGTTTTCCAGCGTGAGGGCCGCACCGTGCGCGGTGAGCAGCCCGGCGAGGTCGCCAGCTCGCGGCGACCGCACCAGCACGTCACGGCGCGCGCTGGATTCGACGAACCGCTCCGTGGGCGTGTCGGCGAGCAGCCGGCCGCGCCCGATGATGATCAGGTGGTCGGCGGTCAGCGCCATCTCGCTCATCAGGTGGCTGGAGACGAAGACGGTGCGGCCCTCGGCCGCCAGTGACCTGAACAGCTCGCGGATCCAGTGGATCCCCTCGGGGTCCAGGCCGTTGACCGGCTCGTCGAACATCAGGACCGGCGGGTCGCCGAGCAGCGCCGCGGCGATGCCGAGCCGCTGCTTCATGCCGAGCGAGAAGCCCTTGATCCTCCTGTCCGCGACCGCTTCCAGGCCGGTCGCCTCGAGCACCTCAGTGACCCGGCGGCGGCCGATCCCGTTGCTCTGCGCGATCCACCGCAGATGCAGCCACGCAGTGCGCCCGGGGTGCACGGCGTTCGCGTCCAGCAGCGCCCCGACCTCGCGCAGCGGGCGGATGATCTGCTGGTACCGGCTGCCGCCGGCCAGCGCCGCGCCCGACGTGGGGGCGTCCAGGCCGAGGATGACCCGCATCGTCGTGGTCTTGCCGGCGCCGTTCGGGCCGAGGAAGCCGGTCACGTGCCCGGGCCGGGCCGCGAAGCTGAGGTTATCGACGGCGGTGACCGGGCCGTAACGCTTGGTGAGCTTGTCTACTTCAATCATGGTCGTGTCTCTTCTGGCGTGAGGAGGGCGCCCGGCACGGTCACTCCCACCGGAAGTACCGGACGGCGAGCCAGCCGAACACCAGCGCGTACGCGACGAGGATGAGGAGGGGGGAGGCGGACGGGAAGCCGGTCAGCATGGCGTGCTGGATCACCTGGACCGCGGCGCCGAGCGGGGTCCAGTCACCGATGTCGTTCACGACGGCGGGGAGCACCGCGCGCGGCAGGAACAGCCCGGCAAAGAACATCAGCAGGTACCAGGCCAGCGCGCCGATGCCGCCGGCAGCGCCGGCCGTGCGCGCGGTGCCGGCGATGCACAGCCCGATGCCGAAGGCGGCGAGGCCGGCGAGGACGATCGACAGGACGAAGCCGCCCGGGCTCTGCGGCGCCTTCAGGCCGAGTCCGGCGGTCC
>CAWDRD010000055.1:0-65963 GCA_963804455.1 uncultured Actinomycetes bacterium
GGCGTCGATCTCGTAGTCGGCGACGAACACGCCCCGCCTGCGGAACGCGGCCGGAGCATGCACGAGCGCTTGCGCGCGCGCGCCTGGCGTGTCGAACGGGAACCAAAAGCGCCGCAGCCCGCGGGATGCCGACCACCCCGGCGCGTCCTTGCCATCTCGCATGGCAAGGTGCTCGGCAAGCCCCGCGAAGAGCACGTCCCAGCGCTCATCGCCGGTCGGTCCCGGCGCATCCGCGAGCAGTCGCTGACGCGCCCCTGCCGGCTCCTGGTGATACTCCTTCAGGAACTCGACGACCAGCCGCCATCGCGTGTCGAAGTCCGGCTCGGCCGCGATGAAGCGAGCAAGCTCAGCAAGGCTCATCGGCTGGTAACTCACAACCACAGATTAGCGAACGCGGCCCATCCCGCACCGCTTCCGGGACGTGGCCCCCTGAGCGGCATGCCAACGGCGCTGAGGCGACAATGCCTGCGCCTCTCAAGCCAAATCCGTCAGCTGTTTGCCCAGCTCAACGGCCGTATATACTTATGCAGCCACATTACCACCTGCAAATTTGTAACCACACACCTACGCCTCTGTCTGCTTGTGGTGGCGAGCGCACGAAGATGCGTCTGGCTGACCGGGTGATAATTGGGGCATGACCGGGGCTCAGCCGTATGCCACCTTGGCGGTAGCCCCGCCGGGCTCACGTGGGAGCCGCGCGGTGCTCACGGCCTACTTCTGCGACATCGCCAGCCGCTACCTCGGGCGCGAGGCGACCGACGATGAGGTCTGTGAAGCGATGAACGCCGAGCCGAGCGATGACCTCCGGCCGCCGCATGGGGTGTTCTTCCTTGCCCGCCGCGATGCGGCCGTCATCGGCTGTGTGGGCGTTCGCCTGCTCCCTGGCGCGATCAGTGAGATCACCCGGATGTTCGTCGTGCCGGAGGCTCGCCGTCACGGGGTAGGACGGCAGCTTCTGCGGGCGGCGGAAGAGGCGGCTCGCGGTCACGGGATGACCAGGCTCCGCCTTGATACCAGCAGCCATCTGGCCGAGGCACGGCAGTTGTATGCCAGCAACGGCTACCGCGAGGTCGCCCCCTTCAACGAAGGCCGCCTCGCCGACCGCTGGTATGAAAAACCGCTCAGCTGAACCCGGTGCCCTGGGCCAACCGGACATCGAATAGTTATGCGGCGGTCTCTCCAGGGCCAACGCCCGCTATTGCCGCGATGGGTGCGTTCGCGCCAAGGCGGTTTCCGTGAGTCGTCGGGTCGTGTCGGTGCCACGTGGACGTACGGCACGCGCGCTCCGTGTCTTCACGGCGGAGATGCCTCCGCCGCTGCTGCGTGACGCCGGCCGCCCGGATGGCCGCCGGTAGCAACGGGCCGCTAGGGCCACGGGCCTATCTGTAAATGCACCCACATTCCAACATGCAAGTCATAACTACACAGGTCCGCTCGAGCGGCGGCAGCGGACGCGGTCAGCTCGGGTGCGCGGCGGCTGCGGCGAAGTCCAGCAGCAGTTTGCCGGTCGTTTGCGGGTCTTCCAGTATCGGGGTGTGTCCCACGCCCGGGAGCAGTTCGACGCGGGCGCCGGGCACGATGCGGTAGGCGGCAGCCCCCGAGGAAGGCCAGCGCTGGTCCTCAGTGCCGAAGATCACCAGCAGCGGGAGGCCAAGCGCGGTGAGTCGGTCGGGGAGGCTCCGCTCCCCGAGGTAGGTCAGGGGGGCGCGCACCGTTCCCACGAAGGCCCGGTGTGTCATTCTCAGCGCATCTTCAATGAAGGCGTCGGGGATGTCCACAGGGCGGGTGAAGCCGACGCGCGCGGCCTTGCGGATTCTGGCCTCAGTCCGCAGGCGCCACAGCAGCCGCCCGGGAAACCGGGTCAGCAGGAGACGGAGGAGCAGGCGTTCAGGGGTCTTGGCGTCCAGGCTGGGGCCAAAGTCGATGAGCGCCAAGCCCGCCACCGCGCCGGGCCGCTGCTCGGCCAGGGCCGTGGCCACCGTACAGCCCGAGGAGTGCCCGATGACCGTCACCCGGCTCACTCCGAGCTTGTCCAGGGCGGCGCCGACCCGGCGGGCCTGAGTAGGGGCGTCGTACCCACCGGCGGGGGTGGTCGATTTTCCGCAGCCGAGCAGATCGACACGGATGACACGGCAGGCGCCTGCTAGGGCTGGCACGACCAGGTCCCAGCAGACCAGCGACGCGGCAGAACCGTGGATCAGCAGCAAGGCGGGCACGCCTGGCTTGCCGTCCTGCACGACGTGCATATCACCATCGTCAAGCCGAACGAATCGGTCATCAGCGACCGGATCGCCGGGCAAGTGCTCCGTCATAGCGCTGTCTCCTGTCATCCCGTGTTGGTTACCAACACATGGTGGTAACCTCTATTCGGAGGTTACCACCATGCTGGAGGCAGGATCGCGCAGGTGGTGGACGCTGGGGGCGGTCAGCCTGAGTGTCCTGGCGGTGACCTTGGACGGCACCGTCCTTTTGGTGGCGCTGCCGACGCTGGCCAAGGCGCTGCATGCCTCGGAGTCAGACCTGGAGTGGTTCTCCTCCGGCTACCTGCTGCTGCTCGCCGCGGGGGTGCTGCCCGCGGGCCTGATCGGTGACCGCTACGGCCGCAAGAAGGTGATGCTCGCCTCGCTGGCCGCCTTCGGAGCCGGGTCGGCGCTGTGCGCCTACGCGCCGTCGCCGGCCGTTTTCCTGGTCGCCCGGCTGCTGATGGGGCTGGCCGGGGCCGGGATCACGGTTATGGCCCTGTCCGCGCTGACTGTCCTCTTCGACGACGATGAGCGGCCCAGGGCGGTCGGGGTCTACGAGGCGGCTAACTTCCTGGCCCTGCCGCTGGGGCCGATCCTGGGCGGCTGGATGCTGTCCCGGTTCTGGTGGGGCTGGGTGTTCCTGATCAACGTCCCGGTCGTCGTGGTGGGCCTGGTCATCGGCGTCGCCCTCATCCCGGAGTCACGGGCCGCCGAGAGGCCCGGGCTGGACCTGGCCGGAATGGCCGGCTCGACGGCCGGGCTAGTCGCGGTGACCTACGGCCTGATCGAAGCGGGCCAGGACGGCTGGGGTGATTCCGCTGCCCTGGCGCTGATGGCCTTCGGGCTTGTGCTGCTCGGGGGGTTCGTGGCCTGGGAACGCCGGCTCGGCAGACGGGGTGGCAAGCCGCTGGTCAACCCGGGATTGTTTCGCTCCGCGTCGTTCACCTGGGGGGCAATCCTGGGCGGGGTGGCGGGCCTGGGCCTGATCGGCCTGCTGTTCACCATGCCGCAGTACTTCCAGGCGGTCCGGGGCGCCGACGCCCTGGGCTCCGGGCTGCGGCTGCTGCCCCTGGTCGGCGGGCTCATCGCCGGTGCGCTGACCGCCAGTGCGCTCGCCAGGGCGGCCGGGGCCCGGCTCACTGTCACGCTGGGGTTCGGCCTTCTCGGCGCCGGCTCCCTGGTGGGCGCGGCGACCGGCACCGGGTCGGACTCGACGTTCGTCGCGGTCTGGATGGCGGTCCTGTGCGCTGGAGCCGGGATGGTGCTGACCGCGGCCACCTCCGCCGCGCTTTCCCAGCTCTCCGAAGAACGCAGCGGGATCGGCTCCGCGGTCGTTCAGGCGTTCCAGAAGACGGCCGGCCCATTCGGCACCGCCATCACCGGCAGTGTGCTCGCCGCCGCCTACCAGGCCCGCCTCGACCTGACCGGGCTTCGGCCAGCCATTGCCGCCGCCGTCCGCCAGAGCGTCTACGCCGGCCTGGCCGTCGCCAGCCACCTGAGAGCGCCCTCGCTCAGCTACTCGGTCCAGGCTGCCTTCGTGCACGGCACGGATGTGTCGCTGCTGGTCTCGGCGGGGATCGCCGCCGCAGGGGTTATCCTGACGCTGATCTTCCTGCCCCGGGCCGCAGCCCTCCAGCGGTCCGGGCCATCAATGAAAGAGGCCACGCGTGCCAGCGAGCACTGATCAGGCGAGGCCGAGCCTGCGGGAACGCAAGAAGGCACAGACCCGCGCAGCGATCCAGACCCACGCGCTGCGGCTTTTCCGCGAGCAGGGTTACGACGCCACCACGATCGAGCAGATCATCGAAGCGGCTGACGTCTCCGAGACCACCTTCTTCCGGTACTTCCCGACGAAAGAGGACGTGGTGCTCCAGGACGACTTCGATCCGCTGATCGTCGGGACGTACCAGGCGCAGCCACCTGGCCTGCCCCCGGTACCAGCCCTGCGCGCCACGTTCGCGGCGCTGTTCGCACGTATGTCCGCTGAACAGCAAGCCGAGCAACGGGAACGGGTCGCGCTCGTCGTGTCAGTCCCCAGGCTGCGTGCGGCGATGCTCGACCAGTTCGCCAAGGCCATGCAGCTCCTGGCCGGCGCCATGGCCGAGCGCTCCGGGCGCCGTCCCGACGACTTCGCCGTCCGCACTGTCGCCGGCGCAGCCGTCGGAGCCATGATGGCGGTGCTTGCCGCGATGGCCGACGACCCTGACGCCGACCTCGCTTCGCTGATCGACCAGGCCATCGCCCATCTCGAAGCAGGCCTTTCGCTGTGAACACGCCAGTCACCTGCCATCTGACTTGGCCAGGCGGTGTTCGCATGACTGAGGTCAGTTCCGTCCGCGGGCCATCGGCAGCCAGCCGACAATAACGCTGCAGGCGTCGACACACTCCCGCCTGCCGACACCACCACCGCACCGAGCAAACCCCCACTGGGCGCTCACCCAGCCCACCCCCGGCACCTTCGAGTGGGCCACCCCGGCAGGGCGCACCTACGCCACCACCCCCACCAGCTCCCCCGCGTGAGAACCGGCAGGCTGATCTCGGCGGATACCCGCCTACCAGATCTCCATTGCCACATCAGGTCGGCACACCGCAACCGCTGCATGACCGCAATGCCCAGACCCTGACCGCCCGGCATCGTGGCTAGGCCATGGCTGGCTGGCCGCCGGCGAGGTCGAGGGCGGCGAGGTAGCCGAAGGTCATGGCGGGCCCGATCGTCGCGCCAGCGCCGGCATAGCTGTGTCCCATCACCGCCGCGCTCGCGTTGCCCGCCGCATAGAGCCCCGGGATGGGCGTGCCGTCGCCACGGAGCACACGTGCCCGTTCGTCGGTGAGCAAGCCGCCCTTGGTGCCGAGATCGCCCGGCACGATCTTGACGGCGTAGAACGGCGGCGTCTCCAGCGGTGCCAGGCACGGGTTGGGCCGGACCCGCGGGTCGCTGTAGTAGCGGTCGTAGGCCGAGTCACCCCGGTGGAAGTCCTCGTCGTGGCCGGCCTGCGCGAACTCGCCGAACCTGGCGACCGTCTTCTCCAGGCCCTGCGGGTCCACCCCGGCCAGCCCGGCCAGCTCGGCGATGGAGGGCGCGCGGCAGACCGCGCCCGCCTGGTACCACCGCCGGGGGAGTGACGTGCCGGGCGGCAGGCCCGCGAACACATAGGTGCTGCGGTAGCGCTGGTCGAGGATCAGCCAGCACGGGATGTGCGGGTTGCTGCCGGAGTGGCCGTCGTACATCGCGTGCACGGCGTCCCCGTAGGGGGCGGACTCGTTCACGAAACGCTGCCCGGCGCTGTTGACCAGCAGGCAGCCCGGCAAGCTGCGCTCGGCCAGGCAGAAGTACGGGCCGGAGGGCAGCGGTATGGACGGGCCCCACCAGGCGTCGTCCATCAGGTCGAGCGCGGCCCCGGCGGCCTGGCCCGCGCGGATCGCGTCGCCGGTGTTCCCGGCCGCGCCGGTTGTCCATTCGGTGCCGACCGGTTCGCGCTGGTAGTGCCGCCGCATCTCGTCGTTGCGCTCAAAGCCCCCTGCGGCCAGCACGACGCCGCGGCCGGCCCGGATAAGGGCGGGCCGGCCGTCCCGGGTCACCTCGACTCCGGTGACGCGGTCTCCCGCCATGTGCAGACCGGTCATGGGCGTGCTGAGCCACACCGGTACCCGCTTGGCCAGCAGGCCCGCCCGCAAGCCTGCGGCCAGGGCCTGGCCGAGGCCGAGCGGGTGCTGCCGGAGCAGCCGGGCGCGCGCCAGGCCGGCGACCTTGGCGGCGGCGAGCATGGCCCGGGGGTGCCGGGAGCCCAGGCTCAGCCACCGGTAGTCGCCCTGGGTGATGGTCACGCCCCGCGGCGCTGGGAGGTAGGGCGGGTTGAGATGGGCCAGTTCGGGGCCCAGCACCCGCCCGTTCAGCGGCACCGGCTCGATGCTGCGCCCAGCGGCCAGCCCGCCGGGTGCCTCAGGGTAGTAGTCCGCGTAGCCCGGTACCCAGGCGAACTCCAGCGGGGTATGCCGGCGGATGAAGGACACCATGGCCGGGCCATGCTCCAGCAGCGCCCGCTGGCGCGCAGCCGGCACGCGGTCGCCCACGACATGCGCCAGATAGGCCCGGGCCTGCTCCGGGGTGTCGGCGACGCCGGCTCGGCGCAGCACCTCGTTGCCCGGCACCCAGAGCCCGCCGCCGGAGCGGGCGGTGGAGCCGCCGAAGGCGCCGGTCTTCTCGATCACCAGCACCGTCAGGCCGTGGTGCGCGGCGGCGAGCCCGGCGGTCATCCCAGCGGCGCCGCTGCCCACCACCACGACGTCGAACTCGCCTGCCGTTGTCATCCGACCTCCCGGCCTCCCATACTAGAACACGTTACAGTTTTTACCTTGGGGGCTGAGCTGGCGGCTCCGGCCGTTTATCTGGGAGCTGAGCTGGCGGCCTGGACCGGTGACGCGGGCTGAGCTCGCGGCCTGGCCCGGGCCTGGACTCCGGAGGCGCTGGTGACCTGGGACATCGAGGCCGACGTGATCGTGGTGGGGTTCGGTGCCGCGGGCGCGTGCGCCGCCCTGGAGGCGGCACAGGCCGGCCGTGACGTGGTGGTCCTCGACCGGTTCCACGGCGGCGGCGCCACCGCCCTGTCCGGCGGCGTGGTCTACGCCGGGGGCGGCACGCCGCAGCAGCGGGATGCGGGCGTGCCCGACTCACCGGAGGCGATGTTCGCCTACCTCAGTGCCGAGGTGGGTGACGCCGTCTCAGCAGCGACCCTCCGGGCGTTCTGCGACGGCAGCCCGGCGATGCTCGCCTGGCTGGAGAGCCATGGGGTCCCGTTCGAGGGCAGCCTCTGCCCGGACAAGACCTCCTACCCGACGAACCGGCACTATCTCTACTACTCCGGGAGCGAGCTGTCGTTCGCCGCGATCGCTCCGCCGGCCCCCCGGGGGCACCGGACCCGCGGCCGCGGGACCTCGGGCCGGCTGCTGTATACCCGGCTGGCGGCGGCGGTCGGCGGCTCCGGTGCTCAGGTCGTGCCGCAGACCACGGCGCGGCGGCTGACCACCGATGCGGCCGGGCGGGTGGCCGGCGTCGAGTGCAGCACGCTGCGAGATGCCCCGCACTGGGCCCGGGTGGCGCACCGCGTCCTGCATCGCTGGTCGCGCAAGCCTTACCTGTACGCGCCCAAGCTGGGCCGCGCCATGCACCGGCCGGTCACCTGGCTGGAACACGCGTACGGGCGCCCGTTGCGGGTGGGCGCCCGCGGCGGCGTGGTGCTCGCGGCGGGCGGGTTCGTCGCCAACCGGGCGATGATGCGTGCGCACGCACCCGCCTACCGCGGCGGCCTGCCACTGGGCACGCCCGGCGACGACGGCAGCGGGATCCGGCTCGGAACGCAGGCGGGCGGCGCCACCGCCTTCCTGGACCGGGTCTCGGTGTGGCGGTTCCTCTCCCCGCCCCCCGCCCTGATGCACGGCATCCTGGTGGACCAGGCCGGGCAGCGGATCTGCGACGAGGCCCGGTACGGGGCGGCGATCGGGGACGCGATCGTGCACCGGCACCAGGGGCGGGCCTGGCTGCTGGTCAACCGGGCGACCCTGGCGCAGGCCCGCCGCCAGGTGCGCGCCACCACCCTGTGGTTCCAGCGGCTACCGGCGTGGTACCTGCTGACCGCCGGGAGGCACCGCCCGGCCACGCTCGCCACGCTGGCCAGGCGCGCCGGGGTGGACCTGGCCGGCCTGGTGGCCACCGTGGACGCGCACAACGCCGCGGCGGCGGCCGGCCACGGCGACCCGGCAGGCAAGCCGCCGGATCAGGTCCGCGCCCAGGACAAGCCGCCGTACTCGCTCATCGACTGCTCGGTGCGGCCCCGGGTGGCCAACCCAGCGCCCATGCTCACTCTCGGCGGGCTTGTGGTGGCCGAGGACACCGGGCAGGTGCGGCGGGCCGACGGCAGCTGTGTGCCGGGCTTGTACGCAGCCGGGCGCACCGCCGTGGGCCTGTGCTCGCGCTCGTACGTCAGCGGGCTCTCGCTGGCGGACTGTGTCTTCTCCGGTCGGCGGGCAGGGCGGCACGCCGCCGCGGCTGGCGCGGTCACGGGTAGGTCACGCTGACCCTTTCCGTCAGCGGCACGGCCTGGCAGGCCAGGATGTAGCCCTCGGCGACATCCGCCTCCGCCAGCACCTCGTTGTGCCCCATCTCCACCTCGCCGCTGGTGAGCTGGCAGGCGCAGGCCCCGCAGATGCCCTGCCGGCAGGAGAACGGTGCGTCGAGGCCGTCGGCGAGGAGGAGGTCGAGCATCCGGGTGCCCGGCGGCCACGCCAGTACCCGTTTTTCGCCGTCCAGGGTGACCTCCAAGG
This sequence comes from uncultured Actinomycetes bacterium, assembly GCA_963804455.1. Classification (GTDB taxonomy): domain Bacteria; phylum Actinomycetota; class Actinomycetes; order Streptosporangiales; family Streptosporangiaceae; genus RYN-230. Next base: position 8,562 of record CAWDRD010000055.1, read on the forward strand.
TGGCGGCCACGCCGCCCGCCGCTGGCTGCGTGGCCCCGAACGGGTCTTCCGCCAGGGACAGGAACCGCTCGGTATGGATGCGCTGGGCCGGAACCCTCAGCTCATCGAGCGCCTGCCGGACGACAGCGAGGTAGGGGTCCGGCCCGCACAGGAACGCCTCGCGGGCGGCATAGGGCCGGGCCAGCGCGGCCAGCGCCGCCGCGGTCGGCGGCCCTTGCAGCGAGTCGAGCCAGTGCAGCACGAGCAGCCGGTGCCCGGCGGCGGCAGCCAGCCGCCGCAGGCCGCCGCCGAAGATCACCGAACGCTCGTCGCGGTTGCTGTAGATCAGCATGATCCTGCCCTGCCCCTGGGCCAGGACCGACTTCACGATGGACATGACCGGGGTGATCCCGCTGCCCGCCGCGAACATCACCAAGTCGGTGTCCAGTGACCGGGGAGTGAACGTTCCGGCTGGTGGCAGGGTATCCAGCACGGTGCCGGCGGCCACGTTGTCGGCGAGCCAGCTGGAGGCGTACCCGGCCCGCTTGACGGTGATCGTGTGCGGGTCCCCGGTGTGCGGTGAGCTCGACAGCGAGTAGCAGCGTGCCACCGAGCCGTCCCGGTCATGCGGGACACGCACGGTGAGAAACTGGCCCGGCCGGTAGGCGAACGTGCCGGCCAGCTCCGGCGGGACGGCGAGCACCAGCGAGCAAGTGTCGGCGGTCTCGCTGATCACCTCCGCCACCCGCAACGGGTGGAACGCGCGCGGGGGGCTCACGGCGGCACCACGTCCAGGCGGCCGTCACCCACGGCCGCCTCGATGCTGTCCCGCAGGCTGGCGCAGGTGTCGATGAGCGCGGTCCGCTCACCCGCGGCCACCCTGGCGCTGAACTCGGCACAGGACCGGACCGATTCCCGGCTCCACTGCACGCTCGTGTGCGCCGCGCTGAACTTGGCGACCAGGACGGCGGCGGCGCAGCGGTCACAGGTCACCGGGCGGAACCCGGCGTGCCGCTCGTCCGTGTGGCGCATGGCTCAGCTGGTCCCGGCCCGCCGCCCGGCCAGGTTCGCGGCCACCTCCGACTCCCATTCGGCCACCGGGCGGGTGGTGTCCACCTCGAACTCATACCGGGCGACCATGTCCGCCGCGATGTCCTCGACGTCGGTGTAGAACTGCTCATACCAGCGCCGGAGCTGGTAAACCGGGCCGTCCTCCGCGCACAGCAGCGGGTTGTCGATCCGGCTCTTGTGGGTCCAGATCTCCACGTCCTGCTGGAAACCCAGGCCGACGAACTTGGCGAACTTGGCGGCGACCTGGTCCGCGTGGGAGTCCGAGAGGCCGGGTGGCCGTTTGACGATCACGCCCCACTGCAGCAGGAACGAGGTCGGCGTGACCGGGTAGTGGCAGTTGATGAGAACGCTTTCCATCGTCATGCCGTGGTAGTCGTGCCACAGATTGTTGATCATGTAGGACGGCCCGTAGTAGGAGGCCTCGGAGCGCAGCGTGGTCTCCTCCCCGCCCCCCCCTGCGTAGTTCGAGCCGGTCTCGATGTCCGGGCGCGACCGGGTCCGCAGGTACTGCGAGGCGATGTGCCCCTCGAACACGTTCTTGAAGTAGGTGGGGAACGCGAAGTGGATGTAGAAGAAGTGCGCCATGTCCACCACGTTGTCGATCACCTCGCGGCAGTTCGCCCCCTCGACCAGGACCGAGTCCCAGGTCCAGCGGGTCCACCCGGGCGCCCCGGCGCCCTCGATCTCCGGGATCGCCAGCTCTGCTGACGGCTGCTTTCCCTGCGGGTCGTGCCAGACGAACAGGTGCCCGTTCCGTTCGAGGGTGGTCCAGGACCGGGTCCGGGCCGCGGGCGGGACCCGCCTGGCGTAGGGGATGCGGGCGCACCGGCCGTCGCCGCCCCAGCGCCAGTCATGGAACGGGCAGGCGATGGCGTCGCCCTTCACCGTGCCACGGCTCAGGTCACCACCCATGTGGCGGCAGAACGCATCGAGCACGTGCAGGCGGCCGCTGGAGTCGGCGAAGACCACCAGCTTGGTGCCGAACGCATGGACCGCGTGCGGGCCCAGGGCGCGGAAGGAACTGGCGAGTCCCAGGCAGTGCCAGCCGCGGGCGAATCTGGCCGGCGGCATCCCGCTGTCGATGGTCCGGACGCCGTCCCCGTCGCTCATTCTGGACCCCTTCACCAGGTCGTTCACCGGCCTGAAACAAGTTATAGAATCTTCGCGCTGGTTACAGTACTGTCCGACCCCGGGCAGCCTTATACACAGACTAGAACATGTTCTAGTCTGATGACGATGGCCAACCGCGGGAGAGGGACATCCGGTGATCGAGAACGTCGGACAGGCGGTAGTCAGCCGGGTACGTGACCTGCTGCCGGTGCTGCGCGACCGGGCACAGGAGGCCGAAGACGCCCGGGTGGTGCCGGCCGAGTCGGTCAAGGCGCTGGCGGAGGCCGGCTTTTTCCGGCTGCTGCAGCCGGCCAGGTTCGGCGGGTACGAGGCCGAGCCGCTCACCTTCTACGCGGCCGTCCGGCTGATCGCCAGCGCCTGCGGGTCAACCGGGTGGGTCGCTTCGGTCCTCGGCGTGCATCCCTGGCACGTCGGGCTCTTCGCACTGCAGGCGCAGGAAGAAATCTGGGGGAACGATCCGGGCACCCGGATCTCCTCGTCCTACGCGCCGACCGGCCGGGCCGAACCGGTGGAGGGCGGGCACCGGCTCACCGGGCGGTGGAGTTTCTCCTCCGGCTGCAGCCACGCCACCTGGGTGCTGCTCGGCGGGATCGTGCTGGACGGCGACGGCAAGCCGGTGGACTTCCGCACCTTCCTGCTGCCCGCCGGCGACTACGTGATCGACGACGTGTGGGACACCGTCGGCCTGCGCGGCACCGGCAGCAACGACATCGTGGTGGACGGCGCCTTCGTGCCCGGGTACCGCTCGCTCAGCTTCACCGACGTGTCCCGATGCCGGGTCCCCGGCCAGGAAGCCAACCCGGCGCCGCTGTACCGGCTGCCGTACGGCTCGGTGTTCTCCTACAGCATCACCACGCCGATCATCGGCATGGCGACCGGTGCCTACGACGCGCACGTGGCCTACCAGCGCGGACGGGTGCGGGCCTCCTACACCGGCCAGAAGGCGGCCGAGGACCCGCACGCGCAGGTCCGCGTGGCGCAGGCGGCGGCGGAGATCGACGCGGCCTGGCTGGCGCTGGAACGCAACATGGCCGAGCTGATGGCGCACGCCCGGGCCGGGGAGAAGATCCCGCTCCCGCTGCGGCTGCGGGTGCGGCGGGATCAGGTGCTCGGGACCGGCCGCGCGATCAGCGCGGTGGACCTGCTGTTCGAGAACTCCGGCGGCCGGGCGCTGGCGGCAGGCACCCAGATCCAGCGGTTCTGGCGGGACGCGCACGCCGGCCGGGTGCACGCCATCAACGACCCCGAGCGGGCGCTGTCCATGTTCGGCCGCGGCGAGTTCGGCCTCGACATGGGACCCGACGCAATGGTGTGAGGAGGGGGCAGCAGATGACCATGGCGCCGACGGGTTCCGCCTCGGACGGCCGCTTCGCCGAGGCGGCTGGGATGCGGCTGCACTACTACGAGGCGCGCCCGGACGGCGCTGGCCAGGACGGCACCCCGGTGGTGCTGCTGCACGGCGGCGGCCCGGGCGCGTCGGCCTGGAGCAACTTCGGCCGTAACCTGCCGGTCCTCGGCCGGCGCTTCCGCACGCTCAACGTTGATCAGCCCGGCTTCGGCAGGTCCGACCGGCCGCCGGTGGCCGGCAGTTACTTCACCTTCGCCGCGGACGCCCTGGCGGCCCTGCTCACCGGCCTCGGGGTCGAGCGGGTGCACCTGATCGGGAACTCGCTCGGTGGCGGCACGGCGGTTCGTTTCGCGCTGAATTACCCCGAGCGCGCGGGCCGGCTCGTGCTGATGGGCCCCGGCGGGCTCAGCCTCAACGTGTTCTCGCCGGACCCGACCGAAGGCGTCAAGCGGCTGATGGAGTTCGCCGCGCCGCCCGGTCCCACGCGGGAGAAGCTCGAAGCGTTCCTGCGCACGCTGGTGTTCGACCAGCGGCTGGTGACCGACGAGCTCATTGATGAACGGTTCGCCGCGGCCAGCGACCCGGCGGCGCTGGCCGCGATGGCGTCGCTGGGAGCCTCGTTCTTCAATCCGGCACACGCGGAGGAAGGGCTGCTCTGGCGCGAGGCGCACCGGCTGCGCCAGCGGGTCCTGCTGATCTGGGGCCGGGAAGACCGGGTCAACCCCCTTGACGGTGCCCTGGTCGCGCTCAAGACGATCCGGCGGGCCCAGCTGCACGTGTTCGGCGGCTGCGGTCATTGGGCGCAGCTGGAGAAGTTCGACGAGTTCAACCGGCTGGTGATCAGCTTCCTGGAAGGAGACGCTTGATGACCGGGATCCGGTCGCTGGGCTACCTGCGGATCGAGTCAGCCGACGTCGCCGCCTGGCGTGAGTTCGGCATGCGGGTACTCGGCATGACCGAGGGGCGCGGGCCAGCCGCCGACGCGGTGTATCTGCGGATGGACGGCCTTCCCGCCCGGCTGGTGGTCCTGCCGGGCGGGCAGGACCGGCTGCTCGCCACCGGCTGGGAGGTGGCGGACGAGGGTGCGCTGGCCGGGGTGGAGCAGGCGCTGGCAGCAGCCGGCCTGCCCGTCAAGGCCGGCACCAGTGCCGAGTGCGCCGAGCGGCGGGTAGCGCAGCTGCTGCGCGCCGAGGACCCGTCCGGCAACAGCCTGGAGATCTTCTGCGGCGCCGCACTCGACAGCAGGCCGTTCGTGAGCACGCAGGGGGTGCAGTTCGTCACCGGGGACCTGGGGCTTGGCCACGCGGTGCTGCCGGTCACCGATGACGAGGCCGCGGTCCGTTTCTACCGCGATGTCCTCGGCTTCCGGCTGCGCGACTCGATGCGCATGGCACCGGAGCTGTTTGGCCAGCCCGCCGGCGGGCCGCCGCTGTTCATGCGGTTCCTCGGCTGCAACCCGCGGCACCACTCGCTCGCGCTGGCCCCGTTCCCGGCCGGCTCCGGGATCGTGCACCTGATGATCGAGGTCGCCACACTGGACGACGTCGGCCGGGCCCTGGACCGCTGCTCCCGGCGCGGGGCTCCGGTCAGTGCCAGCCTCGGCCGGCACGCCAACGACCAGATGGTGTCGTTTTATGTGCGGACACCGGGCGGGTTCGACGTCGAGTACGGCACCGACGGCCAGCTTGTCGAACGACGCGACCTGGGTGAGCCGGGAAACTACCGCCATCAGCCTGTGGGGTCACCGCTTCGCCCCCCCGGGCGCGCACTGAGGTGACCGCGCCCCCCGGGGTGACCCCGGTGCCCGCCCGCACCCCGGAGCCGGACCGGTTCCGTCAGGTGCTCGGGCATTTCTGCACCGGCGTCACCGTGATCACAACGCTGGACGCGGCCGGGCCCGCGGGGTTCACCTGCCAGTCGTTCGCCGCCGTGTCGCTGGACCCGGCGCTGGTGCTTTTCTGCCCCAGCCGGTCCTCAGCCACCTGGCGGCGGATCCAGCGGGCCCGGCACTTCTGCGCCAATGTGCTGGTGGATGAGCAGCGGGAACTGGCCCGGGTGTTCGCGAGCAGCGCACCCGGCAAGTTCGACGGTGTCGGCTGGTCCCCGTCGCCGTCCGGGGCGCCGGTGCTGGACGGCGCGCTCGCCTGGGTGGGCGCAACGGTGGAGACGGTGCAGGAGGCCGGGGACCACTACGTGGTGACCGGGCGGGTCACCGGGCTCGGTGCCCGCCGCGCTGGCCCGCCGCTGCTGTTCTACCGGGGCCGCTACGCCGTGACGGCGGCCGGTACCGGGGACGGGCCGCCCGAGGTCGTCGAACACCCTGCTCGCCTGGCCACGGCACGCCGACTGGATCTAGCGGGCTCAGCCCAGGCGCTTCGGCCGGCTCCCCGCCGGGCGCGATGGCGGCCATGACCCGGGCGCGGTGGCCGGACTGGCTTCCCCAGGCGCCGGCCAGCGCACGGACCTTGGTCAGCCACAGGTGCAGGTCATGTTCCTGGGTGTAGCCGATCGCGCCGTGCACTTGCAGCGCGACCCGCGCGGCCAGGCAGGCCGCGTCGGTGCAGGCCACTTTCGCGGCCGACACGTCCCGGGCGGCGGTGCGGCCGCCGTCAGCCAGGGAAACGGCTGCGTCGTCGAGCAGCGGCCGGGCGAACTCCAGCCTGATCGCCACCTCGGCGAGGTGATGCTTGACCGCCTGGAACGCGCCGATCGGCCGGCCGAACTGGGTCCGCTGCCCGGCGTGGCGCACGCTCAGCTCCAGCAGGGCGCGGCCCGCACCCAGCAGTTGCGCCGCGCAGGCCAGCGCTCCGGCCTCCAGCGCACAGGCCGGCCGCGCTGGTCACGGCGGAACCGCGGGCCAGCACCTCGCGGCCCCGGGCCTCATGCAGCGATCTGGTGGGGTCCACCGACTGACGCCGGGAGCCCGGCCCGGCGAGCCACACGGTGTCGCCGTCGGCCAGCAGGATCAGGCCGGCCGCGCCAGCATCTGCCGCATACGGCAGCCACGGCGGCAGCGCCAGGGTGGCGATCAGGTCCCCGGCAGCCAGGCCGGACAGCCATCGGGCGGGCCCGGATTCGCAGCACGGGGATTCGCAGCACGGGGACTCGTCGGCCAGACTGGCGAGCAGGAGCGGGACAGCGGCGACCGACTCGGCCACCGGTCCCGGCAGGGCATGATGCCCGAGCTCCTCGCAGGCGATCACCACGTCCGGCAGGCTGGCGCCGAGCCCACCGTGCCGCTCCGGCACCGCGAGCGCGGTGACGCCGAGCGTGGCGAGCGTGCGCCACAAGGCCAGGCCGCCGGAAAGGTCCCCGCCAGCCCACCGCCGCGCGGCCCCGGGCACATCGGCGCCGCTGAGCAGGTCGTGCACGGACGCGGCGAACTGCTGCTGCTCGGCCGTCCGGATGAAGCTCATCTGGGCCGCCTCATTTGGGCAGGCCCAGCAGCCGTTCGGCGATCACCGTGCGCTGGATCTCGTTCGTACCGGCATAGATCGGGCCAGCCAGGGAGAACAGGTAGCCGTCCAGCCAGCGCCCGTCCGGCCCCGGGAGGCCGAGCACCTCGGCCTGCGGCCCGAGCAGATCCAGAGCGGTTTCGTGCAGGGCCACATCGAGCTCGGACCAGAACACCTTGCCCAGGCTGGACTCTGCACCCAGGGTGCCGCCCGCGGCGAGCCGGGCGGCGGCGGCGAAGGTGTGCAGCCGGTAGGCCCGCGCACCGATCCAGGCGTCGGCCACCCGGTCGCGCAGGGCGGTGTCAGCCGGATCGCCGGCCCGCCGCCACAGCTCCACCAGCCGCGCAGCCGCCGCGCTGAACCGTCCCGGGCTGCGCAGCGACAGCCCCCGTTCATGGCCCGCGGTGCTCATCGCGATCCGCCAGCCGTCGCCAGGCGCGCCCACGACGTCGGCGTCGGGCACGAACACGTCGTCGAGGAAGATCTCCGCGAACCCGGTCTCACCGCCCAGCTGGCGGATCGGGCGGACGGTCACGCCGTCGGCGTGCAGGCCGAACAGCAGATAGGTCAGGCCGCGGTGACGCTCGGCCGCGGGGTCCGAGCGGAACAGGCCGAACGCCTTGTCGGCGAAGGCCGCCCGCGAACTCCACGTCTTCGTTCCCGACAGCAGCCAGCCCCCCTCAGTCCGGGCGGCGCTGGCGCGGATGGCGGCCAGGTCGCTGCCGGCCTCCGGCTCCGACCAGGCCTGCGCCCATATCTCGTCCGCCCGCGTCATCGGGGGCAGCAGGCGGTCGCGCTGCTCGGCGGTGCCGTGCCGGAAAAGCGTGGGCGCGAGCAGGAACAGCCCGTTCTGGCCCACCCGCACCGGGGCGGCGGCAGCGTAGTACTCCTCCTCGAAGACCAGCCACTCCAGCAGGGAGGCGTCCCGGCCGCCGTAAGCGGGGGGCCAGGACACCACCGACAGCCGGGCCGCGGCGAGCTCACGTTCCCACGCCCGGTGCCGTTCGAACCCCCCGGCCGTGTCCACCGACGGCAGCGGCTCGCGCGGCACATGCGCCCGCAGCCAGTCCCGTGCCTCCGCCCGGAACAGCCGGGCTTCCTCGCCGGGGTCACGGCTCATCCGGCCGCCTTCTTCATCGAGCGGGCATCCAGGCCGGCCAGTGAGTTGCCCGACACCTCAGCGTTGTGCGCGTGCGCGAGATGGTGCAGGCCGAACACGGACTCCATGCCGGGGCGATCGAACGACGTGTCCACGTCCCGGCCGGGGGTGCCGATGTCCTGGCCCGCGCTGAAGTGCTCGCCCGCCCCGGCCAGCACGATCACCGCGATCTGGGAGTCGTTCACGGCCCGGCTGAAAGCGGCGTCCAGCGCGTAGGTCATCGCGGAGTTCTGCGCGTTGCGGTACCGCGGCCGGTTGAGGGTGATCACGGCGATGGCCCCGCACTCCTCGTAGCGCACGGGCTCCTCGTCGGCCTGGCTGGCCTGCTCAGTCACGTCGGCTCCTCCCGCAGCGCTCGCTTGAGTGTCTTTCCTGCCGGGTTCTTGGGCAGGCTGGCCCGGAACACCACCTGCCAGGGCAGCTTGTAGTTGGCCAGCCGCTCCCGGCAGAAGGCCAGCACGCCCGCTGCGTCGAGGACATGGCCGGGGCGGAGCACCACGTAGGCCCGGCCCACCTCGCCGAGCCGGGCGTCGGGCACCCCGATGACGGCCGACTCGGCGACGCCGTCGAGCCGGGCGAGCACCTGCTCCACCTCGGCCGGGTAGACGTTGAAGCCGCCACAGATGTACATGTCCGTGAGGCGGTCGGTGATGGTCAGGTAGCCGCCGGAGTCGAGCCGGCCGATGTCGCCGGTGTGCAGCCAGCCGCCGGAGTCGATGGCGGCGCGCGTCGCCGCCGGGTCGTCCAGGTAGCCCAGCATCAGGTTCGGCCCGCGGAGCAGGACCTCGCCGGCCTCGCCAGGTGCCACCGTCCGCCCGTCCGGCCCGGTCACCCGGACCTCGAAGCCCGCGGCGGCCCGCCCCGACGTGCAGGCGATGCGCTGCGGGTCATCACCCGGGCGGCACATCGTCGCCACCACGGCCTCGGTCAGCCCGTAGGCGGTGAGCACGGTCTCGAAGCTCAGCTCCTGCTGCATCCGCTCGACCAGGGCGACCGGGACGGTCGCCGCGCCGGTCACGGCGAGGCGCAGGCTGGACAGGTCCCGGCCCGCCCGGCCCGGGTGGTCGAGGATGGTCTGGTAGATCAAGGGCGGGCCGGGAAACACAGTGATCCGCTCGGCCTCGACCAGGGCCATGGCCTGCCCGGCGTCGTAAACCAGTAGCGGCACCATGGCGGCGCCGCTGACCAGGCAGGCCAGGATGCCCGCCTTGAAGCCGAAGCTGTGGAAGAACGGGTTGACCACCAGATAGCGGTCCGCGCTGGTGAGGCGGCCGCACTCGGCCCAGGCCTGGGCCACGGCCAGCGACTGCCGGTGGGCTGTCATCGCCCCCTTGCTCCGCCCAGTGGTGCCAGAGGTGAACAGGATGTCGCTGACATCCCCGGGGCGCAGGGCAGCGGCACGCTCGGCGGCCACGGCGGCCGGGACCGCCGACGCCCGGTCCGTGAACTCCTCCCAGCCCAGGGCATCATCGGCGGGCGCCGCCGCTCCGGCGTCGTGGCCACCCCCGATGGGTATCCGCACGACAACGCTGAGCCTGCTGAGACAGCCGCCCGGGCCGGGGGTGCGTTGCTGACCGGTGTCGTGTGCCCCGCCGCCTGCTTCTCTGGCGCCTGCTTCCGGAGCGGCTGTTTCGTTCGCGGCCGCGCGCAGCGCGGCCAGCCGGTCGGTGCCGAGGAACGGTCCCGCCACCATCAGGGCGCGGGCGCCGCTGCGGCTGATCACGTCCAGCGCCTCAGGGCCGGTGAACCGGGTGCTGACCGGGACCACGGTGGCGCCGGCGTAGAGCGCACCGAGCGCGCCGAGCACCCAGCGGTGGGTATTGGGGGACCAGATGGCCACCCGGTCACCCGGGGCTACGCCCTCGGCGATGAGCGCCCGGGCGACAGTGACGACTCGCTCGTGCAGCTGGCGATAGCTGAGCCGCGGCCCGCCCGGCTCGGCCAGCGCGTCCGCGTCGCCGAACTCCCGGGCCGCGCGGGCCACCGCGGCCGGGATGGTGAGCTCCACCGTGGTCAAGCAGCTGGTGGTCAAGCAGCTGGTGGTCAAGCAGCTGGCCCTCCAATCAAGCAAGTGCTTGGTAGGCTGAGCCTACGCGCGCAGGGCGGTCGCTGGCCAGCGAAGGCCAGCTGGGCGAGCCCGGCCGGGCGGACCCGGCTGGGTGGGCCGCAGGGGAGGCAGGAGTGCAGCTCAGCCCGCAGGACGAGGACTTCCGCAGCCGCGTACGGCAATGGCTGGCAGGCAACCTCACCGGCCGCTTCGCCGGGCTCCGCGGAGCGGGCGGCCCGGGCCGTGAGCACGAGGCGCACACCGAGCGGCTGGCCTGGAACCGGCACCTGGCCGCCGCCGGCTGGACCTGCCTGGGCTGGCCGGCCGAGCACGGCGGCCACGGTGCCACGCTGGCGCAGCAGGTCATCTTCTACGAGGAATACGCCCGTAGCGGCGCTCCGGCCCGGGTCGGCTATCTGGGTGAGGAACTGCTCGGGCCGACGCTGATCGCCTGCGGCACGCCGGAGCAGCAGCGCAGGTTCCTGCCGAAGATCGCGGCGGCCGAGGAACTCTGGTGCCAGGGCTACTCCGAACCGGGCGCTGGCTCGGATCTGGCGGCGGTGGCCACCACCGCCACCCTCGACGGCGGCCAGTGGGTCATCACCGGCCAGAAGGTGTGGACATCCCTGGCCCAGGTGGCCGACTGGTGCTTCGTTCTGGCCCGCACCGAGCCTGGCTCACGGCGCAGCGCTGGCCTGTCGTATCTGCTCGTGCCCATGCGCCAGCCGGGCATCACCGTCCGCCCGATCCGGCAGCTCACCGGCACGTCAGAGTTCAACGAGGTGTTCTTCGACGGCGCCCGCACTGAGCGTGACCTGGTCGTCGGCCAGGTCGGCGGCGGCTGGCGGGTCGCCCAGGCGACGCTGGGCTTCGAGCGGGGGGTGGCCACGCTCGGCCAGCAGATCGGGTTCCGGCGGGAACTGGACCAGCTGGTGCAGGAGGCCCGGCGCCGGGGAGTGAACGGCGATCCCCTGCTGCGCGACAAGCTGGCCCGGGCCTGGACCGGCCTGGAGATCATGCGCGCCCACGCGCTGCGCGTGCTGGCGGCGGATCCAGCGGCGGCGACGGGCGCCGAGGCGTCGGTGATGAAGCTGCTGTGGTCACGCTGGCACCAGGGACTCGGCGAGCTGGCCATGGAGGTGCTGGGCGCCCCGTCGATGCTGGCCCGCGGCGGGCCGTACGACCTCGACGACTGGCAGCGGCTGTTCCTGTTCAGCCGGGCCGACACCATCTATGGCGGGTCCGACGAGATCCAGCGCACCATCATCGCCGAGCGGGCCCTCGGCCTGCCCCGGCCGGAGCGGCCATGATCCCCCCGGCTGGGCGGGACCTGCTCGCGGGCAAGGTCGTCGTGGTCACCGCCGCGGCCGGCACCGGCATCGGCTCCGCGGTGGCCCGGCGCTGCCTGGCGGAGGGCGCCCACGTGGTGATCAGCGACCAGCACGAGCGGCGGCTGGCCGCGGCCCGCGACGGGCTGGCGCAGGCGTATGACGGCCGGGTGTGCGGTCTTGCGCCAGCTGGTCGCCCAGGGCCATGGGGGCGCCGTCGTCAACAACGCATCGGTGCTCGGCTGGCCAGCGACTACGCGTCCTATCTGACCGGTGAGGTGATCTCGGTCAGCAGCCAGCACGCGTGATGGCTGGTCCCCGGCCAGCGTGGCGTTACAGGCGCTCGATGATCGTGGCGGTGGACAGGGCGCCGCCAGCGCACATGCTGATGAGGGCGGTGCTCGCGTCCCGCCGCTCCAGCTCGTGCAGGGCGGTCGTGATGAGCCGGGCACCGGTGCTGCCGACCGGGTGGCCGAGCGCGATGGCGCCGCCGTTGACATTGACCCGCTCCGGGCCGGGCCGATGCACGCTCATCCACGACATCACCACCGAGGCGAAGGCTTCGTTGACTTCGAACAGGTCGATGTCGCCGATGGCCATGCCGCTGCGCGCGAGTACCCGCTCGGTGGCCGCGATGGGCCCGTCCAGGTGGTAGTACGGTTCCGCGCCGACGAGGCACTGGGCGATGATCCGCGCGCGCGGGCGCAGGCCCAGTGCCTGGGCCCGGTCTGCCTCTACCAGCAGGATCGCGGCGGCGCCGTCGGAGATCTGCGAGGACGTGCCCGCGGTGTGCACGCCCTCCGGGAGCACGGGGCGGAGCCGGGCCAGCGCCTCCATGCTGGTCTCCCGCAGACCCTCGTCGCGATCGACGACGCGGGCCTGCCCGGTCGGCTGGCGGTCGGCATCCACCACCGGCGCCTTGATGGGTGCGACTTCGCGCTCGAACCTTCCTTGCGCCCAGGCGAGCTGGGCCTTCGCCTGTGAGCGCAGGCCGAACTCGTCCACCTCGGCGCGCGCCAGCCCGCGCCGCTGCGCGATCCGCTCGGCGGCCAGGAACTGGTTGGGCATGTCGATGTCCCACGAGGCAGGCCGGGGCTTGCCGACGCCGGCCCCGATGTTCGCGCCTAGCGGTACCCGGCTCATCGCCTCCACCCCGCACGCGATGCCCACGTCGATGGCGCCGGTCGCGATCAGGCCGGCGACGAGGTGCGTAGCCTGCTGCGCCGAGCCGCACTGGGCGTCCAGGGTCAGGCAGCCCGTCTGGTACGGCAGCCCGGCATGCAGCCAGGCGGTCCGGGTGATGTTGCTGGATTGCTCACCCGCCTGGGTGACGCAGCCACCCGCGACCTGTTCTACCTCGGCAGGGTCGATCCTGGCCCGCTCCAGCAGAGCGGTCTGCGCGCGGCCCAGAATCTCGGCCGCGTGCAGGCCGGCCAGCGCGCCGCCGCGCTTGCCGATCGGGGTTCGCACAGCCTCGACGATCACCGCAGTGCCCACCGCGCTCCTCCATTCACCAGCAGCCCCATTCACGGCAGCCGATCTTCATGGTAGAACGTGTTCCTCTTTTAGCGCGAGCAGCCGTTCACCTGGTCGAGCCAGCGTGGTAGAACCGACTAGAACGCGTTATAGCGGAGGCAGCGATGGCCGAGCCGAGCATCCCCCCAGGCTTCGACTTCACCGATCCTGACCTTTACCTTCAGCGGGTCCCGGCAGAGGAGTTCGCCGAGCTGAGGCGAACGGCGCCGGTCTGGTGGAACCGGCAGCCGCGCGGGGCGTCGGGCTTCGACGACGAGGGCTACTGGGTGGTCACCCGGCACGCTGACGTGCTGCACGCGTCCCGCGCCAGCGACATCTTCTCGAGCCAGGAGAAATCCGCGCTCATCCGGCACGGGCAGCCCGTTACCGAAGAGGCTCTGGGGATGCACCGGCTCCTCCTGCTCAACCTCGACCCGCCCGCCCACACCAAGCTGCGCGGTATCGTCTCCCGTGGCTTCAACCCCCGCGCGATCGGGAACCTGCAGGAAGCCCTGGCCGCCCGGGCCGGGCAGATCGTGCAGACCGCCCTCACCGAGGGCACCGGGGACTTCGTCACCGATGTGGCCTGCGAGCTGCCGCTGCAGGCGATCGCCGAACTGCTCGGGATCCCGCAGCAGGACCGGGGCAAGATCTTCGCCTGGTCGAACCAGATGATCGGCTACGACGACCCGGAATACGAGGGCGACCCCACGGCCGCCGCCGCCGAGCTCGTCGGCTACAGCATGCTGATGGCTGAGGACCGCAAGCAGTGCCCCCGCGACGACATCGTCACCAAGCTGGTCCACGCGCAGCTCGACGGCGGCACCTTGTCCCCGGACGAGTTCGGCTTCTTCATGATCCTGCTGGCGGTGGCGGGGAACGAGACCACGCGCAATGCCATCTCGCACGGGATGCTGGCCTTCCTGGACCATTCAGAGCAGTGGGAGCTCTACAAGCAGCAGCGGCCGCAGACCGCGGTGGACGAGATCGTCCGGTGGGCGACGCCGGTGACGGTGTTCCAGCGCACGGCGCTCACCGACACCCTCCTGGGTGGGCAGAAGATCATGGCCGGGCAGCGGGTCGGGCTGTTCTACCGGTCGGCTAACTTCGACGAGGACGTGTTCGACCATCCGGAGCGGTTCGACGTCCTGCGCAGCCCCAACCCGCAGCTCGGCTTCGGCGGCACCGGGACGCACTACTGCCTCGGCGTGAACCTGGCCAAGCTGGAGATCGAGCTGATGTTCAACGCCATCGCCGACACCATGCCGGCCATCAGGAAGAACGGCGAGGCGGAGCGGCTGCGTTCGGGCTGGCTCAACGGCATCAAGCGGCTGCCGGTCGCCTACCGGTGACGCTCAGGCCGGCGTCGCCGCCACCACCCACATCGAGAAGTACTGCGAGCCGCCGCCGTAGGCGTGGCCCAGCGCGGTCCGTGCGCCGTCCACCTGATGCTCCCCGGCCTTGCCCATGACCTGCAGCGCCGCCTCCGCGAACCGCAGCAGGCCGGAGGCCCCGATCGGGTTGGAGCTGAGCACCCCGCCCGAGGGGTTGACTGGGATGCGGCCGCCGATCTCGGTCTCGCCGGCCTCGGTGAGCCGCCAGCCCTGGCCCGGCCCGGCGAAGCCGAGGTTCTCCAGCCACATCGGCTCGAACCAGGAGAACGGGACATAGATCTCGGCCACGTCGATTTCGTCAATCGGGCTGGTGATGCTGGCCTGGCGCCACAGCGCCGCGGCACAGTCGGCGCCGGCCCGGGGGTTGACGTGGTCCTTCCCGGAGAACATGGTCGGCTCGGTGCGCATCGCGGTGGCCCGGATCCAGGCGACGGGCCGGCCGCTGGCGCGTGCAGCGGCCTCGTCCCCGATGACCACCGCGCACGCGCCGTCGGAGGACGGGCATGTCTCGTCGTAGCGGACCGGGTCCCACAGCATGGGGGAGGAGCGCACCGACTCCAGCGTGATGTCGCCCTGCTGCAGGTGCGCGTACGGGTTGAGGCTGCCATTGCGCCGGTCCTTGACCGCGACCAGCGCGCCGATGTGCTCGGGGGCGCCGCTGCGGCGGATGTAGGCGCGGATGTGCGGCGCGAAGTACCCGCCCGCGCCGGCCAGCACCGGCATGCTGAACGGCGGCGTGATCGACAGCGCCCACATCGCGTTGGACTCCGACTGCTTCTCGAACGCGACCGCCAGCACCCGGCGGTGCAGGCCGGCCTGGACCAGGCTGGCCGCGACGTTCCCGGTCGCGCCGCCGACCGAGCCCGCCGTGTGCACCCGTAGCAGCGGCTTGCCGGTCGCGCCGAGCGCGTCGGCCAGGTACAGCTCGGGCATCATCACGCCCTCGAAGAGGTCGGGCGCCTTGCCGACCACGACCGCGTCGATGTCCGCCAGGGACACGCCGGCGTCGGCGAGCGCGCGGTCCACCGCCTCCCGGCACAGCCCGGCGATCGACACATCGCTGCGCCGCGAGCGGTGCCGGGTCTGGCCAACCCCGAGGACGGCGGCCTGGTGTTTCACGACCTCGCCTCCAGTACGCAGACCAGGTTCTGCTGCAGGGCCGGGCCGCTGGTGGCGTGGCCCAGGGCCCGCTCCGCGCGGCCGGATATGATCTCGCCCGCCGCCAGGCCGATCCGCGCGAGACCGGCGGCGAACATCGGGTTGCCGCACAGCGCCCCGCCGGACGGGTTGACGCGGACCCCCTCGGCCAGGCCCAGGGCGTCCCGCAGCAGGATCTCCTGGTGGGTGAATGGCGCATGCAGCTCGGCGACCTCGACGCCGCCGTGGCCGGCCCCGGCCCCGGCCGCGCGGGCGGCGGCGGTGGCCGACGGCGCCGTGGTCAGGTCCCGGGCGCCCAGCGAGGCGGAGTCGATCCGGTGCTCGAACCCGGCGATCCAGGCCGGCCGCGCGCACAGCTCACGAGCGCGGTCGCCAGCGGCCAGGATCGCCACGGCGGCGCCGTCGCCGACGGGCGCGCAGTCGTGCGCCCGGAGCGGATCGGCCACGTAGGGGGCCGCGAGCAGATCCTCCGCATCCACCTGGCCGGACAGCTGCGCCTGCGGGTTGGCCAGCGCTGCGGCACGGCTGCGCGCGGCGACCTCAGCCATCTCCTTCTCGCTCCAGATCCCGGCCTCGAGGCCCAGGCGTGCCTGCAGCGCCGCGATGCTCACCGAGTCCGGCCAGAGCGGGGCCAGCAGGTACGGGTCGAGCTGCAGGGCGAGCACCCGCCGCAGGTCGCCTGCAGATGACTTGCCGAACCCGTAGGCCAGCGCGATGTCGGCTTCGCCGGTCAGGATCTTCACCCAGGCCTCGTACAGCGCCCAGGCGCCGTCCATCTCCACATGGGACTCCATGACCGGGGGGAAGGCCCCGATCGCGTCCACGGCCTGGACGAACGAGAACGCCCGGCCCGCCAGGTAGTCGGACGAGCCCGAGCACCAGAAGCCGATGTCGTCCTTGGTCAGCCCGGTATCCGCCAGCACCTGCTGGAAGATCGGCACGAGCATCTCCACGCCGCTGGTGGTGCTGTCGCTGCGGCGCACGCACGGCGACTGGGCGAAGCCGATGACGGCGACGTCGGTCACGGGCTGTCCTTCACAGGTGGTGGGCGTACGACTCGTACGGCGCGTCGGGCTCGCCCGTCGGGCTGGAAATGGCTGATGTTCTCCGCCGTTGTGCCCCACTGGCCGCGGGGTTTCCAGACGGCGGCCACCCGCATGCCCATCCGCACCTCACCCGGTTCGCAGCCCAGGATGAGGTGCTGGAACGGGATGTCGGCGCCGTCGATCAGCACCGCCGCCGCCACGTAGGGCAGCGGCACGTGCTGCCCGGTAAAGGGCACGTTGACCACGCAGAAGGTGGTGACGATGCCGGTGTCGGGCAGCTCCACCTCGTCGGTGGTGGGGACGCCGCAGGTGGGGCAGGCCCCCCGCGGCGGGATGTACACCTTGCGGCAGACCGGGCAGCGCTGGGCGAGGAGCCGTCCCTCGGCCAGCCCGTGCAGGTACGTGGTCTCGCCGGGGGACGCTGTGTGCTCGTACCTCAGCCGCACCGGGGTCACGATCCGCTCGACCGTGGCCGGCGCCTCCCCGCCGCCCGCCTGAGTGCCGCCCGCCTGGGCGCCGGCCGCCTGAGTGCCGCCCGCCTGAGTGCCATCCGGCGGCTCGCCGCCCGGGCCGTCCGCTGGCTCGAAGCAGGCGATGTCGCGGATGTGCCCCACCGGGCTGTCCGCCCACCGCACCCGCACCCGCAGGCCGGTGCGGATAGCACTGGCCGGGCCGGCGTCGACCGCGTGCAGCATGACGGTGTCGGCCCCGTCCAGCCGGATCAGCGCCCAGGCGAACGGGTGCGCCAGCGGCTGGCCGGGCAGCGGCTTGCCCACCCACGACCAGGTCGTCACGGTCCCTTCGGGGCCCACGTCCACCAGCTCAGCCGGCGGATCAGAAGTCACCGGGTCATACTCGAACGGCGGGGCGTGCACCCGGCCGTCCGCGCCCCGGGAGCCGAGGATGCGCCGGCCCGCCAGCGCCGTCATGAACTGGCTCAGGATCGGGCCGAGCGACCTGGTGTAGTCGAAGCCGATCTCCAGCGGCGCGCGCAGGGGCTGGTCCACGCATCAGAGTGAAACACGTTTCTGTAGGAACCAGCAACCGGGCTGGCGACCGTCGGCGGTGTGCTTGTTCGTTCATAGAACGTGTTCTAGATTTGGGCACGTGAACGCCATTGGACTGTGGGCCATAGCCGCGGCAGACCCAGCCCGGACCGCGGTGATCGAGCCTGATGGCCGGGCTGTCAGCTACGCCGAACTGGCCCGCGAGGCGGACCGGTACGGCCGCGGGCTACAGGCGCTGGGCCTGGGCGCAGGGGACGTGGTCGCGGGACTGCTGCCCAACAGCGCCACCGCGCTGGCGCTGTACTTCGCCGCGTTCGAGACCGGCCTGTACGTGGTGCCGGTCAACTGGCATCAGGTCAGCGCGGAGATCGCCTACATCCTGGGCGACAGCGGCGCCGGTGCCTTCGTGGCGCACGAGCGCTTCGCGGGGGCGGCGGTGGAAGCCGCGGACCTGGCCGGGCTCAAGCACCGGTTCGCGGTGGGCTCGGCAGCAGGCAGCGGAGTGCCTGGATTCGAGCCGGCCGCGCGGCTCGGTGACGACGGCTCGGCCACGCGCCCGTCCCCGCGCACGCACGGCGCGCCGATGCTGTACACCTCCGGCACCTCCGGCCGGCCCAAAGGCGTGCGCCGCCCGCTGACCGGCATGGACCCGGACGCTGCGGCGGTGATGGCCACCTGGTTCTTCAGCCTGTTCGGCCTGGCGCCGTCCGGTGGCCACGTGCATCTGTGCGGTTCCCCGCTCTACCACACAGCGGTGCTCAACTTCGCGACGATCTCGATCCAGCTCGGCCACCCGGTCGTGCTGATGGACGGCTGGGATTCGGCAGCGGCACTGCGGCTCATCGAGCGGCACCAGGTGACGCACACGCACGCGGTGCCGACCCAGTTCCGCCGGATGCTCGCGCTGCCGGAGGAGGTGCGGGCCGCCTGCGACACGAGTTCACTGCGGGCGGTGATCCACAGCGCGGCGCCCTGCCCGCCGGAGGTCAAGCGGGCGATGATCGACTGGCTGGGGCCGGTCATCGTCGAGTACTACGCAGCGACGGAGGGCGGCGGGACGCTCATCACCTCACCGCAGTGGCTCCGCAAGCCGGGCTCGGTCGGCCTGCCCTGGACGGGCTCCGAGGTCCGGGTGCTGGACCGGGCCAAGCAGCCCGTGCCAGCAGGCCAGCAGGGCCTGGTCTACATGAGGATGGGCACGTCGACCTTCTCCTACCACCAGGACGAGCAGAAGACCCAGGCAGCGCGGGCAGGTGACCTGTTCACCGTGGGCGACATCGGCTACCAGGACGAGGACGGCTACCTGTTCCTGTGCGACCGCGGCAGCGACGTGATCATCTCCGGCGGGGTGAACATCTACCCGGCCGAGGTCGAGTCCGAGCTGTCCTGCCACCCGGCGGTCGCCGACGTCGCTGTGTTCGGCATCCCGCACGGCGAGTGGGGGGAGGAGGTCAAGGCGGTCGTCGAGCCGGTGGACGGGGTCACGCCCGGCCCGGAACTCACCGGCGAACTGCTGACGTTCCTGGGCGGGCGGGTGGCGACGTTCAAACTGCCGCGGACCATCGACTACGTCGCGGAACTGCCCCGTGATCCCAACGGCAAGCTCTACAAGCGGCGGCTGCGCGACCCCTACTGGGCAGGCCGCGACCGCGCGATCTGACCCTGGTCCTCGATCGGGCCGCCCGGAGGGTTGCGCCAAAACAGTAACACGTTCTACTTTGAGCCATGGCCCTCCACTTCGCCGATCTCATCGAGCACGCAGTAGACGCGTTCGGCAACCGGACCGCGGTCGCCTGCGGCGACCGTCAGGCGACCTACGCCGAGCTGGAGGAGCGCGCCAACCGGCTCGCCCATCATCTCGCTGGGCTCGGGGTGGGCGTGGGCGACCATGTCGGCCTCTACGCCCGCAACTCGATCGAGGCCCTGGAAACGCTGGTGGCAGCGTGCAAGCTGCGGGCTGTCACGATCAACATCAACTACCGGTACACCGAGAACGAGCTGCGCTACCTGGTGGCCGACTCGGACCTGGCGGTCCTGGTGCACGACCGGGAGTATGGGCCGCTGGTCGCCGCGGTGTGCGAGGCGGCGCCCGGGTTACGTGGCACGGTGGTGATCGACGACGGCAGTACCGCGGACCTGGACGGCGGGGTGGAGTACGAGACCGCGCTGGCGGGCGCCTCCCCGGACCGCGACTTCGGGCCGCGCAGCAATGACGACGTGTACATCATCTACACCGGCGGGACCACCGGCTATCCCAAGGGCGTCATGTGGCGCCACGAGGACATCTGGCGGACACTCGGCGGCGGCACCGACTACGTCACCGGCGAGCCGCTGCCCGACGAGTGGGCCCAGTCCCGCAAAGGCCTGGAAGGCCCGGGACTGGTCAAGCTGGCCACCGTCCCGCTCATCCACGGATACGCGCAGGTGGCCTCGATCAGCGGCCTGTGCTCCGGCGACACCATGGTGCTGATGCCGAAGTTCGACGCCCGCGAAGCCTGGCGGACGGTCGAGCGCTGCAAGGTCAACCTGGTCATGATCGTCGGCGATGCGATGGCCCGCCCGCTGATGGAAGCGCTGCGCCACGGCAGCTACGACATCTCCTCGCTGCTCGCGCTGGCCTCTACCGGGGCTTTGTTCTCCCCCGCGGTCAAGGACGCCTGCGTGACGGCGCTGCCGAACGTGTTCATCACCGAGGCGGTCGGGTCCACCGAGACCGGCTTCGCGGGCATGACCATGGTGGCCGCGGGCGCGGAGAACCACGGTGGCCCGACCGTCAAGCCCGGCCCGGACGTGCTCGTCCTGGACGAGTCCGATCGCCCGGTGGGGCCGGGGGAGGTGGCCGGCTGGCCCGGGGCGGGCATGTGCCGCTCGGTTACTACAAGGACCCGGAGAAGAGCGCGAAGATCTTCGCCGAGGTGGACGGGAAGCGGTACGTGGCCCCCGGTGACTGGGCGCGGGTCGAGGAGGATGGCTCGGTGACCTTGCTGGGCCGCGGCAATACCTGCGTCAACACCGGCGGCCAGAAGGTCTACCCGGAAGAAGTCGAGGGAGCCCTCAAGTCCCACCCCGGCGTCTTCGACGCGCTGGTCATTGGCATACCCGACGAGCGGTACGGGCAGAGCGTCGCCGCCCTGGTGGAGCCAAGGGAGGGCGCCGTCGTTGATCTTGCCGCGCTGGCGGCGTATCTGCGCAGCCAGGTCGCTGGCTTCAAGATCCCGCGCCGCATCTGGGTGGTCGATGCCATCAGCCGCAGCCCGGTCGGCAAGCCCGGCTACGCGTGGGCGCGCCAGTACGCCGCCAGCCACCCACCGGCCTGGTCGGCCGGGGAACCGCAGGCCAGCCGGATTTAGGGCAGGTCCTACGGTTGAGGGCAGGTCCTAGCGGTCGCGGAACTCAGGCTTGCGCTTCTCCGCGAAGGCCCGTGGCCCCTCCTTGGCGTCCTCGCTGCGGAACACGTCCATGCCGATGCTGGACTCGATCGCGAACGCGTCGTTCTCGGGCAGCCCTTCCGTCTCCCGGAGGGCCCGCAGGATGGCGCGCACGGCGACCGGGCCGTTCGCCGCGATCGCCTCGGCCATCTCCTGCGCCTTGGCCAGCGCCTGGCCGTCCGGCACCACATGGCCGATGAGGCCGATCTCGCGGGCCTCGGCGGCGGTGATGTGCCGCCCGGTCAGCAGCAGGTCGGCCGCGATCGTGTAGGGGATCTGCCGCGCCAGCCGCACCGCCGACCCGCCCAGCGGGAACAGGCCCCAGCGAGCCTCGGAGACACCGAACTTCGCGCTCTCGCCCGCCACCCGGATG
This sequence comes from uncultured Actinomycetes bacterium, assembly GCA_963804455.1. Lineage (GTDB taxonomy): Bacteria > Actinomycetota > Actinomycetes > Streptosporangiales > Streptosporangiaceae > RYN-230. The sequence goes on from CAWDRD010000055.1 coordinate 30,001, forward strand.
TCGGTGGCCTGCAGGATCTCGGTCCCGCCCGCGACCGCCGGTCCCTCGACGGCCGCAATCAGCGGCTTGGTCAGGCGGCGGCCCTTGAGCAGCGGCTCGATCACGGACATGCTCATGCCGCCGCTCCGGAACGAATCGCCGGGGTGGCGGGCGGTCATCGCCTTCAGGTCGGCCCCGGCGCAGAACGCGCCGCCAGCTCCGGTGAGCACGCAGACCCGGATGCCCGGGTCACTGTCCACCTGATCCCAGGCTTCCTTCAGCAGCGCGAGCATGGGGCCGCTGAGCGCGTTCCGTACCTCCGGACGGTTCATCGTCACGATCAGCACATGCCCGCGCCGTTCAATCAGCGCATGCGGCGGTGCGTCCCCGGCACGAGGCGCGGACACGGGAGGGGAGGTCATAGTGGCGATATCTCCTCAGCTGAACCCTTCCGGAGGCTTGCCCAAAACGGTAACACGTTCTAGTTTTTCAGCCATGCCCCGGACTGAGGAGAACAGTGCGCACCAGCCTGTGTGATGTGCTCGGCATCGAGCATCCCATCGTCGGGTTCACCCCCTCCGAGCATGTCGCTGCGGCCATCAGCCGGGCCGGGGGCCTGGGCGTGCTCGGCTGCGTCCGCTTCAACGACGCAGACGAGCTCGACACCGTGCTGAAGTGGATGGACGCCAGTACCGACGGCCGACCGTACGGCGTCAACGTGGTGATGCCCGCCAGGGTGCCGACCGAGGGCACCCCGGTCGACCTGGAGAGCCTGATCCCGGACGGGCACCGGGACTTCGTGCAGGAGACCCTGCGCAAGCTCGGCGTGCCGCCGCTGCCGGCGGCACGCCAGGCCGGTGACGGCGTACGGGGGTGGCTGCATTCGGTGGCGCGCCAGCATGTCGAGGTGGCGCTTTCCCACCCGGCGACGATGATCGCGAACGCGCTGGGCTCGCCGCCCGCCGATGTCATCGAACGGGCACACTCCCGCGGCATGCTGGTCGCGGCGCTGGCCGGGAAGGCCGAGCACGCGCGCCGTCACGTCGGCCTCGGCGTGGACATCGTGGTGGCGCAAGGTTACGAGGCGGGCGGGCACACCGGCGAGATCGCGAGCATGGTGCTGGTCCCGGAGATCGTGGACGCGGTCGGCGAGCAGGCGCCGGTACTCGCGGCGGGCGGGATCGGAAGCGGCCGGCAGATCGCCGCGGCCCTCGCACTGGGTGCGGTCGGCGTCTGGATGGGCTCGGCCTGGCTGACCACCGAGGAGTACGCGCTGACCTCGACCATGCCCGCCATGCAGGCGGCACTGCTGGCGGCCACCTCGTCCGACACCGTGCGTTCACGCATCTACAGTGGCAAGCCCGCGCGGCTGCTGCGCAACCGCTGGACGAAGGCATGGGAGGAACCCGGCGCACCCGAGCCACTGCCCATGCCCCTGCAGAACCTGCTGGTCAGCGAGGCGCACCAGCGGCTGATGCAGGCGGGGATGCCGGACGTGGTGCCGATGCCGCGGCCAGATCATTGGCCGGATGAACGACGTGCGCCCGGTCGCCGACCTCATCCGGGAGCTGCTGCGCGAGGCCGACGAGACGCTCACCCGGCTGCAGGGCCTGCGCTGAGGAACTGGCAGGCTGGCTGCCATAGCGCGGCCGGGGAAGGGCGGCAGATGAAGATCGCGACCATCGCCGGATACTGGGGCAGCGGGCCGCCGGGCGACGCGGCGGACCTGTTCGCCGCCGCCGACCGGCTGCGGCTCGACCAGATCTGGACCGCGGAGGCCTGGGGCAGTGACGCCTGGACGCCGCTGGCCTGGTGGGGCTCGCTGACCTCGCACGTGCACCTGGGCACGGCCGTGTCGCAGCTGTCGGCCCGCCCGCCCGCCACGCTGGCGATGACCGCGATGACCATGGACCACCTCACCAGGGGCCGGGTCATCATCGGAGTCGGCACCAGCAACCCGCAGGTGGTCGAGGGCTGGTACGGCCAGCCCTACCCGCGCCCACTGGAGCGCACCCGGGAATACATCGACATCCTGCGGGCGGTCATCGCGCGCCAGGAACCAGTCACCTACCAGGGCAAGCACTACCAGCTGCCGCTGCCCGGCGGCACCGGGCTGGGTAAGCCGCTGCGCTCCATCCTCCATCCGTACCGGCCCGAGATCCCCATCTACCTTGGTGCGGAAGGGCCGAAGAACGTGGCGCTCGCGGCCGAGATCGCCGACGGCTGGAACACGATCTTCTTCGCGCCGTCGATGAACGACTTCTACGCCGCCGCCCTCGCCGAGGGCTTCGCCCGCCCCGGCGCCCGGCACACCAGCGCCACCTTCGACGTGGTGGGTGGCCCGATGCGGGTCATCGTCGACGACGACATCGAACGGGCGGCCGACCTGCTGCGGCCGTCGCTCGCGCTCTACATCGGCGGCATGGGCGCCCGAGACGTCAACTTCCACCACGAGGTCTTTGCCCGGATGGGATACGCGGCCGAGGCCCGGGCCATCCAGGACCGCTACCTGGCCGGCGACAAGCTGGGCGCTATCGCGGCCGTGCCCACCCGGCTGGTCGAGGACGTGGCGCTGATCGGCCCCTGGGCCAAGATCGCGGACGAGATCCAGCGGTGGCAGCAGACCATCCTCACGACGTTCACCGTCAGCACCGGCCTGCCCCACCTGGACAAGGTGGTCGACCTCCTGCGCCGCTGAGCAGGTCCGGGCCTTCGCGGCGGCGGCCCAGGCAGCCGGCCAGGGCAGCCTGGGCACGACCAGCGGTCACCCCGCCGTGGCCAGGGCCGCGCCGATCCGGCGCAGCTGGGCGGTGGCACCGCCCAGCATGAACTCGTTGTGCTTGGCCGCAGTGAAATAGCGGTGCAGCGGGTACTCCAGGTCGATCCCCACCCCGCCATGTACGTGCACCGCCGTGTGCGCGACGCGGTGGCCCGCGTCGGCGGCCCAGAACTTGGCGGTGGCGATCTCGGTGCTGCAGGGCCGGTCTTCCGATAGCTGCCAGGCCGCCTGCCACATGGTGAGCCGGACCGCTTCCACGTCGATGTAAGCGTCGGCGAGGCGCTGCGCCACCGCCTGGAAACCGCCGATCGGCTTGCCGAACTGCACCCGGCGGCGCGCATACTCTGCTGTCAGCTCCAGCGCGCGCTCGGTGACCCCGGCTTGCAGCGCGCACAGCCCGACCGTGGCGGTGGACACCAGCCAGTCCGTGATCTGCGGTCCCGGGCGGCCCAGCATCCGGTCCCCGGGCAGGCTGACCCCGTCCAGCAGCACCCGGCCCGTGCTCTCGCCGCTGGTGACCTGCTGCCGCTGCACGGTGACGCCGTCATCGGACGGGGAGACGAGGAACACGGCGACCCCATCCGGGGTCACGGCCGGCAGGAGGATCAGCCCGGCCAGGGGAGCCGCAGGCACGGTGGTCTTAGCGCCCGACAGCAGCCAGCCCGCAGGCGCCGGCTCGGCCCTGGCTGACGGAGCCCGGGGATCGTCGCCGTCGTCCTCGGACAGGGCGGCGGTCAGGATGAGCTCGCCGCGGCCGGCCGGCCCGGCCCACCGCCGCTGCTGGTCCGCGGTGCCGAACCGGGCGAGCGTGCTCGCGCCCAGCACGATCGAGGGCAGGTAGGGGACCGGCGCGACAGTGCGCCCGATCTCCGCCAGGACCAGGCATTGCCCGAGCAGGCCGAGCCCGGCCCCGCCGAGCGATTCCGGCAGCGCGGCAGCGAGGATGCCCGCGGCGGCCAGGTCGGCCCAGAGCGCGCGGTCCATCCGGTCCGCGCTGGCCTCCGCGTCCCGCAGCCGTTGCGGCGTCAGCCGCTCGGTGAGGATCGTGCGGGTGAGGGCAGCGAGTTCCCGCTGTTCCTCGCTCATCGTGAAATCCATGACCCTCTCCCTAGCGGCGGCTGACCGGGAGTCCCAGCGCGGCGGCGGCGATGATGTCGCGCTGCACTTCGTTCGTGCCGCCGCCGAAAGTCAGGATCAGGGCGGAGCGGTGCATCCGCTCGATCCGGCCGGACAGGACGCGCGCCGGGCGACCCGTCGCGGACCTGCGCGTTCGCACCGAGCACCTCCATCAGCAGCCGGTAGGCCTCGGTGGCGAACTCGGTGCCGAAGACCTTCGTGGCCGAGGCTGCCGCCGGGTTGAGTCCCTGCCCCGCCTCCGCCGCGATCCGCCAGTTGACCAGCTTGAGGAACTCGGCCTTGGCGTGTACCCGGGCCAGGTTGAGCTGCACCCATTCGGCGTCAATGACCCGCTCGCCGCTGGCCAGCTTGGTGGAGCGGGCCCAGTCGCATACCTCCCGCAGCGCGACGGCGACCGGGGCCGCGGAGGTGAGCGCGACCCGCTCGTGGTTGAGCTGGTTGGTGATCAGCGGCCAGCCCCGGTTCTCTTCGCCGACCAGGGCGGAGGCGGGCACGCGGACGTCGGAGTAGTAGGTGGCGCTGGTGGTCGGGGCCCGCCACCGTGCGCACCGGCGTCCAGGAGAACCCGGGCGCGCGGTGGGGACGATGAGGATGGACAGGCCCTTGTGGCGGGCCGCGTCGGGGTCGGTCCGGCAGGCCAGCCACACGTAGTCCGCGTACTGGATCAGGCTGGTCCACATCTTCTGGCCGTTGATGAGATAGCCGTGGCCGTCCCGGACGGCGCGGGTGCGCAGCGCGGCCAGGTCGGTGCCTGCCTCGGGCTCGGAGTAGCCGATGGCGAAGTGGAGCTCACCGGTCGCGATCCGGGGCAGGTAGAACGCCTTCTGCTCGTCCGTGCCGTACCGCATGATGGTCGGGCCCACCGTGTTGATGGTCAGGAATGGGACGGGCGCCCCGGCGGTGGCCGCCTCATCCATGAAGATGAGCTGGTCGAGCACGGAGGCGCCGCGCCCGCCGTACTCTCGCGGCCAGCTCAAGGCCAGCCAGCCGTCGCGGCCAAGCTGCCGGACGACCTGCCGGTAGGCATCCCCGTCGCCGTAGTCGCCGCCGGTCGCCAGCGCCTCGCGCAGCTCTGGTGTCATGAGGTCGGCGAAGTACCCGCGCAACTGCTCGCGGAGCCGTTGCTGCTCGGGCGTGTAGGTGAGGTGCATCCGCTCTCCGCTGGCCAGAGATGGGGCAGATCCGAAACTGGGCTGACCAGAAACAGAGCTGATCAGGACTAGAGTAGAACGTGTTCTAGTCGAGTGTAACCGAGGGGAGCCGCGGTGGCCGAGGCGTTCCTGGTCGACGCGGTCCGGACTCCGGTTGGCCGCCGTGGCGGCGGTCTGGCCAGCGCGCACCCTGCCGATCTCGGCGCGCACGTCATCCGGGCCCTGCTGGCCCGCACCGGCCTGGACCCGCTGGCCGTGGATGACGTGGTGTTCGGCTGCGTGGACACCATCGGCCCGCAGGCCGGTGACATCGCCAGGACCGCCTGGCTGGCGGCAGGCCTGCCCGAGGCGGTGCCGGGTGTCACCGTGGACCGGCAGTGCGGCTCGTCCCAGCAGGCGGTCCACTTCGCGGCCCAGGCGGTGCTCAGCGGCACCGCCGATCTGGTGGTGGCCGGCGGAGTGCAGAACATGAGCCAGATCCCGATCGCGGCCGCCATGCTCGCCGGGCAGGCCTACGGGTTCGGTGACCCGCTCGGGGGTCAGTGGGCTGGCGCGCCCGGTACGGCGAGCAGGAGATCTCTCAGTTCCGCGCCGCCGACATGATCGCGGGGAAGTGGGGGATCAGCCGGGCCGAGATGGAAGAGTTCGCGCTGGCCAGCCACGAGCGGGCGGTCCGGGCCGCGGGGGACGGTGCTTTCGCGGCCGAGATCGTGCCCTACGGCGAGGTGGCGGTGGACGAGTGCCCGCGCCCGGACACGTCGGCGGCGACGATGGCAGCACTGGCACCGCTGCGCGAGGACGGGCTGATCACCGCCGCGCTGTCCAGCCAGATCGCTGACGCCGCGGCTGCCCTGCTGGTCGCGTCAGACCGGGCGGTGCGGGCGCACCGGCTGCGCCCGCTGGCCCGGATCTGCCACCTGTCCACCCGGGGCGATGACCCGGTCCTGATGCTCACTGCGCCGATCGCGGCGACCGCCCATGCGCTGCGCCGCGCCGGGATGACCCTGGACGAGATCGACCTCATCGAGATCAACGAAGCGTTCGCCTCGGTCGTGCTGGCCTGGCAGCGGGAGACGGGCGCGGACCTGGCGCGGGTCAACGTCAGCGGCGGGGCGATCGCGCTCGGCCATCCGCTGGGAGCGACCGGCGCCCGGCTGCTGACCACGCTGGTCCACTCGCTGGCCCGGACCGGCGGCCGGTTCGGGATGGTGACCATGTGCGAGGGCGGTGGCCAGGCGAACGTCACCATCATTGAGCGTCTGTGAGGTTCACGCCGAACGGGGCCGCGGTCCGTTCCTGCACTTCTTTGATGGCAGAGCGGAGCTCTGCGGGGCTCATCGTCGCCGACGCGATGATGCCGAGCCCGCCCGCCCGGGAGGTGGCGGCCGTCAGCCTCGCCCCGGACACGTAGCCCATCCCGGTCTGGACGATCGGGCAGGCGATCCCGAACAGGCCGGTCAGGGGCGTGCGGATCACGCGAGCTCCCCGTCGCGCCGTCCGGCCGGGTCGAGGACATCGCGGATCAGCGCCAGTTCCGCCGGGGCGGGCAGCCGGGTCACCGCAACATCGTCCGGCACGGCTAGCGGGAAGCCGGTGGCGGCGGTGACGTCGCCGGCCGAGACGCCCGGGTGAACGGAGCGCAGCTGCATCGCGTGATCCTCGGTGGCGAAGTCGAGTACCGCCAGGTTGGTGACGACCACGCGCACCTCGTGGAAGCGGGCCTGCGGGCCGAGGCCTGCCGCGCGGTCGTAGCCGATGCCGCTGACCATGTCCACCCGCTCGGTGAAGACGCGGCGCGAGTGCCGCGGGACCCAGTAGCTGGTCGGGTGGTTGATGGTGTTGCCGGGCGCGCCCCGTACCCCGAGCAGCTGGGCCCGGGGCCGGGCCCAGTCGCCGATGCAGGAGATGTTCTGGTTGCCGAACCGGTCCAGCTGCGCCGCCCCCATCATCACGTGGCGGCGGCCGGCGGCCAGCAGCGTGAAGACGGAGCGGTAGGGCAGCCAGCCTTCGATGACCGTGGTCCCGGGTGCGAGGAGATAGGCCTCGCCGTCAGACAGCAGCAGGTCGGGCGCGAAGGTGAGCTGCGCGAGCCGGGCGCCCAGGGTCGGGATCAGGCCCATCGGGCTGGCCAGGATGGCGCCGTCGCCGCGCCAGGCCTCGGCGCACGCGACCACGCAGACCTCGGCCAGGCTCGGCTCGCTGGTCACGGGGCCGCCGCCGGCTCGCTGAGGCCCGCGCGGCTCGCCGCGAACCTCCGCACCGCGTGCTGGTAGCTGGCCTCGTCGCCGGCCAGGTACTCGCCGTGGAACCGCCGCCACTGCTCCGGGCTGGCCGCCGCCGCCGCGTAGTGGGCCTGGAAGGCCTCGTCGCGCCCGTAGTCCGGCACGCAGCTGGTGAAATGCGCGCCGCCCGGGGTCTCGGTCACACCGTGCACCATGGCCCGGTTGACCAGCAGGCTCTGCGGTGGCCCGGCTTCCAGCAGGCCGGCGGTGGGCACGATCCGTTCGCAGGACAGGTAGGCACGCTCGGCGGCCAGGCAGAACAGGTCATCGAAGTACGGGTCGGGCCCCAGGTACTGGCCGTTGCCGGCGCCGTCGGCGCGATTGGTATGGATGAGCGCCGCGTCGAGCCGAAGGGCTGGCATGGCGACCAGTTCCTCGCCGCCATAGGGGGAGCGCACCGTGCGCAGCTCCGGGTTCACCCGCAGCACGTCGGAGCCGAGGCCCGCCCGGATCGGCAGGAACGGCAGGCGGTGGGCGGCGGCGAGCAGGCCCCAGTGCAGCATCCCCTCGTCGATCTCGGTGAGCTCGACCATCCCCTGCTGGCGCCCGAGCCGGAAATGCGGCTCCAGGGCGATGGTGTCAAGGGAGACGAAGCCGCAGACGACCCGGCGGACGTGGCCGCCCGCGATCAGCAGCCCCACGTCGGGCCCGCCGTAGGACACGATGGTGAGGTCGCTGAGGCCAGCTCGCAGGATGGCGCGCACCAGGGCCATCGGCTTACGCCGTGACCCCCAGCCGCCGATCCCGATCGTCATCCCGGAGCGCAGCTGCCCGGCGACGTCATCTGGGCTCATCAGCTTGCCGGTCACCGCTGCCCGTCCACGAACGCCTGGCGTGCCGCGTCGGAGACGCCGGTGAGGTTGAGTTCGAAGGTAAACCCCATCCCGGTCATCGTGGGCAGGCCGGCTGAACAGACGGTACCCGGCCTAGCGTTTGCTTGGTAGCGAGCCTAACATGTGGCGCATGCGCGTCCTCGATTACGCGGGCCGGGCAGTGATCGTCACGGGCGGCACCCGGGGCGTCGGCGCGGGCATCGCACGCGCGTTCCTGGAGGCGGGCGCCCAGGTGCTCGTGTGCGGCCGGACCGGGCCATCCGAAGCCGTTCCGCTACCGGGCGTGGACGGGCACTCAGCCGTCTTCGCCCGCGCCGATGTGCGGGAGCCAGCGCAAGCGCAGCGGCTTGTCCGCGAAGCGGCTGAGCTCTTCGGCCGGCTGGACGTCGTGGTGAACAACGCGGGCGGGTCCCCCTACGCGGACGCCGCCACCGCGTCACCCCGCTTCCACGCCAAGATCATCGCGTTGAACCTGATCGCGCCGCTGCACGTCGCGCAGAGCGCCAATCAGGTCATGCAGGAGCAGCCCGGGGGCGGCTCGATCATCATGATCGGCAGCGTGAGCGGGGTGCGGCCCTCTCCGGGCACCGCCGCCTACGGTGCGGCCAAGGCGGGCCTGCAGCACCTGGCCACCAGTCTCGCGGTCGAGTGGGCACCCAAGGTCCGGGTGAACAGCGTCGTGGCCGGGCCGGTGGCGACCGAGTCGGGCGCCGCCGCCCACTACGGGGATGCCGAAGCGGTGACGGCGATCGGCAGGGGCGTGCCGCTGGGCCGGATGGCGACCGCGGGCGACGTGGCGGACGCCTGCCTGTTCCTGGCCTCCCCACTGGCCGCCTACGTCAGCGGTGCGGCCCTGCTGCTGCACGGCGGTGGCGAGCGGCCCGCGTACCTGGCAGCGGCGAAGGGGCCGGTGTACGCTCCGAACGACTAGAACGTGTTCTATTAAGGGCCTGTTGGTCTAAGGAGCTGAGCCATGGTCGCTTCCATCAAGCCATACCGCGACGACATCGGCCTCGGCGATGGGCTCATGCTGATCGACGGGCAGTGGGTACCGGCTCGCTCCGGCCAGACCTGGGACCACAGCCATCCCGCGACGGGGGAGCAGGTCGCCTCGTTCCCCATCGCCGGGCCCGATGATGTGGACCTGGCGGTACGGGCTGCGCGCAAGGCCTTCGACGAGGGACCGTGGCCGAGGTCCAGGGCCAGCGAGCGGGTGCGGGTGCTGCGCCGGATCGCCGATGCGGTCCGCGAGCACGGCGACGAACTGCTCGCGTTGCAGGCGCTGGACAACAGCGTGCCGCTCAGTTTCGGGTCCGTCTACGCGACCTCGTCGGCCTTCGTGGCTGATGTCTTCGACCATCATGCAGGCTGGGTGGACAAGCTGGCCGGCCAGACGCTGCCGCCCTACCAGGGTGGCGACCACCTGGTTCTCACCTTGCGTGAGCCCGTCGGGTGGTCGGCGCCGTGATCCCGTGGAATGCGCCGCTCCTGCTGTTCGCCCAGAAGGTCGCCCCGGCGCTGGCGGCGGGCTGCACCATCGTGCTCAAGCCGTCGGAGTACGCCACCTTCGCGGTGCTGCGGCTGGCCAGGCTGATCGAGGCGGCCGGGGCCCCGGCGGGTGTGCTCAACATCATCACCGGCCCGGGCGAGCCGGCCGGCGATGCGCTGATCAACCACCCGATGATCGACAAGCTCTCGTTCACCGGCAGCCGCGGCGTCGGGCGGAAGATCATGCATGCGGCGGCCGAGGGCTTCCAGCGGGTCAGCCTGGAACTGGGCGGCAAGAGCCCGGCCCTGGTGTTCGCCGACGCGGATGTGGCCACGGCCGCCGCGATCACGATGGGCACGGTCACCCTCGGGCTTTCCGGCCAGGTCTGCCTGGCGCAGACCCGGGCGCTGGTCCACCGCGAGGTGGCCGATGAGTTCCTCGCCACCGCCGAGATGATCGCGGGCATGGTCAGTTACGGCAACCCGTTCGACCCTGCGGTCACGGCATCGCCGCTGATCAACACCCGGCAGACAGACCGGGTGCTCGGGCTGATCAGCCAGGGCCAGGCCGAGGGCGCCCGGCTGGTCTGCGGCGGCACCCGCAGCGACGGTGACCTCGCCGCGGGCAACTTCATCGCGCCGACGCTGTTCACCGACGTGGCCAACGACATGAGCATCGCCCGGGAGGAGATATTCGGCCCGGTGCTATCGGTGATCCCGTTCACCGACGAGGATGAGGCCGCGGCGATCGCCAATGACACCGAGTACGGCCTGGCGGCCACGGTCTGGACCAACGACATCAAGCGGGCGATGCGGATGACCAAGGCCATCCGGGCTGGCACGGTCGGCATCAACGGCTACCAGCTGGAGCCGCACGCGGCGTTCGGCGGTTACCGCCAGTCCGGGCTCGGCCGCGAAGGCGGGCGGGCCGCCATCGAGTCCTATACGGAGATCAAGACCGTCCTGCTGCCGTTCACCGACGAGATGATGTGACGCCCGGAGGGGCCGGCCGGGCCATGGCCGGGGCGGTGCCATGACGGAGGCCCCGGCGGCCAGCAGCGTCCACAGTCCCATCGCTGAGCCGGCCCGGCGGGTCGGCCGCCGCTGGATCGCGCTTATCGCGCTCGCCAATCTCGGCCTCTACCTCGCCTACCTCGGCCCGATCTCGGTACTGCTGCCCAACCAGATCCAGGCGATCGCCGGATCCGCCCACAAGGTGGCCGTCCTCGGCTGGGTGACCGGTGCCGGCGCGGCGGTAGCGATGATCTCCAACCCAGTCGCCGGGGCCCTGTCGGACCGCACCACCAGCCGGTTCGGGCGCCGCCGCCCGTGGGTGGTGTGCGGCGCGCTGACGGGCGCGGCCGCACTGGTGTTCCTGGGCGGCCAGCACACCATCGCCGGCGTTGTCACTGGCTGGTGCCTGGCGCAGGCCGGGCTGAACGCGATGCAGGCCAGCCTCAGCGCGGCCGTGCCCGATCATGTCCCGGTGGCGCAGCGGGGCGCGGTGTCCGGCTGGATCGGCCTCCCGCAGACGCTCGGCGTCCTGCTGGCCGTCGTGCTGGTGACCGACGTCGTCACCGGCAATGACGGCTACGCGCTCCTTGCGGTCTGCGCCGTGGCGTGCGTCCTGCCCTTCGCGCTCAGCACGCCCGACCCGCTGCTGCCGCGCGCCGGACGGCCGCCATGGCAGTGGCGGGCCTTCGCCCGGTCGTTCTGGCTGAGCCCGCGGCGCTACCCCGACTTCGCGTGGGCCTGGCTGACCAGGTTCGCGGTCAACCTCGGCAACGCGATGACCCTGCTGTACCTGCTGTACTTCCTGCGTGACCGGCTCCACTACAGTCGGCTTTTCCAGGTCACAAGGCCGAGGACGGCCTGGTCGTGCTCATCCTCGTCTACCTTGCCGGGGTCGTGGTCACCGCGGTGGCCGGCGGCGTGATCTCCGACCGCACCGGCCGCCGCAAACTGCCGGTTACGATCTCCGGCCTGGTCATGGCGGTCTCGGCGATCCTGCTCGCGTTGCGGCCACAGTGGCCGGCCGTCATCGCCGCCGCCGCGATCATGGGGCTGGGGTTCGGCGTGTACCTGTCGGTGGACGCGGCGCTGGTGACCCAGGTGCTGCCGTCGGCGGCGGGACGGGCCAAGGACCTTGGCTTGATCAACATCGCCAACTCCGGGCCGCAGGTGCTCGCCCCGGCGATCGCTGCGCCGCTGGTCAGCGAGCTGGGTGGCTACCCGGCGCTGTACCTGTCCGTAGCGGTCATCACGGTGCTCGGCTCAGTGTTCGTCCGGCGGATCCGCTCAGTGCCCTGACGTGTGCCGTCATGGCTACCCGGTCGCGCTGCTTCACTGGTGGTAGCCAATGGTCTCGCTCGCCAGGGCGAGCGTGTCCTCGCAGGCGAACCCGGCGGACGCCGCGCCCGGTGAACAGCGGGCCCAGTGCCCGTTGTACTGACTCCAGCGTCCACATGCCATCGGGCGATCCATGCTCGGCGGCGAGGACGGTGGCCCGGATCCTGGGCGGCTCCATCACCGCGGCGACCCCGCCGTGCACGACGAACACCTCCCCGTTGATCCCGCCTGCTGCCGGGCTGGCCAGGTACACCACCAGCGGCGCGACATGCCCGGGGGCGAGCGGGTCCACCGCGCCGTCGGGCGGCCCGCCCATCAGTTCGGCGGTCATGGCGGTCCTGGCGCGCGGGCAGATGGCGTTGGCGCGTACGCCGTAACGGCTACAGCTACGGGCTGTGGTCACGGTGAGGGCGGTGATCGCGGCCTTGGCCGCGGCGTAGTTGGGCTGGCCAGGGGACCCGAGCAGAAACGCCTCCGAGGACGTGTTGACGATCCTGCCGTAGCCGGGGCCGCCGGCCCGCTTGCTCGCCTCCCGCCAGTGGGCGGTGGCGAATCGGGTGGTCACGAAGTGCCCCCGCAGGTGCACCCGGGTGACGAGATCCCATTCCTCCGCGGACATCGAGAAGATCATCCGGTCCCGGACCACGCCGGCGTTGTTGACCAGGATGTCCAGCCGCCCGTACGCATCGAGCGCGGCCGTCACCAGTTGCTGGCCCGTCTCCCAGTCGCCGATATCGCCCGCGGCCACCACCGCCTGCCCGCCGGCCGTCGCGATCTCCTCCGCCACCGCCTGCACCGCGTCGCCGGGCAGGTCGTTCAGCACGAGCCGCGCCCCGGCCGCCGCCAGCGCGAGCGCCTCCGCCCGGCCGAGCCCGTTCCCGGCACCGGTCACGATCGCGGCCCGGCCGTCCAGGATCAGCGTGTCGCCCATCTCGCTCCCTCGCTCAGTAGCCGGTTCGGTTAGTAGCCGGGCCCGGACAGGATGCCGCCGTCAGCGACGAACTCACTGCCAGTCGAGTAGGACGCCTCGTCGGAAGCCAGGAACGTCACCAGCCGTGAGATCTCGGCCGGCTCCGCGAACCGGGCCAGCGGCATCGACTTGATGAAGTCGCCGAAGCTGTCCTCGGCGGCGGGCCTGGTGGCGGCCGCTCCCAGGACCATGCTGGTGAGCACGCCGCCGGGATGCACCGAGTTGACCCGGATGCCGAACTGGCCGAGTTCACGGGCGGCGACCTTGGTCATGCCGCGGATGGCGAACTTGCTCGCGGTGTAGGCCGACAGCCCCGCTGCCCCGGTGAAGCCCTCGATCGAGGAGATGTTGATGATCGACCCGCCACCCGCGGCCGTCATCGGCTCGATCGCCGCCTTCATGCCCGAGCCAGCAGCCGACCGCGTTCACGTCCAGGATGCGCCGGAAGTCGGCGAGCGGCATGTCGGCGATCGAGGCGAACCTCAGCACGCCCGCGTTGTTGACCAGCACGTCGAGCCTGCCGAAAGACCTCCACCGCGGTGGCGACCGCGGCGGCCCACTGCTCCTCGCTGGTCACGTCGTGGTGCACGTACCGGCAGGACCGCTCGCTCAGCCCGGCGGCCACAGCCGCGCCTTTGTCGTCGAGCACGTCGCCGAAGACGACCCGGGCGCCTTCGGCGACGAAGTGCCGCACGTGCGACTTGCCCATTCCCCGTGCGCCCCCGGTGATCAGCGCGACCTTGCCATCGAGCCGGCCCACGGTCCCTCCCGGTCTCATCGACCAAACGCTTGCTTGGTATGAGCGTAACAGCCGGCCGTCCGGCTGCCGCCTCGGGCGGGCGCCCCGGCACGCCTTGCCGTGCTGACTGAAACCTGTTCTACTTTTTCCGCGGAAACAACCTGCGTGCGCTGCCGGACCGGCGGAGGCAGTCTCATGATCCTTGATCTTTTCCGGGTTACCGGCCGGGTGGCCGTGGTCACCGGCGCTGGGCGGGGAATCGGCGCGGCTGCCGCGGTGGCCCTGGCTCAGGCTGGAGCCGACGTCGTCATCTCGGCGCGGACCGCGGAACAGCTGGCCAAGGTGGCGCAGGAGGTGGAGGCGGCCGGGCGGAGCGCCGTGGTCGTGCCCGCCGACCTGAGTGACCTCGACGCGGCAGCGGGCCTCGCCGCCGCGGCGATCGACGCGTTCGGCCGGCTGGACATCATCGTCAACAATGTGGGCGGCGCGCTGCCGCGGCCGTTCACCGCGACTACGCCGCGGCACCTCGCGAAGGCCTTCGAGTTCAATGTCGCGGTCGCGCACAGCCTGACCCGCGCCGCGGTCCCTCATCTGCTGGCCACTGGTACCGGGGACGGCGGAGCAGGCGCCGTGATCAACATCTCCTCCGCCATGGGGAGGGTCGCGGGCCGCGGGTATCTCGCGTACGGCACCGCCAAGGCGGCGCTGGCTCACTACACCCGGCTTGCCGCCGCCGACCTGGCCCCCAGGATCAGGGTCAATGCGGTCGCTGTCGGGGCTGCTGCTACCTCGGCGCTCGACGTCGTCCTCACCGACGACACGCTGCGGCGGCGGATGGAACAGGCCACCCCACTGGGCCGGATCGGCGACCCGCGGGAGGTCGCGGCCGCCATTGTGTTCCTTGCGTCGCCGGCCTCCGCGTACATGACCGGCAAGATCCTTGAGGTCGACGGCGGCATAGACCAGCCCAACCTCGATCTCGGCATCCCGGACCTCTGAGCGCCCGGCGCTGGCGGGGGGACCTGGACCCCCGGTGTGATCGTAGGGGCCTTCTGGCCGGACGGGGCAGGCGCGCCCCCGAAGGGGTGCCTGGCCGCTCATACGCCGATCTCACCAGGGCAAAGTGCGGCCAGCGTTGAGGGCTTGCAGTTTGTCCGGGTTCGCGACCAGATGTATGGCGGTGACCCGGCCGTCGGCCACGACCGCGGTCATCGCCGCGATCGTCACTCCGCGGGCGCTCGCCACCAGGCCGGGACCCCCGTTGATCTGGATCGTGGCGAGCGTGATGACGGAGCTATCGATGCCCATATACGGCTGGCCGGAGATGGCCGCCAGGAACCGCGCGACCTTGGCGGCCCCGATGACCGCGCGCCGTGGCGCCTTAGCCTTCCCGCCGCCGTCGGCGATCAGGATGACATCCGGCGCCAGGACCGCCAGCAGCTCGCCAATGTCGCCGCCGCTGGCCGCGGCCAGGAACCGCTGGGTGACCGCGCGCTGCTGAGCGCGGTCCACCTCGTAGCGCGGCTGGCGGGCCCGGACGTGCTCCCGGGCCCGGTGCGCGAGCTGCCGCACCGCGGCCTCGGGCAGGCCGAGCGCCGCGGCAATCTCGGCGTGCGGGAAGCCGAACACCTCGCGGAGCACGAACACCGCGCGCTCCTCCGGCCCCAGTGACTCCAGCACCACCAGCATGGCGAGGGAGACCGACTCGGCCAGCTCAGCCCGGTCCGCCACATCGGTGCCCGGCCCCACCGCGCCCGGCCCCATGACGCTCAGCCTCGGCCCGGTCGCGGACGCCGCGGTCAGCACCGGCTCGGGCAGCCACGGCCCGACGTAGGCCTCCCGGCGGGCGCGCGCCGCCCGCAGCCGGTTCAGCGCGGTGTTGGTCGCGATCCGGGCCAGGTACGCCCGCGGTTCCGCGACGTCGGCACGGGGCGCGGCGGACCAGCGCAGCCAGGCATCCTGGACCGCATCCTCGGCGTCGGCGACCGTGCCGAGCATCCGGTAGGCCAGTGCGAACATCAGCCCGCGATGGGCCTCGAACTCCTCCTCGTCCGTCACCCTGAGATTGTCCGCCCAAGGGTTAGGATCGCCGGGCTCAAGCCCGGCCACGGCGCCAGGCTGGCTTGCGCTTCTCCAGGAACGCGTGCATCCATTCCCGCGCGTCCGGCAGCTGGCTGGTCGCGGCCATCACCTCGACGGCGTAGGCGTAGGCCTTGGGCTGGTCCAGGTCGATCTGCGCATACAGAGCCTGCTTGCCGATGCCCTTGCTCTCCGCGGAGCCGCGGGTGACCCGCTCCAGCAGGTCGGCCACGGCCGAGTCGAGCTGGCTGGCTGGCACCACCTGGTTGACCAGGCCCCAGTCGAGCGCGGTCCGTGCGTCGATGACGTCACCGGACAAGGCCAACTCCACGGCGCGTTTCCGGCCGACGTTCCGGGCCACGGCGACCATCGGGGTGTGGCAGAACCAGCCGCCCTTGCCGCCGGGCGTGGCAAAGCCAGCGTCCTCGCTGGCCACCGCGAGGTCGGCGGAGGCGACCAGCTGGCAGCCAGCCGCGGTGGCCAGGCCGTGCACCCGCGCCACGACCGGCTGGGGCACCTGCTGCAGCAGCGTCATCAGCTCGGTGCAGGTCTGCAGCAGCGACCGGATGGCCGGCAGATCCGCCTCGGCCACCTCAGCCAGATCGTGGCCGGAGCTGAACACCGGGCCTGTCCCGGCCAGTACGACGCCAACGGCGTCGCTGTCCCCAATCTGGCGAAACGCCGTGATCAGCTCGCGCATGTGCGCCAGTGACAGCGCGTTGCGCCGCTGCGGCCGGTTCATCGTGACGGTGACGAACTCACCGGACCGCTCGACCAGGATGTGCTCGAATCCCATGGCAGCCTCCTGACCGCAGCCTACGGCGAATAGCCCTACGATCGGCAGATCAGATGCGGCGGATGTCGCAGGACAGCCGCCCCGGAGGGTCACCCTGGCCACGCCCGGCGCCGCTGCCGCAGGAAGTCACGCTCAGCCGTGTTCCCGGCCCGGCTGATCGCCGCGTCATACGCGGCCGCGGCCTCGGTGCCGTGGCCCAGCCGCCGCAGCAGATCCGCCCGGACCGCGTGGAACAGGTAATAGTTATCGAGGTCGAGCTCGTCCACCAGGGCCAGGGCCGGGCCGGGCCCAGCCACCTCAGCCACCGCCACCGCCCGGTGCAGGGCCGCGACCGGGCTGGGCGCCACCGTTAGCAGCTGGTCGTAGAGCGCCACGATCTGCGCCCAGTCAGTGGCAGCCACGGTCGGCGCGTCGCTGTGCACCGCGTTGATCGCCGCCTGGATCTGGTACGGGCCGGGCAGGTCCAGCCGCAGGCAGCGACGGACCAGGGCCTGGCCCTCCGCGATCAGCGCGCGGTCCCACCGGCTGCGGTCCTGGTCGGCCAGCAGCACCAGGCTGCCATCCGCCGAGGTCCGGGCAGGCCGCCGGGACTCGGCCAGCAGCATGAGCGCCAGCAGCCCGGTGACCTCGGGCTCGTCCGGCATGAGGCTGGCGAGCAGGCGGCCGAGCCGGATCGCCTCGCCGCACAGGTCCGCGCGGATGAGCTGGCCCCCTGAGCTCGCCGCGTAACCCTCGTTGAAGATCAGGTACACCACGGCCAGCACCGCCCGCCGCCGGCCGGGCAGCTCGGCCTCCCGGGGCACCCGGTAGGGGATCCGGGCGTCCCGGATCTTGCCCTTGGCCCGGACCAGGCGCTGCGCCATGGTCGGCTCGGGCACCAGGAACGCCCGGGCGATCTCCGCGGTGGTCAGCCCGCCCAGCAGCCGCAGGGTCAGCGCCACCTGCGCGCTGGTGGCCAGCGCAGGATGGCAGCAGGTGAAGATCAGCCGCAGCCGGTCGTCGCGCACCGGTCCCTCCTCGGCAGGGTCGTCGCGGGCGGCCACCAGGGCGGCCTGGGCGTATACGTTTCCGCGGGCCGACTCCCGGCGCAGCCGGTCGATGGCCCGGTTGCGGGCCGTGGTGATGATCCAGCCGGCCGGGCTGGGCGGCAGGCCCTCCGCGGGCCAGCGCTGCACCGCTGCGGCGAACGCATCCTGGACTGCGTCTTCGGCGATATCGAGATCACCGAAGACGCGGGCCAGCACCGATACCGCGCGCCCGTGCTCACCGCGGAAGACCTGCCCGATCTCGGCGGCGGTCGCGGCCGGGCGGCCTGGGCTCATCCCACCGCACCGTCCAGGCACGGCCGCACCTCGACCGCCAGCGTGGTGATCTCGGTGAACTTGCGGGCCCAGTCCAGCGCCGCGTCCAGGTCGGGCACGCTGATGATGGTGAACCCGCCCAGATGCTCCTTGCCCTCGGTGAACGGGCCATCGGTGATGATGGTGTCGCCGCCGCTGGCCCGGACCACGGTGGCCGTGCTCGTGGGGTGCAGCGCCGCGGTGAACACCCAGGCCCCGGCCGCCTTGAGGTCCTGACTCCAGGCCCCGACCCGCTCCATGATCGGGCCCAGGATCTCCGGCGGCGGGGGGTCCCCGACGGGCTGGTAGACGCTCAGCAGGTACTGCTTCATCATGCTCTCCTCATGGCTTGTTGCCGTCCCGGTCACCCTCTACACGAACGGCCTCCCGCCAGATCGACACGCTCCCATAATTCCTGTTCCTGCTGCGGCTACCCTGGCGGGGTGCGGCTGGAAGGCCCCAGGTGGCTGGCGGCGGGCGGCGTCGCCGGGCCGGTCCTGTTCACCGGCGCCTGGGCCGCTGCCTCGCTCCGGCAGGCCGGTTACTCGGCCGCAGCGGTGCAGCTGAGCGGGCTGGCGGCGATGAACGCACGGGACCCGCAGATCATGATGGCCGGGTTCCTCGGGCTGGGGGTCTGCTCGATCGGGTTCGCGGCCGCCCTGGACGGGGCCGGTGCGGCCGGCCGGGCCGCGCCCTGGCTGATCCGGATCGCGGGGGCGGCGGTGATCGCAGCAGGCCTGTTCCGCCGCGACCACATGCTGCTCACCGGCCCGGGCTTCACCGGGGAATCGTGGCATAACCAGGCCCACGACCTGGTCAGCGACATCGCCTACCTGGCGATGATCGCGGCGCCGCTGGCCGCGGCCCGCCGCTTCACCCGCGACCCGGAGTGGGCCGGGCTGAGCCGCCCGCTTCAGGTCCTCGCCCTGCTCAGCGCGGCGGGCCTGATCCTGTTCGCGACCCGGGCGGTCCAGCCGTGGAACGGGATCGTACAGCGGGCCACGGTCACCCTGCCGCTCGCCGCCATGACCCTCATCGCCGTCCGCCTGCTCACCCAGCCCCGCCGCAGCGCGCGCGACATGGCCGCTGAGCAATAGCCCGCCAGGTCACGGTAAGGTCGGGCCCCGTGTCCCCTCGTGAGCTGGTCGTCCTCGGCACGGCGAGCCAGGCGCCGACCCGGGTCCGCAACCACAACGGCTACCTGCTCCACTGGGACGGCGAGGGGCTGCTGTTCGACCCGGGCGAGGGAACCCAGCGGCAGATGCTGTTCGCCGGGGTGACCGCGACCCAGATCACCCGGATCTGCATCACGCACTTTCACGGCGATCACTGCCTGGGCCTGCCGGGGGTGCTGCAGCGGATCGCGCTGGACCAGGTGCCGCACGTCATCGACGCTTACTACCCGGCCGAGAACGAGCCCGTGTTCCAGCGGCTGCGGCACGCCGCGATCTTCCGCGACGTGCTCCGGCTGCGGGAGGTCCCGGTCAGCGGGCCCGGGCTGATCGCGGACGGCCCGCTGTTCCGGCTCGAGGCCCAGCGGCTGTCGCACAGCGCGCCCGCCATCGGCTACCGGCTGGCCGAGCCGGACGGCAGGCGGATGCTCCCGGACCGGCTCGCCGCACTCGGCATCGAAGGCCCCGACATCGGGCGGCTGCAGCGCGCGGGCCGCCTGCACGCTGGCGGCCAGGAGGTGACCGTGGAGCAGGTGAGCGAGCCCAGGCCGGGCCAGCGTTTCGCGTTCGTCATGGACACCCGGCTGTGCGACGCCGCATTCGCGCTCGCCGAGGGCGCGGACATGCTCGTCTGTGAGTCCACCTTTGCCCAGTCCGAGGCGGCCCTGGCCACGGAGTATGGGCACCTGACCGCAGGGCAGGCCGGTCGCATCGCGGCCGAGTCCGGGGTGCGGCTGCTCGTGCTCACCCACTTTTCCCAGCGGTACGAGGCGGACGGCGAGCGGCGGCTGGCGGCCGAGGCGGGAGCGGCGTTCGGCGGCGACGTGGTGCTGGCCCGCGACCTGGACCGGATCCCGGTGCCGCGGCGGGTCAGCTCAGCGCGCGGCGGCGGATCTCCATCAGCCGCAGGATGAGCGGGGTGAAGATCAGCTGCATGGCCAGCTCCATCTTCCCGCCCGGCACCACGATGATGTTCGGCCGCGACATGAACGAGTCGTGCAGCATGGACAGCAGGTAGGGGAAGTCGATGCCCTTCGGGTTGGCGAAGCGGATCACCACGAAGCTCTCGTCCGCGCTCGGGATGTCCCGGGCGATGAACGGGTTCGATGTGTCCACCGTGGGCACCCGCTGGAAGTTCACGTGCGTCCGGGAGAACTGCGGGCAGATGTACTGCACGTAGTCCGGCATCCGGCGCAGCACCGTCTCCACCACGTCCTCGCTGGTGTAACCGCGGGCCGTCTTGTCCCGGTGCAGCTTCTGGATCCACTCCAGGTTGATGATCGGGACCACCCCGACCAGCAGGTCCGCGTGCTGGGCCAGGTCGGCCTTGTCGGTGACCGCGGCGCCGTGCAGGCCCTCGTAGAACAGCAGGTCGCTGTCGGCTGCCACGTCGGCCCACGGGGTGAACGTGCCCGGCGGCTGGTCGAACGGCTGTGCCTCCTCGGCGTCGTGCAGGTACTTGCGGATCTTCCCGCCGCCGTGCTCGCCGTACTCGCTGAACAGCGTCTCCAGCTCCTCGAGCAGGTTCGCCTCGGGGGAAAAGTGGCAGAAGTGGTAGTTGCCGGTCCGCTCTGCCCCGGCGGTGGCGGCCTTCATCTCGGCCCGGTCGTAGCGGTGGAACGAGTCGCCCTCGACGATCGTCGCGTTGATCTGCTCACGCCGGAAGATGTGCTGGAACGTCCTGGTCACCGAGGAGGTGCCCGCGCCAGACGAGCCGGTGATGACGACAACGGGATGCTTGGCGGACATGGCGGCCTTCCTGGGTGATGCGGGATCAGCGGAGCCGGAACAGCGACCGGCTGTTGAAGAGCGAGTCGTCGAAGGAAGGCTCCGCCACCGCCTCGCGGTCGCGGTGGTAGCGCTCGATCCGCTCGACCTCGTTCCGCGACCCCAGGATCAGCGGCCCCCGCTGGTGCAGGCTCGCCGGCTGGATGTCCATGACCCGCTGCTGGCCGGTGCTCGCGCAGCCGCCCGCCTGCTCGACGATGAACGCGATCGGGTTGCACTCCTCGATCAGCTGGAGCCGGCCGGGCGTGGCCGGCTCCCGGGTGTCGCGGGGGGAGAGGAAGACGCCGCCGCGGGTCAGGATCCGGTAGGTCTCCGCCACCAGTGAGGCGATCCAGCGCATGGTGAACTCCCGGCCGCGCGGCCCGGTGCCGCCCGCCAGGCATTCCTGGATGTACCGGCGCACCGGCGGCTCCCAGAAGCGCTCGTTCGAGGCGTCGATCGCGAACTCCGCACAGTTCTCCGGGATGCGCAGCTGGGGATGGGTGAGGATGAACGCCCCGATGTCCCGGTCCAGGGTGAACCCGTCCACGCCCTCACCCGTGGTCAGGATCAGCATCGTGGCCGGCCCGTACAGGGCGAATCCCGCGCACACCTGGCTGGCTCCCGGCTGCAGGAAGTGCTCCGGACATGGCTCGGCGCCTGGCTCGGGGCTGCGCAGGATCGAGAAGATCGTGCCGACCGAGGTGTTGGCGTCGAGGTTGCCCGCCCCATCCAGCGGGTCGAAGACCAGCAGGTACTTGCCCCGCCGCTCGGTCGCTGGCACGGGGTAGATGCTGGCCTGCTCGCCCGAGGACATCGCGGCCAGGTAGCCGGTCCACTCTGTTTCGCCGATCATGACGGCTGAGCTGATCAGGTCGAGCCGCTCCGGGAGCTCTTTTCCGGCAACGCCTGACGGGTCCCCAGCGGATACCAGCGCGCCCCGGCTGACCTGGTTGCTGATGATTTTCACAGCGGTGGCGACCGCGTTCAGCAGTCCGGAGAATTCCCCGGTCGAGCCCGGATGGCGGTGCTCGGACTCGATGGTGTAGCGGGTCAGCGTCTTCCGCTCTGCGTGCACGGCGGGTCTCTCTCTCCGGGGATGAGCACAGCACAGGCAAGCGGCGCCATGGGGTACTGCCGCGAGACCGCCGCCCCGGCGGATCCACCTGTGACGTGAGCCGGTCCCCGTAGCGAGACTATGCCCGGCCGGGCCGCCCCGGCATCCCCCGCGCGGGCGGTTACCAGGGTGAAACCCGCCCGCGCCCCGGCCCGCTGTTCGGGCGGTATTACCACGCACATTGTCCTGGCGGCTGCGTCGGCCACTGTATCGTGTGCGTCATGCGGGGCTGCGGGGGGAAAACCGCGCGTGCTGGTGCAGCGAAGCGCGTGAATAAATTGCTTGATTGCGCCCAAAAGGGTGAAATCCTGAATTGTTCTCCCCCTAACGCCGTCCTTGGACTGGACCAGGTGCGGGTGCTCGACGGCCGCTGCGTTCTGGACGCGGACAGTATCCGGAAGATCCTTACCAGCGTCAGCAAGCCGGATCCACCCGCGGTGATCGACCCGAGAGGTATCCGGATCCGCGGGGCCCATATCGAGGGCCAGCTCGATCTCGACGGGGTCAGTGCCACCATCGGGCTGCAGCTGACCGGCTGCAGGCTCGACCGGGCGCCCACGCTGCGTGACGCCAAGCTGCCATGGCTCATGCTGGATACCTGTGTGCTGCCCGGCCTGTGTGCTAGCACGGCCAAGTTTGACATCCTGCGGGTCCGGGATTGCTCGCTGAGCGGAGATGACCCGGACGCCATAATCGACCTGAATGGAGTCCAGGTCAGTGAACTGAGCCTGGCCGGCACGAGCATCACCAACCCGTCCGGGCCGGCTCTGGCTGCTGACGGCTGCACCGTCAATGGCGATCTGAAGCTGACCACGAGTCCTGGCACCCGCCGGAAGTTCACCGCAAGGGGATCGGCCAGCACAGGGACGGTGCTGCTCCGCGGCGCCACCATTTCCGGCCAGCTGTCGCTGGAGGAGGCAAGGGTCGGGGCGCTTCGGCAGGCGCTATCCCAGGAATCCTCGCCAGGCGAGCCGGACGGCGAATCGCCCGCCTGGCGGCAGCGGTCCGTAGGCGCCGTGTGCTTGTCCGGCAGTACCATCACCGGCAACCTGGTGCTCCGCAGTGCCGTTTTTGATGGCGATAGCCGGCCAGCGCTGATGGGCGAGAACCTCACCGTCAAGGGCCACGCGGCCACTTGTGACTTCCGGCAGCAGGGTTTCCGGGCCACCGGATCAGGGGCTCTCGGCGCGGTCTGCCTGGCCGGCGCCAACATCACCGGCCAGCTGGCGCTCCGCGGCGTCACCCTGATCAACAAGACCGGCCCGGCACTGCTCGCCGATCTCATCACGATCGGTGCGGGTGCCCTGCTGGATGACGATTTCTTCGCCGGGGGAGCAGGCCCGGCCGGAGCCGTCCGGCTGCCCGAAGCCACTATCCACAATGAGCTGCGGCTGAACGGTGCCTTGCTGGTCAACCCATCCGGCCCGGCCTTGCTAGCCGACGGAGTCACGGTCCAGGGCCACCTGCTGCTGAGAATGGCCACCATGCTGAGCAGGCCGCCGGGCACGGCCGACGCAGATCACTGCGCCGCGATCCTGCTGCGCGGCGCCACGGTAGGCGGCCATCTGTCTCTGGACGGGGCGGTCGTCCGTTTCGGCGCCCTTCCTGCAGGTGGCGGCGACCCAGCCGAGCAGGGCGCCGCGGCGAGGGCTGAAGTCCTGTCCGTAGCTGCGCTGCTGCGCCGGGAGATCGCCAGGCGGCCTGGGGGCGGCCTGGCCGGAAGCCAGTTCCCGGTGCGGCAGGAACAAGTAGAGGGAGCTCTCCGCCCGGACGGCGCGCTGGCCGGCGGCTGCGACTCGCTCGGGGCAGTGTGCCTGACCGGTAGCACGGTCACCGGCCGCCTCGAGCTCCGCCGCACCCTCCTGCTCAACCAGGCCGGCCCGGCCCTGCTGGCCGACTATCTGACCGTCAAGTCCGATGCTGCCGTATGCGAGCAGGCCGCCCAGGGGCTGACCGCGATCGGGTCGGGCAGTCTCGGTGCGGTCTGCTTCGCAGCCGCGGCCATCAGCGGCCAGCTGGCCCTGCGGGGCTCCACGCTGGTCAATATGACGGGCCCGGCCCTACTGGCCGACTCGGCCCAGATCCAGGGCGATGCGCTCATCGACGAGACCTTCGCTGCGCTCGGCATCAGCCAGCAGCATGGTGCGGTGAGCTTTCAGGAAGCTGGCGTCGGTAAGACGCTCAGCTGCGCGGGGTGGTTCCTCAGCGCCGGGAGTGGGGTGGCGCTCAACCTCAGCCGCGGCAAGGTCGGCACTCTCCAGATCGGCAGGCAGTCTGAGCAAGAGGAGGACCGTAACCGGTTCGACGCGCACGGCCGATTCAGGTTCGACGGCCTCAGCTACACCGGGCTTCCTGTGCTGGGTGCTCCTGCCCTGCTCTCGCCTCCTCCAGAAAAGGCGGGGCGCTGGGATCCCGGCTGGCTGCGCCGTCGTCGTAAGGGCCAGGCAGGTACAGAACAGGTCCGCGGGCAGCACATCGCACAGTGGCTGTCCTGGTTCCGGCACAATATCGATCCCTACGAGGCCCAGCCCTACGAGGCCCTGGCCGCGGCGTACGGTGGCGCGGGATACGACGACCTCGCCCGGGCGATCCTCGTGGCCCAGCGTGAGGATGTCCGCCAGCGCGGCTCGCTGAGCTGGGCGCGCAAGAGAGCGCAGTTCTTCGCGAAATGGCTCATCGGCTACGGCTACCACTGCTTCTACGCGTTCGTGTGGCTGGCGGCGCTGCTCGTCATCACCGCCCTTATCGCGGCATTCTGGTTCGGCCCGGAGAAGTACATCCAGCAGGTGGCTACCGCTACACCGGTGGCCAGCGCGACCCCGGCCCCCACTCCGTCCGGCAGTGCTTCCCGGGCAGCTGGCCGTCGCCGCATCGCCGGCGGTCGGCCACTGCTTCGCACGGTGCCCTGGGCACTGCGGCGGCTGCGCCCGCCAGCACGGAATGCGGCGTGGCCGGGCGGGTCGGCTACGCGCTCGAACTCGCCTTCCCTGTCATCACCCTCGCCAGCAATTCGGCGGGGCAATGCGACGTGCCCGCCAGCGGCGCCGAGTGGGGCGTGCTCGTCTTTGGCTGGGTGGTCCGTGCCTTGGCCGCCACCCTTTTCGTCCTGTACGGGCTCGGCCTGAGCGGGGTGACCCGCAGCCCGCCCAGCGCGAGCTGACCGGCGCCCGGGCTCAGCCCGCGGCCACGTTGCTCTTTTCCGCGTGCCCGCCGAACTCGCTGCGCAGCGCGGACAGCAGCTTGTGGCCGAACTCGCCGAGCCCGCGCGACTCGAACCGCTCGAACAGCGCGGCGGTGATGACCGACGCGGGCACGCCCTCGTCGATCGCCGCGGTGACCGTCCAGCGGCCTTCACCGGAGTCGGAGACATGTCCTGCGAAGCCGGCCAGCTGAGGCGACTGGGCGAGCGCGTTGGCGGTCAGGTCTATGAGCCAGGAGCTGATCACGGAGCCGCGCCGCCAGACCTCGGCCACCTCGGCCACGTCGATGTCGTACTGGTAGTACTCCGGGTCACGCAGCGGGGTGGTCTCCGCGTCGGCGGCCTGCACCTCGGCCTTGCCGATGTTGGCGTGCTTGATGATGGACAGGCCCTCGGCGATCGCGGCCATCATGCCGTACTCGATGCCGTTGTGGACCATCTTGACGAAGTGCCCGGAGCCAGCGGGCCCGCAGTGCAGGTACCCGTCGGGTGCGGTGCCAGTGTCCTGGGTGCGGCCGGGCGTCGGCTCGGCGCTGCCGCGGCCCGGGGCGATTGTGCGGAACAGCGGGTCCAGCCGCTGCACCGGCTCGTCCTCGCCGCCGATCATCAGGCAGTAGCCGCGGTCCAGGCCGAACACGCCACCCGAGGTGCCGACGTCTATGTAGTGCAGTTGCTTCGCGGTGAGCTGCTTAGCCCGGTCGATGTCATCCCGGTAGTAGGTGTTGCCGCCGTCGATCACCATGTCGCCCGGCTCGAGCAGCTCGGCCAGCTGATCCAGGGTGCCGCCAGTCACGGCGGCTGGCAGCATCAGCCAGGCCGCCCGGGGCTTTTCCAGCTTCGCGACGAACTCCTCGAGCGAGGCCGCGCCGGTCGCGCCCTCGCCTTCGAGCTGCTTGACGTGGTCGATGGTGTGGTCGTAGACGACGCACCGGTGGCCGTCCCGCATCAGCCGCCGGACGAGGTTGCCGCCCATCCGGCCGAGCCCGATCATGCCGAGCTGCATCGGCTTGTCCGTGGTCATCGGATTCTCCTAAGTCGTCGGGCTGTTAGCTTTCAGACTGCCAGCTCTTCAGCCTGTTAGCTCTTCAGGCTGCGGTAGTGGCGGATGAGGGCGTTGGTCGAGGAGTCGTGCGCGAGCTCAGGCTCATTCTCGCTCGTCAGCTCGGGCAGGATCTGCACCGCCAGCACCTTGCCCAGCTCCACGCCCCACTGGTCAAAGGAGTCGATGTCCCAGATCGCGCCCTGCGTGAACACGCTGTGCTCATACAGTGCCACCAGCACGCCGAGCAGCCGGGGGGTGAGCTGCTCGGCCAGCAGCACGTTGGTCGGCCGGTTGCCCGGCATCACCCGGTGCGGCGCGATCTCCGGCGGGGTGCCCTCGGCCAGCACCTCCTGCTCGGTCTTGCCGAACGCGAGCGCCTGGGCCTGGGCGAACACGTTCGAGGACAAGATGTCGTGGTGGTCGCGCAACGGGTTCAGCGTCTTGCCGAAGCCGATCAGGTCGACCGGGATGAGCTTCGTGCCCTGGTGGATCAGCTGGTAGAAGCTGTGCTGCCCGTTGGTACCCGGCTCGCCCCAGAACACCGCGCCGGTCTCGTAGTCGACCGGCCTGCCGTCGATGGTCACGCTCTTGCCGTTCGACTCCATGGTGAGCTGCTGCAGGTAGGCCGGGAACCGCTTGAGGTACTGCTCGTACGGCATCACCCCGTAGGTCTGCGCGCCGAAGAAATCCCCGTACCAGAGGGCGAGCAGGCCCATCAGGACCGGCATGCTGGCGGCGAGTGGGGCGCTGGCGAAATGCTCGTCCATCTCGTGGAACCCGGCCAGCATCTCGGCGAAAAGCTCCGGCCCGATGGCCACCATGGTGGACAGGCCGATAGCGGAGTCCATCGAGTACCGGCCGCCGACCCAGTCCCAGAAGCCGAACATGTTCGCGGTGTCGATGCCGAACGCGGCGACCCGCTCCGCGTTGGTGGAGACCGCGACGAAGTGCTTGGCCACCGCGTCCTCGGAGCCGAGCTGGCCGACCACCCAGTCCCGGGCGGAATGCGCGTTGGTCAGCGTCTCCAGGGTGCTGAATGTCTTGGAGGAGATGATGAACAGCGTCTCGTCGGCGGACAGGTCACGGGTGGCCTCGACGAAGTCCGTCGAGTCCACGTTGGACACGAACCGGAAGGTCAGGTCGCGCTGGGAGTAGTAGCGCAGCGCCTCGTAGGCCATCACCGGGCCGAGGTCTGAGCCGCCGATACCGACGTTGACCACGTTCCTGATCGGCTTGCCGGTGTACCCCTTCCATTCCCCGCTGCGGACCCGGCGGGCGAAGCCAGCCATCCGGTCCAGCACCTCGTGCACCTGGGCGACCACGTCGGTGCCGTCCACGACCAGGGTGCTGCCCTTGGGCATGCGCAGCGCCACGTGCAGGACCGCGCGGTGCTCGGACACGTTGATCGGCTCGCCGCGGAACATGGCATCGCGCCGCTCCGCCACCCCACCCTCCTCGGCCAGCGCGACCAGCAGGCGCATCGTCTCGTCGGTGATCCGGTTCTTCGAGTAGTCCAGGTACAGCCCGGCGGCTTCGGCGGTCAGCCGCTCGCCCCGGTCAGGGTCCTCCGCGAACAGCTCGCGCAGGTGCCGTCCGCCGACCTCGGCGTAATGCTGCTCGAGTGCCTTCCAGGACGGGCGCTCACGAAGCGGGATGCTCGGCATCGGTTCATTCCTCCCGGCACTCCGGCGACGGGCGGCCCGGACCCGCCGGGACGCGGCTATCGCGCGTTGCAGCTGACGCCATCGCAGCTTAGGCTGCAGCGCCAGCTCCGCTGTCCGCAGGGTATGGGATGCGGCTCGCCACCCGGCGGCCCCGGCAAACTGTCCGATCTGAATGCGGCATCATGGGCGTAGGCTGACCCGGAAGCGACCAGATATCGCCGCGGGGGATGCCGCCGGGGGATTAAGCGCAATGGGGGAAGTCTTCGCCGGGCGCCAGCCCGCGCCGGCTATGCATGTGCTG
The DNA here is from genome assembly GCA_963804455.1 of uncultured Actinomycetes bacterium. Lineage (GTDB taxonomy): Bacteria > Actinomycetota > Actinomycetes > Streptosporangiales > Streptosporangiaceae > RYN-230. The sequence continues at coordinate 58,185 of CAWDRD010000055.1, forward strand.
GTCAGCTTGATCCTGCGGCTGACCAAGCCGGATGAGATGCCGCAGCGCGTGGCATTGTGCGAGACGGCGCTGGCGTCGGTGGACCGCCGGGCCCAGGCGCAGCTATGGGCGTACCTCAATACTGAGCTCGGGAACAGCCTGGTCCTCACTACACAGGGCGAGCGCGAGGAAAACCTGGAGCGAGCTATCGGCTGCTTCCGGCGGGCCCTTGACGGCTACCCCAGGAGATCTAACGCGAAAGCCTGGGCGACGGTGCACGTCAACCTGGCGATGGCCTTCCAGAATCGCATACGCGGGGTGCGCGCGGACAATCTCGAAAAATCGATTTCCGGCTACCAGAAGGCTCTTGCCGTCTATGCGGAGCTTGACTTGCGGCAGGAGCTGGCCGTGACGCGGTCCCACCTGGCGACCGCTTATGCTGAACGTGTCAGGGGTAGCCGCGCAGCGAATCTTGAAAAAACTATCTCGCTCTACCGGCAAATCTCGCGGTTCTATACCAGGAAGGCCTTCCAGGCGCAGTGGGGGACAGTGCAGGACCGGCTGGCGGTAGCCTACCAGAACCGCATCCGTGGTGCCCGCGCCGACAATCTCGAAAAATCGATCGCGCGGTGCCGGCTGGCCTTGCAGGTGCGGACCCGGGAAGCTGGCCCGGAGGACTGGGCAGCGACACAGCACAACCTGGCCAGCGCCTATAGCCTGCGTATCCGCGGTCGGCGGGCGGCGAATATCGAGAGGGCCATCGCCGGTTACCAGGAGGCGCTCGAGGTATACACCCGCGAAGATTTCCCGGAACAATGGGCCAATGTGCAGGCTAACCTGGCCAGTGCGTATCTTTCCCGTATCCACGGCCCGCGTGCGGGAAATCTTGAGATGGCTATCGGGTACTATCAGCAGGCTCTCCTGGTCGCCCGACGCGAATCCCCCGGCGAGCAGTGGGCGCTGGTCCAGAACAACCTGGCCCTGTCCTATGCCCAGAGAATAGACGGGATACGTGCGGATAACTTGGAGGAGGCCATTTCCAGGTACCATCAGGTGCTGGAGGTGCGGACACGCGAAACGGTCCCGCGAGATTGGGCGCTGACGCAGCATCTGCTGGCGAATGCCTATGCGGAGCGGATCCGGGGAGCGCGCGCGGAGAATATCGAGGAAGCCATATCCAGGTATCAGCAGGCCCTCGAAGTGCGGACCCGGAGGCGCTTCCCGGAAGACTGGGCGGGGACACAGAATAACCTGGCCAGCGCCTACCAGAACCGCATCCATGGCGAGCGGGCAGAAAATCTCGAACAGGCTATCTCGCGGTACCGGCAAGCCTTGAGAGTATACACCAGAAAAGCTTACCCAAGAGATTGGGCGATGACCCAGGCTAATCTGGCCAGCGCCTACGTGGAGCGCCCAGGGGACGAGCGGGCAGAGAATCTCGAAAGGGCTATCCGATATTACCGGAAAGTTCTCGAGGTGTTTACCCGGAGCGCTTTCCCGGAGCAGTGGGCGGTGGCCCAGAACAACCTGGCCAGTGCCTACCAGAAGCGCATCCGGGGCGACCGGGCCCGTAACCTGGAGCAAGCCATCGCGCACTACCTCGATGTCTTCCAGGTACGCACCCGGGACGCCTTCCCCTGGCAGTGGGCCATGGCCGAGCACAATCTGGCCGGTGCCTACAGCGTCCGCCTCGCCGGGCCGCGCGAAGCCAACCTGGAACAGGCCATCTCCTGCTACCGGCAGGCGCTGAAGGTGCGTACCCGGAGCAGTTCCCCGCCCGATTGGGCCAGCACCCAGCACCAGTTGGCCCACGCCTACAGCCAGCGTGTCCGCGGCAGGCGGTCCGATAACCTGCGCCGGGCCATCCACTGCTACCGGCGGGCACTCGAGGTGCGGACGCCAGCGGCCTTCCCGCAGGACTGCCGGGAGAGCGCGTACAGGCTCGGCCGCCTGCTGTATCAGGCCGGCCGTTCCGCCGAGGCCCGTCAGGCGCTGGAAACAGCCCACCAGGCGGTCGAGGTGCTGCGCGGGGAGGTCCGGCGTGATGTCGCCAAACGCTCGCTGGCCAGGCAGAACGCCGATCTGTACGCCCGGCTGGTGTCCTGCTGCATCGCCGCGCAGGACTCCGGCGCTGCTTTCCGGTACGCGGCCGCGGGGAAGGGGCGGGCCTTTGTGGACCTGCTGGCCACGGCGCGCCTCGATCTGCTGGCGGCTGGCGTCAGCGATCCGGGCCTGGCCGCCGACCTGACCACGATGAGCAACCTGCGCCAGCAGATCGACAACGTGCTGGCCGCCATGGCGGGGGAGAGCGGCCAGGTGCTGGGCAGCCCGGCGGCCGGGCCCGGGGTGACATCCGCTGACCCAGCCTGGCCTGCGGACCTGCTGGCTGCTGAGCTCAGGAAGCTGCATGAGCGGGACAGCCGGCAGTGGGCGGCAATGAGCCTCAAGTATCCGGCCCTGACGGCCACTCAGCAGGTGCCAGCGCTGTCCGCTGACCAGGCCCGCCACATGGCCGCCGCCGTGGCCGCCACCCTGGTGGAGTTCTACCGTCATGCCGAGGGCTGGTGTGCCTTCGTAGTGACTGCTGACGCGATCGAGTACGTTCCCCTGCCGCTCGTTGCCGATGAGTTGCTGGCCCGGATGGCGGCCTGGGTGGGCCGGCTCGATTACCCGGAAGGCCGTAATCAGCTCAGCCTCAGCCAGCTGGCTGACTGGCATGACGCGGTCATCGCGCCGCTGGCCGGCCTGCTCCCGGCGGGTGGGCCTGTCGTGCTGGCTCCGTTCGGCCAGCTGCACGTGCTGCCGCTGGCCGCTGCCGTGGGGCGGCCGGGCATGCGTTACCTGGCCGAGGACTACCAGGTGTCCTTCGTGCCAAGTCTGACGGCCCTGGGCGCCGCGCTGGAACAGGCAAGCCGTTCCGGCCAGGACCGGGCCCAGGTCCCCCGCCGGTTGCTGAACGTGGCCTATCCAGGTGCGGTGGACAGCCGGCACTACCTGCGGAACGTGCTCGCCGAGGCGGCGAACATCGGCCGCCAGTTCAGCGAGACCACACCGCTCTATGAGCAGGCAGCGACTCCCGACGCGGTTCTGCGCCGCAGCCGCGATCAGGACATCGTTCACTTCGGCTGCCATGGCTGGTTCGACGCGGAGTCGCCGGAGCAGTCCGGTCTGCTGCTGTCCGGCGGATGGCTGACGGTGCAGCGCATCATCACTGAGCTGCGCATGGAACGGGCCCGGGTCGCCACGCTGGGCGCCTGCGTCAGCGGGCAGGAAGCCGTGCGGCGGGGCGATGAGCATGTCGGGCTCCTGCAGGCCATGCTGACCAGCGGGGTGCAGGCAGTCGTGGCCAGCCTGTGGTCCGTGGATGACGCCGCTACCCGGGCGTTGTTCGAGGCGTTCTACGCGCGCCTGCTGGCCCGGGATTCGCCCGCGCAGGCGCTGCAGGCAGCGGCCAGGGCGGTGCGGTCGCATCCGGGCCATCCGGAGTGGCAGCATCCTTACTACTGGGCGGCCTTCCAGGTGAGCGGGGTGGCCGTTGACGCTGGGCAAGGGGGGAGCGGTGAGACCGCAGCCAGCCGTGCAGGGAGCGCTGATCCTGCTCGCGCAGATGACTGAGTACCCAAGCGAAGTGCTGCGGACGCTGGACGACGGGGCACGGTCCGCGCTGCTGCAGGAACTAGCGGCGCTCACCGCTCAGGCCGCGGCCATCCGGGACGACGCTGACCTGCTCCGCGTCGTCAACGCGATTCACCTGCTCGTGGCGGAGCGCGCCGAGCTTCGTGGCCTGCTGCTGCCCGCTGCGGCCAGTGCCGCGGACGAGCAGCCGCAGCGGGCCGTCACCCTCGCGGATCAGGAGGCCACGGCAGAGGCCGGCGGCTCTGCCGAGCAGTGGGCACCCCAGGTATGCGCCGCCCTGGTGGACTGCCGTGCGCAGATCCAGGCCACGCTGGCCAGGTGAGCGGGATCCTGGATGAGCAGGAGCCGGAGATGACCAGGCCAGCGGGTGACCAGCCGGAAGCGCCCGGGACGGCTAGCGCCGTTATCGTCAACTTCTACGGCCGCAGGGGCGAGCTCGGCGGGCTGATCGGACAGCTCAGGCAGGTGTTTTCGCTGCGGCCAGCCGGACGTGACAGGTATGCGAGCGGCGACGCCCAGGTGCTGCTGCGCCATTTCGACCCGGTTGCCCTCTCAGCCGAGGACACCACGGTCGTTCAGCTGGCACTCAACGCCGCCGGGGCGATAACTGCCGCCTGGGCGGGGATGCGTGCGCAGCTGACCGCTGCGCTCTCGGGCGGGAGCGTCCTCGGCAAGGTCTGGGGATACACCCTGATCTATCAGGCTGAGCTGGCTGAGGCCGGCGATGCCGTCCTCGCCGCGCTGCTGCCCGCCGCCACGGGACTCGACCCGGGCGCGTTCGCGCACCCGCAGCCACTGGCCCATGCTGACCTGCCGGGTGGCCAGGTATGGCTGGCCGGGATCCCGCTCCAGGGGGAAGGACTTCAGGCCGGGTCTGTCTACCTGGCGCTCAGCGAGCCGGACTCCGGCAACCGGCTGGTGCGCGAGGTGCTGTACCGTCCGGATGCCGCGCTGTTGGTGGCGGATCTCATCGCGCACAAGGGCTATCACCAGATCCGCCAGTACCAGGTGGGAGACCTCGCCGAACGATACCGGGCCAAGGTGGCGGAGGTGTCCGGGCGCACGGCTGACGTGCTGGCGGACCTGGACCAGCAGTCAGCTACCAGCAGCGGGCTCGGCCAGCTGGCCAGTGAGTACGGGCTGCTGGTCACGGTGCTCATGAAGCTGGAAGAACTGCATATTTCGCTGCAGGGCATCGTGTTCAACCTTGACTGGTGGCGCAGCCGGGTCGGCGCCGATGAGATCGTCGAATTCCACTACGGCCACCTGCGCAACGGCATGCAGGGACTCGAGCTGCTGATGGCCCAGGCGGAACGTCCGCTGGCGGCGGCGAAGACTGCGGTGGACATGATGCAGGCCCGGCTGGACAAGCGGCATGAAGGCCAGCAGGAGCGCATCGAGACGATCCTGTCGGCGGCGGCCGCCGTGCTTTCGGTCCTGGTCCTGGTGGATAAGGACACCGCCGGGTCGCTCCTTGAACTGGCTGGCCTCCACGCGCCGGTCGGCGTCTGGCCGGAACTGGCCGTTCAGCTGGCCTGCGTGATAATCGCCTCGATCTGCACCCTCTTCGTCATCGGGCTGATAAGGAGACGCGGACGGTCGGTATAGCCACCCGGCCCGGAAGGCTTCCGGGCTACGCCTCCGGGCCACGGCCCTGGGCTACGCCTCCGGGCCACGGCCCTGGGCTACGCCTCTGGGCTACGCCTCCGGGCCACGGCCCTGGGCTACGCCTCCGGGCCACGGCCCTGGGCTACGCCTCTGGGCCACGGCCCTGGGCTACGGCTCTGGGCCACGGCTCTGGGCTACGGCTCTGGGCTACGGCTCTGGGCTACGGCTCTGGGCTACGGCTCTGGGCTACGGCTCTGGGCTACGGCTCTGGGCTACGAGGAGCTGCCCGCGCCGGGCAGCACCACACTGACCGTCAGCGTGCGCACCGCGCTGGCGCAGGTCGGCGAGGAGTAGCCGAGGTAGATCGGGGTGGTCTGGCCCGGCGGGATGATCTGCAGGTACGTCGCGTTGGCCAGGTGGCAGCTGGCCGCCGGGAAGTTGTGCGCGTCGGCGATCTGCAGCAGCACGTTAGCGACACCCTTGGGCGGCAGCGTGACCAGCTGCCGCGCTGACACCGGGCTCTCGGCAGCAGGCAGGCCGATCTGCTTGACCGGGCTGCCGCCCGCCAGGGCGACCCCAGGGTAGCCGTACAGCGTGCAGGTGGTGTTCGAGATGTTGGTGAAGTCGATCACCTGGTAGATGCTGCCCGCGGTGCCCTGCGCTATCCCGGCCTTCGCGGCCAGGTAGCGGGTCGGGCAGGGCGGCGCCCCAGCCGCCGCGGCCGGGGAGGCGGCCGTGCTGGGCGCAGCCGATCCGGTGCTGGCCGGGCTGGTGCCAGAGGGGGCGGTGCTGGCCGAGGTGGCCTTGACCGTCACGGTCGTAGCCGGGGCCGCGGCCGGGCTGCCCGCTGAGCCGCAGCCGGCCAGGAGGACCGCGCAGCCGAGCGCAGCCCCGGCACCCGTGCTCCGGATAACCGTGCTTCGGGCAACCGTGCGCCGGATAGCCGTGCGCCGGATGATGGTAGGAGCGGATGAGGTCATGCCGGTGTCCTTTGCCCAGGATGGCTCTGCGAGCCGTGTCACACATAGGACGCCGGGGCTGCTTCCACGGTTGGCCTTCGCCAGCGGCGAGCCAGCAGGCTGCCGGTCCGTGATCAGCAGCGAGGTCACCACCGCGGCGAAGCTGGCGATCACGGTCATGGGCTGGCCGACCCGGGGTGGCGCACGTCACGGTGACTGCGCCCGCCGTGCTAGCTGCCTACCGTTGTAGCTGGCGGCGCGGCCAGCTTGCTAGGCTGCCCGGCAAGGAGGGGATGCCCAGATGGTCAACCTCATCATCGCGGCCGCGCTGTTCATCTTCATCGTGGCCACCCTGGTGGTTCTCAAGCGGCTCGAGCGCCGTCGCGGCGACTGACGGCTGACCCCGTCGGCAGGCGGCCAGCTCTGGGCGGCATGGTGCTGGTGGGCGCCGCGAGTCTGGCGTGGTCGCGTGCAGGCCACCCGGTTCTGGGTGGTGTGGGGTTTCCCCTGCGACTGGGATGCTCAGTGGTGGAGAACGGCTGGCTTGCGGGTGGCCGCCTGGATCAGGCAGGCGAGGCACGCCAGGACCGCCAGCGCGCTTTCCTGCGCGGTAGCAGGTTGAGGCCGGGGCCCGGTCAGGGGTCAGCTGCTCGCCGTTGATGCGGTCCGCGTCGCTGGGGCCGGGTCAGCGGAGACGGGGATCAGGGCGGGGATACCGCTGGCCTTGGTTCCTTTCTGGAAACCGCCGAACAGGGTGGCCAGCACGATCAGGAGAATGATCAGCCCCACCAGCCACAGCAGGCAGCCCAGGGCACGCCTGCGCCGCCGTGGCCGCGGGATCCCGCGCCGGGTCCGCCATCTCCACATCGCCCCGCACCTCCTGCCTGCGCATGATCGCGCTGCCCGTGATCGCGCTCAGCCCGCGCTGTCTGCGCATGATCGCGCCATTACCGGCCGGGCCCAGGAGCCAGCCTCCCTGGGCTAGCGCCTTGAGCTAACACCCTGAGCTAACACCCTGAGCCAGCACGGCCATTCTCGCGAGTACCCGGTGATTGGCGGATGAATCTCCCGGGCCTTTCGGGGTACTGGGAGAGCGCCTGCACGAAGGTGCCCTGACGAAGGCACCGGCGCGAGAAGGGTGAGGCGCCATGACCCGTACCGACGAGAGCACCGCCGCGACACGGATGCTCGGCACCGTGGCGCGCACCGGAGGCTGGACCGCTCGCTTGCTCGGAGCCGTGGCCGCGATCATCGCCGTCTGCGTGCTCATCGTGGTGCTATCCGCGGTGCACCTGCTACCGCAGTTGCGCAACCCGTTCGGCGAGACGACGACCGTGCGCAGCCAGCCGGCCCTGCTGAAGTCGATGACGGCGCTGTCCCGGTACGAGGCAGCGAGCGGCTCGTTCCAGGTCGTGGTGGACCTGACCAAGCAGGCGAGGTTCCTGCCCGCGTTCATCGAAGGCAGCCAGACCCTGTTCGTCGGCGAGGGCAGCGAGATCGCCTACGTGAACTTCTCGCAGCTGAAAAGCCCGAATCTCCAGGTGTCGGCGGACCGCACCGCGGTGACCGTCAAGCTCCCGGACGCCCGGCTCGAGCC
>CAWDRD010000056.1:0-10009 GCA_963804455.1 uncultured Actinomycetes bacterium
TGCGGGTCATCGTCTGCCTGGGGGGCTTCGCCTGGCAGGCGATGTGGCCGGTGCTGCGGGGCACCGGCTTCGTCATGCCCAGGCCGCGCCGCCTTCGGCCACGGCGCCGAGGTGCGGCTGCTCCGCGCTGAGGCGGCGGCAGGGACGGTCCCAGCCAGTGCGCCAGCTGGTACCGGCCCGGCTAGCGCGGCAGCTGGTACCGGCCCGGCTAGGCGGCAGCTGGTACCGGCCCGGCTAGCGCGCCGGTGGCGCGGGCCCGGCTGGGATCCTGCTGATCGGCTGCTATCACCCGAGCCAGCAGAACACGTTCACCGGCCGGGTCACGCCTGACATGCTCGACACAATCTTCCGGCGAGCCCGGCAGGCTACCGCAGAGTAGCGGGCCCTGGCCATCGACGTAGCAGTTACGTTCTGTGACCAAACATTGGCGAACCTTCGCGAAATGGTTACGCTTTGCATTCACCGGCAAGTGAAAATGGAAAAGTACCCCGGGTGAAACAATCCGTATCAATTCGGCTGCCCGAGAGTTGTTACGGTGCTCCGGGGTATCATTACCCAGCCCCCGTAGCCCAAGGGAAGAGGCCGGCCCCAAAAGGGTCCCCAGTGTCGGTTCGACTCCGACCGGGGGCACCGCACCGCATGCCCGTAAACCGCGCCTGATCAGGCCAGGCAAGGCCGGAGCGGGCGCGGTTCCCGTTGATGTTCGCTTATCGCACACGGGCTGTATCAGCCGTCTATTGGACTGCAAACGAGGCCATTTCGCTGATCGCTGTAGATCATGCTCAGGAACTATCCCAGGCTGTCCGTCCATTCCGGATACCGGCGTGAGCAGGCGAGTTGTTCCCGGTGAAGTCCGGTCGCGGAGGCGGCAACACCGGATTCGGCCCCGCCTTAGCCGCCAATTCAGCTGGTAACACTGGCCGGGCCCGTGGCGTATTAGGGCCGGTCCGCACCCGGGTAAATGCCCGGCCGGTGGCGGGGGAACAGCGGCGGAGAGAACAAGAGCCAGCAGCGCGAGGGGGCCAGGAGATTAAGAGCCGGCCGCTAGCGCACGGCTGGGGAACAGGAGCCCGCCACGCTGGGACCGGGCCGGTCCTGCCCGGAAAGGGATGGCCATGCCACCTGGCCCGGGCCAGCGCGAGGGCCGGGGCCCGCGGCAGATGTCCGCACTGGCAGATGACCGCACTGGCAGATGACTGCACTGGCAGATGACCCGCAAGGCCCGCTAGGCGGGCAGGTAACGACTGGACCCGGGCTAGCCGCTGATGTCCGGGCCAGCCCGGGCGATCCCGATCCGGATCACGCAGCGGCGGTCACGGACCATCGCGGCGCGGTACTCAGCCCAGTCCGGGTGCTCGCCCGCGACCAGCTGGTAGTACTCGACCAGCAGGTCCATGGCCTCAGGCAGCGAGATGATCTCCGCCTTGCCCTCGACCTGGATCCACTCGCCGAAGAACCGGTCGGTGAACACGCACAGCGACGCCAGCGGATCACGGCGCAGATTCCGAACCTTGACGGCGGTCTCGCGGGTGCTGATCACTACCCGCCCAGCCGGGTCCAGCGCGCACGTCACGGGGGACATCTGGGGCTGGCCGCTGGCCCGGGCAGTCGCCAGCACGGCCCGGTGGTTCGCGCGCAGGAACGCCCGGGCCCGGTCCAGGTCCATGGGTCAGGCGCTATTGAGCCGGGTGCGGCGGCGGAACTCGTACTCGTGCACGATCGCGGAGGCATAGCCGTGCGACAGGCCATGCTCGTCGGATAGCCAGTGCGCCCGCTCTTCGCAGCGCAGGAAGGGGGGGCCGGATTCCAGCCTTCTGAACCACTCGCGGAGGTCGCGCCCGGTGACGGTGGGGATACGGGCGATGATGTTCTTGTGCATCTCCGGGGAGTGACTCAGGGACATGGGCACCTCCAGGGGCTGACCCGAACTGCTCTTGGTGTTGAGACTGCACCACCGCTGAGCGCCTGACAACCCCTGGCGGTAAGGCTTCCGCAATGTCCCGTATGACTCCTGGTCACGCAGCGCTTGCGTAGGCCGTACGCCCTCGATCGCCCGGCCCGGATTCCCCGGGCCGGGCGATCGAGGCGTGGCTTAGCTGAGCCGCTCGAGGATCATCGCCATGCCCTGGCCGCCGCCGACGCACATGGTTTCCAGGCCGAACGTCTTGTCGTGGAACGCCAGGCTGTTCAGCAGGGTGGTGGCGATGCGGGCGCCGGTCATGCCGAACGGGTGGCCGATGGCGATCGCGCCGCCGTTCACGTTCAGCTTGTCGATGTCGATCCCTAGGTCGGTGTAGGACGGGATGACTTGCGCGGCAAAGGCCTCGTTCATCTCGACCAGGTCGATGTCGTCGATGGTCATCCCGGCCCGGGACAGAGCCTGGCGGGAGGCCTGCACCGGGCCGAGGCCCATGATCTCCGGGGACAGCCCGGTGAGCCCAGTGGACACGATCCGGGCCAGCGGGGTGATGCCCAGCTGGGCCGCTTTCACGTCGCTCATCACCACCAGCGCGGCGGCGCCGTCGTTCAGCGGGCAGCAGTTCCCGGCGGTGACCGTCCCGTCCGGCCGGAACACCGGCTGCAGTGAGGCCACCTTCTCCAGTGTGGTGCCCGGCCGCGGGCCGTCATCCGTGCTGACCACGGTGCCGTCCGGAAGTGTGATCGGGGTGATGTCGCGCTGCCAGAAGCCGTTGGCCAGTGCCTTCTCGGCCATGTTCTGCGAGCGGACGCCGAACTCGTCCTGGGCGGCCCGGGAGATGCCACGGATCTGGGCCAGGTTCTCCGCGGTCTGCCCCATCGCGATGTAGACGTCCGGGATGCGGCCGTCCTCGCGCGGGTCGCGCCAGACGGCGACGCCGGCGGCGGACCGCTCCTGGGTGCGCTGCTCGGCGTCGGTGAACGCCGCGTTGTGCGTGTCCGGCCAGCTGTCGCTGCTGCCGTGGGCGAACCGGCTCACGCATTCCACCCCGGCCGAGATGAACACATCCCCCTCACCGGCCCGGATCGCGTGCAGCGCCATCCGGGTGGTCTGCAGCGAGGACGAGCAGTACCTGGTCACCGTGGTGCCGGGTAGGTAGTCGAAGCCGAGCAGGACCGCGACTACGCGGGCCATATTGAAGCCCTGTTCCCCGCCGGGCAGGCCGCAGCCGAGAATCAGGTCCTCGATGTCGGCCGGGTCGAGCTGGGGTACCTTCGCCAGCGCGACGGACACGATCTGGCGGGCCAGGTCGTCCGGCCGGATCGAGGTCAGCGAGCCCTTGAAGGCCCGGCCGATCGGTGAGCGCGCGGTCGCGACGATGACTGCCTCAGGCATGGCGGGCTCCTTTGGTTCCGCTAATTACCAACCAGTAGCTTACGTTATCCCCCCGGCCCTGACCCGGTTGAGAGGGGCCCGCCCGGCCCAGCCGCATCAGCACGGTGCATTTGTGGTCGCGGGCGACCACAAATGCACCGTGCCGTCGCGCGGCTGATACCTGAGTGGCTGGTAGGGCTGGAGTGATGTGGCCAGGGCGGACGAGCCGACACGCAGGTGGCTGGTGGGGCAGGAGTGGCGTGACGGGGACGGCCCAAAGCTCGGGCGGGCTGGCGCTGGCTGGGGATGGGCTGGCGCTGGCTGGGGATGGGCTGGCGCTGGCTGGGGATGGGCTGGCGCTGGCCGGGGGCGGGCTGGCGCAGGCGGGTGTGCCCAGTGGGATAGCGTCAGCCTGGTGATGGACGTTCATGAATCCCTGATCGAGCTGGTCGGGAACACCCCGCTGGTCAGGCTGCGCGCGGTGACCCGGGACCTGGGCGGTGGCCACGCTCCTAGCGTGCTCGCCAAGGTGGAGTACTTCAACCCCGGGGGCTCAGTGAAGGACCGGATCGCGCTGCGGATGGTGGAGGCAGCCGAGGCCTCCGGCGCACTCCGCCCCGGCGGCACCATCATCGAGCCGACCTCTGGCAACACCGGGGTCGGCCTGGCCATCGTGGCGGCGCAGAAGGGTTACCGCTGCGTGTTCGTGTGCCCGGACAAGGTCGGCCAGGAGAAGATCAGCGTGCTCCGGGCCTACGGCGCGGAGGTGGTGGTCTGCCCCGGCACCGTGTCCCCGGATCATCCGCAGTCCTACTACTCAGTGTCCAGCCGGCTGGCCGCGGAGACGCCAGGAGGCTGGAAGCCCGACCAGTACGCCAACCCGGAGAACCCAGCCTCGCACTACCACTCCACCGGCCCGGAGATCTGGACGCAGACCGAGGGCCGGATCACCCACTTCGTGGCCGGCATCGGCACCGGCGGCACGATCACCGGGACCGGCCGGTACCTCAAGGAGGTCTCCGGCGGCCGGGTCCGGGTGATCGGGGCCGACCCGGAAGGCTCGGTGTACTCGGGCGGCACCGGCCGGCCGTACCTGGTCGAGGGCGTGGGTGAGGACATCTGGCCCGCGAACTACGATCCGGCCGTCACCGACGAGGTGATGGCGGTCAGCGACGCGGACTCGTTCCTGATGACCCGTCGCCTAGCCCGCGAGGAGGCGCTGCTCACCGGCGGTTCCGGCGGGCTGGCGGTGGTGGCCGCGCTCCGGATAGCGGCGGCCGCGGTCCCGGACGACGTGATCGTGGTGCTACTGCCGGACACCGGCCGTGGCTATCTCTCGAAGATATTCAGTGACGAGTGGATGGCGGACTACGGTTTCCTCGCCACGCAGACCAGCGAGCCGGTCGTGGGTGACGTGCTGGCCCGCAAGCGCCCGGGACTGCCGGAGTTCGTGCACGCCCACCCGGACGAGACCGTGGCGGCGGCCGTGTCCATCCTGCGTGAGTATCACGTGTCCCAGATGCCCGTGATGAAGGAGGAACCACCGGTCATGGCCGCTGAGGTGATCGGCTCCATTGTGGAGCGCGAGTTGCTCGACGCGCTGGTCTCCGGCCGGGCCAGGGCTGGGGACCCGATCGAGGGCCACATGTCGGCGCCGCTGCCCACGGTCGGCTCGGGCGAGCCGGTCAGCCGGGCGGTGGCCGCGCTGGACAAGGCCGGGGCGGCCGTGGTGCTGGTGGACGGCAAGCCAGCGGGGATGATCACCCCGCAGGACGTGCTGGGCTTCCTGGCCGACACCGCCGGGACCACCGTGACTTCCGGGATCATTGGGGCTTCCGGGATCACTGGGGCTTCCGGGGCCGCAGGGATCGCCGGGGCCGCAGGGATCGCCGGGGCCGCAGGGATCCCCGGGGCCGCAGGGAGCGGCGGGGCTTCCGGGAGCGGCGGGGCCGCAGGGAGCGCCGGGTGACCGGGCCGGACGGGTTCGAGACGCTGGCCATTCACGCGGGCCAGCCGGCCGATCCGGGCACCGGGGCGGTGGTGCCGCCGATCTACCAGGTGTCCACGTACAAACAGGACGGGGTCGGCGGGCTGCGCGGCGGCTACGAGTACTCGCGCACGGCCAACCCGACCCGGCGCGCGCTGGAAGAGTGCCTGGCCGCCCTGGAGGGCGCCGGCCACGGGCTGGCCTTCGCCTCCGGCATGGCCGCCGAGGACTGCCTGCTGCGGGCCGTCTGCTCGCCCGGCGACCATGTGATCATCCCCGATGACGCGTACGGCGGCACCTACCGGCTGTTCGCCGGGGTGCTGGCGGACTGGGGGATCACCCACCACGCCGTGCCGATCACCGACCTGGCCGCGGTCCGGGATGCGCTCGCCGAGCACCCCGCCCGGGTGCTATGGGCCGAGACACCCACCAACCCGTTGCTGTCCATCGCAGACATTGCCGGGCTGGCGGCCGTGGCCCGGGAGCGGGGTGCGTTGCTGATCGTGGACAACACCTTTGCCTCCCCGTACCTGCAGCAGCCACTGGCCCTCGGGGCCGACGTGGTCGTCCACTCCACCACGAAGTATCTCGGCGGCCACTCGGACGTGGTCGGCGGGGCGCTCGTCCTCGATGATGACGCGCTCGCTGACCGGCTGCACTACCTGCAGAACGCGACCGGCGCGGTGGCCGGGCCGTTCGACGCGTGGCTCACGCTTCGTGGGATCAAGACGCTCGCGGCCCGGATGGACCGGCACTGCGCCAACGCCGCGCGGGTGGCGGACATGCTCGCCGCGCACCCGGGCGTGGCCGAGGTGCGCTATCCGGGGCTGGCCACGCATCCGGGCCATGAGACAGCGGCCAAGCAGATGCGCGGCTTCGGCGGGATGGTGTCCTTCCGGGTGCGCGGCGGTGAGCCCGCGGCGGTCGCGGTGTGCGGCCGGACCCGGCTGTTCACGCTGGGCGAGTCGCTCGGCGGGGTCGAGTCGCTGATCGAGCACCCCGCCAGCATGACGCACGCCTCGGTGGCGGGCTCGGAGCTGGAGGTGCCGGGCGACCTGGTCCGCCTGTCGGTGGGCATCGAAACCTGCGCTGACCTGCTAGAGGACCTCCGCCAGGCGCTAGCCGGCGAACGCGACAGGGCCCCGCTCAGGGCCGCCACACCATGAGCACCAGGATGACCAGCCAGATCAGGCTGACCACCCCGGCCATGGACGCGATCCGGCCGCGCTCCACGTTGGCCAGGTGGCGGATATCCGCGGCGGCGGCCGCGGTGGTGGCTGTGGCGGTGGTGGCCGGGGCGGCTCCCGCCGGATCCGCTGCGGCGGCGGACTCCGCCGTGCCCGCAGGCGGCGCCGCACTGGCGGCCGGCGCTCGCGGGCGCAGCTGCATCCACTGCCGTGGTGGGCGGCGCGGTGGCCGGCGCGGCCGCGGCCGCGCTGTCCAGGGCGGAACCGTCCAGGGCGGCGATCGCCCGGTGCTGATCACGCATGATCAGCACCAGCAGGACGAGGGCGACCACGAACAGCGTCATCGACACGGTCACCCAGACCTTGGTCATGTCGTGCAGCGTCTGCCCAGCGATGATGCCGAACAGCAGCACGCCCAGCGACGCCGCCCCGAAGATCCTGGTCATCCGGGCCAGGTAGCGCAGCACGGGCAGGTTGAGCTTGCGGATGTACCGGGGCGTGGACATGGTCGCAATCGTGACCGGGCCAATGGTGAAAATGACGAAGGCGATATGGAACCAGACCATCAGCCGGTCAGTGAAGGACATATGCCGATCTTAGGGGGCCGACGGCAGCGGGTGGGCCGGCTCGCGGGACGGAAAACCGCCCAGGTCAGCGAGCGGCCTGGGCGGCCTTCCAGGATGCCTTCCAGGGATGCCTGGAAGGCGATGAGGCTTGAGTCAGCTGGCCGAGCCAGACTTGGGCTTGGCGCCGAAGCCGACCCACCAGGCTGCGACCAGCAGGATCACGCCGACCACGGCGGCAACGCCTGCCCGCAGCGGATGATGCCCGGTGGACCCGTGGATATGACCAGGGATGAAGCTGGGCAGCGAGCCAGCGGCCGTGGTCAGGTAGATGATCGCGACGATGATCGCGACAATGCCGATGATGCCAAGAATCAGGGCGCCGATGCGCTTGCCTGATGAAGAGCGCGCACCTGATTCAGTAACAGAACTCACGTGATCCTCCTCGAGATTTACGGGCCTTTCCAGCTGCCGCTCCTCGGCCCGCTCATGCTCTGACTGCCGAACGCTACTACGCGAGTGCTGGGCCTGCGACAGGCTCCCAAAAGCCGTGAAGCAAATCTATCGCCGGCTCTCCCGGCGGTGCAGCAGCGCCTGGCCGGCGCGTCTCCCGGTCGCGGCCACACCTGGCGGCGGGTGCGGCACGCCTTAGCGGCGGCTCTCCCGGCGGGTACGGAGGAAGTCACGGACCACGAACTCGCCGAGCCGCTCCGGCACCGCGTGCAGCACCCGGCCACCGTTGCGGCGGGCCACCTCGTTGACGAAGTCGGTCAGCCGCTCGTCCTCGGCCAGCATGAACACGTTCAGGGACGCATGCCGCCGGGTCATCTTGTCCACTTCGGCCAGGGTCAGCTGGATCGTCTCCGGGGCGGGCGGCCAGTCGAATACCGAGCGCCCGTCCCGGCGCAGGTGCGCGGTGGGCTCGCCATCGGTGACGATCAGCACCACTGGGTCGTGCTCGGGGCGGCGGTCCAGGTAGCGGCCGGCCAGCACTAGGGCGTGGTGCAGGTTGGTGCCCTGGACCATGTCCCAGCCCAGCCCGGCCAGGTCGGTCTCGCGCAGTTCCCTGGCGTAGTTGGAGAACCCGATGACCTGGATCGCGTCCTGCGGGAACCGGCTGCGCACCAGCGCGTGCAGGGCCAGGGCCGTCTGCTTCGCCGCCCCCCAGGTGCCGCGCAGCGCCATCGAATAGGACAGGTTGACCAGCAGGCACACCGCGGCCGAGGCGCGCCGCTGGGTCTCGCCGACCTCGAAGTCCTGGGCCCGCAACCGCACCCGGGGCGGCTCACCCTCCCAGTGGTCCGGGTCCTGCCCCGGCGCGGCACGGAACGTGCCCGCGTCGCGCAGCAGGGCGTTGCGGACCGTGGCGGGCGCGTCGATGGCCTGCTCGTCGCCGAACTCCCAGCGCCGGGTGGCGCCGGTATATTCACCGGCCTGCCCGGCGTCCCGCTGCTCGTGGTCGCCGTGGCCGCCCTCGGGCAGCTCGGCGAAGACGCGGCGCAGCGCCGTCTCGCCGAGCCGGCGCACCGCCTTGGCGGTCAGCTCCAGCTGCCCGGCGTTGCGCTGCAGGTAACCCTGGCGCTCCAGTTCCCGCTCGGTCTGCCGGAGGGCCTCCATGTCGTCCACGGCCTGGCGGCCGAGCGCCCGCCGGATCGCCGCCTCGTCGATGTCGTCCAGCCGCGCCCCGGGATAGTCCTGGCGCAGTTCCCCTTCCAGGTCGGCGAGGTCGGCCAGGTCAGCGAGCGCGCTGGTGGCATCGCTCAGCCCGAGCGGCTCGTCACCGGTCATCGGGTCGCCGGACCAGGCAGCCAGGTCCATGTCCGGGCGGCGGGCGCGCAGCGCGTCGGACAGCCGGGCCATCTCCGCGGCCAGCCCCGCGTCTTGCAGCGTCTGCTCCATCAGCGCGGCCAGCTCGTCCCGCTGTCCCTCGGTCAGCGAGCCGAGCAGCCGCTGGGCCGCGGTGGCCCGGCGGACCAGCGAGTCCACGAGTTCCTCGAGGTTGCCCGGGTTCTCCGGGAACATCTCCCCGTACTGATCCATGAATTGCTCGAAGTCCGCCTGGGTGTGCTCGCCGCGGGCGTCCGCCTCGAGCATCCGGTTCAGGTCGGCGAGCATGTCCTTGACCCGCTGCATGGCTTCGGGGTCCGGCTGCTGCAGGACCTCCTTCATGCCCCGGAACTGGCTGTCCAGCACCTCGCTGCGGAGCAGGTCCTTGAGCCGCTCGAAGGTCTGCCGCGCGGCCTGGCTGCGCCAGTCGTAGTCGGCCAGCCGCCGGATCGCCTGCGCGGTGTCGGCGGGCAGCGAGTCCAGCTCGCTCTCGCGCAGCCGGGCCTCGTCGCCCGGATCGGGGAAGAGTTCGGCGCGCTCCTGCCCGACCGCGGTGTCGAGCAGCGCGCGGGCCTGCTCCAGGATGCCGTCCAGGCGGCCGCGGTTGCGGATCTCCTGCTGCCGCTCGCGCACCTGGCGCAGCAAGTCGTCCAGACCTCGCCGGCCGCGAGCCCGCGGCGCAGCAGGTCACGCAGGGCGGTGGAGGGATCGGTGCCATCCAGCACCGCGTCGCCCAGATCGTCCAGGGCGCCGCGGGCGTCGAACGGCGGCGCCAGCGGATCCGGGCCGCCTGCGTACTCGCCGTACCGGTAACCTGCCACGGCCGCTCACCCCTTACCTGCGGTCGGCTTGCCTGCGGTTGGCCGCACTGCGTCCGGTGCGGTCGACGTCACGTACGGTAGACAGCACTGCCGTCGATGACGTCCTTGGACAGGCGGCGCATCAGGTACAGCCCTTCCATGGCGAACTCCAGCGCGGCCGCAGCCTCGCCGAACGACTCACCGCCGTCCATGCCCAGCCGTTCCATGATCTTCGCCAGCCCGGGCACCTCGCCGATCCGGTTCAGCAGCGCGTCCGCCGGAACCAGCTCGCCGGTTTCCACCGACCCGCCGCCCTCGAACGTGGCTAGCAAGCCGCCCAGGTCAGCGCTGCC
>CAWDRD010000057.1:0-36163 GCA_963804455.1 uncultured Actinomycetes bacterium
TCGAGCGCGCCGCACGGGCCAGTGACGTTCGGGCTCTGGGAGCCCCCGCTCACCGGTGGCCGCGGGGACCGGGGCGCGCCGGTCCGGCGTAGTGCTACCGCTGAAGCGGCCGACCTGCTGGCGGGCCTGGTGGCTGAGGAGGTCCCGGCGCTTGCCTTCACCCGGTCGCGGCGGGGCGCCGAGGCCGTGGCCCTGGCCGCGCGCCGGGTGCTGCGCGAGTCGGGCGCGGGGGCCCGCAGCAGCCAGGTGGCCGCCTACCGGTCCGGCTACCTGCGCGAGGACCGGCGCGCACTGGAGGAAGGCCTGCGCTCGGGCGCGCTGACCGGGCTGGCCACGACCACCGCCCTGGAGCTCGGGGTGGACATCAGCGGCCTGGACGCGGTGCTCATCGCGGGCTGGCCGGGGACCCGGGCCGCGCTCTGGCAGCAGGCGGGCCGGGCGGGCCGGGACGGCCAGGACGCGGTCGTGGTGCTGATCGCCCGGGACGACCCGCTGGACACCTACCTCGTGCATCACCCGGAGGCACTGCTGCACCGCCCGGTGGAGGCGACGGTGCTCGATCCCGGCAACCCGTACGTGCTAGCCCCGCACCTGTGCGCGGCCGCCGCGGAACTGCCGCTGACCGACGCCGACCTGGCCGGGTTCGGCCCGGGGGCCAGCGAGGTCGCAGCCGCGCTGGCGCGCCGCGGCCTGCTCCGCCGCCGCGACGGCGGCCTGTACTGGACCGGGCGTGGCCGCCCGGTCCGCTCCGGGCTGCGCGGCACGGGCGGCCGCCCGGTCCGGATCGTGGAGGTGCCGACCGGCCGGCTGGTCGGCACCGTGGACGAGCCGTCGTCGCACCTGCTCGTGCACGCGGGCGCGGTCTACCCGCACCAAGGAGAGATGTACCAGGTCGCGAGCCTGGACCTGGCGGACGGCGTGGCCCTGGTGGAGGCCGGTGATCCCGGGTACACCACGTCGGCCCGGCAGATCACCGCGATCGAGGTAGCCCGCGAGCTGCGCCAGGACCGCTGGGGCGATGCCGCGGTGCACTTCGGCGACGTGCACGTGCAGCGGCAGGTGGTGGGGTTCATCCAGCGCCACGCGGAGACCGGCCGCCCGCTGGGCGAGGTCCCGCTCAGCCTGCCACCGCAGGTCCTGCGTACTCGCGCGGTGTGGTGGACGGTCAGCAGCGTCCAGCGCGGCGAGCTGGCGGCCCGCGGGATCGACCTGCCCGGCGCGGCCCACGCGGCGGAGCATGCCTCGATCGGGCTACTGCCGCTGTTCGCCGCGTGCGACCGGTGGGACATCGGCGGGGTGTCCGCGGACCTGCATCCGGCGACCGGTCAGCTGACCGTGTTCGTCTACGACGGGCACGACGGCGGGGCCGGCTTTGCCGAGCGCGGGTACCAGGCGGCCCGGGACTGGCTGCGAGCAACGGCCGAGGCGATCCGCAGCTGCGAGTGCCAGGCTGGCTGCCCGTCCTGCATTCAGTCACCGAAATGCGGGAATGGCAACGAGCCCCTCTCCAAGGACGGATCGGTACAGCTGCTGGAAGCCCTCCTGGGGGACACGCACAGTGACTGAATTTCCAGCTTCTGAGCGGACAGTGACGAAGCTGTCCGGCAGCGGATTCTGGCGCCCAGCCGGCGGCTGTTCCCGGAATGCCGACCGCTGCCGGGCGGGACGCGGCATGGCCCACTGCGCCGGCCGAGCGGGGCGGGGCCGGGCCAGGAGAAAAGTGGCGACCCCCGCCGGGGGGGAGAGCGGGGGCCGCCAAACGGTCCGGATCCGGGGGGGCAGATCCGGGCCCGTTACTCACCAAAGCCTACGTGCATTGCGGCAAAGTTACCAATCGGTTGAGCAGGATAGCCGCCGCACTTTCCATAGGTTGCGGTGCCATGGCTAGCCCCATCCCTGGTGCGGACGGACGCGTTGCCGCGTTTTTCGACCTTGATAAGACGATCATCTCCAAGTCCAGCACTCTGGCGTACGGGCTGTCGTTTTACCGGAATGGCCTGATCAGCCGTGGTGACGCGGTTCGCGGCGCGGTCGCCCAGCTGGTTTTCACCCGGCGCGGGGCCGGACATGCGCGGATGGAGCGGATTCGCGAGCAGGTGAGCGAGGTGTGCCGCGGCTGGCCGGCCGAGCGGGTGACCGAGATCGTGGCCCGCCACCTGGACGAGCTGATCCTGCCGTACGTGTACGCCGACGCACGGGCCCTGCTGGACCGGCATCGCGACGCAGGCCAGGACGTGGTCATCGTGAGCACCTCCGGTGTCGAGATGGTGGCGCCGATCGGCACCCTGCTGGGGGCGGCGCACGTGATCGCGACCCGGATGGAGATTGCGGACGGCCGGTACACCGGCCAGTTCGAGCTGTACGCCTACGGGGAGGCCAAGGCGGAACAGGTCCGGGCACTGGCAGCGGAGCGTGGTTACTGCCTGGCGGACTGTTACGCCTACAGTGACTCGGTCACCGATGTGCCCATGCTGGAAGCCGTGGGCCATCCGCACGCGGTCAACCCCGACCGGGCCCTGCGCAGGCTCGCGGCCGAGCGCGGCTGGCCCATCCTCGCCTTCACCGCGCGGCCCCGGCACCCGTCCCGGGCGGCAGCGGCCCCGGGCCCGCCTAGGTTCCCCTAGCCGCTGTGCTTCATGCGCACCCTGGCCCCGCGGGAATGGGAACTCAGCGACTGATTCACATCACGAATCCATCACGTCTGGGGGTTTCCCCGGCGGCTGATCCGCCGTAGAAAGGTCTGCAGGACACAACGTCCGGGCACGGCAGCCAGGCACCCACGCGCGACCAGCCGCGGGAGGCGGCCGAGGCAGGTAGGGCAGCGGAAAGCCGCGTCGCGGAAGGCGCGGGGCAGTCGTGACCTGCCCGGCAACGAAAAGGTGCACGCTTGGTAACCTGGCGTGCGGTGTCAGGCGACGGCGCCCCCAGCGAGGGGCGCCGTTCGCCGTTACCGGCGCTTGCTCCCCTGTCTGCACCGCCCGCTCCCCCGTCCGGCGCCGCCCGGGCCGCCTGCGCCGGGCGCAGGATTTCGGCCCGTCTTCGAGATGGGGGCTGGCCACGCACAGCCACCGCATGGTAATCCCGTAAGATCCCTTGCCGAGAGCGACCGGTGTCCCAGGGGATAGGGGAGTGCAGGTGATGGCCAGGCCCGCAGCAGCACGGCCGGTGGGCAACGAGGGCGAGCTGTCCATCGGCGACCTGGTCGCCCAGGCCGTCCGGGATGCCACCCAGCTGGTCCGGTTCGAACTCGACCTGGCCAAAGTGGAGTTGCGCGACGACGTCCGCCGGCTGGGCCTGGCGGCCGCGCTGGGCGCGGTGGTGGCATTCACTGGGGTCCTGGTTCTGGTGCTGCTCTGTATCGCGCTGGCGTTCGGGCTGGTCGCGCTGGGCATCTATCCCTGGGCGGCGTTCCTCATCGTGGCCGGGCTGTGCGTGCTGCTGGCCGGCCTGGCGATACTCATTGTGGTGATCAAGGTGCGCGGCGTCACCGGGCTGCGCAAGACGAGGACGACGTTGCAGCAAGATCTGGCGCTGCTCAAGCGGGACGAGGACGCTCCGGTGCCGCCCGCTGTCGAGGCAGGCTGACTCCATGAGCCTCCGCGGGGAGGCAGCCGTGTACGTGGACGGCCCGTGGTCGCATCGGGCCGTCAGCGCGAACGGGACCCGCTTCCATATCGCCGAGCACGGGGACGGGCCGCTCGTGCTGATGCTGCACGGGTTCCCGGAGTTCTGGTGGACCTGGCGGCGGCAGCTAGCGACGCTGGGCCGCGCGGGCTTCCGGGCGGTCGCGGCTGACCTGCGTGGTTACGGCGGGAGCGACAAGCCCCCCCGGGGCTACGACCTGGTCACGGCCGCATCCGACGCGGCCGGGCTGATCCGTGCGCTCGGCGAGGCGAACGCCGTGGTCATCGGGCACGACTGGGGTGGCCTGGTGGCCTGGACCATGGCCACCTACTACCCCAAGGTGGTGCGGCGGCTCGCGGTCATCTCGGTCGCCCACCCGCTGCGGATGCGGTCCGCGGTGTTCACCGACCCGCTCGGCCAGGGCCGCCGTACCGGCTACGCGTTCGGGTTCCAGGTCCCGGTGCTGCCGGAGCGCAGCCTGGTCAAGGACGACGCGCTGCGCGTGGGCCGGATGCTGCGGTCCTGGTCCGGGCCGGGCTGGCCGGACGAGGAGACCGAGCACCGCTACCGCGCCGCCATGTGCATCCCCTCGGTCGCGCATTCCGCGCTGGAGTATCACCGCTGGTTCATGCGGTCCCGGCTGCGCCCGGACGGCCTGCGCTACGCCCAGCGGATGCACGCGCCGATCCAGGCGCCGACCCTGCACCTGCACGGCGCGCTGGACAACTGTGTGCTGCCGGCCACGGCCCGGGGCTCCGGGCGGCACGTGGACGGCCCGTACCGGTGGCGGCTGATCGACGGGGCCGGGCACTTCCCACACGAGGAGCAGCCGGACCGGCTCGACCGGGAACTGCACGGCTGGCTGGCAGACCCAGAACCGGAACGATGACCGGCCCCTCAGCCGGAAACGGGGCGGGCCGCTCAGCCGGAAGCGGGGCAGGCCGGCCCGGCGGAGAGGACACGCGCCGGGATCGTGACCCGGCGGGCCGCCCGCGCAACGCCCGGCCCCGGGACGCCCTTGGGCGGCCGCTGCGGCGCGGCGCGGCCGGTGCCGAGCGGATCCCCGATGACCTGGCCCTCCCTCCGGCGGAAGCGATCGACCTGGCCCAGCGCCTGCTGGACACGGGCCGGCCGTTCCATGCGCACGAGGTACTGGAAGCATCCTGGAAGCAGGCGGCGGAGCCGGAACGCGCCCTGTGGCGGGGCCTGGCCCAGATCGCCGTGGGCCTCACCCACGCCCAGCGCGGCAACGCCCGGGGCGCCGTCGCCTTGCTGCGCCGTGGCGCCGCACAGCTCAGCGAATATGCCGCCGTCCCGCCCCACGGGCTCGACGTCGCGGGCCTAATAGCTGCCTGCACCGAACTGGCCGCCCAGATCGGGGAAAAGGGCCCGGCCGTATCCGGAACAGGTGCGGCCACTCCGCCCGAAACGCACCCGCAGATCCGGCTGACTCGCCATTAAAGCTGGTTATTGACGGATTGACTACGACATTCCCCGACAAATACCAGGCCATGGCCTGAAAGGAGGGAAATGCCGATCCCGAATTTGTGAAATGTAAGTTTCCCGGGCGCAGCTGGTCTCCTGTCGCAGCTCCTGGTGGAGACCGCTAGGCGCAGGTTGTGGTGGACACCGCTAGTCGCAGGTTCTGGTGGACACCGCTGCGGTCGCGCTGGCGCCCGCCCGCGCGTCGCCGACCACCTCGGCCGCGGTCAGCGCGTAGCCCGTGTCCGCGACGCCCACCGCAGCGGCGAACACCACCCCGTCAACCTGGCCGTCCGGCGCCAGCAACGGGCCGCCGGAGTTTCCTGGCTGGACGTTAGCGCGGATCGAGTAGATCTGCCGGGTCACTTCCCGCTGCTGGTAGATGTCCGGGGCCTGGGCGAGCTGGTCATCACCGATCCGGGCCGGCACGACCGTGAACGCGTGGTCCTCCGGGTACCCGGCGACGATGGCGTCCGCGCCCTGGTTCACCGGGCCGGCAAAGGCCAGCGTGCGGGCCGTGAGGGCGGGTACGTAGAGCACGGCGATGTCGCGCTCCGGGTCGAAGAACACCACCCGGGCCCGGACTTGGGCGCCGAGCCTGGTGGTGACCGTCTGGTCCTGGGTCACCCCGGCCACCACGTGCGCGTTGGTCAGGATGTGGCCGGGCGAGATCACGAACCCGGTGCCCTCGATGCGGCGCGAGCAGCTCGGTGCCACGCCCATCACCTTCACGATGCTGTCCTGCGCGGAGGCCAGCCCGGGCGAGTTCAGCACCGCCGGGTCAGGTGCCGCCACGGTCAGCGCGGGCTCGGCCCCGAGCGCGCCGAAGACCTGCGCGTACGGGCCGCTGGCCAGCAGGCTGCGGAAGTCGGAGAACATCGTCCGGGCTTCGGGTGGCATGACCTTGTCCACGGTGCGCAGCACTGCGGACCGGTTCACCTGGGCGGTGATCACCGCGAACGGGGCGTTCACCACGGCCGAGCCGATCAGCCAGGCGATCAGCAGTACGGACAGCGATGCTCACCACGGCGCCGGCCACGGAGTCGATCGAGCGTGACCGGGCGCCAGCTCACCCGGGAGCGCACGGCAGCGCCGATCGCCGGACGCGAGCAGCTGGCCGATCATGGCCGCGACGAACACCGCGATGATCGCCACCAGGGCCTGCTGGGTCGAGCCCTGCACCAGCGAGCGGGCCAGCTTCGGCGCGAACAGGGCGCCGATGGCGGCGCCGCCGAGAAAGCCGGCGAAGCTCAGCACGCCGATGATGAATCCCTGCCGGTACGCCGGCCACGGCAAAGGCGGCGGCGAGCGCGATCAAGATCAGGTCAAGCACGTCACCCGACACGAGCCCACCGTATAGCGCGCAGGCCGGTGGTTGGGCGCGATGCTGTTATTAGGCCTGGCCCCGCCGTCCTTAACTCCGGGGTACCGGCGGCACGCGGGCCTCGGCTCAGCTCCCGGCGGCGGACGCCTCCGGCGGAAGTTCCTCCACCCGGCCGTGGTCCCAGGGCTGCTCCCAGCCGCCCAGCGCGAGCAGCCGGTCCACGAGCGCCGCGGTGAAGCCCCAGACCAGCATGCCGCGGACGCGGAAGGCGGGACCGGTCACCCCGGAGGGATGCCGGATGCGTCAGCCGCCGGGCCGGATCGGCCAGCTCGGCCAGCGGGACCCGGGCCACCGCGGTCACCTCGGGCGGGTCGGCCGGCGGCCACTGGGACCGGACGCCGCCACCAGGCGAGCACCGGGGTGACCGCGAATCCGCTGCGCGCGATGAACAGCTCGGGCAGGACGGCCAGCACCTGCACGCCCGCCGGGTCCACGCCCGCCTCCTCGGCGGCCTCGCGGAGCGCGGCGGGGACCGGGCCGCCGTCGGCTTCGTCGATCGCACCGCCGGGGAAGGCGGGCTGGCCGGAGTGCCGCCGCAGCCCCGGGCCGCGCTGCACCAGCAGCAGGTCCGGGCCGTCCGGGCCGTCCCCGAACAGGACCAGCACGGCGGACGGCGCGGCCACCACCAGGCGGCGGCCGGAGCAGCCGCGGCACGGCGGCCGTCTCGGCCGCCTCGGCCAGTGACCGCAGCCAGGCCGGCGGCCCGTGGCCGGCGCCGGGCCGCCGGCCCAGTCCGTCCGGGGGGCCCAGGGCGGTCCAGGGTCCGGCGGGCGGTCCAGGGAGCCCGGCGGACCGTCCGGAGGACCGAGCGGGCCGCCGAGAGCCCGGCGGACCGTCCGGAGGGCCCGGCTGGCCCGGCTGGCCGTTCAGGACAGGGTCGCGGCCGCTCACGCTTGGCTACCGCTGGTCACGAGAAAGGGCCCGCCTTGACCAGGGCCCGGGCTATCTCCGGGTCGGTCGGGCCTGCACCGTAGGACGGGCAGAGCCGGGCCAGGGCGCAGGCGCCGCAGGCGGGCCTACGGGCGTGGCAGACCCGCCGGCCGTGCCAGATCAGGCGGTGCGACAGTATGGTCCATTCTGACTTCGGGAAGAGCGAGCCAACCTCCTGCTCGATCTTGTCCGGATCGGTCTGCGTGGTCCAGCCGAAGCGGCGGGACAGCCGGGAGAAGTGCGTGTCCACGGTGATGCCGGGCACGCCGAAGGCGTTGCCCAGTACCACGTTGGCGGTCTTGCGGCCCACCCCGGGCAAGCGTGACGAGCTCAGCCAGGGTGCTGGGCACCTCACCGCCGAATCGGTCACACAGCGCCTGGCCCAGCCCGATGAGGCTGGCGGTCTTGGCCCGGAAGAAACCGGTGGACTGGATGATCTTCTCGACATCAGCGCGGTCGGCGGCGGCATAGTCCGCAGCGGTCCGGTACCGGGCGAACAGCACCGGGGTGACCAGGTTGACTCGCTTGTCCGTGGTCTGGGCGGACAGGATCGTCGCGACCAGGAGTTCCAGCGGCGAGGTGAAGTTCAGCTCGCTGTGGGCGTCGGGATAGAGCAGCGCGAGTTCGCGGTTGATGCGACGGGCCCGGCGGACCAGCGCGGTCCGCGAGGGAGGATCTGAGCTCACCCTTCCAGCCTATTGAGCAGCGGCCCCGTCCGGAGCATGGCCTGGATGTCCCGGCCCCGCCGGAACGAGATCGCCGTCCGCAATTCCATCATTGGTGACTATGAATCGCTAGCGCCGGGCCCTCATCAACCGCAGCCGGTGCATTAGCCTGAACCGCACCGCCGCCAGCCCTACCACCAGGACCAGCGGAACCAGCACCAGAATCGGTAGCAGGGCGGGCAGGTAGGCCGTGATGAGGGCCGACGACAGCGCGCCAGCGATAAGGGCCGCGAAGATGCCCAGGCTGCGGGCCAGCCCATTCGGCACCTGCCGGGTGGCGAGGGCCGCGACCAGGCCGGTGAGCGTGCCGGTCAGGTAGGTGGTGGAGATCTCGCCGAACTTGCGGACCGTGGCCCCCTGGATGCCCATGGCCACTCCGAGCGGGGCCAGCAGCACCAGCTGCGCCGTGCCCCCGGGCCGGCCGCCGGTCAGCTCCCAGCCCACGCAGAACGCGACCAGCACGCAGGACTCTGCGGCGAGCGCCCGGGTGACCCCGGGCGGCCAGGCGGACCGCCTGTCCTCCCGCTGGCCTGCCTCCTGGCCCGTAACCTGGCCCGCGGGCCGCGCCACGAGCGGCGCGCCGGCCAGCACGCCCAGCGTGTAACTGGCCAGCGCCACCCCGCAGTTCGCGGCCAGCGCCGGGTCCTTGGTGCCCGCGGCCACGCCGAGCAGGACCATGGTGCCGGTGACCACGCTGGCGAACACATGCCCCACGTGCAGGAAGCAGGTGGCGTCCACCGCGCCGGTGGTCACGGTGAGCAGCACGACCAGCACGTCCCGCACGGCCTCGGGCCGCCAGCGCCTGAGCACAGCCGGTGCCTACGCGCCGGTCTGGCCGGCCAGTGCGCGCTGGACAGCCTCGATGGCGGCGGACACTTGCCCCGGATAGATCAGTTGAGCAGGCGTCAGGCGGCCCGCCGGTCGCGAGCGGCGCTAGCCCGCGACGCGATCAGCTCGGTCACCCCGCCCAATGTGCTGCTGAGCCCGCCCTTGGTGGCCCGGCCGACCGCCAGCTGGGCTACCCCCACTGCCTCACCGAGGAGGCGGCGGAATTCCGGGGACTCCATGATGGCCTGGGCCGATTTCCGCATCTTGGCCAGGCCCTCGGTGCCCTCCCTCGTGCCGACCAGGTAGCCGGCCACGAAACCGATAATCGTCTCCATTGTGCTGACCGCCTTGTCAGTCGGGATGGCCCCGCGGCTACATGTCGCGGAGTTCGAGGTAGCGCTTGATGTCGGGCAGCGACTGGACCACCGCGGCCAGTACCGCCGCCACCGCTGCTGCCTTGATGAGTCTCATGATCATTTTTCTCTCCTCTGGCCTGACGGTGTGGTTGAGGCCGGGTCCGTCAGGGGCTCGACCTCGTCGGGGGCGAAGTACAGGAACCTGCCGTGATTGCGCTGTATGTCGGCGGCCGGGTCATCCTCGGGCAGCAGCGCGAGGTGGACGTTCCCGTCCACGTCGAACAGCACCGCCTCGACCAGCCCCACCCGGCCGGTAAGGAAGAGGTCCTGCGCGTCAGCCCGGCGCGCTCCGGGGCACATCAGGACCCGGCTGCCCCGGGCGACCCGCACTCCCGCGATGACCACGTGATCGGTCTCCGGGGAGACAGAAGTATCCGACCCCGGGTCCCACCAGGGAGCAGCGGGCGCGGCGGGCGCGGCCGGCTCCCGTCCCGGCGCACCGGCCAGCCCACCACCAGTGAGCCCACCACCGGCCAGGCCACCACCGGCGGCCAGCGGCCCGGCCGCTTGCGGGCCGCCCTGGGCGCCGCCCTGGACCGGCCGCAGGTACCGGATCGCGCCGTGCATGCGCTCGAGCATCTCCGGCGGCAGCTGGTCGAGCCGGTCGATCAGGTCCGCGGCCCGCGGATCGGTGTCCCGGGCCTCGCGCTTTTCCTCGTCGGTGAGAGTCAGCGTGCGTAGCGTCAGGATCTCGTCGATCTCGGTGGAATCGAACAGCTCCCCGGCGCTCTCCGCGGCGATCTCCGGGTGGTCATACAGGATGACCGGCGAGGAGAGCAGCAGTTCCCGGCATTCCGCCGGGCCCGCCAGCACCGGCCAGGTCCCGGTGTTCACGCACGCCGCGACCTCGGCCGCGGCCCACTCGGGCGGCTCGGTCATGGACAGGAACGTGCCCCCGGGCACGGAGATCAGCGAGTGCGCCGCGATCAGCGCGAAACGGAGCCCGTCCGGCCGGCGCCGCAGCGGGATGTCCGGCTCGCTCTGGTTGTCCACCCGCAGCCGCAGCCGCAGGGCCCGGTACGGCCCGGCGACCCGCTCCGCGCTCAGCCGGATCAGCCCACTGACCGCCGACCAGCGGCGGACCAGCCGGCCGGACAGGCCGCCGCCCAGCTCGGCCAGATCCTCCTCTTCCACCCCGCCCGGGGCGGTGAACGGGACCTCCACCTCGCCGGCCAGCAGCACGCTGACCGGGACCGTGACCCGTTCCTCCCGTTCCGCGGCCTCGTCCCAGGGCAGGTACTCGCGCCCGGCCACGCTCAGCGCGGCTGTCTCACCGAACCCGCCGCCGGGCAGCGGGGCCTGCACCGTCCGCCGGTGCAGCTGGAGGAACCGGACATCCACCACGATGACCGCGTCGTCGGGGCATTCGAGCAGGCACTCGGTCTGGGTGCCGGACAACTCGCAGTCGTCCACCTCGCGGTAGGCCGGCGGCATCAGCACGCCGAACTGGAACCGCTGCTGGTTCTTTTGCGCGGAGCCGCGGTAGGGATAGAGCAGGTAGCCCTCGTACAGGATCGCGTCCGCGACCCGCAGCGCATGCCCGGCGAAGTCGGGGTGGACGGTGGCGGCGTCGCCGCTGGAAGCCTGGGTCATGGCTGGTCCTGGGGTATCTCGGCGAGCAGCGCGGTCACGGTGGCGTCCCAGGTCGGCAGGGCCCGGCTGTTCTTGAACCGGGCCAGTTCGTCGAGGGTCTCCCGGCGCATCGTTATCCAGGCGCTGTTGGGGAAATGCGCGTCTACGGCCTCGCGCCACACGCTGACCGGGAGCGAGCAGACGGCTTCCTTGCTCCACGGCACCTGCTGCACCTGGAGATGCCCGTCGACCGAACCGAAGATGGTCCCGCTGAACAAGAGGAGCAACGAGACCTCGCCCTCATCGAGGGAGTTGAAATAGCGCGTGGACGCTATCTCCAGGTCGTAGGTGAACGGCACCGGCAGGTCGATCTGAGTGCTCCCGGTGAAGGCCGGGACCATCGCGGTCAGGTTCGTGAACTGCAGCGGCTTCAGCGTGTCCGACCAGCGGATCCGCTCGCCAAACAGGTCGTTCAGCCGGTCCGCCTCGGTGTCGGAGTACCGGCGGCGGTGCGGCTCGATCCGGACCTGGCAGCGCAGCGCGATCGCTTCCACCCGCTGCCCGGTGGTCTCGCTGATCCGCAACGTCAGCGAGAACGACGGGACCACGGCATAACGCTCGGCCTGCGCGCCGATGCAGTCGAAGGAGAGGTCGGCCATGTCATGACCTCGGCGCGATGTCTTTAGCCCGCGTCCGGATCCCGGTCAGGAACTCCTCGATGCTGGCCCGGGCCTCGGTGCCACCGTCAAAGCCCTTCCACAGCATCCGCATCCGCCCGGCCAGCTCGTAGCAGGCGTCGATCGGCACGATA
This sequence comes from uncultured Actinomycetes bacterium, assembly GCA_963804455.1. GTDB lineage: Bacteria > Actinomycetota > Actinomycetes > Streptosporangiales > Streptosporangiaceae > RYN-230. Next base: position 11,773 of record CAWDRD010000057.1, read on the forward strand.
AAGGCCTCGATGGCCTCCCCTGTGCTGTCGCCAGCATGGGCGTCGGCCCGGTGGATGAGCACCGCCTCGACGTCCGGCTCGGCGCTGCCGAGCAGCGGGTAGGCGGCGACCAGCCGGGCCCAGGCCGCCAGGTCGAGGGCACACTCGGTCGCGCCAGCCGGGCTCGGGTAAAAACCGGTCACCTCGTCGCGGCGGGAGCTGCTCAGGAAGAACACCAGGCCAACCGGGATCTGCAGCTCATCCCACTCGGCCAGCGATGGTGTCCGGGCCGGGTCGCGCACGACCCGGTCGGGCACCGAACGGTACCGGCCGCCGCCCGCGGTGCCATTGGTGAACAGCAGGTAGCAGGCCCGGCACGCGCACATCAGGCTGGCGGCGTCCAGATCCGCCACGTGCCCGTGCTCGGCGGCGAGCCCCGTGGCGCACATCTCGCACACGTCCTCGGCCGCCGCTGGCCCGGATGCCGCGGCGTCTTGCGGCGGGGCCGCGGGATCCGGCCCGTCGGCCCCGCCGCGCGCCCCGGGAACACCCCTGGGCCATCCGGCTGTCCTCCCGGGCGCACCGTCAGCCTCGGCGGGAGGGCTGACAGGAGCATCGATGAACCTGCGCAATCCGGATCGTGTCACGGCCGCACCGCCGCCACGACGGCCGGGATGGCGACGCGGACGCCCTGGCTGTCCGCGAGCAGCGGCAGCGGGTCAAGGTGAGACGTGTCGTCCCCCAGGCTCCGGCCCGCGGACCGCACGTCATAGCTGGCCCCGCACTCCGCGCAGTCCAGCCGCTCACCGGTCAGCGCCGCCCCGGCGAGCGAGGAGCCGCAGGCCGGGCAGGCGTCACGGTAGGCGTACAAGGTGCCGCGGACCGCGCAGACCAGCACCGGGACGCCCGCGGCCATCATCGTGACCGGCTTGCCGCTGGGCGGCCCCATGTCGGGCAGGCTGACCCAGGACGGCTCGGCCGCTGCCGGGCTGGGCGGGGCGCTCCGTGACCCAGGCGGCCCGCTGCCGATCTGCAGCAACTGCTCCCGGGGCGGCGGCTCGCTGACGCCTTCCACGACCACCTCGGTGACCTCAGGCGCGGCCTCCTCAATGGCGCCCTGGATGGCTAGCTGCACGGTCACCGTGGAGGAGGGGCAGCCATGGCAGCTGCCCTCCAGCCGCAGGTGGGCGACACCGTCGTCGTCCACCCCGAGGTATTCCACCCCGCCCGCGTGCGAGCCGAGGTAAGGCCGGACCCGGTCCAGGGCCTGCTGGATCCGGGCGTCCACGTCCAGCGGGTGCAGGTCGTGCAGGATCAGCAGGCCTTCCACCAGTGGGTCCGCCAGCATGCGGCCCAGCACGGCGGCGCCGGCCTCACCTTCTGCCTGCAGCGCCGCCATGATGTGACTCAGCCCGTCGCCGTACAGGCCGAGCAGCAGGCGGACGAGTTCCTCGGCCGCGGGGGCGGCGGCCGGATCCGCGCCCGAGCGCAGCTCGGCGAGCAGCTTCTCGATCTGTGAGCCGACCTGCTGTACGTCGGGCATGCGCGTCGCCTCTCTTACTATCCGGACGCCCCGCTGAGCAGCTATCCGGTATATCCAGGCGCCCCCCGCCGGGCCGCCCGGGTGCTCTGACCAAGCTGGCTCCCTCCGGCGGTAGCCGGAGGGAGCGCCGCGCCACCGCTACGTGGCCAGGATGGCTGCGGTCGGCGAGTGGATCTTCTCCAGCAGCTTGCCGTTGCCGAGTGACATGTGCACGCCGCACGGCAGGCAGGGATCGAAGCTACGGACCGCCCGCATGATGTCGATGCCCTTGAAGTTGTCCGGCGAATTCTCCTCGAAGATCGGGGTGTTCTGGACCGCGTCCTCATAGGGCCCGGGCGTCCCATAGCTGTCCCGCACGCTGGCGTTCCACGGGGTGGGCGGGTACGGGTGGTAGTTCGCGATCTTCCCGTCCCTGATCACCATGTGGTGCGACAGCACACCGCGCACCGCCTCGGTGAAGCCGCAGCTGTTGGCCTCGTCCGGGACGTCGAACGGCTCCCAGGTCTTGGTGTGCCCGGCCCGGACCTCAGCCAGGGCCTTCTCCATGAAGTGCAGCGCGGCCGCGGCCGCGTAGGCCTGGAAGTAGGTCCGGGCCCGGTCCCGCTCGATGGCGTTGGACAGCGGCCGGCCCTCCTTGTCGTGCGGGATCTTCCACTCGAAGGTGACTTCGGGCTTGGTCACCGTCCGGGGCAGGTTGATCAGCACACTGTTCCCAGTGGACTTGATGTACCCGATGTCCACCAGGCCGCCCTGCGCGGTCGCCCATAGCCGGGCGATCGGGCCGCCGCCGGTGTCGGCGGCGAGGTAGTTGGTCCCATCGAACCAGCGCGGCGACATCACCCAGCTGTATTTGCTGTCGAAATCACGCTTGGCCGGCCGCGGGATCGTGTGCTGGTTCCATGGGTGCCTGCGATCCACCGGGTTGCCCAGCGGGTCGCGGGTCACGAACATCTCCTGGTCTTCCCAGTCCTCGTAGTAGGAGCTGCCGAGGAGGATGCGGATGCCCAGGTTGATGTCCACGAGGTCGTTGGTGAGCAGCTGGCCGTCCCGGATGACGCCGGGGCTGACGAACATCTTCCGGCCCCAGTCGCTCATGTGGTCGTACCGGAAGTCGCAGTACTCCGGGTCGTTCAGGCTGCCCCAGCAGACCATGTCGGCGCGCCTGCGGCCGACCTCCTCATAGCCCGGCAGCGCCTCGTAGAAGAAGTCGAACAGGTCATCGTGCATGGGCACCACGCGCTTCATGAACTCCACGTAGCGCATGAGCCGGGTCAGGTAGTCGGTGAACAGCTGCACGGTGGGGGTGGTGCCCACGCCGCCCGGGTAGAGCGTGGACGGGTGCACGTGGCGCCCTTCCATCAGGCAGAACATTTCCCGGGTGGACCGGCTGACCTGAAGCGCCTCGCGGTAGAACTCGCCTTCCAGCGGGTTCAGCGAGCGCATGATGTCGCCGATGAACTTGTAGCCGTGATCGGCCGCGTGCGGCGCCTCGGTACGGTTGGCCATCTCCAGCACGCCGGGGTTGGTCTCGCCGACCATCCTGGCGCAGAAGTCCACCCCGACCAGGTTCTCCTGGAAGATGTTGTGGTCGAACATGTACTCGGCGGCCTCGCCCAGGTTGATGATCCACTCCGCGAGGTGCGGCGGGCGGACCCCGTAGGCCATGTTCTGGTTGTAGACCGAGCACGTCGCGTGGTTGTCACCGCAGATCCCGCAGATGCGGCTGGTGATGAAGTGCGCGTCGCGCGGGTCCTTGCCCTTCATGAAGATGCTGTAACCGCGGAAGATCGAGGACGTGCTGAAACACTCCACGACCCGCTTCTGCTTGAAGTCAATCTTGGTGTAGATGCCCAGGCTGCCCACGATCCGGGTGATCGGGTCCCAGTTCATCTCGACAATGCCGGTGTCCTCAGCAGCTGTGGTCATCGGTTATCCCTCTCGCTCGCATTCGGGCGCCAGCCCGCGGGCTGGCGCCAAGCCGCATAACCAGGTGCTCGAGGTCACCAGGTCTTCTGGTAGCCGGTGAGCAGGTCGTCACCCTTCTTCCGCCACTTGGGCTCTTCGTCGGCCGTCCTGGCGGTGAAACCGCGCAGGGTCCGGATGACCGTGCCGTACAGCGTGCTCGCGGTCGCGGACACCTTCGAGCCGGGCGGCTCGTCCATGAACGGCATGAACTTGTCCGGGAAGCCAGGCATCGTGCAGGCGATGCAGATCCCGCCCACGTTGGGGCAGCCGCCCACTCCGTTGATCCAGCCGCGCTTGGGCACGTTGCACTTCACCACCGGGCCCCAGCAGCCCAGCTTGACCAGGCACTTGGGCGAGCCGTACTCATTGGCGAAGTCGCCCTGCTCGTAGTAGCCGCCGCGGTCGCAGCCCTCGTGCACGGTGGCGCCGAACAGCCAGGTCGGCCGGAGCGCCTCGTCCAGCGGGATCATCGGCGCCTGCCCCGCCACCTGGTAGAGCAGGTACAGGATGGTCTCGGACAGGTTGTCGGGGTGGGTCGGGCAGCCGGGCACACACACGATCGGCAGGCCGGCCTTGGATCGCCACTCCCAGCCCAGGTAGTCCGGGACGCCCATAGCCCCGGTCGGGTTGCCCGCCATCGCGTGGATCCCGCCGTACGTGGCGCAGGTGCCCGCGGCCAGGATCGCGGTGGCCTTGGGGGCCAGCCGGTCCAGCCACTCGCTGGTGGTCATCGGCTGGCCGGTCGCCGGGTTGTTGCCGAACCCGCACCAGTAGCCCTCGTCCTTGATCGCCTCATTCGGGATGGAGCCCTCGACCACGAGCACGAACGGGTCCAGCTCGCCGCGGTCGGCCTTGTGCCACCACTCGATGAAGTTGTCAGCCCCCTGCTCCGGGCCGCACTCGAAGTCGATCAGCGGCCAGTGCACCGCGACCTTGGGCAGGCCAGGCAGGGCGCCCAGAGCGATTTCCTCGATACTCGGCTGGGTCGCTGCGGTGAGTGCTACTGAGTCCCCGTCGCAGCCCAGCCCTCCGTTCATCCAGAGGATGTGGACAACAGGCTCGGCCGTGTCGTTGGTCGGTGTGGCCATGGCTAGGCCACCTCCTCGCTGGTGATTCGGCGGGATGGTGGATGCATCGCGGGCAAACAGAAACGCCCGGCTGGGACACTGGTCAGTGTTATGGCCGGATACCCCGGCGGACATGGCTGACCAGCCATAGAACAGGGCATACGCGAATCAATAGCCGGAAAAGCAGGTCTAACCGGCCGAAATGCGCCCCTGGCCACGGCGTCCATCGGCCGCCAGGCGGACCACGCTGACCGCCGGGCGGCACGCACCATGGAAGGCGCAGCAGCGCCGGGATCATCAGTCATGGCAGGCCTGCCTGCATCGTGCGCAGGTGCCGTCATGCTAAACCCGCGGTACGGGGGTGGCAAGACTGAATAGTCAACTCGACGGACACAACTGTCCTGTCTATGACGACAGAGTTGGGTATCAGGTCCCGGCACCGCACGCATCCGCCACAGAACTCTCACCAGGAACGCGCCAGCCAGCGTTAACGCGTACGCTAAGGGCAATCTGGCCCCGGGGGCGGAGCACACGACGACGCGGTTCCACGGAGGCTGGCCGCGCGGCGAGGAGACATAAGTGCCTGATCTGGCCGACAGGCAAGGGAACGGTCCCATCGAGGTCGTCCCCGTAGTCGTGTTGTCGCAGACGTTCCCGGCACGGCCGTCATGGATCCCGGAGATCCGTGACTTCGTCCGCAAGTGCCTGGCGGAGTCGCCGCTGACCGAAGAAGGGAACCGCCAGGTCGGCGACACCGTATTCCGCGCGCTGCTGGATGCGGCTGGGCCGGAAGGCGCCATCCAGGTCTCCTTCCGGATCTTCCCTGAGCACGTCGAAGTGGACGTGCTGCATTCGAACCAGCCGGTCAGCGGCGAGCCGCAGGTGGCCACCCGGACCCCGGCGGCCGGTAAAGCAGGCATCGACGGGCGCCCCGCCACGTTCGCCGACTGGATGTCCACCACGCTGCGGCGGGAAGGGCTGACTCAGGAAGCCGCGGCGCGGCAGCTCGGCGTGTCGGTCAAAACTGTCGGGCGCTGGGTCGGCGGCGAGACCGAGCCCAGGCTCCGCGACCTGCGCCGGATCCAGGAACTGTTCGGCGAGCTTCCGTTCCCCTGAGCGGCCTGGGCCGCTGACGATCCAGCGCCACTTTCGCCCCTGTTGCCAGATAATTCGCTTTTAACGCTTTCCCGGCCACCACTGTCCGCCAACGACTGGACGTCCCCCCACATGTGTCCTAACGTGCTCCCATGACGCTACCCGCGGGACGCTTCCGGCTTGGTCCAGAAACGGGCCGCATCGTCCTTCGCACATCCCGTGATGGCCTGGCCGCAACGGCAGGCCATGATCTGGTCATCGATATGCCCCGGTGGACCGGGGAACTGGTCGTAGCCGAGAACAAGACACCTGTGTCCCTGGAAGCCCGGATCGACATGCATGCCCTGTCTGTCCGGGAGGGAAGCGGCGGCCTCAAGCCACTGACCGACCGGGACCGCAGGGAAATCGCCGGGACCGCACGGCGCCTGCTGTCCAGCGACCAGCATCCCGAGGCGGTGTTCACCGCCACCCGGTTCACCCCGGACGGGGATGGCGGGGTCATCGAAGGGGACTTCACCCTCCGTGGCATGAGCCGGCCACTGCGGCTGCAGGTTACCGCCGCCGGGACGGGGTACCGCATTACCGGGGTGGTGGCGCAGTCGTCCTACGGCATCAAGCCCTACACCGCGTTCTTCGGTGCTCTGAAGGTCCGGGACGCCGTGGATATTGAGGCGGACGTGGAACTGCCGGGCCAGGCGGATGCTGCCCCGGCCGGCCCGGCCAGTGCCAGCAGTGCATGAGCCGAGCACGGGGACTGAGAGCGTTATGCAAAACCGGCTGGCGAGTGCAGGCCCGGAGGACCTGTACGAGCGGCCGGTGCAGGTCAGGGCCACGGTAGCGGTGGGTGTGATGTGCATAACGCGACTTTTGGATAAGACACTGAGACGCCGTGGGATGAACAGCTATTGAGGAAGTGACCGACGTGGCAAGGGCGCCCATGGGTGACGACGAGGTCGCCATGCTCTTCGAGCGACGGGCCGCACCGATCGAGGATCTTGCCGCGCACGCAGGCGATGTGGCCGCGGCCTGCCACGCTATGGCCGTGCGCTTCCACCAGGGCGGCAAGCTGGTGGTCTTCGGGACCGGCGCGGCGAGCACTGACGCCCAGCACGTCGCGGTGGAGTTCGTGCACCCGGTGATCGTTGGCAAGCGGGCCCTGCCTGCGATCTCGCTTACCTCGGACGTGGCCACCGTGACCGGCATCGCCGCCCGCGACGGGATGAGCCAGATCTTCGCCCACCAGGTCCGCTGCCTGGCCGAGCCCGCCGACATCGCGCTCGGCATCTCCGCGACGGGCGCGGACGAGAGCGTGCTGGCCGGGCTGGTCGCAGCGCACCAGCTGGGCCTGCTGACGATCGCACTGACCGGCGGCGGTGCGGGCGCCATCGGGCGCAGCCCGGCAGTGGACCACCTGCTGGCCGCCCGGGCCGCCGACCCCCGGATAGTCAAGGAGGTCCAGGTGACCGCTTACCACCTGCTGTGGGAACTTGTGCACGTGTTCTTCGAGCAGCCGGGCGTGCTGGACCAGGCGATGGCCTGATGACACCCGGACCGGCACCAGCGGCCGGGGCGCAGCCAGCTGGCCCCGGGCCGGCCGCCGTGGCATGCCACGACGAGGTCTGCATCACCTGTTCCGATACGGCCGTGCCGGTGACCGTGGTCCGGCTGCTGGCCGACGGCCTGGCCATCGTGGACACCGGCGCGGGTGAGGAAGAGGTCAGCGTGGCGCTGGTGACCGCCGCCGCGGGCGACACGATCCTGGTCCACGCGGGCGAGGCCATCGGGGTGGTCGGGGCTCCCAGTGCGGACCTGACACCGTGAGCACCCGCGATCCCCAGGCGGATTCGGCCGCGATGGAGGCGCTGTACCCGTTCCTCTACGCCGGCAAGACAGACCTGCCCGCCGTACTCGAGGACGTACGCCGGTCCACCGTGGCCAAGACCCGGGAGATCATCGAGCTGCGCGCGGCGGTCGCGGCCAAGGAGTCGGGACGGCTGCTGGCCTGCGCGCGGGACATGGCAGCCCGGTTCGCCGCGGGCGGCCGGCTGCTCGCCTTCGGCAACGGCGGCAGTGCCACCGACGCCCAGCAGCTGGCCACCCTGTTCCTGGCGCCGAGCGGCGGTGAGCGGCCGCTGCCTGCCTTCGGCCTGGCCAACGACACCGCCGTGATCACCGCGCTGTGCAACGACGTCGGGGTAGAGGTGATCTTCGCCCGCCAGATCGCGGCGTTCGGCCGCCGTCAGGACATCGCGATCGCCCTGTCCACCAGCGGGAACTCCGAGAACCTGATGCGCGGCCTGGACGAGGCGACCCGGCGCGGGATACTCACCGTGGGCATCGCCGGATACGACGGCGGGAAAATGGCCGAGCTGGACAGCCTGGACTACCTGTTCGTCGCGCCGTCGTCCTCCGTGCACCGGATCCAGGAAGCGCAGACCACCATCTACCACGTGCTGTGGGAGCTGGTCCTGGACGCGCTGGACCGGCCAGCTGCGGCGGCGCCGCGTGACCCCTGGGACGCCCCGGGCGGCCGCCCATGACCGGCCGCACCCTGATCGCCTGCCTGGGCAACATCTTCCTGGGTGACGACGCGTTCGGGGTCGAGGTCGCCCGCGGCTGGCCCGCTGTGACCTGCCCGACGGGGCCCGGGTGACCGACTACGGCATCCGCGGCATGCACCTGGCGTACGACCTGGCCGAGGGGTTTGACACGACGATCCTGGTGGACGCGGTGCAGCGCGGCGGCGAGCCGGGAACGGTGTACGTGATCGAGCCCGACCTGCCCGCCCCGCCGGATAACCCGGATAACCCGGAATCGCCCGCCGCAACGGGCGGCCCGGCGGGCGACCCTGGGCGTGGCGTCCCGCCGTTCGCGGCGATGAGCCTGTTCAATGCCCACGGCATGCAGCCGGACGTGGTACTCAGCATGGCCGGGATGCTGGGCTTGGATGCTGGCCGGGTGCTTCTGGTCGGCTGCGAGCCGGCCAGCGTTGATGAGGGGATGGGACTGAGCGCGCCGGTCGAGGCCGCGGTAGACGAGGCGGTACGGGTGGTGGCCAGGCTGGCCCGGGAAGCCGCGGCCGCCGTCACGGGCCGCGCCACCGCCGACGCTGCCCCGGCCGGGCCAGCGCCCGGGGCCGCACACGCGGCCGACGCCAACGAGTGAGGACCACGAAGAGGTGATCGCATGTGCCTTGGCATTCCAGGTGAGGTGATCGAGTTCCTGCCTGATCAGCCGGACCTGGCCAGGGTGGACGTCAGCGGCGTCAAGCGGGTGATCAACATCGGCTTGCTCGCGGACGACCCACCCAAGCCCGGCGAGTGGGTGCTGATCCACGTGGGCTTCGCGCTGTCCAAGATTGACGAGAGCGAGGCGGCCGCGGCTCTGGAATTCCTGGAGGAAATCGGCCAGGCCTACGCGGACGAACTGGAGGCCTTGCAGGCCTCTCAGATCGAATAGGAGCCCACTAATGCGGTTCGTGGATGAGTTCCGGAGCGCCGACAAGGCGCACGCGCTGGCCGCGAAGATCGCGGGGCTGTGCGAGCCCGGGCGGCAGTACAAGCTGATGGAAGTGTGCGGGGGGCACACGCACACCATTTACAAGCATGGCCTCGAGGACTACCTGCCCGAGTCCATCACGCTGGTACACGGCCCGGGCTGCCCGGTCTGCGTGATCCCGATGGGCCGGGTCGACGACGCCATCCACCTGGCGTCCCAGCCGGACACGATCATGACCTCGTTCGGCGACATGATGCGGGTGCCGGGCGGCAGCGGCTCGTTCTTCGACGCCAAGGCGGCGGGCACGGACATCCGCATGGTCTACTCGCCGCTCGACTCACTGAAGATCGCCCGGCAGAACCCGGACAAGCGGGTCGTGTTCATGGCCATCGGGTTCGAGACCACCACCCCGTCCACCGCGATGACCGTGCTCCGCGCGGCCGCCGAAGGCCTGGACAACTTCTCCATCTTCTGCAACCACGTCACGATCATCCCGGCCATCAAGGCCATCCTGGACTCCCCCGACCTGCGGCTGGATGGGTTCATCGGCCCCGGCCACGTGTCCACTGTGATCGGCTGCCGCCCGTATGAGTTCATCGCCGCCGACTATGGCAAGCCGGTGGTGGTGGCCGGGTTCGAGCCGCTGGACATCCTCCAGTCGATCTACATGCTGATGGTCCAGCTGTCCGAGGGCCGCTGCGAGGTGGAGAACCAGTACACCCGGGTGGTGCCGTGGGACGGCAACCTGACCGCGCTCAAAGCGATCAACCAGGTCCTCGAGCTGCGGCCGTACTTCGAGTGGCGCGGGCTCGGCTTCATCTCGCACTCCGCCATGCGGGTGCGCCCGGAGTACGCCGCTTTCGACGCAGAGCTGATCTTCGACGTGCCGGGGGTGCGGGTCGCCGATCCCAAGGCGTGCCAGTGCGGTGAAGTGCTCAAGGGCGTGCTCAAGCCGTGGGAATGCAAGGTGTTCGGCACCGCCTGCACGCCAGAGACGCCGATCGGCACCTGCATGGTGTCCCCGGAAGGGGCCTGCGCCGCTTACTACAACTTCGGCCGGATGAACCGCCGGCGCGTGGTGGAGGTGAGCATCTCATGACCGACCGCGGGACCTGGGTGGAGGAGGCGCTGCGTGAGCACGAGGAGCACGCCGGGCCAGCCGCGTCCCGCCCGGGCGGCGCGCCCGAGCGCGAGCAGCAGGTCCTCGACCGGATCGACCGGGCCCGCCGCCGGAAGGCGCGGGTGCGCGAGGAACGGATCACCATGTCGCACGGGGCGGGCGGGAAGGCCACCCGGACCCTGGTCGAGGCGGTGTTCCTGGACGCGTTCCGCAACCCGCTGCTGGAGCCGCTGGAAGACGCCGCCCAGCTGGACCTGAACGGCTCCCGGGTCGCGCTGACCACCGACTCCTACGTGGTCTCCCCGCTGTTCTTCCCCGGCGGCGACATCGGTGACCTGGCCGTCAATGGGACCGTCAACGACCTGGCCGTGTCCGGGGCCACCCCGCTGTATCTGTCGGCCGGCTTCATCCTGGAGGAAGGCTTCGCCGTCGCCGACCTGAACCGGATCGTCGCGTCCATGAAGGCGGCCGCCGAGGTGGCCGGCGTGCAGGTGGTTACCGGCGACACCAAGGTGGTGCAGAGGGGCAAGGCGGACGGCTGCTACATCAACACCGCGGGCATCGGCGTGATCGAGCACGAGGTGTCGCTCGGCGTGGCCAGCGCCCGGCCGGGCGACGCGGTGATCGTGTCCGGGCCGGTCGGCGACCACGGCGTGACGATCATGCTGGCCCGCGGCGAGCTGGACATCGAAGCCGACATCACCTCGGACACCGCGCCGCTGAACGGCCTGATCAGCGACCTGCTCACGGCGACCAGCGGGGTTCGCGCACTGCGCGACGCCACCCGCGGCGGGGTGGCCACCATCCTGAACGAGGTGGCTACTGCGGCCGGGGTCGGCGTGGTCGTGAACGAGGAGGCCATCCCGGTCCGCCCGGTGGTCCGCGGCGCGTCCGAGCTGCTCGGCATCGATCCCATGTACGTGGCCTGCGAAGGCCGGATGGTCGTGGTGGTGGACGGCGCCGAGGCGGACACGGCGCTGGCCGCGCTGCGCGCGCACCCGCTCGGCGCCGAGGCCGCGGTCATCGGCCACATCACCGCCGAGCCGCCGGGCCTGGTGCTGCTGAAGACCGGGTTCGGCGGTACCCGGATCGTCGACCTGCTGGTGGGCGACCCACTGCCGCGCATTTGCTGAACCAGTGCACGAACTGGCGATCACCGAGAGCGTGGTGCAGGCCGTGACCGAGCGGCTGCCCGACGCCAAGGTCACGTGTGTCCGGCTGGAGATCGGCGCACTGTCCGGTGTGGTCGCGGACTCGGTCCGGTTCTGCTTCGACCTGGTCACCGACGGCACGAACCTGGCGGGCGCCCGGCTGGAGATCAGCGAGCCCGCGGCGCTGGGCCAGTGCCGGGACTGCGGCACCGAGTTCGAGCCGGAAGGGCCGATCGCGCTGTGCGGTTGCGGCAGCGCGGACGTGACCATACTGGCGGGCAGCGAACTGCGCATCACGTCCGTGGAGGTGGCCTGAGTGTGCGCGACGTGCGGCTGCGATGACGCAGCCGCGGTACGGGTGTTCGGCCCCGGAAACCTGGGCCACGACCATGACCACGGGCACGGGCACGGGCATGAGCACGAGCACGAGCACCCGGACGGGGGGCACGCCCACGGAGGTGCCCCCCACGGCCATGCCCCCCTCGGCAGTACCCCGGGCGGCCCGGCACCGTCCGGCGAGCCAGTGGGCGGGCGGACCATCTCGTTGCAGCAAAAGATCCTGGCCAAGAACGACCAGCTGGCCGAGGACAACCGGGCCTGGCTCACCGGGCAGGACATCCTCGCGGTCAACCTGATGAGCTCACCAGGTGCCGGGAAGACCACGCTGCTGGAGCGCACCGCCCGGGAAGCCGGGCGCGAGCTGGGGCTGTCGGTGATCGAGGGGGACCAGGAGACCACGCTGGACGCGTCCCGGATCGAGGCGGCCGGCTGCCCGGTCGCGCAGATCAACACCGGGGCCGGCTGCCACCTGGACGCGGACATGGTGGCGCGGGGGTTGCGGGCGCTGCAGCCGCGCCGCGGCTCGGTGCTGGTCATCGAGAACGTCGGGAACCTGGTCTGCCCGGCCTTGTTCGATCTGGGCGAGGCGGTCCGGGTGGTCATCTCCTCGGTCACCGAGGGTGCCGATAAGCCTGTCAAGTACCCGCAGATGTTCCGCGGCGCGGACCTGGTCCTGCTCAGTAAGGTGGACCTGCTCCCCTACGTCGCGTTCGATGTTGAGCGGCACGCCGCGGACCTGAGGCTGATCAGCCCGCGGGCCGAGGTGCTCCCCGTCTCCGCCACCACCGGCGAGGGCCTCCCCGCCTGGTACGCCTGGCTCCGCACCCACCTCGGCTGACCCGCCCGTCCTCCGGGGAGCGTGCGCCGGGTTTCACTACCCTGCGGGAGGCCGGCTGAGCCGGGCATGCCCGCTTCACGGTGATCTGCCACCCCCAGATGATCAGGTCTGCCAGGTTGACGACGAAACCGAACCGCCTGGCCGGCCGAATAGCAATGGCGCCGATAGGACACCGGGCAAACCGGATCAGGCGTACATATGCGTCATCATCACAACTGCCGGTGTTACCGTATGACAACGCTGATGTGCTGAGCAGGGATTCTGCTGAGCAGGAGCCTGGGGGGGCAATGACATCGGTTCCGGTGTCACGTGGGGGCACCGGCCGCGGGCTGGCCCCGATGTACGAGATGCTGTCCAGCCTGCCCGCCGCAGTGGCCCACCTGGCCGGGCCCGACCTGGTCATCGTGTTCGCCAACAGCGAGTACCGGAAGCTGATCGGCGGCCGTGATGTGGTCGGCCTGCCCGTGCGCACAGCATTCCCGGAACTGGGCCGCCAGGGGCGCTTCGACCTGCTCGGCCAGGTCATGCAGACCGGCCAGCCACTCCGCGGCCACGAGGCCGGGCTGTGGCTCCGCCGCGACGGTGACCAGCCCGAACAGGTATTCGTCGACTTCGTCTACCAGCCGATGCGCGGCGCCGACGGCGCCGTGGCCGGAGTGCTGCTGTTCGCCGCCGACGTCACCGCGCAGGTCCGGGACCGGCGCCGCCAGCAGGCGCTGGCGGCGCAGCTGACCGTGACGGAAAACCGGTACCGCACACTGTTCGAGACCCTGCCGCAGGGCGTCATCCACTGCGCGGCCGACGGGTTGATCATCGGGGCGAACCCCGCGGCGAGTGAGATCCTGGGCGTCGACGCCGATGCGATGATCACCTGGCCGCTGGCACCCGCCTGGGACGCTGTGCACGAGGACGGCTCACCCTGGCGGCCGGAGGAGTCCCCGGTCACGGTGGCGCTGCGTACCGGGCAGGTGGTGACCGACGCGGTGCTGGGGATGGCGCACGGCCGGACCGGCGAGACGCGGTGGCTACGGATCACCGCGGTCCCGGACGCACGTGACGAGGACGGCCGGCCGCAGCGCGCCTACGCCATGTTCCGGGACATTACCGAGCAGCGCCGGGCGGAGGCGGCCCTCCGGGACGGCAGCGAGCTGATCGAGCCGGCTGCGCGAGGCGAACCTGCTCGGCGTGGTGGTCGCGGGCGACCAGCAGGTCATCGAGGCCAACGACGCCTACCTCGACATCATCGGCTACACCAGGGACGACCTGGCCGCGGGACGCATCTCCTGGCGCGAGATCACACCGCCGGAGTGGGCCGGGGCGGACGAGCAAGCCCTGGCGCAGCTACGGCGGGCCGGGGCATGCCGACCGTACGAAAAGGAATACCTGCACCGGGACGGCCACCGGGTACCCGTCCTCATCGGCGCGGCGGTGACCGGCCGCAGCCCGCTGCGCTGGACCTCGTTCGTCGTTGACCTAACTGCCCGGCAGCGGGCCGAGCAGGACCGCGCTGAACTGCTGGCCCGGGAACGGGCGGCCCGCGCGCAGGCCGGCCGCGCCCGGGAACGGCTCACGTTCCTGCTCCGGGCCGGTGACCTGATGGCCGCCGCCCAGGACCGGCATGAGCTGCTCCAGCAAGCCGCCCAGCTGGTCGTGGAGAGCCTGGCCGACTTCTGCCTCGTGTACCTGCCGGCCGGGGACGGCACCCTGCACGCCACATCGATCGCGCACCGTGATCCGCCCCGCGCCGTCGTCCTCGCCGACCTCCGCGGCCACCCCATCCCGACGGCGGGCCAGCTGACCGTGCAGGCCGTCTACGCCTCGGGCACCAGCCAGCTGGTGCGCGACGCCGCCGCCTCGGTAGCCAGGCGAGCCGACCTCGCGCCGCCGGTAGCCGCCATCCTGGGCCGCCTGGAGCCGGACAGCGTGCTCGTCACGCCGCTTACCGCCGGGCAGCGGCGGCTCGGTGTTCTCGCCCTTGGCCGCGGCCCAGCGCGGCCCACTTTCACTGGGACCGACATCGCGGTGGCCGAGGAACTGGGCCGCCGCATTGCCGTCGGGCTGGCCAACGCCGACACGTCCGCCCGCGACCACACCGTGGCCGAGGCCCTGCAGCGCGCCGTGCTGCCCGATGCCCTCCCGGACATCCCCGGCCTGGATCTCGCCGTGCACTATCTCCCGGCCACCGATGGCGTCAATGTCGGTGGTGACTGGTATGATGCGTTCCCGCTCGACGGCGGTAGGGTCGGGCTGGTCATCGGGGACGTGGTCGGGCACAACATCGCCGCCGCGTCTGTCATGGGCCAGGTCCGCAACCTGCTCCGCGGGTATGCCATCGACGAGCCGGACCCCGCCAGCGTCCTGTACCGCACTGGCCACGCCCTGGCCCGGCTGCTGCCCGAGGCGCTGGCCACCGTGGTCTACGCCGTCCTCGACGTGGCCACCGGTGAGTTCAGCTACGCCAACGCCGGGCACCCGCCCCCGCTCCTCACCACCGGGACCGGCCACGCCGAATACCTCGACGAGGTGGCCGGCGCCATGCTCGGCGCACCCGGTGGCGTCCCGTTCAGCACCGGCCGCCGCCGCCTGCCGCCAGGCGCCGGGGTCCTGTTCTACACCGACGGGCTCATCGAGGACCGCCATCGCGACATCACCGATGGCCTGGACGCGCTGGCCCATGCGGTGCGGGGCTCGGCCGCGCTCTCGGCCAGCCAGACCTGCGCCACGGCGCAGGCCCTGCTGCCCGCCAGCACGCCGCGGGCCGATGACGTCTGTCTCCTCGCCGCGCGGCTCACTCGCTGAGTCAGATGTGGTGCAGGCCGTGACCGAGCGGCTGCCCGACGCCAAGGTCACGTGTGTCCGGCTGGAGATCGGCGCACTGTCCGGGGTGGTCGCGGACTCGGTCCGGTTCTGCTTCGACCTGGTCACCGACGGCACGAACCTGGCGGGCGCCCGGCTGGAGATCAGCGAGCCCGCGGCGCTGGGCCAGTGCCGGGACTGCGGCACCGAGTTCGAGCCGGAAGGGCCGATCGCGCTGTGCGGTTGCGGCAGCGCGGACGTGACCATACTGGCGGGCAGCGAACTGCGCATCACGTCCGTGGAGGTGGCGAGCACGTCGGCCAGCCAGAAGGCGATCATGAAGACCAGCCTCCGCTGATACCCAGCCGCCACACCGGCACCCTCAGCCACCGGCAGGCCCGGCCGGAACGCGCAGCGAGCCCAAAGGGCCGCCGATTGAGGACTTTGGGCCCGCTTCCAGCCCCGCACACCCGGCGCATACTCGGTGGATCCCCTTCAGGGACAGCCGAATTTACCTGTCACGACGAGGTGGCCCCATGCCGAGCTGGGCCGAGTTGAGTAAGCGCCGCTCATTCCTGACCCAGGCATGGGACCGCTACCTGCGCACGGCCCGCCCCGAGCGCACCGGAGGCGCCGCCCCGGGAGGTCTGCGTACCGAGATCGTGGCGAGCTGGGAGCGCTCCGCCGATCACATTTCACCTGAAGTCAGCCAGGCCCCGCTCGCCGACCCCGGCGACACCGAGGCTTCGTGGGAGTCCAGTCCGCTCCGCGGGGTCGTGCGGCGGCTGGAGCAAGAGCTGCGAGCGGCCGCCGAAGCCGGAGATCTGGTCGTCGCGGTCACCGATCCCAGCGCGCGCATCCTGTGGACCTATGGCGGGTCGGTTATGCGCCGTAAAGCGGAGAAGGTGAACTTCGTCCCTGGAGGCCGCTGGGACGAGGCGAGCGTCGGGACGAACGCGCTCGACCTGGCGCTGAGGCTCAACCGGGACGCGACCGTGTATTCCGCAGAACACTTCTCCAGCTGCGTCCACGGCTGGGTGTGCTGGGCAGCTCCAGTTCATGACCCGGTGACCGGGCGGCAGCTCGGCGTGCTCGACCTGTCCACGACCTGGGACCGCGCTCACCCGCTCGGCCTCGCTACGGCGGGGGCGCTGGCGCGGCTGATGCGGCGCGAGATGTCTTCGGATCTCACGGCGGCCGCCGGCCAGGAGTACCCGGTCCAGGGAGTCGGCGTGCTGGAGCTGCGCTTGCTCGGCGAGGCCAGCGTGTGGCTGCACGGCACGCGGTTGCAGATCACGCGGCGGCAGATCGAAATCCTGGCCCTCCTGGCCATCAACCCCGCCGGTCTCACCCTGGGCGAACTGCACGCGCAGCTCTACGGCGACCGGAACGTCAGCACCGCCACGGTCAAGGCCGAGGTGTCCCAGCTTCGCACGGCGCTGGGCGGGCGGCTCACGTCCCGGCCTTACCGCCTCGACCTGCCAGTGCGCAGCGACGTGAGCGATGTCCTCGACCGGCTCCGGGCCGGGGATGTCACCGGGGCGGCGCAGGCATACGGTGGCGAGCTGCTCCCCTGGTCGGACTCGCCCGCGCTCGCGGAATACGGCAACTTCGTCACGGTCGCCCTGCGCACGGCCCTTCTGGCGGACCCACAGCCGAGGGCGGTACTCCGGTACCTGGAGCGGGCGCCGCACGACCTGGAGCTGCTTGAGCACTCATCGTCGTACCGCCCGGGGGCACGCTGACGGGCTGGCGCGGGTCCCGGACCTACCTTTAACCAACCCACTGCCACCTACGCTCGCGGACAGGCGCGACCGCGCACGCACCTCCGCGACGCAGAGGAGGCCGATGTGAGACAGTCCGCAGTCCCGGCACGCGCTCAGCCTGCCTGGCGGCCACCATGCGAGCGCCCGGAGCCATCCTCCAACGGCCAGCACAACCCGCCGCAGACCGCGGCTGATGAGCGCCGCCGCCTGGCCCGCGAGCTACACGACGGCGTCATCCAGCAGGTCCTGGCGGCCGGGCTGACCATTGACTGGTGCCTAGCGGAAGTGCCCGCCGGGTCCCCGGTGCACCTGCGGCTCCAGCATGCGCAGCAGCTGACCGGCAGCGCCTTGCGGCAGCTGCGATCCTCGCTGCTGATCCTGCGCGAGGGCTCGGCGAAGGATGAGGACCTTCCGGCGATGCTCAACGGCCTGATGGCCTCCAACGCGGCACAGCATCTCGATCTCAGCGTCCACGTGGCTGGCCCGCCGGTACCGCTGCAGGCGGCGGTCCGCCAGGCACTTCACCGCGTCGCCAGCGAGTGCCTGTTCAACGCCGCGGTGCACGCGCGGGCGTGCCGGGCCGTCGTCCGGCTCACGTACAGCACCGGCCTGCTCGCGCTGTGCGTCGCCGACGACGGCCAGGGAGAACCGGAAACGCTCCAGAAGATCATTCGCGGCGAAGTGCCGGGCATCGGCGGCGGCTACCACATCGGCCTGACCGACATCGCCGCAGCAGTGGCGGAGCTAGGCGGCAGGCTGGCCGTAACGCGATCCGACCTCGGTGGGATAGCAGTGGAGGTGCAGCTATCTCTCAGCCAGCGGCGCAACGCCGGCGGAGGCGGAGATGGATGAGATCCGGATCATGATCGTCGACGACCACGCGATCGTGCGCCAGGGATTGCGGGCCATGCTCGACAGGCAACCGGATCTGCGGGTGGTCGGTGAGGCCGGTTCCGCCGGCGCGGCGCCGGCCGTGATCGCCCAGGCTCACCCGGACGTGGTCCTGCTCGACCTGAAGCTGTCCGCCGCCAGCGAATGCGACGGCCTCAGCCTGTGCGGCCAGGTAGCCAAGCGCTTCCCGGACAGCCGGGTTCTCGTGCTGACCACGTTCGCGGACGAGTGGCTGGTGCTCGAATCCATCAAGCAGGGCGCGAAAGGGTATGTGGTGAAGGACGTGGACCTCACCGAGCTGGTCCGGGCGATCCGGGCCGTGCACCGGGGCGAGAGCGCGTTCGACTCACGCAGCGCCAGCGTCGTCGTCCGCTGGCTGCGTGGCGGCCAGGGCACCGGCATGCCCGCAGCCCAGATCACGCCCAGGGAAAAGAGATCCTGGCCCTCCTCGCTCGCGGGCTGAGCAACGTCGCGATCGGCCAGCGGCTCTACATCTCCGAGGCCACGGTGAAATTCCATGTCGGCAACCTCATGCACAAGCTCGGCGCGACCCGCCGCACCGCGGCCGTGTACGCCGCAAGCAAGATGGGGCTGATCTGACCAGCTGTCCCCGGTCATCCTCGCGGGCCTGCCGCCGGCCAGGTCTGGCCGGGCGGGCGCTCAAGCCGGGTCACCCGCGGCGAGGTAACCATGGCGGCGCAGGTACGCCAGCAGCTCGTCGGCGGCCTGCTCGGCCGGAAGCGGGCCGATCACGGTCGGCGGGGTGCGCTCCACCAGCGCCCCGGTCAGCTCCAGGGTCCGCCGCAACGCCGTCCCGGACGGGCCGGGGAGCTCGCGCGGCCGGGGCCGGTACGGGTGCGCGCTGAGCACCCGGATCGGCCGCGCCGCTGCGGCGGCCGGTGTCCGGGCGACCGTGATGGCGGCGTTCGCGCTGGCCAGCGTGGCGGGCAGGCCGGCCCGCCGAAGGCGCACCCCGGCCGCCTCGACCGATACCACGGCCGGCCGGTGGGCCAGCAGCACCTCGCGGCGGCCGCCGTCGAGGCGGCGGTGCACCCGCAGCACACGGCCGTCCGCGGGCTCCAGCCGCACGCAGCCCAGGGCCTGCGCCGCGCCCAGCGCCGCGGCCAGGAATGCGGGAAACGAGCCGGTGCCACGGTCGGCCGAGCGGTCACCGCACAGCACCAGATCCGGTACTCCGTAGTGCTGGCGCAGGGCGGCGGCGAGCGCGACAGCGGATTCCTGCTCGCCGCCGACCAGCCCGGCCGGGCGCGGGCCCGCTGTCCAGCTGGCCGGCTCGACGCGCAGCGCCTGCGCCGCGCCGGCCGCCAGGGCGTCCCGCAGCATCGCGTCGGCCTCGGCGGGGCCCACCGTGGCCACGACCACCTGGGCATCCCACCGTTCCACCAGGCGCAGCGCGTGCTCAAGGGCCGCGAGATCCGACCGGCTCGGCCCGCGGTCGCGGCGGTCCGCGCTCACCGCCCCGGTCAGCGGGTCGACCTCGGTCTCGCGCCAGGACCAGCCAAGGGCCGCGACGATCACCGTCATGATCCGTCACCCTCTCCGGAACACGACGCCGTCGCCGCCGGCGGGATAGGCCCAGGAGATGGCGCCCTCGCGATTGCACACCTGGTAGCAGGTCCCGCATTCGAAGCACTGCTCGTAATTGAACAGGATGCCGCCGTCGGTGGTGGGCACGAACAGGCCGGCCGGGCAGGCGTGCACGCACTCCTGGGTGGTGCAGGAGCGGCAGACGTCGGAGTTGACCGTGATGTGCGCCTGTTCGCCGACCCGGAACTCCACACTCGCCATTCGCTCATCGAAGGACACCTCGGCGTAGCTCATCGTTTCGGCTCCTTCACCGGAAGGCCCGGATTCACCGGAAGGCCCGGACCGCTTGCCAGCCGTCCTTGGCCAGATGCCGCAGCCGGACCTGGTTGAGGCTGACCGCCCGGAAGAATTCCCTGGCCATGCCGAGCTTTGGCTTCGGGTTGGTGACGGTGAACACCTGCTCCACGAAGTCGCAGGCCAGGCCGGGGTACTCCCGCTGCATCCGGTCGGCGAGCACGATGTCGGCCGCGTTGCGCAGCCGCTTGTGATCGGCGAGCACAAAACACGACTCCAGCCGCTGCCGGTAGCCGGCCAGCCCGTGGGCTGAGGTGTCCCCGGCCGCGACGGCCTCGGCGGCGGTCCGGCCTGCCGCCAGCCCGGCGCCGATCGCGAAGTTGACACCCTCCAGCCACAGCCCGGCCGCCAGGCACATAAACGCTGCGTCCCCGGCTACCAGCATGCCGTCGATGGCCAGCCGGGGCATGGCCCGGTAGCCGCCCTCGGGGACCAGGTGGGCGGAGTACTCCTTGAGCTCCGCGCCCCGCAGGTACGGCGCGATCGCCGGGTGCGACTTCACGCCGGCGATGAGCTCCTCAGGCCGTATCTTGGCCTGGGCCAGGCCCTTAAGCCCGACCACGACGCCCACGCTGACCGTGTCGAGGTTGGTGTAGAGGAAGCCGCCACCGGGGATCCCGCTGGTGCAGCCGAGCATCTCGATGTCCAGGCCCTGGTCGCCGACCAGGCCGAACCGCTCCTCGATCACGTCGCGCGGCAAGGCCAGCGTCTCTTTGACGCCCAGGGTGGTGTGGGCCGGGCTGGTGCGCGGCAGCAGCCCGGCCTCCTTGGCCAGGAATGAGTTCACGCCGTCGCAGGCGATCACCACCTTGGCACGGATGTCGCCGTCGGGCCGGTCGGTACGCACCCCGGCGACCCGGCCGGCGGCGTCCCGCAGCAGGCTGGTGGCCACCGTCGACGTCACCAGCCGGGCGCCGGCTGCGACCGCCTTGGCTGCCAGCCACGAATCGAACTCGGCGCGGTAGGTCGTCATCCCGTTGTAGGGCGGGCGGTCCCAGGCACTGGTGCGGTAGTCGATGGTCAGCGCCTGGGTGGGCGTCATCAGCATGGTGGCGCGCCGGGTCACCCATCGCTGCACGGGCACCTCGGTCCACCACTGCGGCACGACATCGTCGAGTATCCGCCCGTACACCACGCCGCCGTAGACGTTCTTCGCGCCGGGGAACGCCCCGCGCTCCACGATGACCACATCGCGGCCGGCCCTGGCCAGCTCCAGCGCCGCGGCCGAGCCTGCGGGCCCGGCGCCGACGACCACCGCGTTGACAGTCAGCACGTCATCCGGCATGGGTTGCTCCCTCCGGCTGGGCCGCTCCCCCGGCCCGGCCAGGCCCACCCGGCCGGGCCGCCGCCGCGGCCACGCCCAGCCGGCCGGCGAGGGCGGCGAGCACCGCCGGGGCATCGGCGACGATGCCGAGATCGGCCATCGCCGTCATCGGGCAGGAGGGGTCAGTGTTCACGCTCACCACGTGCTGGGGCGCGCCGAGCCCGCCGACGTGCTGCGCCGCGCCGGCGATGCCGAACGCGATGTACAGCTCCGGGCTCACGGCCACGCCAGTGGTGCCGATCTGCCGGTCGTAGGTCATCCAGCCCGCGTCGGTCACCACCCGGGTAGCGCCCGCACTCGCCCCCAGCGCGGCTCCCACGTCGGCCAGCAGCCGCATCACGGCTGCCCCGTCGGCCCCGGCCGGCACCAGGCCGGCCCCGCCGCCGACGATCCGGCGGGCCTCGGCCAGGTCGGCCGTGCTCGGCTCAGGCTGGAGCACCCCGACGCTCTCAGCGTCGTGGCCGGCCTTCCGGTGTATCCTGCGGCAGCGCACTCACCTGTGCCGACGCGACCGGCCTGGGCTTTCCGCGGCTGCCAGGGCGCAGTGTCACCACCACCGGCCCGTCCACCGCGACCCGCACCGACAGGCGATCATCGAGCCTGGTCAGCTCGACCTCGTCGGGCGCGCACCGGACGGCGCCCGCCAGCAGCGGTCGGCCGAGGACTGAGGCAAGCCGCGGCGCGAGATCACGGCCGTCCGGCGACGCGGGCAGCACGACCATGTCTACCCCGGCCAGCACCTGCGCCAGCGCGCCCGCCAGCGTGGCCGGGGCCACCGAGGGCCGTTCGAGCAGCCAGACCCGGCTGGCCGAGTCCAGCCGGCCTGCCGCCTCGCGGGTGCCCGACCCGGTCAGCAGCGCGGCCCCGGCGGCCTCGGCCGCGGTCTCGTCCGAGCCGGCCGGCAGCTCGCCGTCCCTGACCACCACGACGGCGAGGAGCTTGATCTCGGCTGGGATGGTCATAGCGCCACCGCCACCCGGTGTCCCTCGACGACGGCGGCGTGGGCGCGCCGCGGAGTGACGCAGTCGCCGACCCGGTGCACCTCGAACGGCGCGGCCTGCAACTGCTTCCACAGCTCGTCCTCAGGCGCCTGGTGGACCGCGCATACCACCCAGTCGCAGTGCCGCTGCGCCGGCTGGCCGGTCGGATGGTGCAGCAGTGACAGCTCCACCCCGCTGGAGGAGCCGGCGTGCGCGTCATCGCCGCTCGCGCCGACCACCACCAGGTCGGTGGACTGGCGGATGCCCTTGGCGTGCGCGCGCACGTTGAAGGTCTCCATGTCCAGGGTGATGCCCAGATCCTGGCCCACGACCATGCCGGCAGTGATGATCTCCACCGCGCAGCCCCGGTCGGCCAGCAGCTCGGCCACGCTGGTGGCCTGGTGGAAGCCGAGGTCGTCCACCACCACTACCTCCCCGGCTGGCTCGGCGCGGCCTTCCAGCACGTCGCGGACGTCCACCACCCGCGGATGCCCGCCGGCCCAGTAGGGCGGCTGCGGCCGGGCGCCGGTGGCCAGCACCACGGCGTCCGGCGCCTGGCCCCGCAGCGATTCCGCCGTGGCCTGGGCACGCCCGTCTTGACCTCCACCCCATAGCGCTGGCATTCGGCCGCCAGGTTGCGCACGACGTCGAGGAACTCAGCGCGGGACGGCACCGTCGCGGCCACGGCCACCTGACCGCCGGTGCGCGGCTGGCGCTCCTGCAGCGTGACCCGGTGGCCGCGCTGCGCAGCCGTGGCGGCAGCCTGCAGCCCGGCCGGTCCGCCGCCGACCACGATGACCCGCCTGCCTGGCCGGCCCGGCGGTGGGAGGGGGACGGCCTCCCGGCCGGTGCGCGGGTTCTCGATGCAGCCCAGCCACCTGTTCAGGCCCATCCGGCCGACGCATTCCTGGTTGCAGGACAAGCAGGTGCGGATGTGGGTCGCGTACCCCGCGCGGGCCTTGGCGGCGAAGTCGGGGTCGGCGATCTGGCCGCGCACCACGCCGACCAGGTCGCAGTGCCCTTCGGCCAGGGCCCGCTCGGCCTGGATCGGGTCCTTGATCCGGCCCACCCCGATCACCGGCAGCCTGACCGCCCGCCGCATGGCGTTGGCGATGTACAGCGCGTAGCCGGGCGGGATGGCCATGGACGCCTCGATCATGAACAGTGTCGCGGTGGCCACGCCGATCGAGGTGTTGATGTAGTCGACCTGGCCAGTCGCCTCCACCATCCTGGCCACCTCAACCGCCTCGGCCAGCGTGCTGCCGCCCTCGATCAGCTCATCGCCGCAGATCCGCACGCCCAGCGCGCGGTCGGGCCCGATCGCCTCGCGCACGGCACCGACGATCTCCAGCAGGATCCGGGCTCTGGCCGGCAGCGAGCCGCCGTAGCCGTCGGTGCGCTTGTTAGTCGCCGGTGACAGGAACCCGCGCACGATCGAGGAATGCGAGCACTGCAGCTCCACGCCGTCGAAGCCGCCCTCCGCGCAGTGTCCGGCGACGGTGCCGTAACCGGCCACGATCTCGCCGATCTCGTGCCGTTCCACGGCCTTGGGGACCTCGCGGAACATCGGGTCCGGCACCGGGCTCGGCGCCCACACGGGCAGCCGGGAGAACATCGACGATGCCTGGCCGCCGTTGTGGTTCAGCTGGGCGAAGATCGGCACGTCATACGCGTGCACGCGCCGCGGTCATCTTCCGGTAGCCGGGGATGACCTCCCGGTGGAAGCCGTGGATGAGCTTCTCATACGGCCAGTCCGTGGGTGCGTGGAATGCTCCTCGGTGATGATCAGGCCGACCCCGCCCGCCGCGCGGGCCGCGTAGTAGTCGGCGTGCTGCTGGCTGGGCAGCCCATCCTCGGCGAAGTTGGTGAGGTGCGCGGAGAACACGATCCGGTTGCGGACCACCACCGGGCCGACCCGCAGCGGCGAGAAGAGGTAGTGGTACCGGCTGGCCCCGCTCATCGGCCACCTCCGGTCGTGGTCAGCGCCGGCTGGCCGGCGGCCGGGTCGGCCAGCTCGTCGGCCGCGCCGATCGCCAGCGCGGCCCGGCGACCCTCAAGCACCGCCTCCAGTACCGTCCTGGGCGCGACGCAGTCACCGGCCGGCAGGGTGCCGGGCCGGTGCAGGTAGAGAGCCTCC
>CAWDRD010000058.1:0-43071 GCA_963804455.1 uncultured Actinomycetes bacterium
CGCTGCTGTTCCCTGCTGCGCTGCTGTTCCCTGCTGCGCTGCTGTTCCCTGCTGCACTGCTGTTCCCTGCTGCACTGCTGTTCCCGGCCGCAGTGTCCGACGCAGCGACGGCGGCGAGGAGGATTTCGGGAGGCTGGCCGGTGAGGAGGCAGAGGTAGGCGCGGGCACGCAGCTCATCCAGCGTGCCCTCCGCGCCTGCGGCGCGGAGGTCGCAGGCGAGGGCGGTGAGGTTCTTGTCCGCGGCGAGGACTTCGGCGGGGGGCAGGTCGCGGCCGCAGAGCGCGGCGGTCCCGGCGGTCTCGGTGAACGCCTCCACCCGCGCGTCCCGCAGCGCCTTCTCTTTACGCTGCCTCGCCGCGCCGGGGTCGGCGGCCAGGACAGCGCGGCGGGCCGCGGGCCGCAGCTGCCCGCTGGTCAGGCCCGCGGCTTTCCCGGCGATCACCGCGTTGACCGCGGCGGCATGCTCGTCACTGAGGCCGGAGAGTTCGTCGGCGATGATCTCGGCGCGGCGCTCGTCGATCAGCCCGGCTTCCAGCGCAGCGCGGGTGGCCGGGAGCCGGTCGAGGGCCATCGCCAGGGTCAGCAGCCGCCCGGCGCTACGCCCGGTCAGGGTCAAAGCAAAGGCGATCTCATCCCCGGCGTGCTCGAACGGGCGCCAGTCCCCGCTGGAGCGCGCCCCAGCCTCACGGCGGCTCGCGAGCCGGGAGACCGCCGCCAGCCGCAGCGCCGCTGACCACGAGCACAACCGGTTCGCGGCCTGCAGTACGCCGGTCAGCGCGTCGTCGTCCAGCCCGGCCAGCCCGTCACCACGCATCCGGGCGGCCAGCCCGGCCAGCACCGGCCCCGGCAACATCCCATCCGCCGCACCACCAAGCGCGAACGCCGGCCCCACACCGAGCACGACCGCATCCGGCAGATCATCCGCCGACTCCTCCAGCCACGCCCCCACCGCCGAATCAGCCAGCCAGCCCGGGACGTGACCTGGATCGCTGTCCACATCCAGCCATTCGTCATCCGGATGCGCCTCGGCGGGATCTTCATCAGCGGAGAAAGCAGCCATCTCCCACGACAAGATCAATTCTTGATCGTCCATCGTCGCGGGCCCGTTCATCTGCGGCACACCTGCGCCAGGCAGTGATGGGATTAATGGACGCTGAGCGCCCGCTGGAGTATCAGGGACACCGGAAGGCGAGGGGCTGCACTGAGGATCTGCTGGCACCTGATCACCTCCCGCAGGCCCGGAAGCATCCTTTCGTCTCATTCTATCGGAGAAATACAAGATAAACGACTCTATTTCGAATCTTTTTTCTACTACTATCGAGGATCTCCGGACTGCTGAACAGGACGGACGGGGGCAGGCGGGGAAGGGGCAGGCGCATACGCGTCAGCGCGACTGGCTGAGCTGGCGGACTGGCTGGCTCTGGCCGCCCGGCTGGTGCGTGACGTTGGCACGCTGATCACCGGCGCGGCCAGAGCCGCAAACCAGTCGCCACCTTCGCCATCGATGGGCAGGTGCGGTTCGCCTCAACGGCCGGCCGGTCCGCCTTTGCCCGGGAACTGACCGAGTCGGTCGCCGGGCTGGTCAGCAAGTACCACGACGAAGCGGCTGCGGGCGGGCGCCAGTACCGCGTGCTCGTTGCCGTGCACCCGAGCATCACCGCCCCCGGGACCGTGCCCGGAGGCGCCACCACCGACACAGCACAGGTGCCCGGAGGCACCACCACCGACACAGCACAGGTGCCCGGAGGCGCCACCACCGACACAAAGCCCGAAAGCACCCCCACCGACACAAAGCCGGAAGGCACCCCCACCGACACAAAGCCGGAAGGCACCCCTACCGACACACAGGAGTCCTGAGATGCCGCACCCATTCGAGATCCGCGACGAGATCGAGCTGGCCGCCCCCTCGAGCAGGTCTGGGCGGCGATCGCGACGGCCCCGGAATGGACTCCTGGTTCATGGGCCGCAACCAGATCGAGCCCCGCGAAGGCGGCCGGGCGCAGATGATCGGGCGAGTCCACCGAAGAATCCACCGTGACCGCCTGGGAGCCGGGTAAGCGATTCGCTTCGCCCCTGACACCGAGCGCGCTGAGACCGAACAGGCCTGGCGGGCCTAGCCCTTCAGCTGACCACTACCAGGACAAAGGGACAGGACAGCACGCGAAGCCCGGGGCTACTGCTCTTCTGCAACGGCCCCGGGCTTCGCCGTCTAGTCACACGTCCCGGGCCTGCGTCGGCACTGGGATGGGCCGCAAACTCCGAGAAAGCCCGGGAGCTCAGACCAGCAGGACGATCTTGCCGCGAATGTGGCCGGACCCCAGCCGCCGGTACGCGTCCTGCACCTGGTCCAGGGGGAACGTCGCGGCGATCGGGATCTCCAGCTCACCAGCGGCGATCAGCCCGGCCAGCTCGGCGAGCGTGCTGGCGCTGGCGCCCGCGGCGTTGCCCTCGGCCTTGACGCCGTACTTGCTCACCGCCTCGAAGTTGGCGATCGTGTCCACCCGGGACGGCTGCACTCCGAGCTCCAGCGCCAGCTGGACATAGTCCCCGCCGTAGGTGTCCAGGAACGCGTCCACCTTCTCGGCAACCTGCCGGATCCGGTCGGCCACCCCGTCGCCGTAGCTGACCGGGATCACCCCGTGCGCCCGCAACCAGTCGTGGTTGGCCTCGCTGGCCAGGCCGATCACCGTCGCCCCGGCGCGCCGGGCCAGCTGGACCGCGATCGAGCCGACCCCGCCCGCGGCGCCCGATACCACCACCGTGTCACCCGCGGTCAGCGCCACCGCGCGCACCATGGCGTAAGCCGTGGCCCCGGCCACGAACAGCGCCCCCGCGACCTCCCACGGCACCCCGGCCGGCTTCGCGGTCAGGTTCGCCGCCTCGACCACGACGTACTCGGCCTGGCTGGACCGGTTGTCGGTGAAGCCGATGACCTCGTCCCCCGCCGCGAACCCGGTCACCCTGGGGCCGGTCTCCGCGACCACCCCAGCCAGGTCGCTACCCTCGCCCGAAGGGAAGGTAGCTGGCCACCGTTCGTGCAGCAGGCCCTCCCGGATCTTCGCCTCGCCCGGGTTGATCCCGGCCGCCTTGACCTGAACCAGAACCTGGCCCTCGCCGGGCACCGGCCGGGGCACGCCCACCACCTTCAGGACGTCGACCCCGCCGTAGTCGTCAAACCGCACTGCCTTCGGCATCGCTACTCCGTCTCTCCGCGTCTGCTCCGCACCGGCTCACCGCCGGGCGCCGCCGGTTCGGCTAAACCGCCGGGCGCCGCCGGTTATGCCCGGAGCAGCGTGCGATCACCGGCCGAGCTGACGGGCCAAGCCGAGCCGACGGGCCAGCCCGCAGGCCCACCCGCCAGCCAGCCCACCAGCACAGGCACCGACTGGCTCGGTGACGCGGTCGAGGTGGCCCGGCGGGAGAGCCGCTGGTTCGGGCCGCTGCGGTCCACCGTGCTCCGCCTGACCAGCTGGGCTGACCGGCGCCTGGTCGCCGCACTGCGGCGGCACCCGCTACTCGGCGCGGCCGTCGCCGCGGCCGTGTTCGGCCTGGGCGTCGGCGGTAACCAGGCTCTCCACGAGGGCTACGACTGGTCCGCGACGCTACTCACCATGGGGCTGCTGAACTGCGGGATGTTCGCGTTCCTGGTGCTGGCTGGGACTTACCTGGGCGTGGTCCACAGCGCTACGCCGTGGCATGGCGCGCGGCGCCGGGCGGTCAACGCCAGCGTCGCCGCGTGTGTGGCGGCCGTGCTCACGCTGGCGTTCCGCAACTTCCTGTGGTGGGTGGTGGGCAGCACCCCCGCCGCGGCCGGGGCCGGGCAGTTCGGGACGCTGCTCGCCCTCGCCATCCTGGCTGGCTTCAGCATCGTGTTCGGCGCGGAAACCGTGCTGCGCGCGCACTCCCACCGCATGACTAGGCTTCCGCGCGGCTGGGCTTACTCGTCGGGTGACGCCTGTTTCGCCGGTGA
Organism: uncultured Actinomycetes bacterium; assembly: GCA_963804455.1. Lineage (GTDB taxonomy): Bacteria > Actinomycetota > Actinomycetes > Streptosporangiales > Streptosporangiaceae > RYN-230. Next base: position 3,971 of record CAWDRD010000058.1, read on the forward strand.
CCGCCGCCAGCCGCGGTGACGCGCGGCCGTTATCCAAAGTGGTATCACCCCGGGCGGCCAGCGCCCCGGATCCTTTACCGGGCCGGCGAATCTTCCGCATCCCCCGGCGGGAGCCAGAACCAGCGCTGCGCGGCCGGCCCGGGCGGGCCGTCGCTGGAGAGGTCGTCCGCCCGGGCCATCACCAGTTTCCGGGCGTGCTGCAGGTACTTGGCGAACGCGTTCTCGGCGGGCTGCAGCCGCATCCGCGAGTGGGCCAGCGGGCTGGCGGGCCGGAAGCGCACCTCGGCCAGCCCGGGCGAGGGCGGCGCGGGGCCGTTCCGGTGCTGCCACTTGCCCGTCTGCGGGTCGTATCGGTAGTCGGGGAGCAACCGCTGCCCGTAACTGGCGGTGAGGTCCACCGCATCGATGATGTAGTTGCAGACGCTGCCAGAGATGAAGTAGCTGAACCCGACCCGGGTCCAGCCGGGCTCGTCCGCGCTGTAGCAGCCGGTACTTGCCTGGATCCCGAACAGGTCGCTGAGCAGCGTCGCCACGAAGTCGGGGTGCAGGAGCCGGTGACCACGGCGGATCCGGAAGGAGACGATAGGCAGGCGACGGGCTTCCTGGCTGCCGAGCAGCTCGATGGCGGGGTGGGCGCCCCACCGGGCCCGGGCCCGCTGCCAGAACCCTTCCTCACGCGCCTGGATCAGGTCGGTGCCGACCGCCTGCTGCAACGCGAAAACCAGCCCGGCCCGCACCGACTCGACCACGGCGGGCGTGCCCCGCTCGGCCTCGGCCACGGCCTGCTCCGGCGGGGTCCGCTTAGCCAGGGGTGGCCCAGGCTCCTCTGCCGACGCGGGCCCATCGAACACGGGTTTATCGAACACGGGTTTATCGAACACGGGTTTATCGAACACGGGCCCATCGAACACGGGCTCGTCAAACACTGACTCATCAAGCACGGGTCCGGTCACCAGGTCCCGGTGCACGATGAGCACGCCGGGGGTCTGCGGGCCGCCGATGAATTTGTGCGGGGACAGGAACACCGCGTCCTTATGGTCATCGCGGCCGGGCTGAGTCTCAGCCATCCGGACCGGCACATGCGGCGCCGCGGTGGCGTAGTCCCAGACCGACAGGGCATCGTGCCGGTGCAGCAGCGCCGCGATCCGGCGAGTATCGCTGAGGATGCCGGTCACCGCAGACGCGGCCGAGAAGCTGCCGATGCGCAGCGGGCGGGACGCGTACTCGATCAGCATCCGCTCGAGCTCGGCGAGGTCGAGGTGGCCATGGCTGTCCACGCCGATCGGCACCACGTCGGCCAGTGACTCCTGCCACGGCAGCCCAGCCGAGAGATGCCCGAACGGTCCGGTGAACACCACCGGACGGCGCTGCGACGGAAGGCGCGGGACGGCCCGGCGGCCGCTGGCCAGCCCGGACGGCGAGGCCAGGCCCAGCAGCCTAACGAGGGTGTGTGCCGCGCCGGTACTGCCGGACCCGCCGAAGATGACCAGGTGCTCGGCGGTGCCGCCGGCCGCATCCCGGATGATCTGCCGGGCGTCGGCGCGCAGCGCCGAGGTGTGCAGGCCGTTAGCTGAGCTTGCGCTGTGCGTGCTGGCGTACCGGGGCAGCACATGCTCACGGATGAAATCCTCGATGAACGACAACGACCGGCCGGAGGCCGGGTAATCGGCGTAGATAAGGCGCCGTGGGCCGTACGGGCCCAGCAGCACCTCGTCGTCGCCGATGACACTGCGCCGGATCCAGCCCAGTAACGGCGACGCCGGTCCCGCCCCGTCTCCCTGGTACGGCATGCCAATTTCCCCGATGTTCGTGATCGTGGAACCCGGATCGCCGCGCCGGCTGCCGCGCGATGCTGCGACCCAGGACGGGGCTATCGTGCCGGGTCGTTATTGATCAGCGGTTGTGCGGGCATTGATCCACTCTTGAGTGAATCACCCTAAGCCGCGAACACCGCATTCAGCCAGGGGCTGACCGCAGCGGCGGCGGCGTGGCCGGGGCGCCAGCTGCAGGCGATGCCGACGGCGGCCACCTGGCCCGTGCCGAGCACCGTCCGCAGCGCACCGGTGGCCGCCCCGGCCGTCGCGCCGCCCGGGGCGGGAAAACGCAGGCCAGGTACCTCGGCCGGGTCGAGCACGTCCAGGTCCACGTGCAGATACAGCGGCCCGGGCGGCAGGTCACCCGGGCGTAGGGCGGTCAGCCCGGTGCGGTGGATCCGCGCGCCGTCCAGGTAGGCCACCTCCGGCGGGTCCAGGTCACGGGCCCCCGCCAGCACGATCCGCTGCTCAGGCACTGGCCGCAACCCGAGCCGGGCCGCGATCAGCTCCGGCCGGTAGCCGGCCAGCAGCCGCAGCGGCAGGCCGCCCAGGTAGCCCGAGGCCGTCGTCTCCAGGGTCTGCACGTCGCCATGCGCGTCGAACCAGACCACCGCGGGGTCCAGCCCGGGCGCCACCTGCTGCAGCCCGGCCATCGTGCCCAGGGCGGTGGTGCAGTCCCCGGAAACCACCACCGGGCGGCCGCCGCTGCGGGTCACGTCCGCCACCGCGCGGGCGGTGACCGCGTACAGCGTGGCCAGCCGGGTCCACACATCGCCCGCGGGCAGGGCCGCGGTGATCACTTCGTCAGGCTGCATCGGCAGGTCCAGGCCAGGCAGGTACTCGTCGAGGTGATACGGAACCCACAGCACGCTCACCCCAGGACGCTACCGCCCCCGGGCTAGCGCCCCCGGCTCCCGGCCGTGACGTGTCCTAAACCAGCCATTCTCGTTACCCAAAATATGCAGGTCAGCGGCAAATCTTACGGTTTGCGGACCGGGGCCCTGACTTCCTCGGAATGGCCGCACCGCACCGCTAACGTCATCGACGCGATCAGTTCTGTACACCCCCGTCGCAGACCACAGCATGGGAAAGGGATTTAGGTGGGAACGAGGTATGTCAGGGCCGGCGCGAACAGGCGTGGACCCAGAAGGCGCAAGATGACCATTGCGGCGATCGGCGCGGCCGCTGTCGTCGCCGGCGGCGCAATTGGCGGTGCGGTTGCCCTGAACGGGTCGGGAAAGATCAACCTGTCCGCCAATTCCTTCGCCGCCCACAACGGGGACGGGGATTCCTCGTTCGGCGGGCACGGCGGGCACGGCCGGTTCATGACGACCTGGTCATTCAGCACGCTGAACGACCAGCGTGACCCCACGTTCAACCAGCTGCTGGGCATCAACAACCACGGCCAGATCGCCGGGTACTTGGGCTCCGGCGCGGCGGGTCACCCGAACAAGGGCTACGTGCTGAACCTCGGCCGGTTCTACCAGAACGAGAACTTCCCGTACGCGGCGCAGACCCAGGTGATCGGGATCAACGACACTGGGGTTACGGTCGGCTTTTATTCGACCCAGAACACCGCCAGCCAGATGAACAACAACTTCGGCTTCTACACCTGGCACGGCCATTTCCATAGCGTCAACTTCCCGACCTGGAACAATGCCAGCCCGCCGGTGAACCAGCTGCTCGGCGTGAACAACTCCGATGTCGCGGTGGGCTTCTACACCGACGCCAAGGGCAACGACCACGGGTACACCTACAACATCTTCACCCGCGAGTTCCACCAGGTGTGGATCCCGTGGTCGACCAGCGTGACCGCGGCCGGCATCAACAATGAGGGCGACATCGCTGGCTTCCGGGTCGGCCTCGGCGGTACCACCAAGGGCTTCCTGAAGCTCGCGGACGGCCATATCTTCACCCTCGCCTACCCGGGCGCCACGATGACGCAGGCCTTCGGCGTCAACGACAACCGTGAGGTCGTCGGCACCTACACCTTCGGCAGCGGCAGCAGCGCCAAGACGTTCGGGTTCACCTGGTCCTGGCAGAACGGGTGGAAGACGATCAGCGACCCGCTGGGCGTGGGCGCCACCACGGTCAACGGCGTCAACGACGCAGGTGACCTGGTCGGCTTCTACACCGACGCAGCCGGGAACACCGATGGCTTCCTGCTGTCGGCCAGCCGCCACTGGGTGCAGAACAGCTGGACGGTCACCTCGACCCCGACCAGCACGTCCACCTGGTCGGCCCCGCCGTCCACGACGACGAACCCGCCGCAGGGTACGACGAACCCGCCGCAGGGTACGTTCGGCAACCACTCCTGAGCACAGCGCGTGAGCGCGGGACGGCCCAGCCGTCCCGCGCTCACGTTATGCTCCGGCCCATGCCAGCCGATTCGCCTACCATCCTCGCCACGTCCGGCGGGCTGCGCCCCGACCCGCGCACCGGGGTCACCTTCAGCCCCCTGTTGCGGTACGCCATCGACCTCGCCGGGGTGACCGGGCGGGCGCCTCAGCTCTGCTACGTCGGCACGGCTGGCGGTGACCAGCGCGCGAACCAGGCCCTGTTCAGCGACGCGGGCCGGGTGGCCGGGGTGGCCGTCTCGTCGCTGAACCTGTTCCCGATGCCGAACGTCGCCGACATGACCGGGTTCCTGCTGGACCAGGACGTGGTCTGGGTCGGTGGCGGGAGCGTCGCGAACCTGCTCGAGCTATGGCGGCTGCACGGCCTGGACGAGAGCTTCCGGCAGGCCTGGCAGGCCGGGGTGGTGCTGGCCGGGGTCTCCGCCGGGTCCATCTGCTGGCACATCGGCGGGACCACCGACTCGTTCGGTACCGACCTGCGGCCGGTCACCAACGGCCTGGGCTTCCTGCCGTACGCCAACGGGGTGCACTACGACTCCGAGCCGCAGCGCCGGCCGCTCTTCCAGCACCTGGTCGCGGACGGCACGCTGCCCGGCGGGTACGCCACCGACGACGGCACCGGCCTGCTCTACCGGGGCACCGAGATGACCGAGGCTTTGTCCGACATCCCCGGCAAGGCCGTCTACCTGGTCACCCAGGACGGCACCCAAGCCCTCGAGGAACGGATCGAGCCGCAGCTGCTGCATTGACCCCGTTATGTGGTGGCAAGTGCGTCGCATTTGCGCATTTCCCACCGCACAGTGAGATGCGCCATGGGCTACGCCGCTTACGTGGCCCCTCAGCGGAAGTCGCGGCTGCGGGCGGCGGCGGCCACCGGGAGCCGGCGCAGCCGGGTGGCGAGCACGCTGACCGCCCCGCCGGAAGCTTCCACCCGGCCGTGCACGAGCAGTGCACTGGCGGACACCGCCAGTCGGCGATGCCGCTCCCAGACCCACGGCGGGCAGATCACGTTCGCGATCCCGGTCTCGTCCTCCAGGCTGAGGAACACCACCCCGCGGGCCGTCCCGGGCTGCTGCCGGTGCGTGACCAGCCCGGCGATCAGCACGGCGGAGTCGTTGCGGGCGGCGGCCAGCGCCGCGGCCTCGGTCACCCCGCGCTCAGCCAGCCGCGGCCGCAGATGTGCGAGCGGATGGGTGCCGTAGGTCCCGGTGGCCCACAGGTCCGCGAACGTCTGCTCGGCCCCGGTCATGGCCGGCAGCGGCGGCGCGGCCAGCCCGGGGGTGGTGCCGGGCAGCTGCCCGGCCCGGATGCTGGCCGCCGGGCCGGCCGCCCACAGCGCCGCCCGGCGGCCCAGCCCGAAGCAGCCGAACGCGCCCGCCGTGGCCAGCGCCTCCAGCGCCGCGGCGGGCAGCCGGGTGCGCCGGGCGAAGTCCTCCAGATCCCGGTACGGCTGGCCCGCGGCGATAGCCTCGGCCGGCCCGGTACCGAGGTTCCTGACCATGGCCAGGCCGAGCCGGATCACGGGCTGGCCGGGCATCGGACTGCCGCCGGCCGGGACGGCACCACCCGCTGGGCCGCCATCCGCCGGCGGCCACCCGCCGGCCCGCGGCCGGCCGGGACGACGCCGGGGCTGGGTTCACCCGCGGTGGCCGGACCAGCCTGGGCGGGGCGGTACGGGGACTGGTTTTCGTTGCCTGCTGTTGACGTTGACTTTCCCGGCAGTGGCGGCGGCTCCAGTGTGGCCTGGGCGGCACTGGCGTTGACGTCCACGCCGCGGACCTCGACGCCGTGCCGCCGCGCGTCGCCGATCAGGCTGGCCGGGGAGTAGAAGCCCATCGGCTGGGCGCGCAGCAGGGCCGCGGTGAACGCGGCCGGGTAGTAGCACTTCAGCCAGGCGCTGGCGTAGACCAGGTAGGCGAAGCTGATCGCGTGCGATTCCGGGAAGCCGTAGCTGGAGAAGGCGAGAACCTTCTGGTAGATGTCCTCGGCGGCCGCGACCGGGATGCCGCGGGCCGCCATCCCGTCCAGCAGCCGACCGCGCAGCTCCTCGATCCGCTCCGGGCTGCGCTTGGCGCTCATCGCCTGCCGCAGCCGGTCCGCCTCGGCCGGGCTGAACCCAGCGCAGTCGATGGCCAGCTGCATCATCTGCTCCTGGAACAACGGGACGCCGAGCGTCTTGCCGAGGGCGGCGCGCATCGACTCGTGCGGCAGGCTGGGCGGTTCTTCCCCGTGCCGCCGCCGCATGTAGGGATGTACCGAGCCGCCCTGGATCGGGCCCGGCCGGATCAGCGCGACCTCCACCACCAGGTCGTAGAACTCGCGCGGCCGCAGCCGGGGCAGGGTCGCCATCTGAGCCCGGGACTCGACCTGGAACACGCCCACGGTGTCCGCCGCGCACAGCATGTCGTAGACGCCCGGATCCTCCTGCGGGATCGTGTGCAGGCTCCAGCGCTGACCGTGGTGCGCCGCGACCAGCTCGAAGCAGTCCCGCACCGCGGTCAGCATGCCCAGGCCGAGCAGGTCGAACTTGACCAGGCCAGCGTAGGCACAGTCGTCCTTGTCCCATTGCAGCACCGACCGGCCCGGCATCCGGGCCCACTCCACCGGGCACACCTCGCCGACCGGCCGGTCGCAGATCACCATCCCGCCAGAGTGGATGCCCAGGTGCCGCGGCAGCCGCTGCATCCGGCCGGCCAGCTGGAGGACTGGTTCCGGGACGCCAGCGTCCGGCGGGATCGGCTGGCCCGCCCCGTACTGGCGGGGGCCGACCTGCCTGGCCCAATCGCCGCGCTCGCGTGGGCTGTAGCCAAGCGCACGGCCCGCGTCGCGCAGCGCCAGCCGCGGCCGGTAGGTGATCACGTTGGCTACCTGGGCCGCGTTGTCCCGGCCGTAGGTTCGGTAGACGTACTGGATGACCTCTTCCCGGCGGCGGTGCTCGATGTCCAGGTCGATGTCGGGCGGCCCGTCCCGGCCCGCGGACAGGAACCGCTCGAACAGCAGCCGGTGCCGGACCGGGTCCACGCTGGTGATGCCCAGCGCGAAGCACACCGCCGAGTTGGCCGCCGAGCCCCGGCCCTGGCACAGGATCCTGTTGTCCGCGCAGAACCGGACGATGTCGTGCACGATCAGGAAGTAACCGGGGAAGCCCAGCGTCTCGATGACGTCCAGCTCCCGGGTGATCTGCTCGTATGCGCCTGGGACGCGTTCGGCGCCCGGCGGGCCGTACCGCTCTGGGGCCTGCTGGCTGGTCAGCTCGCGCAGCCAGGTCGCCTCGGTGTGCCCCTGCGGAACCGGGAAGTCGGGCAGCCGCGGCGCGATCACGTGGAAGTCGAACGCACATTCGCGGGCCAGGTGGTTGGTGCGGGCCAGCACCCCCGGGTAGCGGCGCAGCCGGTACGCCATTTCCGCTGGTGATCTCAGGTAGCCGGTACCGGACGCGGCCAGCCAGCCGTCCATCTCGGCCAGGCTGCGGCGGGCCCTGACCGCAGCCAGCGCCTGGGCCAGCCGGGCGTCGCGGGGGGCCGCGTAGTGCACGTTGCTGGTGGCGATCACCGGGGTGCCGGTGGCGGCGGCCAGCTCACAGAGGGCGTCGTTGCGCTCGTCGTCGTCCGGGTGGTCGTGGCTGGTCAGCTCGACCATGACGTTGCCCGGGCCGAACATGCCGGTGAGTGTGGCGAGTTCCCGCGCGGCCGCCTCGGGACCGTGCGCGGCGAGCGCGGCAGGCACGGCGCCCTTGCGGCAGCCGGTGAGGATCACCCAGTGCCCGTCGTGCGCCTGCGGCCAGGTCCTGCCAGGTCGTAGCTCAAGCGGCCCTTCTGGCCGCCGGCGCAGCTGGGCCTGGCTGATCACCCGGCACAGGCGGCGGTAGCCCTCCGGGTCGCGGGCCAGGACCAGCAGGTGCTCGCCCGGAGGATCAGGCGAACCGGCCCGCTCGGCGCTGGCCGCGGCTTGAGCCGCCCGGGGGGTCCGCGGGGTCGCCCCCCCGGGCCGACGCTCAGCTCGGCGCCGACGATGGTGCCGACGGTGGCGCCGGCCAGCTGCTCGAGCTTGGCGGCGGCCTGGGCGAACTGCGGCACCCCGTACATGCCGTCGTGGTCGGTGATGGCCAGCGCGGCCAGGCCCCGGCGCGCCGCCTCAGCGACCAGCTCGGCCGGGCTGGACGCCCCGTCGAGGAAGCTGAACGACGAGTGGCAGTGCAGTTCGGCCCACTGCAGTTCGGTCCACTGCAGTTCGGTCCAGGGGGATTCGAGTGGCTGGGGTCCGTCGCGCTGGGGCCCGAGCCGCTGCGGTCCGAGCCGGCGGGGCCCGGGCGGCTGAGGGGGCGGGGCGGTGCCCCAGGTCAGGCGTTGTTGCAGCTCTCGCCACGGCACCGGCGGGTTGTCCCAGCCCATGACCGGCTCACTCTCCTTCCGCGTTGCCCCGCCCTTGTTCCCTCCGCGTTGCCCTTGTTTGCCCGGGGTCAGTCGTACCGGGCCTCGACCAGCCAGCCGCCGTTCCTGACCGCCAGCAGCCAGCCGCTCCCGTCCGCGGTGACCAGCTGGAACCTGGCTCGCCGGGACGCCCGCCGGGGCTGCCACCAGCGTTCGTCCACCGGCCAGGGACCGGCCCAGCTGACGACCGCCAGCCACTCGCCGCCACCGACCGACATCCAGCCGGGGGGCGCGGAGACCAGGGCCCGCCCGGTGACCGTCACCTCGGCCCCGAAGTCATCGGTGATCATGGCGGGCAGCGGGTCCGGGTAGACCGTGGCCGGGGACGGTGCGGGCAGCCGTCCCGGCCAGGGCTGGTCCGGCGGGGTGGCGGCCTCGTGGGCGTCACCGAACGGGACCAGAGTGACCTGCTCGGCCGGGCCGCGGCCGCCCGCCAGCACCGGACGGGTCACCGCACCGTGCCCCAGCATGGCCTGCACCCGGAGGGCGGCGCGGGCCACCCGGTCACTGACCACCGTCTCGCCCCACAGCCCGAGCTGGCGCCCTTCGTCGCGGACCAGCTGATCGGGGATCAGCCGGAGCGCCGCGATACCATCCGGGCCGGAGGGCTCCGCGTTTCCCTCTGGTACCGCCCTCGTACCCCGCCAGCTGGCCAGCTGCCAGCGGACCCGCTCGGCCACGGCCAGTGCGGACAGCAGCCCGTCGTGCTGCCACAGTCGGCTAGTCTGCTGACCGCTCGCTGACGTCGCCTGAATCCGCACCCGCACGCAGCACAGGCCGCGCGCGGCGAGCCCAGCGTGCATCCGCTCGGCCAGTGCCTTGGCCGCGAACACCACCGGCTCGTCCTGCTCCGCAGGCGGATCGAACTCCACCGAGACGGAGAGATCAGCTGCTGGCGGCCGGGGTGCCAGCGGACGGGAGGCCAGGCCGCGGGCCAGCCGGTGGGCGAGCACTCCCAGCGCCCCGAACCGGTTCATCACCTCCATGACAGGCAGCGCGGCGAATTCCCCCAGCGTCCGCAGGCCCAGCCGGGGCAGCAGATCCAGCCAGGTCCGGGTGGCCCGAGCACGCTGACGGGTTGCGGGGCCAGGAAGGCTGGGGTGCCGCCCGGGACTATCAGCCGGACCGTGCCGGGCTCCGCCTGCTGGGCCGCGAGTTGCGCGGCGAACAGCCCGTCGGCGAGGCCGGCCTGGGCCTGGGCATGGCGCTCGAGGCGGGTCACCGCGGCCAGGATCTGGCTGGCCAGGGCCGCTTCTCCGCCGAAGTACCGGGCCGGGCCGCGGGTGTTGATCGCGCAGAGGCCAGGCCGCAGCACCTCCACCTGCGGGCAGAACTCCTCGACCACCGCGACCACTGGGGCGAAGGCTTCTTCATCCGGGCAGCACCCGGCACTGGAGCTACCAACGGCACGGGGGCAGCACACGACCAGGACCCGCCTCGGCCCCCCGGCCGCGGCGGTCACCCGGTGTCCCGCATGCCGCGGCCCACGGTGGTGATCTGGTCCGCGATGCCCACCGAGCCATCCGGGCCGGGCAGCCACAACCACTGAGCCCGTGAACGCGCCGCCGCACCCCGGCCTGCCACGACCACCTGGACCCGGCGGGCGCGCAGCCGCCCGTGGCCGTCCCCGATCCCGGCCCATTCCTCGCGGGTCACCAGCAACCGGAGCTGCGCGCCCGCCCAGTCCCCCGCCACCACCAGCACGCCCCCGGAGCGGCGCAGGGTGGCCCCCAGCCTCCGCAGCACCGGAGCGGGCGGCCGGTCCGGTGGGCACAGCAGGACCAGCTCGCAGCCCTCCAGCAGCGAGGCGACCACCTGCGGCCAGGCCGCACCCGGATCTGGGACCAGCAGCATCCGGCCGGGATCCAGCCCGGCTTCAGCGGCCGCGGCCATCCCCAGTTGCGGCAGCCCGATCACCGCGGACCAGGCCCCGTCCATCGACGCGGCCGCGGCCAGCGCCAGGCAGAGCAGGTTCCACCGGCCGGCGGTCAGCACCGTGCCGCGGGGCAGGCCGCCGGGCAGCAAGCCCGCCAGGGCCGGGAGGACCGGCAGCGCGGGGAGAGCCGGCGCCACGGGGAGCTCCAGCTCCCCCGGGAAACGGGCAGCCGATGGCGCTCCGCCGGCCCCTGACTCCACCTCGTATAGCCCTCTGACCTGGGCAATTCCCGTTTCCATGGATGTCACTATCGAATATGAATTCGATGGGTGTCAAGCTGGAGCCCGTGTATCAGAGGATAAGTACGAGTTACTTGTTACTTGTCCAGCCGCCCGCCGGACTCCACCCTGTAGGGGATAACTCATAGCGCAGAGGACCGGCGAGGGATGTACCCAGGCAAGTACGCCGCGGAGGATGCAGACAAGGCCGCCGCGATCCTGTACGAATCTGGCGAGACGCTCAGCTATGGGGAGCTGGAGGACCGCTCCGTCCGGCTGTCCCGGCTGCTGTATGACGCGGGACTACGCCCCGGCGACACTGTCGCGCTGATATCAGAGAACAGCCTCCGCTACTTCGAGGTCTACTGGGCGGCGCTTCGCTCTGGGCTCTACCTGACCGCGGTCAACTGGCACCTCAGCGCCGAGGAAAGCGCCTACATCGTCCATGACTGCGGTGCGCGCGCGCTGATCATCAGCGCCGCGCAGGGAGAACTCGGCCGCTCGCTGCTTCCTGCGGCGGCTGACACCACGGTACGGCTGGCCTTCGGCGAAACCGTGGACGGTTACGACAGTTACGAGAAGGCCCTGGCCGACGCGCCGTCCGAGCCACTGCCAGAGCAACCCCTGGGCGGGGACATGCTGTACTCCTCCGGCACGACCGGCCGCCCGAAGGGGATCCAGTTCGAGCCACGGCCGGTGAGCGTCACCGAGGGGAACCCGCACGCGGTCCCGATCCTCGGCCTGTGGGGCTTCGACTGCAGCACGGTCTACCTCAGTCCCGCGCCGCTCTACCACGCCGCTCCGCTGCGCTTCAGCAGCTGGGTGCAGATGGCTGGCGGCACCGTGGTCGTGCTGCACAAATTCGACCCGGAGCGGGCCCTGGCCGCGATCGAGGATCATCACGTCACGCACAGCCAGTGGGTGCCGACCCACTTCGTCCGCATGCTCAAGCTGCCCGCCGGGGTACGCGAGCGGTATGACCACCGCAGCCTCCGGGCCGCGATTCACGCGGCCGCGCCCTGCCCCGTCGAGGTCAAGCGGGCCATGATCGACTGGTGGGGCCCGGTCATCCACGAGTACTACGCCGCGACCGAAGGGGCAGGCATGACCGTCATCCTGGCCCCGGACTGGCTGACCAAGCCGGGCTCGGTCGGCCGCGCCCTGGTCGGCATCGTGCATGTCTGCGATGACGACGGCTGTGAGCTTCCGGCCGGCCAGATCGGCACCGTGTACTTCGAACGGGACGAGCTGGCCTTCCAGTACCACAACGACCCGGCCAAGACCGCGGCGGCGCAGCATCCGCAGCACCCGTACTGGACCACGACCGGGGACATGGGCTACCTCGATCAGGACGGCTACCTGTTCCTGACCGACCGCAAATCCTTCATGATCATCTCGGGCGGGGTGAACATTTATCCCCAGGAAGTAGAGAACTGCCTGGCTCTGCACCCGGATGTGCTCGATGTGGCGGTGATCGGCGTGCCCGACGACGAGATGGGCGAGGCGGTCCTGGCCATTATCCAGCCGATGCCAGGCGTGGCAGGCGGACCGGAACTCGAGCGCGTGATCATCGAGTACGTCCGGGACCGTATTGCGCATTACAAGGCGCCCCGCAGCGTCGTCTTCGTCGAGGAGTTGCCCCGCACGCCCGCAGGCAAGCTGCGCAAGCACCTGCTGCGCGCCGAGTACTCGGCTAGCCGGGGCGGCCATCAGCAGCCAGCCCGCCCACCACTGAGCGCTAGTCCACCAGCCGCTAGTCCACCAGCCGCTAGTCCACCACCGAGCCGCCGGTGATGTTGAGGGCGGTGGCGGTCATGCTGCGGGCGTAGTCCGAGGCGGCGAAGGCCGCTACGTTGCCCACGTCAGCGAGCGTGGCCGCCCGGTGCAGCATGGTCCGGCCCTCGATACCGTCGATGATCGCCTGGCGGCCCGCGAAATTCTCTGGCAGCGTCTCCGGGATCCCGCCGGTCTGCAGGGTGAGCACGCGGATGCCGTACGGCCCCAGCTCACAGGCCAGGCCCCGGCGCAGCGCCTCGACCGCGCCGAACGCCACCTGCAGCCCGCCCACGCGGGGGCTCGGGTCCCCGTAGCCGCCGAACATCAGGATCACTCCTGACCGCTGCCTGATCATGTGGTGGGCGGCGGCCGTAGCCGTTAGAAAGGTGGTCCGCACCGCCGTGACGACCGGCCGCTCGAAGTCGCTGAGGGACATCTCAGCGAGCGGGGTTCCCTGGACGTCGCCGTGCGAGATGAGGTTGACCGAGATGTCGAGGCTGCCCGCGGTGGCGGCCACCGCATCGGCGTGCTCGTTCACTGCCGTCTCATCCAGCGCGTCCAGCTGAACCACTGCGGCCTGGCCGCCCGCGGCGCGGATCTCGCCGGCCACCCGCTGCAGCCGGTCCATGGTCCGGCCAGCGAGGTGAACACTCGCGCCTTCCCGGGCGAAGGCGCGGGCCACCGCGCCGCCGACCGCGCCGCCTCCGCCATAGATGACGGCATTCTTGCCTTCGAGCAGCACGCCTTTCCTCCTGCCGTTTATCCGCTGTCCGGGTGATGGTCAGCGCGGTTGTCCGGGTGATGGTCAGCAGCGCCGCTGGGCACCCAGCCCTTGGCCGGCTGAGATCAGTGCACTGTGCTCAGCGCGGCAATGAGCTCCGCAAGCCGGTCCATCGAGTCGTGCACGCCTTCGTCCATTCCGGACTGGACGTATCCGTCGCGGTCCGCCACCGACTGGAACACGGTGTTCTGGCACAGCGTGGTCATGCCGTCGTGCTCAGCGAAGGTGACCGTGGCCAGGCAGACGTGACCGGGCATCCGCTCGTACTCGAGGGTCTGCACGATGCCGTCCGGGGAGGGGGTCCCGTGGTAGACGCCGTGGAAGGCGTGCGCTTCGCCGTCGGCCAGGTAGTGGGTGTAGCGCCAGATACCGCCATCGCGAGCGTCGAGGTGGTCAACGACCATCCGCACCTGGCGCGGCCCAAGCCACTGGACGAGCAGCTCGGGATCGGTGTGGGCGCGCAAGAGAAGTTCCGGCCGGGCCCGGAACTCCCGGGTGACCACGATCTGCGGTATCCCGGGCTCCGCCACGATCTGGGTGGTGGCCATTGCGAGCTCCTTTCTGTCCGGTGATCTTCTGCCTGGTGAGCTTCTGTCCGGTGAACTTCTGTACGATGACCTTCTGCCTGGTGAGCGGCTTAGCGGGTGACCGGTGACCGGCCAGCAGCGATCAGGCCTGGTTCTCGGCACGCTCCTCCGGCATGGCCGCGAGCAGCGCCTCCAGCCGGTCATGGCTCTCCTGCCAGTACTCCCGGTACCGGGCCAGCCAGGCGGTTGCGTCCTGGAGCGGCTGCGCTTCGAGGTGGCTGAGCCGGGCCGTGGCCCGGCGGCTGCGGGAGATGAGCCCGGCATGCTCCAGCACCTTGAGGTGGCGGGAGATGGCCGGCTGGGACACGCTGAACGGCGCGGCCAGCTCGGCCACTGTGGCATCGCCGCTGGCCAGCCGGGTGAGGATAGCCCGGCGGGTGGGATCGGCCAGCGCCCCGAAAACGGCACTGAGCCGGTCGGCACCGGGTTGGCCAGCACCGGGTTGGCCAGCACCGGGCCGGTCTACGCTGAGCTGGCCAGCAGGCATCCATAACCACCTAGTTCTAAAATGAGTACGTTAAGAATGTCGGCGGCGCGGTCCCTTGTCAAGCCCACGGCCATCCTGCCCGTCCGCCGTCCGCCGCGCCGTCCCGCCCAGTCCCGGCCCGGGGTCAGGATCGGGTGGCGCCGTAGCCGAGGAGGGCGGCCAGGCCGAGGGCACTGCGCGGAGCGTAGGCAATGCGCCACAGGCCACCGTGCGCCGCGCCGTGCGCCTCGTCCTGCCAGGGATGTGCCCCGGCTGCCCCGCCGCCGGTGTTCAGGTCGCGCACCAGCAACGCGGCCATCAGCACGGTGCAGGTGGCTGGCTCAAAGACCTCGACGCCAAACCGGTGCGCCCCGGCGTACGCGGCGGCCAGCGCACGGTTCTTGGTCACCGACCGGGTCCGGGTCGGCGGGGCCACGTTGAGCGACACGACCTGGCCAGCCTCCCGGGCGACCGTGGCCCGCCACCGGTGCAGCCGCTTGGCCAGCGCGTAGTTAGGGCCCTGCTGTGCGACCAGGCTGTCGTTGATACCGGGGTCGGCCCCAGGCCGGTAGGCACGGCGGAGCAGCCGGCCGCCAGACAGCGTGCGCAGCGGGCGGCCCGCCAGCTTGGCCGCCCGCGACCTGGTCGCGTACGCGTGCACGGACTGGGCCACCGCGTCAGCCGGGACGGCGAATACGTCGGTCGGGGTGGCCAGGAAGGCCAGCGCCACGTCGCCGCGTTCCGCCTGCACGCGGAGGGTCAGCGCGTTGACCGCGGCGCAGACCCGCACGTTGGCGGCGCCATCGGCGTAGACGTAGTTGCCGAGGACCAGCGGGCCGGGCAGGCTGGCCAGCCAGCCCGCGGCGGCCGGAACCTCACTGACCAGGTCGATACCAGCTGACTGGGCGACCCCCGCCAGATCAGCGCCTGCGAGATCAGCGCCCGCTAGATCAGTGCCCGCCGGATCAGTGCCCGCCAGGTCCTCGGCCACAGGCACCAGGAGCGTCCCGGCGCGGCGCTGTGCCCCCTCCAGCACCCGGTCCCAGAGCGGGCGCCGGGGCAGGTCCACGGCGGCCACCTGGGCGCCCCAGCTGAGCAGCGCGGGAAGCGGCCCGATCTCAGCGCCCGCGCCCGCCGCGACCAGGGTCCGGCCGGGCAGCCGGAGCCACTCCGGGTGAGCCGCCACGGTCCGCACGGCGGCCGCGCAGGACGGCTCGATCACCCCGCTGGCCACCCAGGTGTCCAGCTGGCGGGCCAGGGCATCGCCGGTCAGCCGGGCACCGCGATAGGGCAGCGAGAACTCCCGCTCCGGCTGGCCCGCGCCGGTCAGTGTGACCGTGCGGAAGGACCGTTGCGGCGCGGCGGAGAGCACGGTGTCCAGCGCATCCTCGGTGCCGTCGGGCGCCACGACACGCATCTGCTGGTGCAGCGAGTCCAGGCCGTCGCGGGCTACCGAGAGCGCGGCGTCCCGGGACGCCAGCCCGGCTTCGACCAGGCGGCGGAAGTGCACCAGGTAACCGGTGCGCCAGTTCGTCTCCTGCTCCGCGCCGAGCGCACCGACCGGGTCGGCCTGGCGTAGCGCGTCCGCGACGACAGCCCGGCCCAGCGCTGACGTGCTCCGGCGTCCGTCCGCGGCGGCAGGGAAGGCGACCCCTGCTGGCTCGTCCCCGCTCACCCGCCATCACGCTCCGGGAAGGCATCACGGCCCGGGAACGCATCACGCTCCGGGAAAACATCACGCACCGGGAAGACCAGCGGCAGCCGGTCGATGCCGACCAGGCCGGCCGGCCAGGTGGCCCGCGGGGCGGGCCCCGGAGCCAGCTCGTAGTCCGGTATCCGGCGGTGCCACTCGGCCAGCGCCACCCGCATCTCCATCCGGGCCAGGTGCGAGCCGAGGCAGCGGTGCGGGCCGCCGCCGAACGCCAGGTTCCGCTCCTGACGGCCGAAGTCGATCACGTCCGGGTCGGCGTGCTCGGCCGGGTCCCGGTCCGCCACGGCCAGCGCGATATGCACGCTCGCGCCCGCCGGGATGACCTGCCCAGCCAGGTCGATGTCCTGAGTGGCCACCCGGGGCACCCACACGATCGGCCCGTCGAAGCGCAGCAGTTCTTCGACCGCGGCGGGGATCATCGCGGGATCGGCGGCGATCTGCTGCCGGAGGTCCGGCCGGGCAGCCAGGATCGCGAAGGCCGTGCTCAGCGCGGAGGTCACGGTTTCCAGCCCGGCCAGCACGAACAGGAAGGACAGCCCGTAGATCTCCGCGTCGCTGAGCCGCTCGTCGCTGGTGTCCGCCAGCAACTGGCCGAGCAGCCCGGCGGTCGTCCCGGTGCGGCGGCATTCCCCGACGTGCCCGACCAGGTACTCGAAGAGTTCCGCGCCGAGCCGGACGGCCCGCTCCGCGGGCGGCTCCCCGGCCTGGAAGCCGAAGTTGTTCAGCAGGCCTTCCTTCCAGGCGATCAGCCGGTCCTGGTCGCCCAGTGGCAGGCCGAACAAGGTGAGGAAGACCTGGGCGGGCAGCGGCGCGGCCAGCTCTGCGACCAGGTCACACTCGCCCCGCCCGGCGAAGCCGTCGATCAGCTGGCGGGCCAGGGATGCTACCTCTGGCCGCCAGGCCGCGATGCTTCGCGGGCTGAAGAACGGCTGCAGGACCCGCCGGTAGCGGGTGTGCTCCGGGGGGTCGAAGGCAATAGGGACCAGCGGCAGCGGGCTGCCGATCGTGAAAGCCCGCTCGGAGGAGAAGAGCCCGGGCTGCTTCAGCGCGAACTCGGCTCCCTCGGCGGACACGACGATGTAGGGGCCGCGCGCGTTACGGGTCACCGGCCCGGCCTCGCGGAGGATCGTGTAGGCGGCGGTCCGGTCCTCCGCCACGGGCAGCTGCTCCAGCAGGAAGCCGCTGACCGGCACCGACGCTGGCTGATCCATCGTCCCTCCGCTGCCGGGCCCCGGCGCACCCCAAGGCACACCTAAGGGGGCACCTGAACGCACCCTACGTGGCGCGGCCAGGCTCGCCGCATTCACCCGTTCCGGGAATCAGATCCCGTTTGGCCCAGACCTGTCCGCGCCAAGCCGGTCAGCAGGCATGATTCCAGTGGGGCTACCCGCGGGTACAAAAGGAACAGCGGTGCAACGGCGACCGGGGAGAGCGTGATGGCGAATCTGAGTTCGGTGCTCGACGAGGCCACGGCGGAGCACGCGGACCACCCCGCGATCCGCATGGATGACCTGGTGCTGAGCTACGCACAGCTAGAGGACGCGGCCGGCCGGGCCGCGGCCCTGCTCGAGTCGGCTGGCGTCCACCCGGGCGACCGGGTCGGCATCATGCTGCCCAACGTGCCCGCGTTCCCGATCGCGTTCTACGGCGCGCTCGCGGCCGGCGCTGTGGTCGTCCCGATGAACCCGTTGCTGAAGAGCCGCGAGGTGGCCTACTACCTCGGTGACTCCGGTGCGAAGGTGCTGTTCGCCTGGCAGGCGGCCGTGCCGGAGGCGGCCAAGGGCGCAGCCGAGACCGGTACCCAGGTGATCGAAGTCGCCGAGCCCGATCTGGCGTCCGTGCTGGCTGAATACACCCCGGTGACCGGGCATGCGGACCGGTCCGGCGCGGACGACGCGGTGATCCTGTACACCTCGGGCACCACCGGGCGGCCCAAAGGCGCCGAGCTGACCCACGCGAACCTGGCCCGCAACGCCCGCCTCACCGCCGAAACCCTGATCAAGGCAGGCCCGGACGACGTGATCATGGGCTGCCTGCCGCTGTTCCATGTGTTCGGGCTGACCTGCGGCCTGAACGCGACGATCTGCGGCGGCGGCACGCTGACCCTGCTGCCCCGGTTCGACCCCGGCCAGGCGCTGAAGATCATCGAGCGGGACCGGGTGACGGTCTTCGAAGGCGTGCCGACCATGTACGCCGCCATGTTGCACGACCCAGGTGGCGCGCAGACTGACGTCACATCGCTGCGGACCTGCGTATCCGGCGGTGCTGCCCTGCCGGTGGAGGTGCTGCGGGCCTTCGAGGAGAAGTTCGGCTGCATGATCCTGGAGGGTTACGGCCTGTCCGAGACCTCCCCGGTCGCCTCGTTCAACCAGCCGGACCAGGTGCGCAAGCCGGGCTCGATCGGCACCCCGGTGGAGGGTGTCGAGATGCGCGTGGTGGACGACGCCGGCCAGGAACTGCCCGCGGGCGAGGTGGGCGAGATCGTCATCCGCGGTCACAACGTGATGAAGGGCTACTGGGACAAGCCCGAGGCCACCGCCGAGGCGATCAGGGACGGCTGGTTCCGCACCGGCGACCTGGCCCGGGTCGATGAGGACGGCTACTTCTTCATCGTGGACCGGAAGAAGGACCTGATCATCCGGGGTGGCTACAACGTCTATCCCCGGGAGATCGAGGAGGTCCTGTACGAGCATCCGGCGGTGGCGGAGGCCGCGGTGATCGGGATCCCGCACGACGATCTGGGCGAGGAGATCGGCGCCGCGGTTGCGCTCAAGCCGGGTGCGCAGGCCACCCCGGCGGAGCTGCGCGCGTTCACTCGGGAGCGGGTCGCCGCGTACAAGTACCCGCGCTACGTATGGCTCGTTTCCGGCCTGCCCAAGGGCCCCACTGGCAAGATCCTGCGCCGCTCGGTGCAACCGCCAGAAGACCTGCAGCCACCGGCGGCCCCGTCCCGCCCCGAGAGTGGCCAGCGGTGACGGCTGACAGCTGCGACGCAGCCTTTGCCGAGGATTCAGCCGGCCCGCAGTCCCAGGAAAAACCTCAATTCATCAACGCTGGCGAGCAGCAGCTGCACGTCTCGATACGTCGCGGGGACCCGGGGCTGCTGCCGTTGCTGCTGATCAACGGCATCGGTGCCCGCCTGGAGCTGCTGCAGCCGTTCGTGGATGCGCTCGATCCGGCGCTCGGCGTGATCAGGTTCGATGTGCCCGGGGTCGGCAGATCGCCGCTGCCGGACCGGCCGTACCGGTTCACCGGGCTGGCCCGGCTGATCGCCCAGATGCTGACCGAGCTCGGCCACGACCAGGTCGATGTGCTGGGCATCTCCTGGGGCGGCGGGGCCGCGCAGCAGTTCGCGTTCTCGCAGCGGGCGCGGTGCCGACGGCTGGTCCTGGTCAGCACCGGTACTGGCGCGACCATGGTGCCGGGACCACCCAGTGTGCTGCTGCGGATGATCACGCCCCGCCGCTACACCGACCCTGGCTACCTGGAACGGGCCGCGCCGACCCTGTACGGCGGGTCCGCCCGGGGTGACCCGCAGCAGGTGGCCGCGGCCATGGTGGGAAACGGCCAGCCTGGGCCGCCGCGCGGCTACTTCTACCAGCTCGCCGCGGCCACGGCCTGGACCAGCGCGCCGTTCCTGCCGCTGCTCCGGCAGCCCACGCTGATCCTGTCCGGGGATGACGACCCGATCATCCCGCTGGTCAACGCCCGGATGCTGCACCGGCTCATCCGCGGCTCGCGGCTGCATGTGTTCCACGGCGGCCATCTCGGCCTGATCACTGAGGCGGCCCGGCTCGCGCCGGTGGTGCAGGGTTTCCTCGGCGCGGGCCCGGGCAGCAGGCAGCCTGACTAACCCGGGAAGACCGATGACGCTGGCTCCGGACGCTGACTTCTACGCACTCGAATCGCTGCTCGATAACGCCGGGCGGGACCTGCTCCGGCGGGTCAGGGAGTTCATGGAGAAGTCGGTCCAGCCGGTCATCAACGACTACTGGATCCGCGCCGAGTTCCCGCACGACCTGGTGCCCGGCCTGGCCCGGCTGGGCATCGTGGGGATCGGTTATGAGGGTTACGGCTGCCCGGGCGGCGGCAACCTGCTGAACGGCATGGTCGCGCAGGAAGTGGCCCGGATCGACCCGTCCATCCAGACGTTCCTCGGCGTGCACTCCGGGCTGGCCATGGGCTCGATCTACCTGTGCGGCTCGGAGGAGCAGAAACAGCGCTGGCTGCCAGCCATGGCCCGGATGGAGAAGATCGGGGCGTTCGGCCTGACCGAGCCGGATGTGGGATCGGGGGTGGCCCGCGGGCTGACCACGACCGCACGCCGGGTGAAGAGGGCTGGGAGGCGGGTGGGGAGTGGGTGCTGGACGGGCAGAAGAAGTGGATCGGGAACGCGACCTTCGCCGACTACGTGATCATCTGGGCCCGCGACACCGAGGATAACCAGGTCAAGGGGTTCGTGGTGGAGAAGGGCACGCCCGGTTTCTCGGCCGTGGCGATGCAGGACAAGATCGCGCTCTGGGTGGTGCAGAACGCGCACATCTCCCTGGACGGGGCACGGGTGCCGGAGGCGAACCGGTTGCAGAACGCGTCGTCGTTCGCCGGCACCGCGGCGGTGCTCCGGCTCACCCGGGCGGGCGTGGCCTGGCAGGCGGTGGGCTGCGCCCGGGGCGCGTACGAGCATGCCCTGGCGTACGCAGGCCAGCGGGAGCAGTTCGGCCAGCCGATCGCCGGCTTCCAGCTGGTCCAGGACCTGCTGGTGCGGATGCTGGCCAACGTGACCGCCTCGGCCTGCCTGTGCGCCCGGCTGTCCCAGCTGCAGCAGGACGGCCGGGCCGAGGATCACCACTCCGCGCTGGCCAAGGCGTTCTGCACGGTACGGATGCGGGAGACCGTCGGGTACGCCCGGGAACTGCTCGGCGGCAACGGCATCCTGCTGGAGAACCAGGTGGGCCGGTTCGTGGCGGACGCCGAGGCCATCTACTCCTATGAGGGCACCCGGGAGATCAACACGCTCATCGTCGGCCGCGCCCTCACCGGCCTGGGCGCCTTCGTCTGAGCCACCCGGGGTTCAGCCCGGGGGTTCAGCCCGGGAGTGCCGCCCGGGAGTGCCGCCCGGGAGTGCCGCCCGGGAGTGCAGCCCGGGAGTGCAGCCCGGGGCTCAGGTCCGCTTGGGCGCCTTGGCCTTCTTCGGCTTCTTGGCGGGCAGCGTCCCGGCGTAGGCGCGGGACCGGCGCACCCAGTCGTCCACGGCATCGTCGCTGGCCAGCGCGGCGGGCACGACCACGTACTCCTTCATCGGCCGACCCGGCATCGGCTCGAACAGCGCGGCGTCATAGGTGGCCAGGAACTCGGCCCGGTCCGGCTCGGCCAGCCGCAGGATGAGCGAGTCCTCGTGCAGCGCCATGAACATGTTGCCGCCCAGCACGCAGCTGGGATAGCCGAACATCTGCTTACGGTCGGCGTCGCCGGCCAGCGCGGCCAGCTCGTCGAACCGGGCGACCAGCTCCGGCGGTGACTTGCGGAATGTCGGCATGGCTCCCCCTCAGCACAGGTCGGCCCGCGTTGGTCGACCCACACTAGCCGGACAGCGCTGGCCGGACAGCGCTGGCCGGAGGGATGATGCCCGCATGGTGGCCGGGCAATCCGGGGCGGCCCGCGGCGTGGCAGGGGTGGCGCTGCGGCCAGCGGTCCCCGCGGACCGCGAGTTCTGCTTCCAGCTGCACCGCGCCGCCATGGGCGAGTACATCACCGCGGTCTGGGGATGGGATGAACAGTTCCAGCGCGACCACGAACGCGGCGCCTTCGCGCCGGGCCGCTGGCAGATCATCACCGCCGGTGGCGTGGATGTCGGGATGATCCACGTCGACTACCGGCCCGGTGAGAGCCACCTCTCCCGCATCGAGATCCTGCCCGGCTACCAGGGCCGGGGCATCGGCACCGCGCTGATCAGCACGCTCATCGACGAGGCCCAGCAGCGGGGCCAGGCCCTCGTGCTCGAGGTGCTCACCGTCAACCGCCGCGCCCACGCCCTCTACCTGCGGCTCGGCCTGAAAGAAGTAGCCAGGCGCGGCGACCTCAAGATCATAATGCGCTCCGGCTGCGGCCCCGCCCGGCCCTGAGGGCCCGCCCGGCCCTGTGCGAGACGCCCGCGAGTCGATAGTCTCATTGTGACTACTTCGCTGCCCGCGGGGGAGGCCGGCCATGACGCCCAGCGCACCAGCCCGTCCCAGGGCCGCCGTAGCCGTCCTGCCCAGCGCACCAGCCGCGGTACCCGGCACACTCCCCGCCGGGTCGGCCAACCGCCCCGCCCTCGGCGTGCTGCCGGACGGCACCCCCTACTACGCACCGATCGGCGCGGTCATCGCCGATGGCGCGCTGGTCACCTGCCACCTGTGCGGCCGGTGGCTGCGCTCGGTGACCGCACACCTGCGCGGGCACGGCTGGACCAAGGACGCCTACTGCGCCGCGTTTGGCCTGGAGCGCGGCCAGTCCCTGGAAGGCGCCGAGACCCGCAAGCTGCGGGCCGCCGCGTTCGCCGCCCGGATGGTCTTCGACCCGGCGATCCGGAACGGCAGCGCCGCCGGGCCGGCAGCGGGCCCGGGATGGCCGCGCTGGCCCGGGACGCAGCCACCGCCGCCCGCGGCCGGCCCATCCCGGAGCAGCGCCGCCAGAAGAACCTGCGGGCCCTGGCCACGGTCACCCCGGCGGCCGTGGCCTGGGCGAACAGCGACCGGGCCGGCCAGCACCGCGCCGAGGTAGCCGCGGCCGTGGCCCGGCAGCATGGATACCCGGATATCGGCAGTTTCGTCCGGGCCCGGGCCGAGGCGGGTGCCAGCCTGGCGGCCATCAGCCGCGAAGCCGGGCTGCACAAGGACTGGCTGTCCCGGCATCTCCACGACATCGACCCCGCGGCCGCGGCGGCCGCCCAGCAGCACCGCGCGGGCCGCTGGGACGCCCGGTGGCAGCCTGCGCTGACCCGACTCGGGTTCCCCGATGTGGCCAGTTACCTCCGCGACCGGCACGTCGCCGGGCACTGGACGGTGAACGCCATCGCCGCCGAGGTGGGCCTGACCCATCACGCGGTGGAGTCCTCGCTGCGCCGCCACGGGCTGGACCGGACCGCACACGCGGCCAAACGGCACGCAGCCGGGCAGCGCGCGGCCGCGTGCGCCGCTGAGCTGGGCTTTGCCAGCATGGCCGAGTACGTGACCCAGCGCCGGGCCGCGGGCTGGACCTGGCGGGCCATGGCCGCCGAATCAGGCCAGCCGCAGACCTGGCTCCGCCGCCAGGCCCCCACCCCCAACCCCTGACTCGCCCCGGAGGATAAGGGGCTGGTGTTACCGGAGGGGCCAATGTGGCGCCAGGTGCGCCGACACCGGGGCGACGTCGCTTATGTGGTGGAAAATACGCATAGGCGATGCACTCTCCACCACCTAACAATAAGGACAGCCGCGCCGCAGCCGCGGAGCCCGGGGTGGTGTTACCGGAGGGGCCAATGTGGCGCCAGGTGCGCCGAAGCCGAGGCGACGTCGCTTATGTGGCGGGAAATACGCATAGGCGATGCGCTCTCCACCACCTAAAAAAGGCTAACAATAAGGACAGCCGCGCCGCAGGCGTGGAACCCGGAGTGCGGGGCTGACGTGACGGGTGGGGTTTGTGTGACGCTGGGCACCCCTCAGACCGGCCGCCGAGGCCGGGACCAGAGCTGAAGGCAAGCCGGGATCCGAGGGAAGCCGCGAACTCCGTGGCTGGGGTGAGGCATCCAGGTCACGGCCGCGCACCGAAAACCCCAATGCCAGGCCGACAGTAGTACGCAGCTACCTCCAATTCGTTGTTGCAACTAAGTTGCAACAGAATAGGCTGCGTAGAGCCGACGCCGAGCTTGCGGGTCTCCCGCTGGAAAAGCGGGTCTCCCGCCGGAAAGGTGCCTGATGGCTGACCCTCGCGCCCGCCTGATAAGGATCCGTGACGCGCTCAGTCCCCGGGAGTGGACGGGGGTCAGCGCCATGACCGTGTCAGTCGTCGGGCTGCATGTGCTCGGCTGGCTCATGCTGGCCGCCGCGGTCGGCGGGCACTACCACATCAACAAGACCGAGGTCTTCGGCTTCGGCACCGGGATCCTGGCCTACACCCTCGGCATGCGGCACGCGTTCGACGCCGACCACATCGCCGCCATCGACAACACCACCCGCAAGCTCGTCGGCGAGGGCGAACGGCCGCTGTCCGTGGGCTTCTTCTTCTCCCTCGGCCACTCGTCCGTGGTGTTCGTGCTCTCGGTGCTGCTGAACTTCGGCATCCGCTCGCTCGACGCCCAGGTCAAGAACGGGAACTCCCAGCTCCAGCACACCACCAACCTCATTGGCACCCTGGTGTCCGGCGTCTTCCTTTTCCTGATCGCGGCGATCAACGTGGTGATCCTGGCCGGGATCATCAAGGTGTTCCGCGCGATGCGCTCCGGCGCCTACGACGACGATGCACTGGAGGAGCAGCTCAACAAACGCGGCCTGATGAACCGGATCCTCGGCCCGCTGGCCCGGAAGATCGACGCGCCGTGGAAGATGTACCCGATCGGTTTCCTGTTCGGCCTGGGCTTCGACACCGCCACCGAGGTGGCGCTGCTGGTCCTGGCGGGTACCGCGGTGGTCGGCGGGCTGCCGTTCTACGCCGTGCTGTCGCTGCCGATCCTGTTCGCGGCCGGGATGAGCCTGTTCGACACCGCGGACGGCTGCTTCATGAACTTCGCCTACGACTGGGCCTTCGCCCGGCCGGTCCGCAAGGTCTACTACAACCTCACGATCACCGGCCTGTCCGTGTTCGTCGCAGTGTTCATCGGCGCGGTCGAGGTGCTCGGCCTGCTCGGCCAGGAAGGGCACCTCAGCGGCCCCGGCTGGACCTGGCTGGAAGGCTTCAACATCAATAAGGCCGGGTTCGTGATCGTCGGGGTGTTCGTGGTCACCTGGACGGTAGCCCTGGCCGTCTGGCGGTTCGGCAAGATCGAGCAGAAGTGGGAGCTGGCCGCCAGTACGAACAGCAACGACTGAGCGCCCGGCGGCAGGCGACCGGGCTCGTCCCCGGGGACCGGGGGCTTTACCGTTGCGGGACAGCGCCGGGCTCACACCGGACTTCGCTGCCGCTGCACCACCGCAGCCAGGACGGCCGCGGCGTCGCTACCCTACCGGTGAACCGAATAAGGAGCGCCAATGGACACCGAGAAAGCACGGGCCCGGATCCGCGCCGAGCGCGCTGAGGTGCAGACCCTGCTGCACGACACCCAGGCCGAGGGCCGTCAGGACCGGGAAACCGAGGACGAGGACGCCGAAGGGGACTACGCCGACGCCGCGCAGCCGCTGACCGCGCAGTGGGAGGACGACGCGGTGACGGCGAACCTGCGCGAGCGGCTGGCCGCCCTGGACCGCGCCGAGCAGCGGCTGGACGCCGGGACCTATGGCCGGTCGGTGCGCAGCGGTCTGCCCATCCCGGACGAGCGGCTGGAAGCCGACCCGGCTGCGGAACTCACCATCGAGGAAGCCCGGACGCAGTCTCGCTAGCCGCCAGCCCACTAGCCACCGGCCCGCTAGCCACCGGCCCGCTAGCCACCGGCCCGCTAGCCACCGGCCCACTAGCCACCGGCCCACTAGCCACCGGCCCACTAGCCACCGGCCCACTAGTGCGGTGACCACCAACGTTCTCCGGGTCGATGGGAGCGCCACGACCAGTTCAGCGGCTCGGGGCAACTCGGCGAAGGTATGTGGACACCGCACTAGCCGCCGGCCCACTAGCCCCAAGTTACGTCGGCATGTCGCATGAAAAGGGGACATGAGCTGCAGAAACGTTGCGTTTCAGCCTCGAAAATGTAGCCAGAAGAATCTGGCGATACCCTCGGCGTGATACCAAGTTGATCATCAACGGACGGCCGGATGCCGCGCCGGACAGCGGCATGTAGCCAGAACGCCTACTTGCCTCACCCATCGTTTGCCCAGGTCACTGTCGGCATTCACGTCCGCTGGATCACGTAACTTCGGACTAGCCGTCGGCCTGCTGATCCTGGGCCATCACCGTATGCGCAAACCGCTGGCGGGGCTGGGGCCGCGACCGCAGCACCCGGTGTGTGTGCGGCAGCCGCTGCTATGGCAGCGGTATGCGCACGCGCTGACCGCACCTTGCGCCGCCATCGGCTTCAGATACCGGTTTGTGTGCGCTCGGCGTTGCCCAGGCAGCGGTTTGGGCACACGGACCGACGGGACAGGGCGCCGGGTAGCGCCGACCCTGGGGCGTATCGGTACCGCCGACCCTGGGGCGTATCGGTAGCGCCGACCCTGGGGCGTATCGGTACGCGCCGACCCTGGGGCGTATCGGTAGCGCCGACCCTGGGGCGTATCGGTAGCGCCGACCCTGGGGCGTATCGGTACCGCCGACCCTGGGGCGTATCGGTAGCGCCGACCCTGGGGCGTATCGGTACCGCCGACCCTGGGGCGTATCGGTACCGCCGACCCTAGGGCGTATCGGTAGCGCCGACCCTAGGGCGTATCGGTACCGGTGTAACCCGCGCTGTTCAGTAGGCGGCGCAGGTCGAGCACAGCCTGGGTGTCCATGTCCTTCTGGTGGCCCGGGCGGTCGAGGAATCCCGTTTCCGAGCCGACGGTGACCAGCAGTCTGCCGTCGCCCCGCTCCTCGACCGAGCCGATCGCCTCCAGCAGCGAGAGCACGGCATGCCACTCGACGTTGTGGCTCACCGGGTGCTGGAATACCTGGCGCAGCGTGTTGCGGTGGTGATTGCTGAGATGGCCCGGCTCTGACATTAGTGATCCTTTCGCCCGGGCTCACGATAGCCCGGGCGAACCGTCCTGGTGCTATCGGTGCAAACAGCTAACCCGCGAGGTGGCTGGGCAGGCCGAACCGGGGGAACAGGCTCCTGCCGGGGTAGCCCTGGTCCAGGAAATGGTGAATGTGCTTGATGCGGCCGCCGGACAGCTCGAGGACCTGGATGCACCAGGGGTCGAGCTGGTCCCTGTCCTCGCCGTTCGGCCAGTACTGGCCGAACGCGGGCGAGCCATTGGCCGTGACCGGGACCAGGCGCGAGCCAAGGCAGTGCTGCCCGAAGCCGGTGTACCAGCCGCGCAGGTCCTCGAGCCCGCGCAGCCACATCTGGTACGGCGGCATGGACAGGCTCGCGTCCTCGTGCAGCAGGCTGACCAGCAGGTCGATGTCGTAGCGCTCGAAAGCGTCCACGTACCGGGCGAGCAGGTCCCGGTCCGCGTCCGGCAGGCCCGGCTCCGCCGCCCCGGCGCTCTGGTCGATCGTGGCCTCATCGAGCCGGGCCATGGTGGCCCGGGCCCGCTGCAGTGCGCTGTTCACCGACGCGACCGTGCTGTCCAGCAGCGTGGCCACCTCGGACGCCTGCCAGCACAGCACCTCCCGCAGGATCAGCACGGCTCGCTGCCGGGGCGGCAGGTGCTGCAGCGCGGCGATGAATGCCAGCCGGATGGTGTCCTGCAACACCACCTGGCCGGCCGGGTCGGTCCCCGGTGCGGCGAGATCGCCGTCCGGGACCGGCTGGATCCAGGCCTGCTCAGGCAGGGTGGCCTGCGGCTCGGTAGTGCCGGGCACCGGGCTGGACAGGTCCATCGGCAGCGCCCGGCGCTGCCGGCCGCGCAGCATATCCAGGCACACATTGGTGGCGATGCGGTACAGCCAGGAACGCAGTGCGGAGCGCCCCTCGAACCGGTCCAGCGCCTGCCAGGCGCGCACCATGGTCTCCTGCACGGCATCGTCGGCGTCGTAGGCCGAGCCGAGCATCCGGTAGCAGTAGCCGCCCAGGCCACCGCGGTGCTGCTCGAGATCAGCCGTGGTCACATCGGTCAGCACGCTTCCTCCTGTTGCCCTCTTACTCGAACCTATCGACCACTGCTGACAGTTTTGGTGGCCGGCCGGGCCGCGGTCACCGCGGGCACGGCCACGATCCCGCCGGACACGGCCACGCACAGCGCGGCCGCGACCGGCAGGCCGAGCGCGATCGGCAGCCCGGTGACGTTGGCGATCAGGCCGATCACCGCCGGGCCGCCGACCATGCCGAGGTAGCTGAGGCCGACGACCTGGGCCAGGCCGTGCCCGGGCCGGGCCGGGTCGGCCTGGCCGCCGGCCAGGAACACCTGCGGCGCGATGCCGGACAGGCCCGCGCCGAGCACGGCGAAGCCAGCGATCCCGCCCACCGCGTTCCCGCTGATCAGGCCTCCGGCCAGACCGGCCGCGGCCAGCGCGCCGCCCGCCCGGACCAGCCAGGCCGCACCGACCCGGGCTGCGAGCCGGTCGCCGAGCAGCCGCCCGGCCGCCATTGCCACCGAGAACGCGGCGAACCCGGCGGCGGAGAGCCCGGCTGAGGTCCCCATGTCGTCCCGCAGGTACACCGCGCTCCAGTCGGCCGCGGCGCCTTCGGCGAGCAGCGCGCACAGCCCCACCAGGCCCAGCAGCAGGACCAGCGTCCTGGTGCGCAACCTCCGGCGCCCGGCGCGGGGATCCGCAGGGTCCGCCACGGAGTGCTCCCCGTGGACCTCTGTGGAGTGCTCCTCATGGGACTCCACAGAGTGCTCTCGATGGGACTCCACAGAGTGCTGCCCGTGGGGCTCAGCGGAGTGCTGTTCGTCGGGTTCGGCGGAGTCCCCACGCTTGGCGGAGTGGTTCTCGTGGGACTCCGCAACGGGTTCCGCGGCTGCCCCGGTGAGCAGCCAGTGGCTGGCCACCGCGGCCAGGGCGGCGCCGGGCAGCGCGACCGCGAGGAAGGCCGGCCACAGGCCGACGCCCGCACGGAAGAGCAGCCCGCCAGCCACCGCCCCGGCCAGGCCGCCGAGGCTGTACCCGGCGTGCAGTGAGGTCATCACCCGCCGCCCGGACGCCCGCTCGAACAGGACGCCGTTCGCGTTCATCCCCACGTTGAGCGTGCCCGCGGCAATGCCGAATACCAGCAGCGCGCCGATGAGAGCGCCGACGCCACCCGCCAGCGCGGGGGTGATCAGCGCGAGCGGCATGCCGATCCCGCCCAGCTGGGTCACCCGGGCGCTGCCTACCCGATCCGCCAGGCGGCCCGCGGCCAGCGTCACCAGCAGCACGCCCGCTGGGATCCCGAGCAGCGCGAGGCCGAGCAGCCCGTCGCTGAGCCGCAACTGCTGCTTGATCTCGGGGATGCCGGTCACCCAGACCGCGAGCACCACCCCGTACAGGACGAAGTAGGCTGTCACCGCCACCCGGCTGGCCCGTCTCACCCGGCCGTCCCCGTCCGCCGGTAATCCCGCCATACTGGGACACTACCCACCACGCCTACCCCGCTGTCTCCACCGAGACGTTAGCAGTTCGAATCCAAACCCCTTATAGGGGGTCGGATTCGAACTGTTGATCGAGGGTGCGCTCGGCGGGTAGCGGGCGGCCGGATGGCGCTGAACCCCAGCTACCGCTTGTCTTCCTGCGGCCGCTCGTAGAAGGTGTCAACGGCGGCTTGGTTGCGCGTCGCTGTCGCGCAATGCCCTGAGCCGACGGGCGCGGGCGGCGCAGCACGGGCGGGGATGGACATGGCGAGTCAGCAAGATGGATCGGATCAGCCGAGCCAGGACCGGCCGCGGCAGACCGGTGGCATCCGCGCCAGGCCCCCGGCCAGCGGCGACGGAGCCCCGGCCAGCGGCGACGGAGCCCCGACCGGTGGCATCCGCGACGGGACCTTGGCCAGAGATGGGGGCCCAGCCAGAGACAGGGCCCCAGCCAGAGACGGGAGCCCAGCCAGAGACAGGGCCCCAGCCAGAGACGGGAGCCCAGCCAGAGACAGGGCCCCAGCCAGAGACGGGAGCCCAGCCAGAGACAGGGCCCCAGCCAGAGACGGGAGCCCAGCCAGAGACAGGGCCCCAGCCAGAGGCGGGGGCCCAGTCAGAGACGGGGGCCCAGCCAGCGGCATCCGCGACGGGGCCCGGGCGGCTGGCCTGCGCGACATGGCCCGGGCGGCCGGCATCCGGGACGTGGCCCGGCTGGCCGGGGTCTCGGTGGCCTCAGCGAGCTTCGCGCTCAACGGGCAGCCGGGGGTGGCGGAGGACACCCGGCGGCGCATCGTGGCGGCGGCGGAGCAACTCGGCTACCGGGCCAACCCGCAGGCCCAGGCGCTGCGCCGGGGCCGCACCACCACCTACGGCTTCGTGGTGCGGAACTTCGCCAACCCGTTCTTCATCGAGGTGCTCAGCGGGGCCGAGGAAGTGGCCGGGGAGGCGGGCGCGACCCTGCTCTTCCTCGACTCGCGCTACTCGCTGGAGCGCGAGCGCAGGCACGTGCAGGAGATGGCGGCGCAGCGGATCGCTGGGCTGGCCATCGCCCCGGTGGGCACCGGGGAGTCGATCCGGCTCTGGCGGAGCTGCGCCCCGATGCGCCCGTGGTCGCGCTGAACGCGCTGGCGGCCCGGATCAGCGGCGTCTGCCGGGTCTGCCCGGACAACGCGGCCGCGGTCGGGCTGCCCATGCGCCGCCTGGCCGAGCTAGGGCACACGTCGGTGGCGTTCCTGTCCGCCCCGCGCAGCATCTGCGCGGACCCGGACCGGCTGCGCCACTTCCGGCGGCTGGCTCGCGACCTCGGCCTGCGGGCCAGCGTCCTGTACTCGCCGCTCACCCTGGCCGACGTGCGGCAGGCGGCTATCGCGCTGCTGGCGGCCCCGGACGCGCCCACGGCGGTCATCACCAACTCTGATTTCACCGCGCATGCGGTCTACAAGGCCGCGCGCGAGCTGGGCCTGCGGGTGGGCCCGGAGGTCTCCGTGGTCGGCCACGACGACCTGGCCACCTCGGAGCTGCTGGACCCGCCGCTGGCCACCATCCGGCTGGACCGGCGGGCCATGGGCCGGGAGCTGATGATGCGGCTGCTCGGGCAGGTCCCGGCCGACAACTACGTGGCCCCGGTCGAGCTGGTCGAGCGCGCGTCGCTGCAGCCACCGGCCCTGGCCGGGTCCGATGTCCCCCGTCCCGGTAACGTGGCGCTCCGCCAGTAGCCGCCACCGGCGGCCACGCCCCGGTGAACACCAGCTGGCCCGCACGCGTCAACTCGGTAACGTCCCTTGACACCCCCAAGCCAGGTGAGTCAGCATACCGGCAAAACAAAACGTTTAAGGTATTTTCGCAGCTGAGGTTCGTGGGGGGGTCCGCTGACCTCCTGAGGTATCACTGTTAAGCGGGCTTTTAGGCCGACAACGGCACGCAGCTGAGTGGGGAAGTCAACAGGAGGCAAGTTAAGTGAGAGCGCCTTACCGTTTTTCACTAATAGGGGTCGCGGCCCTGGCCCTGCTGGGCGCCGGGTGCTCGTCGTCGAGTTCCACGCCCAGTTCCAGTAGTTCCAGCGGGGCAACTAACTGGGCCACGGTGACCTCGGCGGCGGCCGGCGGCGGAATGAGCAAGCTCATTGCCGCGGCCAAGAAAGAGGGGACGCTGAACGTCATCGCGCTGCCCTCGGACTGGGCTAACTACGGCAACATCATCAAGGAGTTCGCCAAGCAATACGGAATTAAGGTGAACTCGATCGCGCCTGACGACAGCAGCGCGCAGGAAGTCACGCAGATCCAGCAGAAGAATGGCACGTCCCTGGCCGCCGATGTGCTGGATGTCGGCTCCAGCGTGGCGACGGCTAGCACCACCCTCTTCGCCCCCTACAAGGTCAGCACCTGGTCGTCCATCCCGGCCGACCAGAAGAGCCCGACCGGGCTGTACGTCGAGGACTACGGCGGCTACATGTCGGTGGGCTACAACTCGGCCAAGTTCCCGGCGATCACCTCGCTGAGCCAGTTGCTCGGCAGCAAGTTCAAGAGCGCCGTGGCGCTGAACGGCAACCCGACCGAGGCCAACGCCGCGCTGAACGGCGTGATGATGGCCAACCTGGCCGACGGCGGGACGGCGGGCAGCATCGCTAACGGCGTGAACTTCTTCCAGAAGCTCAAGGCGGCAGGCAACTACGTCCCGGTGCAGGCCACCGCGGCGACGATCAAGGCGGGCACCACCCCGGTGGTGTTCAACTGGGACTACCTCAACACCGCCGCCGTCGTGGGCGCAGTCGAACTGGAAGGTGTTCATCCCGTCCAACGCCACCCTGGGCGGCTTCTACAACCAGGCCATCAACAAGAGCGCGCCACACCCAGCCGCGGCCCGGCTGTGGGAGGAGTTCCTTTACTCGCAGGCCGCGGCTGGCGGGCAGAACCTGTGGCTGGTAGGCGGCGCACGGCCGGTCGAGCAGGCGGCCATGACCTCAAACGGCACCATCAACAAGACGGCGGCCGCGGCGTTGCCGCCGGTCACGGGGACGCCGATATTCCTGACCCAGGCCCAGGCCACCGCCGCCGCCACCTACCTGGCGGCGAACTGGGCCAAGGCCGTCAGCTAGGCAGGGATAGTGACCGTCGCTGCGACGACTGAGACCGGCGCCCGGCCCGTGCAGGGCCGGGCGCCGGCCGCCGCTCGCCTGGATCGGCACCGTGCCGTTCCTCGCCTACACCGGCGTCTTCCTGCTGCTCCCGACCGGCATCGTGATCTGGAACGCGTTCCGGAGGCACCACCGGGGGCTTTACCTTGTCCAACCTCTCAGCGCTCAACACCTCGATGGTGCGCAGCCTCTTCGTCGGCTCCCTCGAACTCTGCCTGCTCTCGTCGGTGAGCGGTGCCGTGCTGGGCGCGATCCTGGCCTATGCCGTGGCGTCGGGGAACCCGGACGGCACGATCCGCAGGCTCTACATGGCTGGCTCCGGCGTGCTCGCCCAGTTCGGCGGCGTCACGCTGGCTTTCGCGTTCCTCGCCGCGATCGGCCCCACCAGCGGCATCCTGTTTCACGCCAGCTGGTACTACGACTTCCCGTGGGGCATCGGGCTGATCTACATGCTACTTCCAGATCCCGCTGATGGTGCTGGTCTTCCTGCCCGCGATCGACGGGCTGAAGATCCAGTGGCGGGAGGCGGCGGAGAACCTCGGCGGATCGACCTGGCAGTACTGGCGGCATGTCGGCGCCCCGCTGCTGGCGCCGGCTTTCCTGGGCGCGGCGCTGCTGCTGTTCGCCAACGCGCTGTCGCGCCTACGCGACGATCGTGGCATGGGAGGACCAGATCGCTTATGTGGTGCCACAGCAGATCAGCGTCTCCATGATCAGCGAGGTCGGGCTGGTCAACGTCAATCAGGGCTGACACGCTCGCGCTGGGAATGATCGTTATGGTGGTCATCCTCATGACCGGATACTTCCTGCTGCAGCGCAGGGCGGCACGATGGCAGCGGTAAGCTCACTATCCGCCGAGCTGGCGGGCACGGAGGCCACCGGACCCCGGGGCCTGCGGGCGGGCCAGCGCAGACGGCTGAACCTGTTCCGGTACCTGGTGTTCACGCTTTTCGGGCTGTTCTTTCTGCTGCCGCTGCTGGCCATGGTGCGGTTCTCACTGGAAGGCCACAAGCTCGGCACGTGGTCCCTGGCAGCCTGGAAGCAGATCGTGTCCTATAAGGGCCCGCCCCCGCTGCTGTCGGCCATCGAGATCACGCTGGAACTGGCCGTCATCACCAGCGTGGTCATGCTGGTGCTCGTGCTGCCGACCATGATCTGGATCCGGCTGCGGGTGCAGGTGGCTGAGCCAGGTTATGGAGTTCCTCTGCCTGCTGCCGCTGACCATCCCGGCGATCGTGCTGGTGGTCGGTCTGGCCCCGATCTACAACAAGATCGAACGCGTCAACGTGTCAGCGCTCATGCTGTTCTGGGCTTATGTCATCCTGGCGCTGCCCTACGCTTACCGGGCGCTGGCCGCCGGGCTGAACACCATCGACGCCACCACCCTGTCCGAGGCTGCTCGCAGCCTCGGTGCGCGCTGGTTCACGGTGATGTTCCGGATCATCATGCCGAACATGTGGCAGGCGATCATCAACGCCCTGCTGCTGACGGTGGCCCTGGTGCTCGGCGAGTTCACCGTCGCCTACCTGCTGACCTACGTCAATCTGCAGGTGGAGCTGTTCGAGCATCAGCCGGAACACCACGAATGCCGGAGTGCTCTTCTCCGCCTCGGCGGCCACGCTCTTGTTCGCCTTCGCCCTGCTGTTGATCCTTTCCTACGTCGGCCGCCGCCTTCGCCGCAGCCGATCATGAGGTGGAGCAGATGAGCTCACCAATGACGACGACCCAGTCCGCCTCGGACAGGACCGCGGTCGAGGTGCAGATGCAGGGATTGAGCCGACGCTACGGCTCGGTCGTCGCGCTGGACAGCCTGGACCTGACCGTGCACGCAGGCGAACTGATCGCCCTGCTCGGCCCGTCGGGCTGCGGCAAGACCACCACGCTGCGACTGCTCGCCGGACTGGAGGACGCCGACTCCGGCCGCATCACCGTCGGCGGCACGGATATCACCCGGCTGCCTGCCAGCAAGCGCGACATGGGCATGGTGTTCCAGGCATACTCTCTGTTCCCGCACATGACGGTGCGCCAGAACGTCGCTTTCGGGCTCCGCCTGCGCCGGGTCAACGCGGCTCAGCGGGACCGGCGCGCGATCGAGATGCTTGACCTGGTAGACCTCTCCACCCAGGCGGACCGGTACCCGCACCAAATCTCCGGCGGGCAGCAGCAGCGGGTCGCCCTGGCCCGTGCCCTGGCCATCGAGCCCCAGGTGTTGCTCCTCGACGAGCCGCTGTCAGCACTGGACGCCAAGGTCCGGGCGCAGCTGCGCGACCAGATCCGCCGGATCCAGCTCGAGGTGGGCATTACCACGCTGTTCGTCACTCATGACCAGGAGGAGGCACTGGCCATCGCGGACCGGGTCGGCGTGATGCGGGATGGCAGGCTGGAGCAGCTTGCTCCGCCCACTGACGTCTACTCGCGCCCGGCGACGCCGTTCGTGGCCGAGTTCGTCGGCCTCACCAACCGGCTGGCGGGCACGGTCAGCGGGTCGACCGTGACCGTGCGCGGCCGCGACCTGCCGCTGGTCGACCTGTCCACCCCGCCGGGCCCGGTGACCGCGCTGGTCCGGCCGGAAGCGGTCACCCTGGCCTCGGACGCGGGCGGCGACTCCGGCCCGCTGGCCGGCATCGTGATCGCTACCACCTTCCTCGGCGCCACCAGCCGGATCACCGTGGACCTGGGCGACACCACGATCCTCGCTCAGCTGCCCACCGCGGATGCCGCGGACCTGCCCGCGGGCAGCCGGGTCACCCTGACTATCCGGCCGGACCCGGTACTGGTGGCGATAGACTCCCCGGCTGTGACGGAGGAGTGAGCCAGGGCCAGCCGGCGAATTCTGGTGCACCGTTTTCAAAGCAGGCAACGAACACCATCACCCCGCTGCTGACCACCCGTCAGCGGCTGGGCGCCGGGGCCGTGCTGCGCACTGGGATCGCCGCCCCGTACCGGGCGATCGAGCTCATCGACGGTGAGCCGCATCTCGTCCGGGACGAGCTGGTGGCCCAGGGTGCTGGGTCCGCTGGCGATCCCGGGACCGGGCGGGGCAGCCGAGGCCGCGAGCGTTGCTGAGCCTGGTGCATATCACCGACCTGCAGCTTGCCGACGTGCAGTCACCGACGCGCTTCGAGTTCCTCAACCGCTACTTCGCCGATCCCAGGTACGCCGAGATCGTGCCGGTGCAGCGGCCGCAGGAGGCGCTCACCGCGCACACGGTCGACGCCATGCTGCGCACGCTCAACGCGCTGCGCGGCCCGGTCACCGGGGCGCCCCCGGAACTCGCGGTGACCACCGGCGACGCGATCGACAACGCGCAGTGGAACGAGATGCAGGCGTTCCTCGCCCTGTTCGACGGCGGGCTGGTTCGCCAGAATTCCGGCGGTCGCCGGGTACACCGGGCGTGCAGTCGCTGGACTGGCCCGACGACATCTTCTGGAAGCCGGACGGGCCCGGCACCGGGTGATGGCAGCGGCTGACATGTTCCGCCGCGAATTCGGCTTCCCGCACTACCCGGGCCTGCTGGAGCGGGCCATGGCCGGGTTCTCCGCGGCCGGCCTGGACGTCCCGTGGCTGTCCTGCTTCGGCAACCACGAGGCGCTCAACCAG
Source organism: uncultured Actinomycetes bacterium (assembly GCA_963804455.1). Taxonomy (GTDB): domain Bacteria; phylum Actinomycetota; class Actinomycetes; order Streptosporangiales; family Streptosporangiaceae; genus RYN-230. The sequence continues at coordinate 40,078 of CAWDRD010000058.1, forward strand.
GGCGTGGGGGTGGTGACGCCGGGCATCGCCACCGCGCTCGTCGGCCGCCGCAAGCCGCTGACGCTGCCGGACCGTTTCGATCAGGAGCAGGCGCTGGAGCTGTTCACCAGCCATCCGGAGGTCTTCATGGCCGGCCCGGCCCGGATGGTGGCCGCCGACCCGGGCCGCAGGCCGGTGACCCGGCGGGAGTTCGTGGAGGCGCACTTCCGGACGGCCGCGCGGCCCGCCGGGCACGGCTTCAGCGAGCAGAACCGGCTCGACGGGACCGCGTACTACGCCTACGACACGCCCGCCGCCCGGCTCATCGCGCTGGACACCAACTGCCTGGCCGGGCGGGGCGGACGGCTGCCTGGACCGCGGTCCAGGCGCAGTGGCTGGAAGCCCGGCTGGCCGAGGTGCACTCGGCCTACCGGGACGCGGCCGGGCGAGGAGGTCCGCACCAGCCACGAGGACCGGCTGGTGATCCTGTTCTCCCACCACGGGCATCGACACGCTCACCAACACCCGGGGCGCGCACCTCGGGCCGGGCGGCGAGCCGCTGCTCGGCGTCGCGGAGGTGCTCGCCCTGCTGCACCGGTTCCGCAACGTCGTGCTGTGGCTGAACGGGCACACGCACATCAACGCGGTGCGGGCCCGCCGCGACTCCACCGACCCGGCCCACGGCTTCTGGGAGGTCACCACCTGCTGCCATCGTCGACTGGCCGTGCCAGACCCGGCTGGTCGAGCTGATCGAGACCGGCGGCCAGCTCTCGATCGTGGCCACCATGGTGGACCACGCCGCGCCGCTGGCCCCGCGGCCGGTGGCCACCAGCGCCGACTTCGCCGCCGATGACCTGGCCGCGCTGCACCGGGAACTAGCGGCCAACGTGCCGTTCGGTGGGGCCGGCTCGGCCGGGGCGGGCATCGCCACCGACCGCAACGTGGACCTGCGGCTCACCCCGCCGTTCCCGCTCAGCCGGCTCGCGGGATAACTGCCCGCTGGTCACCACGCGTAGGGCAGGAACTTCCCGTCCAGCACGACCACCACGCGGTCGCCCGCCGGGTCCGGCTCGCGGCGCACCTCGAACCGGAAGTTGATGGCGCTCATGATGCCGTCGCCGAACTCCTCGTGGATGAGCTCCTTGATGGTCGGCCCGTACACCTGGAGTATCTCGTAGAACCGGTACACGGTCGGATCGGTGGGGACCACGGCGTCCAGCGCCCCGCGGGTCGGCTGGAGCTGCAACGCCTGCCGCACCTCGGCGTCCAGGTCCAGCACCGCCCCGGCCGCGGCCGCCTGCCCGGCGGTCATCGGCTGCTGGCCGAGCAGCGCCGAGGTGGTCCAGGCCACCGGACGGCCCACCGCCTCGGCGAGCTGCGCCCAGGTCACCCCGAGCCGGGCCTTGGCGGCCAGGACCGCGGCCGCCGCTTCCTTCTTCGTCATCATCGAGTCCTTCGACACCGGGCCCCTCCAGGCTCCGTCCGCCACGCTGTGGTCACGCTACGCGCCGCATGTGTCAGCGGCGTGACCATCGCCGGCTGGCCTATCATCGAGCCGATGCGGCGTGAGTCCTCGACTGTGGTCGTCCTGGCCGGCGAGCTGCCCGATGAGCTGCTGGCCGGGCTGGCCCGGTTCCCCAATGCGGCCCTGGTCCGGCCGCCTGCCCCGGAGCAGGAGCCGGGCCGGTTGACCGCGGCCGCCCTGGCCCTGGGCCTGACCACCGGGCGCGGATCCACCTACGTGCTGGTGCCCGCGGACCCGCTCGTGGACGTAGCCGGGCAGTGGCAGGCCATGTGGGATTTGTCCCGCGGCCCGCCCGGGCTGGCCGGGTTCGAGCAGGCGGCCGCGGCGGCCCTGGCCGCGTGGCGGGCGGGCCGGTTCGAGCTGCCCGACTATTACCTGGCCGTGGGAGAAGCGGCTGGCTTCTACCTCGGCCCGCTCCGGGCGGCCCGGCCGCACCGGGTCGCGGTCGTGCCCAGCCTGCCCGGCGCCGACCAGCCCGGCCCGGCGGAGCAGGCCAGCCGGGTGGTGGGGGCCCTCCGGTCGCTGCGGCATGGCCCGTGGTGGCCGCCGCTGGACGAGATCATCGACACCACGCGCCGCTTCTACCCTGGCGGCCTGGCCGAGGCGGCCACGACGCTCGCCGCTCCCGCATCCGGTCAGCACGGGTCATGACGCCGCGCCGGCCGGGCGCGGAGCCGCCCTGGGACGACCGGCCGGTCCGCCGGTTCACCCCGGATCCGGCGGGGCCGTCGCTTAGCCGCGCCTTCACCTCGTAACCCAGGAGATCGATCACCGGACCGGAGCCCTGATGCTGTATGCGCTGCAAACCGCATCGGCCAACCTGAGAATGACCTCGTTTGAGCCAGAACCGACGCGGGTGGTGATCGATCCGGAGTGCGTCGAGCAGCGCCCGCTGGGAGCTTCGGCTTGGTCGAAGGTCGAGGGACGCGAATACGACGACTCACCGAAGACGCCCCAGACAAAGAAAGCAACGAAGGCAAACGGAGCTGGACCGCCGGCTGGCCAGAAACGCCGGAGAACGGAGCGACTGTTGCCAAACGAATCACACAGAGACAGGGAAATCAGGCTTCAGGAACAAAAGAGCATCGGAAAAGAGGCTCTCGAACCTTTCTAATTTCAAACTGGATTTAGCAGCCGGAATTTACAATCAGGGTTTCAGTCGACGAATTCACGCTCGCTCAGACGTTGCGCAAGAGCGCGGCGAGCGTGTCTATTGCCAGGTGACTGGCGTGGGCGGAGGCTGGCGGCAGGCCTCCTACTTTCTGAACCAACTCTTCCCGGCTCAGCTGGCGGGCTTCGTCTATGTTTTTGCCTTTCGCCGACTCCGTGATCGCCGAGCCGCAGGCCATTGCGGGAACGCAGCCCTCGGCGCGAAAGCGAATGTCGGTGATGCGACTGCCTTCTAGTTTCAGCGTGAGTTCCAGAATGTACTCCGCAGGCGGGGTTTTCCAGGCGCGCGGCGCGGTCGGGGGCTTCGATCTTGCCGGCGT
>CAWDRD010000059.1:0-24177 GCA_963804455.1 uncultured Actinomycetes bacterium
CGCAGGCCGCGTCGTCCTCGGCGTACACCGCCACGGCCGGGATGCCCAGCGCCGCGGCCGAGCTCATGATCCGCAGCGCGATCTCGGCGCGGTTGGCCACCAGCAGCTTCGTGACCGGCACGGTGCCCCTTCCCTCGTCCGGCGGGCCCCTTTCCGGATGTTACGGCTCCGGATGATACGGGGCAGTGGCGCTACCGGGCGGTGGCGGTCCGGGCGGCGAGGGCGGACAGCAGTTCGTAGCCGACGTGCGCGGCGGCGATGCCGGTGATCTGGGCGTGGTCGTAGGCGGGCGCCACTTCCACGATGTCGGCGCCGACCAGGTTCAGCCCGGCGAACGAGCGCAGCGTGGCCAGCAGCTCCCGGCTGGTCAGGCCGCCCGCCTCCGGGGTCCCGGTGCCCGGGGCGTGCGCGGGGTCGAGCACGTCGATGTCCACCGACACGTACACCGGCCGGTCGCCGACCCGTTGCCGGATACGCTCGGTCATGCCGGGCACGCCGAGGTGCTCCACGTCCGGCGCGGTGACCACGCTGAAGCCCAGCTCGGCGTCCTGGCTCAGGTCGGCGTCGGTGTACAGCGGCCCGCGGATACCGAGATGCAGGCAGCCGGACCGGTCCAGCAGGCCTTCCTCCGCAGCCCGGCGGAACGGGGTGCCGTGCGTGTACGCCGCGCCGAAATACGTGTCCCAGGTGTCCAGGTGCGCGTCGAAGTGGACCACCGCGACCGGGCCGTGCCGGGCCGCGACCGCGCGCAGCAGCGGCAGCGCGATCGTGTGGTCGCCGCCCAGAGTCAGCAGGAAGCCCGCCCGCTCCAGCAGGCTGCGCGCACCGCGCTCGATGGCGGCGATGGCCTCGTCCATGCTGAACGGGTTGACGGCCAGGTCACCGGCGTCGGCCACCTGCAGCCGGGCGAACGGCGCGGTGCCTGCGGCCGGGTTGTACGGGCGCAGCAGCCGGGACGACTCCCGGATGTGCGCCGGGCCGAACCGGGCGCCGGGCCGGTAGCTGACCCCGCCGTCAAACGGCACCCCGAGCACGGCCACATCAGCGTCGGCGACTTCGCCGATCCGGGGCAGCCGGGCGAACGTCGCCTCCCCGGCATACCGGGGTACCTGGGTGGCATCGACCGGGCCGGTGCGGTCCCCGCTGGTCAGCCGGGGCACGGGCTCGGTCACCTCAGCTGCCCCCGGCGGGGTCCGCGGCGCCGGGCAGCTCCGCGGCGGCCGCGGCGTCGATCGCTCGCAGCTGCCGCTCGCTGGCCGCGATCGCCGCCTGCTCCGCGGTCAGGTCCAGGGAGCGGGACAGCCCCAGGTAGACCAGGCCGGACACGGCCAGGCCGACGAGCCAGGAATAGTCCACCCCGTTGGTCAGGTGGCTGGGGAAGTACCCGGTGTAGGAGAAGCCCGCGATCGGCGGCAGCACCATGAACGGGATCTCGGCCGCGAAGCCGGCGGCGTACGCGATCAGCCCACGCCAGCCCCAGGCGCCGTAGACGCCGTCCGGGCGGAAGATGTCGGTGATCGCGTAGTGGCTGTGCCGGACGAAGAAGAAGTCCACCAGGTTGAGTGCGGTCCACGGCACCAGTAGGTACAGCATCAGCGTGAGCGAGTTCAGTACGGCGCTGACCGCGGTGTTGGAGGCGCTGGTGGAGATGCCGGCTCCGATCGCGTACCAGATGACGGCGAGCACGAGCACGGTGACCGCGCGCCAGAGCCGGCTGGTCTGGATCTTCCGGAACGAGTCGATGCCGGTGAGCACGGTGAGCATGCCGCCGTACGCGTTCATCCCCATCGTGGCGAGCAGGGCCGTGGCGGACAGGAACGCGGTGATCGAGCCGAGCGGCGCGGCCACCTTGTCCCCGACGGTTTGCAGCCCGACCAGGCCGTCGGATACCCCGAGCCGGGTGGCGAGCCACGCGCCGAGCGCGATCAGCCAGATCGCCGAGCCGGAGGCGCCGAAGAACACGGCGGTGATGATGCCGCGCGGCGACGTGGCGCGCGGCATGTAGCGGGAGTAGTCCGACACGTACGGCGCGTAGGTGATGTTGTACGCCGCGGCCACCGAGAACTGGGTCATGAACGCCGCGAACAGGAAGCTGCCCGGATGGTGCGGGGTATGGCCGCCCGCGTGCCCGACCAGGATCGCCACCGAGATGATCGCGTAACAGGGGAGGGAGATCACCAGCAGGAACCGGAACACCCGGTGCACCCAGTCGTAGCCGAAGATGGCCAGCGCCGCCGCGAGCACCGCGGTGATGATCGCGACCGCGCCGGCGAGCACCGGCCACACCTTCCGCGCCGTGGACCGGACCCAGGTGCTCTGGATCTTCTCACCCGCGCTGCCCGCCGCTGGCCCTGCCTGATCCCCGCTGCCCCGGGGCTGGTCCCTCGGCCGAGTCCGGATCTAGGGTGGCAACCAATGTCACCGAAACAGGAGGGTCAATGAAGACCAAGGCCGCGGTCTTGCGTGGCACAGGCCAGGACTTTGAGATCACTGAGCTCGACCTCGATCCGCCTAAGACCGGCGAGGTCCTCATCCGGTACGTCGCCGCGGGCCTGTGCCATTCTGACGAGCATCTCCGGCACGGTGACATCGTGCCGCGCTTCCCGATGGTGGGTGGGCACGAGGGTGCCGGGATCATCGAGGAAGTCGGCGAGGGCGTCACCCGGCTGAAGCCCGGTGACCACGTGATCTGCTCCTTCCTGCCGGTGTGCGGCCACTGCCGGTTCTGCTCGATCGGCAAGTCGAACCTGTGCGACATGGGCGCCACGATCCTGGACGGCTGCCTGCCGGACGGGACCTACCGGTTCCACGGCGGCGGCGAAGACTTCGGCGGCATGTGCATGCTCGGCACGTTCTCGGAGCGGGCGGTCATCTCGGAGAACTCCGCCATCAAGGTCGACCCGGACCTGCCGCTGGACAAGGTCGTGCTCATCGGCTGCGGGGTGCCGACCGGCTTCGGCTCGGCGGTGCACGCCGCGGCCACCGAGCCGGGTGACACCATCGCCATCTACGGTGTCGGCGGCATCGGCATCAACTCCGTGCAGGGCGCCGCCCTGGCCGGCGCGCGGAACGTGGTGGCGATCGACCCGCTGGCCAACAAGCGGGAGATGGCCGAGCAGCTTGGGGCCACACATAGCTGCGAGACCGCCGAGCAGGCCCAGGAGCTGATCACCGAGCTGACCCGCGGCGTGGGCGCCGACAAGGCGATCGTCACCGTGGGCGTGGTGACGTCCGAGGTCGTCACGAGCGCGTTCAACGCGATCCGCAAGGGCGGCACGGTCGTGGTGACCGGGCTGGCCGATCCGAGCAAGAACACGATCGAGATCCCCGGCGCGATCCTCACCCTGTTCGAGAAGCGGATCCAGGGCAGCCTGTTCGGGTCCGGCGACCCGTTCTACGACATCCCGCGGATGGTCGAGCTGTACCAGGCCGGCGACCTCAAGCTGGATGAGCTGATCACCAACACCTACACCCTCGACCAGGTCAACCAGGGGTACCAGGACCTGCTGGACGGCAAGAACGTCCGCGGCGTGATCCTGTATGCCGGCTCCTGAGCCAGAAGTGCCATCCGGGCCGGCCCCGCCGTCTGGGCCGGCCCGGTCTTCTGCGCCAGGCTCGCCGCCCATCGTGGGATCGCCGCCCATCGTGGGATCGCCGCCCGTCACGGGAGCGCCGCCCATCGTGGGGCTGCGCCGGGAGCGCGAGGTGCTCACCGTCGCGCTCCAGGCCGGCCGGCACGTGGTGATCGAAGGACCGCCAGGCACCGGCAAATCCACCCTGCTCCGCGACATCGCCCGGCAGGCCGGGACCGTGATGGTCTTTGCCGAGGGCAATGCGGAGCTCACCCCGGCCCGGCTGATCGGGCAGTACGACCCGGCTCAGGTTCTCGCCGATGGGTACGTGCCGGCCAGTTTCACCGACGGCCCGCTGCTGCGCGCGATGCGCGCCGGGGCCCTGCTCTACCTGGAGGAGTTCAACCGGGTTCCGGAAGAGACCCTCAACGTCCTGATCACCGTGCTGACCGAAGGTGAGATCGCAGTGCCCCGGCTGGGCACGGTACGGGCCGCGGCCGGGTTCCGGCTGGTCGCCGCCATGAACCCGTTCGACGCGATCGGCACCGCCCGGGTGAGCCAGGCCATCGCCGACCGGATCTGCCGGGTGGTGCTCGGCTACCAGGACGCGGCCGCCGAACGCGAGATCACCACCGCGGCCACCGGCGAGAACGGCCAGGTGGTGCAGTTCGCGGTGGCCCTCACCCGGGCCACCCGGGAGCACCGCGACGTGCGCATGGGCTCGTCCGTGCGGGGCGCGATCGACCTCGTGCTGCTGCTGACCGGGCTGGCCCGGCTGCGCGGCGAGCCCCGGATGGCCCGGCCGACCGCGCGCGACGGCGCCCACGCCGCGCTGTCCGGCCGGATCCGGATCGCCGACGGATGCGACCGGACCCCGGAGTCCATCATTGACGAGCTGCTGGCCGAGCTCTGGCCCGCGGACGCTCCGGTCCCCCAGCTGCCCCCGGATACCCCTCCGCCCGATCCCGCCGACAGCTCACTGGACGGCCGGGGAAAAGCTGACCGCCTGCCGTCCGCCGCGGCAGGCAGCCCGCCCCGCCAGGCGTCCGCGTCCGCTACCCGCCGAGACCGGAGCCGGGGCAGCACCCGGACCATCAGCCGCGCCGAGCTGGCCGCCCGGCACCCCTCGCTGGCCGAAGTCTCACCCGAGGTCGGCCAGCTGGATGAGGAGGCGTTCGCCGGGCTGCTCGCGGCTGATCCGGGCGCCGCCCTGTCCATCCTGGCTGACCTCGCCCGGGCCACCGACCGTGACCTGCGCGCCGCCGCCCGGCGGCTGGCCGCGCGGGTCTTCTTCCGGCTGGCCCGTTCCGGCCAGCAGCCCGCCCGGGGCACCCGCCGCCTCGGCGCGGGTCGCGCCGAGGGAGACCTCGACCTGGACCGCACCCTGGACCGCTGGGCCGGACACTGGCCACCGCAACCCGCCGACCTGGTGACCCGGTCCTGGCACGCGCACCGCCGGGCGCTGTGCCTGCTGGTTGACAGCAGCGGCTCGATGTCGGGTCTCGCGGTCGCCATCGCCGCCGTGGCCGCGGCCAGCGTGGTGCTGGCCGCCGACGCCCGGGTGGCTCCGGCGATCATCGCGTTCAGCGGCAACGCCACCGTGCTGCAGCCGCAGGGCACCCACCGCGCTCCCGGCGACCTGGTCGGCGAGCTGGTGGCGCTGCGTGGGCACGGGGTGACCGACCTGGCCGCCGCGCTCCGGGCGGCCGCGGCCCAGCTGGCCAGCACCCCGGCCGAGGAACGGGTGGCCGTGCTGCTCTCGGACTGCCAGCGGACCGCAGGCGGGGATCCGGCGCTGGCCCTGACCGGGATCACCCGACTGCACGTGCTCTGCCCGCTGCCCACGGCCGAATCCGAACAGGCCGCCGCGGCCCTGGCCCGCCGCGGCGGTGGCCTCAGCCAGCCGCTCCGTAGCCTTGCTGACGTAGCGCCGGCCTTGAATCACGTATTGAATTGACACTCCCCGATCGCGGGCTGGCTTTTTCCGCCGGGCTGTGCCAGAAAGGCGACCATGGCCACTACGACGATGATCGATGCCATCCATGACAATGCGCACAACATCCCGGCGAGCGCGCCCAAGGTGGCCGGTTATGTGTCCGGCACCGCTGATATTGTCTGGACCGCCGCGGATTGGGCCCGGTTCCCCAGGGCCGGGAAGGTCCGCATCGAGCAGGGTTACCCGGGCTTCAACGCTCTCGGGTGCGACGTGTTCGACGTCGAGACGGACGCGGTCACCCCAGCTCAGGCCGCCCAGGGCGTGCGGGAGCGGATTGCCGCCAGGATCACCTGGACCACCATCTACGGCTCGGACAGTTCCCTGGCCGCGGTGCTGGCGGCGCTGCAGGCCCTCGGCCCGACCTGGTACTTCGGGCACGTGGACTGCTGGCTGGCGAACTGGTCGCTGAACCAGGCCGAGGCCGCGGCGATCGTCGGGACCATCGTGCACGGTATGACCTGCCGGACGGTGCAATGGGCCAGCCCGCAGAGCAACCCCAACACGCTGGTCCCGGGCAGCAGGCTGACCCTGGCCGAGGCCAACTGCGACCTGTCGGTGACCCAGCCGTCCTGGCACGCGTACGTGGCGGCCGCCGCGGCCGTCCCGGTCCAGGAACCGGCGGCACCAGGCGGGGCGTAACGCCCAGGCTAAGCGGTGACTGCGGGTCCCGCGTGGCCCGTGGCGGCCGGGACCGCGGCTGCCGGGTCGCGCACCTGCATCCGGCCGCGGTCGATGACCACCGTGCCGTCCTGCTTGCCGGTCTGGAACACCGCTCCCCCGTCCTCCCGCCAGATCGAGACCATCAGGGACTCCCCGGGCAGCACCGGCCGGCTGAACCGGCCGGACATGGAGCGGAATCGGGCCGGGTCGCTGCCGCACAGCTCGTGCAGCAGCGCCCGGCCAGTGATCCCATAGGTGCACAGCCCGTGCAGGATCGGCAGGCTGAAGCCGCCTCGGGCCGCGAACTCCGGATCGGAGTGCAGCGGGTTCCGGTCCCCGGACAGCCGGTACAGCAGCGCTTGCTCCGGCCTGGTCTCCATGACGACCCGCAGGTCCGGATCACGCTCGGGCTTGGCCCACGGTTCGCTGCCGCCCCGGTCGCCGCCGAAACCGCCCTCACCCCGGATGAACGTGCTGCCCCAGCTGGTGATCAGCGGCTCGCCGGTCGCGACGTCGATCGCGACGTTCTCGGTGACCACCAGCGCGCCGGAGCCCTTGTCGTAGATGCCCGTCACCGTGCCGACCGTGCGCACCGTCCCGGCCACCGGCAGTGGCCGGTGCAGCTCGAAGGCCTGCTCCGCATGCACCAGCATGGCCCGGTCGAAGTCGCCCATGTTCCGGCGCAGCGCGGACTGAGCCAGCAGGACGCCGAACGTGGGCAGCACCTGCTGCTCGATTCCGGCGGAGTTCTCCGTGGTGAAGGCCAGCTCACGCAGGGGGTCGCCCAGGCCGGCCCCGACCCCGACCGCATACAGCAACGCGTCCGCCGACGTCCACGAGCGCTCCTGCGGTTCGCCCGGTACCCCGATCAGGCTGTGGTCCAATGGCATCGCGATCTCACCGTACCCGTACGTCTCGAGTATTAGAATTATGTTCTAGAAAGGATTCTTCAACGCGCCAGTGGCCCTGTCAACCAGGGCCCGCGGGGGTGCGGGCGCAAGCCCAGGACGCCGTGCGGCGGCATGACGCCGACCGTCCAGCGACCGTCCGGGCCAGCCTTCGCCCACAACGGCAGCCCACCCCCGGCACCCGGAGCCGCCCGAGCGCAGTCGCCGTCCCGCGCGATCAGGAGCCGTCCGCCCCCGACGGTACCCCGGCCGTCCCGGGCGCCCTGGAGCCCAGCCCGGGTTCCCGGCCGCCCCCATCATCCCGCCCCGCCTCGACAGCCCCGGCCGTCCCCCTCATCCCCGCCCCGCCTTGACAGCCCCGCCCGTCCCCACCATCCCCGGCCCACAACCCGGTATCCCGCCTCGCCTTGACAGCCCGGCCGTCCCGCATCATCCCCGCCCCGCCTTGACAGCTCCGGCCGCACCCGGGTCCAATGATTCGTAGAATCAGCTTCTAGTATCTGGTTTCGATGGCGAGCCGGGGAGTGATCAGCATGGGTGTGCTGGACGGGAAGGTGGCCATCGTGACCGGGGCGAGCCGCGGCATCGGCGCGGAGATCGCCCGGCGGTTCGCTGCGGCAGGCGCCGCGGTGGCGGTGGCCGCCCGGACCACCGAGGGAACCCCGTCCGCGTTCGAGGGGACCATCGACGGGACCGCCGCGCAGATCAGGGCGGCGGGCGGGACCGCGGTCGCCGTCCCGGCCGACCTGTCCCAGCCCGCGGACCGGGAGCGGCTGGTGGAGGAGACGACCCGGCAGCTCGGCGCCCCGGACATCCTGGTCAGCAACGCCGCGGTCACCTACTTCGCCCGGGTCGAGGACTTCACCCGAAGCGCTACGCGCTGATGTTCGCGGTGCAGGTGGAGGCCCCGGTCCAGCTGGCCACCCTGGTCCTGCCGGGCATGCGGGCGCGCGGCGCGGGCTGGATCCTGAACATCTCCTCCGGCGCCGCCCGCCACCCGTCCATGCCGCCGACCGCCTGGGCCGCCCGCGGCAGCACCGTGTACGGGATGTGCAAGGCCGCCCTGGAGCGCTTCTCCACCGGCCTGGCGGCCGAGCTCTACGCCGACAACATCGCGGTTAACGCGCTGTCGCCGAACCGGGTAGTGCCGACGCCCGGCACGATCTTCCACCACCTGACCACCGCGGACAGCCCGGACGCTGAACCGCCTGCGGTGATGGCCGAGGCGGCGCTGCAGCTATGCCACCGTGACCCGCAGACGCTGACCGGCCGCGTTGCCTATTCGCAGGACCTGCTGGCGGAGCTCGGCGTGACCGCGCCCGCCGCCGGCTAGCGGGCGGCATGCCGCCGGGCCCCGTGGCCGGGCCGGGCCCCGTGGCCGCGGCCCATTCCGCGGCCCTTCCGCCGGGCTGGGTCCGGGTGGACTGCCACCTGCACACCGTCGACTCGGGTGACGCCGTCACCACCGTGGACGAGCTGGCCGCGCAGGCCGCAGCGAACCACCTGGACGCGATCTGCATCACCGATCACAACGTGATCAGCGCCGCGCTGGTCGCCGCCCAGCGGGATATGGGTGTCCGGATCATCATCGGCGAGGAGATCCGCACCCCGGACGGGGACGTCATCGGGCTGTTCCTTACCGAGCGCATCCCCTACGTGCTGCCCCTCACCGAGGTGGCCCAGCGGATCAGAGCCCAGGGTGGCCTGGTCTACGTGCCGCACCCGTTCGACCCGGCCCGGTCCAGCCTGGGACCGGCCCTGGACGGCCTGTGCAGCGCTGGCCTGGCTGACGTCATCGAGGTGTTCAACGCGAAGATCGCCGATCAGGCGCTGAACCAGCGGGCCGCCGCGGCCGCCGCCCGGGCCGACCTGCCCGGGGCGGCCGGGTCCGACGCGCACGACCCAGCTGGCATCGGCGCCGCCTACGTCGAGATGCCCGACTTCGACGGCTCCGCCAGCTTCGCCGCCGCCCTCACCCAAGCCCGCATCACCGGCGAACATCGCCCGCACGCCCCCCGCTACCCCGCCCGGCGGCCCGGACCATGATCGTGGTGGCTAATAGCACTCATTTGCACAAAATCCACCACACTGCCGTGGCCGGGTGAGTGGTGCGGCTGCTGTTGCTGGTGGGACAGGTCGGCCGTGGCGGGTGGGGCTTCTGAGGCTGATAGGGTCCCTCAGCCCGCAGGGGCCCCGCCCGGTCACGGCGGGTGCGGCTGCTGGTACTGGTGAGACGGGCCGGCCGTGGCGGGTGCGGCCGCTGGAGCCGATGGGGTCCGCCGCCCCGCACTGGGCAGCCCCGGCCGCACTGGGCAGCCCCGCCCGCAGTAAGTGGCCCTGGCCGGGCCCGGCAGCCAGCCGCTGACAGTCAGAGGCCGATGTGGGTGACCCCGGCCGGGGCGCGGGCCAGCCGCCAGCAGGTCAGAGGCCGACGCGGGTGGCGAGGTGCTCGCGGTGGTAGGCGCCGTCGCCGAGGAACAGCTCGCTGGACTTGGCCCGCTTGAAGTACAGGTGGGCGTCGTGTTCCCAGGTGAAGCCGATCCCGCCGTGGATCTGAATGTTCTCCGCGGCGACGTGGAAGTACACCTCGGAGCCGTAGGCCTTGACCAGCGAGGCGACCACCGGAACCTCCGGTGAGCGTTCCGCAACCGCGGCCGCGGCGTAAGCCACGGCGGACCGCAGCGACTCCACCTCGAGCAGCAGGTCGGCGCACCGGTGCTTGATCGTCTGGAAGCTGCCGATCGGCCGCCCGAACTGATGCCTGATCTTGGCGTAGTCAACCGCCATGTCCAGCGCCCGCTGCGCGCCACCGAGCTGCTCGGCAGCCAGGGCGATGGCGGCCACGTCCAGGGTGTACTCGAGCAGCGCCCGGCCGTCGCCGGGCGAGCCGATCAGCCGTCCCGGCACCGCGCTGAATTCCAGCCGGGCCAGCTTCCTGGTCTGATCCAGGGTGGGCAGGGCAAACCGGGTCAGCCCGGCCGCGGCCGCATCCACCGCGAACAGCGACAGGCCTGCGTCGGTGGTGGCGACCGCGAGGATCAGGGCCGCAGTGTGCCCGTCCAGGACGAAGCTCTTGTGCCCGTCCAGCCGCCAGCCGTCCCTGTCCTTGGCCGCGGCCAGCCGGATCGCATCCGGCTCCCACGATCCGTCGTCCTCGGTGAACGCCAGGGTGGCGATGGTTTCGCCGGCGGCGATCCCCGGCAGCAGGTCAGCCCGGGCTCCCTCGTCCTGGCTGGCCAGCAGGGCGGTCGCGGCGAGCACCGCGCTGGCCAGGTACGGGCCGCCGTACAGGACGGCGCCGAGTTCTTCCAGCACGATCGCTTGCTCGGCAAAGCTGAAGCCAGCCCCGCCGTACTCCTCCGGGATGGCGATGCCCTGCAGCCCAAGCTGCGCGCCAGCCTGCCGCCAGACCGCCGGATCCGACCCGTCCGTGGTCTCCATCAGTTCACGGACCCGCGCCAGCGGCGCCCGGTCGGCCAGGAAGCGGCGCACCGACGCCCGCAGCTCCTGCTGCTCCGCACTGACACCGATGTTCATTGCTCAGCTCCGTTCTCCGTGACGATCAGCACGTCGAGCGCTTCGATCTGGTCCCCGTTCACCCACAGCGGGTTGACTTCCAGCGCGCGCAGCGACCCGCCCAGGGACAGCGCGGCGGTGCCGATGTTCTCGATCACCTGGGCCAGCACGCCGAGGTCGGCGGGGCGGCGGCCGCGCGCCCCGCCGCGCAGCAGCGGGGCCCCGCGGAGCTCACCGAGCATCTGCTGGATCTCCCCGGTCCGGGCCGGGAGTACCCGCAGGCTGGTATCGGCGAGCACCTCCACCCAGACACCGCCGAGGCCGACCGCGAGCACCGGCCCGAACGTGGCATCCACGGTCACTCCGGCCAGCAGTTCCACCCCGCCGGAGCGCATCGGCATGACCAGCACGCCCTCCACGGTCGCGCCGGGGACACGCTCGCCGGCCGCGCGGACCCGCTGGTAGGCCTCCCGGACCTGCTGGTCGCCGCGCACGTCCAAGGCCACCGCGCCGATATCGGACTTGTGCGTGATCTGCGCCGAGACGACCTTCAGCACGACCGGCGGCCCGATCCGGCGGGCGGCCGCGACCGCCGTGTCCGCGGAGTTCACCAGCTCCGCGGGGACTGTGGCCACTCCGCTGGCCGCCAGCAGGTCGCGGGCGGCGGTTTCTGGCCAGGAAACAACGGTGCCTGTGGACCGCCCGGGCCAGGGCGGCCCGGACCAGGGCGGCCGCGACTCGTGCCGTACGGTGCCCCGCTTCTCCAGCCAGCGCAGCGCGTTGCCGAGCGCCTGCAGGCCGAGGTCGATGCCGCCCAGCAGGTGGATCTGGTGACGGCTAAGTAGCTCCCGGCTGTAGCCGGATACATCCACGCAGGTCGAGCCCAACGGGATCACCGGTATCGGGGCGGTCGCGATCCGGTCGCCGAGCCAGGCGACCCGCTCTTCCATCATCCGGGCCACGGTCTCGTCCGGCGGGCGGACCTCCGGGATGGTCACCCCGGAGAACAGCACGAAGTCCAGCCCCGGATCGGTCAGGGCCGCCTCCAACGCGTGATCGACGGGGGTTAGCGGACTGGTCCGCTGATTGGCCAGGAAGTAACCGGTCACATCGAGCGGGTTGCGGGCGGCAGCGAACGGGGGCAGGTGCGGTGTGATCGCCGCGGCGGTCTCCGCCGCGAACGGAGGGATCTCGATGCCCTCGCCGCTGGCCCGGTCGGCGATGATGTCGCAGGCGCCGCCCGAGGCGGTCAGCACGCCCATCCGGCGCCCGCGGGGCCAGCGGTCATAGCCGAGCAGCGCGCCGGTGCAGAGCAGTTCCTCCAGGCTGGTCACCCGGATCACGTTCAGCTGGCGCAGCGCGGCATCCACTACGGCGTCGTTGCCCGCCACCGAGCCGGTGTGCGCCAGTGCGGCCTCCTGGCCGACCGGGCTCGACCCGGCCTTGAGCGCGACGATGGGCTTGCCCGCCCGGTCCGCTTTTTCCGCGGCCCGGGCGAACTGGTCTGGGTCGCTGATCTCCTCCAGGAACAGGCAGATGACCCGGGTCGGCTCATCGTCCACCAGGTACTCGACCACATCGGTGGTGCTGATCATCGACTCGTTGCCCATAGTGGCCAGGGTGCTCACGCCGATGGCCCGGGACCGGGCGAAGGCCAGCACCACGCTGGCCAGCGCACCGCTCTGCAGCGCGATGCCCACCGGTCCGGGCAGCAGCGGTAGCGGCACGGTCAGCGCGAACGGCGCGGCGCCGGAGTGGGCGTTGATAAAGCCCAGGCAGTTCGGCCCGAGCAGGACGATGCCCTGAGCCGCGGCCCGCTGCGCCAGCCGGTCTTCCAGGGCGCGGCCTGCCGCGCCGACCTCGCGGTAACCAGCGGCGAGCACAATCGCGTTGCGCACCCCAGCCGCGGCCGCATCATCGATCACGTCTTCCACTGCGTGTGTCGGCACCAGGATGAACGCCAGGTCGGCTGGCTCGGCGAGGTCGCGCAGGCTGGGCACGGCCGGCAGGCCGAACACGGTCTGGTGCCGCGGGTGGACCGGGAGCAGCGCGCCGGGGAATCGCGCGGCGGCGTTCGCCGCGGCGACGAATCTGGCCCAGCCTGAGGATTCGGACGCGCCCACCAGCGCGATCCGGCCCGGCGCAAAGAACTCGCGCAGCCGTTCCGGGGTGACCAGGTTGCGGCGGGGGCGCCCGGTGCTCCCGCCCTCCGCGCGGCCAGCCACCTGCTCACCGCTAGCCTGGCCGTTCCCCGGCTGTCCGTTTCCCGGCTGGCCGTTTCCCAGCTGTCCGTTTCCCAGCTGTCCGTTTCCCAGCTGTCCGTGGCCCAGCTGGCCGAGGCTGGCCAGCGGTCCGTGCGGGGACGGCATAGCAGGCGTGCTCCTCACTACTCGTCGCTGGCCCATCACTTCGCGGGCCGCGGCTCCTTGGGCAAGCCGAGCGCGCGCTCGCCGATGATGGTGCGCTGGATCTCGCTGGTGCCTGAGTAGATGGTCCCGGCCCGGCTGCTCAGGAAGACGTTCTGCCAGGTACTGGTCGGGTAGCCGGGCCCCTCGGGGCGGAGCAGGCCGTCCGCGCCGGTGATGCCGATGGCGATCTCGCCGAGCCGCTTGTGGTACTCGCTCCAGAACAGCTTGGCGATCGAGGCTTCCGGACCCGGCGGCCTTCCCTCGGCAAGCTGGGCCAGCGTGCGCAACCCGGCGAACCGCATCAGCTGGACCCCGGTGTAGGCCGACGCCAACTGCTGGCGGACCAGCGGGTCGGTGATCCGGCCGTACTTGCGGGCCGTCTCGACCAGTTCCCAGAACTCCTGCTCGAAGCGCAGATGCTGGACGGTGGCGCGGCCGCCGCGCTCGTGCCCGAGCGTGGTCATGGCGACCCGCCAGCCGTTGTTCAGCCCGCCGATCACGTTGAACAGCGGCGCGCGCACCCCGTCGAGGAAGTCCTCGCAGAACTCCGCCGCCCCGGACATCTGCTTGATCGGCCGGTACTGGACTTCCGGGCCGGTGAACGGGAACAGCACGTAGGACAGGCCAGCGTGCTTCTCGGCCGCCGGATCGGTCCGGACCAGCGCGAACATCATCGTGGCCCGGGCCGCGCCCGAGGTCCACACCTTCTGCCCGGTGATGACGATCTCATCGCCGTCCACGTCGCCCCGGGTTTCCACCGCGGCCAGGTCGGAGCCATGATCCGGCTCGGAAAAGCCCTGGCAGTAGATGTCCTCTCCGCTGATGATGCGGGGCAGGAAATACCCGCGCTGCTCCGGGGTGCCGTGCACGATGACGGACGGGCCGACCAGGGCCTCGCCCATGCCGCGGATCACCCGGGGCACGCCCGCCCGGTAGAACTCCTCGTTCAGCACGGCGAGCCGCAGCGCGTCCATGCCCTGGCCGCCGAATTCAGCGGGCCACTGCGGGCAGATCAGCCTGGCGTCGGCCAGCGCCCGCTCCCACTCCGCATAGTCGGGGTGGGCGAGCGCTTGTGTCATCTCCTCGTTCCGGTAGCCGCCAGTGGTCGGCACCGCGTTCCAGTCGGTGCGCCCGGCGAGTGCTTCCGGTGCGTTCGCCGCAATCCAGTCCCGCAGCTCCGCGCGGAACTGCGCGATCCCCGGACCGAGGTCAAGATCCATGGCAAGCCTCCTGCCAGTGCTTCCTGAGGTGGTTCCGTGGCCGGATTCAATGGTGAATTTTAGAATTCGATTCTAAGCAGATCGAAACCCGGGATCGGCCCGTTGTCAAGACCGGCCTGCACCGCAACACGCCGGACACGATCCAGCTACGCCCCGGTGTGAGCTGGCAGGCGTGAACCGGCAGGCATGAACCGGCAGGCATGAACCGGCAGGCATGAACCGGCAGGCATGAACCGGCAGGCATGAACCGGCAGGCATGAACCGGCAGGCATGAACCGGCAGGCGGCGGTCTGGGGCGGCCGATGGCCGCCGGGATGCCGTCGTTCGCCGGGCACGCGGCCGGACCGCCACAGAGTCCTTGGCCACGCCAGCCCGGTCAGCGGCGCCAGCCAGGCCAGCCCAGTCAGCGGCGCCGGCCATCAGCCCGGTCAGCGGCGCCGGCTGGGCTGGCCATGGCCGGCGGGTCGCCGGCATCAGCGGACCCGGCGTCGGCGGCCACGTCGGTGTCAGCCACGTCGGTGTCAGCCACGTCGGTGTCAGCGGGATCAGCGGACCCGGCCGGGCGCCACTCGCCGCCGGCCATCAGCCGGCGCGCGTACCCGATCACCGCGTCGATGATCCGGTTGGCCTGGCGGCGGTTCTTGGCCGCGGCCACCTCGCGGGCCCCCTCGCCGATGAGCGAGGTGAGCACCGCGGCGTACAGCCGGGCCAGCGACGTATCCGGCAAGCCGAGCAGGGCGTCGTTCTGCGCCACCCATTCGCTGCCGCGGCGCCGCTTCACCACCTCGAAGCCTGGCGGCCCGTCGCCGGAGACGAACAGCAGGGCCAGGTCCCGGCGCAGCCAGCTGCCTTCCAGGAAGGCCCGCGCCCCAGCGCAGAACAGCTCGGTGGTGTCGGTCACCCCGTCCCGCCGGGCCTGGGCCACGGCCTTGCTGGCGGCTTCCTCGTGGGTCTGCTGGTGCTCCTGCCACAGGGCGAGGAACAGTTCGCTCTTGCCGCCGAAGTGGTGATACAGGCTGCCCACGCTGGAGCCGGCCCGCTCGACCACGTCCGCGATGCTGGCGTGGGTGAAACCTTGCTCGGTGAAGATCTGCCGGGCGGCATCGAGCAACGCGCGCTGGGTCTGTGCGGTGCGCCCCCACTGCCACGCCCCGCTGACCGGGCGGTCTGCCCGGGCCGGCGGCTGCTTGCTCATCTGGTTCCTCACCGAAGTCCGCGCGCTGGATCGTGCCGCTACCATCGTGCCACCTCCGCCGGCCGGTACGGCTGCCCAGTGCGGCCAACCGGTGGGGCTGCCTGGTGCGGCGCCCCAGGTCAGGCCGGACCGCCAGGTCAGGCCAGGCTAGCCGCCCTTGACAGCCACCGCCCCGGCCTAGAGGCTAATTCCAGAAGATGATTCTAGTCTCGGTGCTTCCCTGCGCACGGATGAGATTGACTGGCAGCCCGGGGCAGGAAGGTGGCGAGTGGGATGGGAAGTCTGGACGGGCGAGCCGCGATCGTGACCGGAGCGGGCCGGGGTATCGGCCGGTCGGTGGCCGTGCTGCTGGCCAGCGAGGGCATGTCGGTGGTGGTCAACGACCTCGGCGCGGCGCTGGACGGCTCCGGCACCGACGCGGGACCGGCCCAGCAGGTGGCCGACGAGATCAGCGCGGCTGGCGGCCGGGCAGTGGCCAGCGGCGCGGACGTGTCCGACCACGCCGCGGCCGAGAGCCTGGTCAAGACCGCGATCAGTGAGTTTGGGCGGCTGGATGTGCTGGTCAACGTGGCCGGCATCCTGCGCGACCGGATGGTCTTCAACATGACCGAGCAAGAGTGGGACGACGTGATCCGGGTGCACCTCAAGGGCACCTTCAACACCACGAAGTTCGCCGCGGCCCACTGGCGCTCGCTCCGGGACGAGTCAGCGCAGAACCGGATCATCAACTTCACCTCGGTGTCCGGGCTGCACGGCGCGCCCGGGCAGCCGAACTATGCCGCCGCGAAGATGGGCATCGTCGGGCTGACCTACTCCGCCGCGAACTCGCTGGCCAAATACGGGGTCACGGTAAACGCGATCTCACCGGGCGCGGCGACCCGGATGACTGAGTCGGTGCCCACGGACCGGCGCCGGGCCCGGACCGCCCCGGCGGACGAGCGCTCGCCGGACAACATCGCCCCGGTCGTCGCCTACCTGGCCAGCGAGCGGTCCGGCTGGATCACCGGCCAGGTCGTGCACTCGGCCGGCTACGAGGTCGCGCTGTATAACAAGCCCGAGCCGCTGATCCGGCTGATCGGCACCGGGCCGTGGTCGCTGGACGAGCTGGGCGAGCAGGTGGAGCGTTCGTTCGGGCCGCGGCTGGGCCGGGAAGGGTAACGGCATGGCGGGTAAGCAGGTGCCGGTGCCCACTCCGGAGACCCAGCCGTTCTGGGACGGGTGCGCCGCGGGCGAGCTGCGGCTGCAGCGCTGCACCGACTGCGCCACCCCGTACTTCTACCCGCGCCCGGTGTGCCCGGCCTGCGGCTCGGTCAACGTGGAGTGGTTCACCGCCAGTGGTGCGGCCACGCTGTACTCCTATGTGATCAACCACCGGCCGGCCCCCGGCTTCGAGGACGACGGGCCGTACGCCATCGCCGTGGTCCAGCTGGCCGAGGGCCCCCGGATGATGGCCAACATCGTGGGTGTGCCGAACACCCCCGAGAAGCTCGTCCTGGACATGCCGCTGCAGGTGATGTTCGAGCGGCGGGGTGACATGACCCTGCCGATGTTCGCGCCAGCCGCGGGAGCGGGACAGTGAGCCGCGGCCCGGGCGTCATCATCGCGGGCGCCACCGAGACCAGTGAGATCGGCCGGCTGCCAGGCAAGTCAGCGCTGGCGCTGCACCTGGAAGCTGCGGTGAACGCGGTCGCCGACGCCGGGCTGACCCTGCGGGACATCGATGGGATGGCCACCGTCAGCAGCCCCGGGCCAGTCCAGGTCGCGCACGCGCTCGGCATCACTCCCAGCTGGATCGACGGGACGGGGGTCGGCGGCACCTCGTTCCTGCTGCACGTCCGGCACGCCGTCGCGGCTATCCGGGCCGGCTACGCGCGGACGGTACTGGTCACCCACGGCCAGTCCGGCCGGTCCCGGGTCGGCGAGGAGCGGTTCCGGTTCGCGCCGTCGTCGCCAACCGGGCAGTTCGAGGTACCGTACGGCACGCTGGGCCCGACGACCACGTTCACCATCCCAGCGCTGCGGTACATGAAGGACTACGGGCTCACCCACGAGCAGCTCGCCTATGTGGCGGTGGCGCAGCGGCGGTGGGCCGCGAAGAATCCCCGCGCCATGTTCCGCGACCCGATCACGGTGGACGACGTGCTGGCGTCCCGGATCGTCGCCTACCCGTTCCACCTGCTGGAGTGCTGCCTGGTCACCGACGGCGGCGGGGCCCTCGTGATCACCTCGGCGGACCGCGCGGGCGACTTCCCCAAGCCCGCCGTGCACGTGCTCGGCACCGGCGAGTCGTCCGAGACACCGATGATCTCGCAGATGGTGGACTTCACCGAGTCCCAGGCGTTCCGGCTGGCCGGGCAGGCCGCGCTGGCCGAGGCGGGCGTCGGCGTGACCGACGTCGGCCACCTGATGATCTACGACGCGTTCGCGCACGTGCCCATCTACGGCCTGGAAGCGCTGGGCTTCGTGGCCAAGGGCGAGGCCGGGGCGTTCATCGCGGAGGGCAACACCGAGCCCGGCGGGCAGTTGCCGCTGAACACCAACGGGGGCGGCCTGTCCTATACGCACACCGGGATGTACGGCATGTTCGCCATCACCGAGGGTGTGCGGCAGATCCGCGGTGAGGCCGCCGCGCAGGTCGAGGGCCCGGACATCAGTGTCGTGCTCGGCAACGGCGGCATGTTCGCGACCGCCGGGGTGCTCGTGCTCGGCCGCCATCCCCGCTGACGCCGCGCCCAGGCTCGCGGCCGTATGCCGCCGGCCTGATTTGCGCAAGCGTTCACCCAGCCGGTGGGCTGCCCTGGCCCGGCGGACAGCCGCCGGGCCAGCTGCCCAGGAGGGCCGGTCACCGCGGCCGGGCGCGCGGGCCGGGCCGCGGCGCTCCTGTACAGGCCGGGGGCAGCGCCGCACACTGGAGATCAACAGCTCACCGAGCAGCAGAGCAGGGTGATCGTGATGGCAGAGCAGGACACCGTGTCCCTCGACTCGCTGCCGGACAGCGCCCGCCAGAGGCCGGCCAACCGCCCGGATGAGTTCTCGCCTTACCCGCCGATCGCGGACTACGCGTTCCTGTCCGACTGCGAGGTCACCGCGCTGGTGGCGCCCAGCGGCGCGGTCGAGTGGATGTGCCTGCCGCAGATGGACAGCCCGAGCATCTTCGGCGCGATGCTGGACCGGGACGCGGGCTGGTTCCGGTTCGGCCCGGACGACGTCACCGTGCCGGCCGACCGGCGGTACCTGCCGGGGACCCTGGTGCTGGAAACCAGCTGGGACTGCGGTGAGGGCTGGATCGTGGTGCGGGACTGCCTGGTGATGGGCCCGTGGCGGCACGAGCACCCGGAGGCGCAGCACGCACTACGGCCGCCGACCGACTACGACGCCGAGCACATGCTGGTGCGCACGGTACGCTGCGTGGAGGGCCAGGCGCAGCTGGTGATGGACTGCGAGCCGGTGTTCGACTACGGCCGTCAGCGTGCGCGCTGGCGGCACACGGAACGCGGCTACCGCCAGGCCGCCATCGAGGTGCCCGGCACCGAGCTGACCCTCACCCTGACCTCCGACATCCGGATCGGCGTGGAGGGATCGAGAGCCCGGGCCCGCACGCTGCTGAAGGAGGGCGACACCCGGTTCTGCGCGCTGTCCTGGGGCGCACCAAGCGCCCGACAGTTACGAGGACGCCTACGCGCCGGCTGGTCTGGACGGCCCATCACTGGCAGCACTGGCTGGCCCGGGGCCACTTCCCCGACCATCGCTGGCGCAGCTACCTGGCCCGCAGCGCGCTGACCCTCAAGGGCCTGACGTTCGCCCCGACCGGCGCGATCGCGGCGGCGGCGACCACGTCGCTGCCGGAGACCCCGGGCGGCGAGCGGAACTGGGACTACCGGTTACAGCTGGATCCGGGACACCACGTTCGCGCTGTGGGGCCTGTACACGCTCGGCTTCGAGTGGGAGGCCAGCGACTACTTCGCGTTCCTCTCCGACCTGGTCGAGCGCGACCGGGGCGACCTGCAGATCGTCTACGGCATCGACGGCCGGTGCGACCTGGACGAGCAGGTGCTCGACCACCTGCACGGCTACCAGGGCGCCCGGCCGGTGCGGATCGGCAACGGCGCCTACAGCCAGCGCGCAGCACGACGTGTGGGGCGTCGTGCTGGACTCGATCTACCTGCACACCAGGTCGCGGGACCGGCTGGACGAGCGGGTCTGGCAGATGGCCCGCCAGCAGGTGGAGCACGCGCTCGAGCACTGGCGCGAGCCGGACCGCGGCATCTGGGAGGTGCGCGGCGAGCCCAAGCACTTCACGTCGTCGAAGCTGATGTGCTGGGTCGCGGCCGACCGCGGGGCGCGGCTGGCCACGGCTCCGCGAGGACCGGGACGCTGGCCCGCACGTGGCGCAAGGCCGCCGACGAGATCCACGCCGACATCTGCGCGAACGCGCTCGACGACCGCGGCGTGTTCTGCCAGCACTACGAGACCACGGCGCTGGACGCGTCGCTGCTGCTGATGCCGCTGCTGCGGTTCCTGCCGCCGGACGACCCGCGGATCCGCGCCACCGTGCTGGCCATCGCCGACGAGCTGACCGAGGACGGGCTGGTGCTGCGCTACCAGGTCGACGAGACCGACGACGGGCTGTCCGGCGAGGAGGGCACGTTCACCATCTGCTCGTTCTGGCTGGTGTCGGCGCTGGCCGAGATCGGCGAGCACCAGCGGGCCCGGGACCTGTGCGAGAAGGTGCTGTCCTACGCCAGCCCGCTGCTGCTGTACGCCGAGGAGATCGACCCGCGGTCCGGCCGGCACCTGGGCAATTTCCCGCAGGCCTTCACGCACCTGGCGCTGATCAACGCGGTCATGCACGTGATCCGGAACGAACAGGACGCGCGGCGGCGGGCGCTGGGCCGGGAGATCACCGACGGTCCCGGCTAGCCCGCGGGAACCGGCGGTAGCCGCGGAGCAGCTGGATCCGGCGTTCCGCGATCTGCTCGGTGTGGTAGCTGAGCCACCGGCACACGCCCGCCAGCGGCAGCTCGATCAGGAAGCAGAAGGCGATGGACTGCCAGCGCGCGTCGCCCGGGGTGGTCACGCAGTCGAACCAGGCGTCCACCACGAGCAAGGCGGCGGTCGAGGCCGCGGCGGGTGCCAGGTACCGGGACCGGCGCAGCGCGAAGTACCCCGAGGTGGCCAGGCTGGCCGCGAGCAGCACATCGAAGCCGGCCCAGGCCAGGCCCCGGTCAGCTACTCACTGAGTAGCTGTTGACCTGGAAATTCTCACCGCCGCTGGACGAAGTGATCTCCAGCCGAACTGCCGCGGCCTGGGTGCAACCACCCGCTGCGGCCTGAGTAGCAGGCGCTGAGGCTGAGTAGCCGGGCCCGGCCGGGTTGAGTACCCGGGCTCAGGCCGCGGCGGTCGCTGGCCGCCGACGATGGGCGCATGGTTTATCTCGCCTGCACGCGCCTGGCCGGCTCGGCCGCCACGCGCAGCCTCCCCACATTCCGCATGGCCGGCTGTGCCTGCGGGCTGGCCGGGCTGGTGTCCGCCCCAGCCGCGGCCGCGGCTGGCCGCCGGGCCCTCGCCACAGTGCCGGCCTACGCCGACTTCGTCGGCACCGTGCCGCCCCGGGCCGCGGCGGCCGACTGGCTGCGCGCCCTGCCAGTGACCGACAAGAAGTCCTACATCGACGCCTACCCGCTGGCGGCCCGGTGCCGTTACGGCGTGCTCCCGGCCGCCGCCGAGCTGGACGAATCGTCCGGGGCGACCGGCCTGCGATACACCTGGGTCCGGTCGGTGACCGAGCTCGAGCAGGTGCGCCGGAAGCTCGCCCTCCTGGTCCGCCACCTGCTGGCCAGCGAGCCGGAGGCGGGCCGGCCGGTCGTGACCATCAACGCCTTCTCGATGGGCGCCTGGGCCTGATCAAGTCCACCGGCCCGGAGGCGGCCAAGGTGCTGTCCGTACTCGACCTGCTCGGCCCGGACTACACCTACCTGATCACCGGCTACCCGCCGTTCCTGCGGACCCTGCTCGAACAGGCCGGCGACTTGTCCGGTTACCGGATGTACGGCTTCGTCGGCGGCGAGGGCATGACCGAGGCGCTGCGGGCCCGGCTGGAACGCAGCTTCCGCGCCGTGTACTCGGCCTACGGCGCCAGCGACCTGGACATCGGGATCGCCGCTGAACTGCCGCTCACGGTGTGGCTGCGGCAGCAGGCCACGGCCTGCCCGGCGCTGGCCGAGGCCTTGTTCGGCAGCTGCGCCCGGCTGCCCATGGTGTTCCAGTACGACCCGGCCGACTACTACGCCGAAACGATCGGCGGCGAGCTGGTGATCACCGTGTGCCGGGCCGCCACCCTGTCTCCCCGGATCCGGTACAACGTGCACGACGCTGGCGGGACGTTGTCCTTCGACCGGATGCTCGCGATCTGCCGGGACTTCGGGCTGGACCCGGTCATGGCGAGCCGCGCCCGGTCCGCCGCGCCGGTCTGCGGCTGCCGCTGCTCTACGTGCACGGGCGGAGCGATTCCACGGTCTCAGTGCACGGCGCGAACATCTACCCGGAGGACGTGGGGCAGGGGCTGGGCGAGGCCGCGGACGCCGCGGCGGTGGCCGGATTCGTACTAGACCTGGCCGAGCACCCGGCCGGGGCGGTGCGGCCGCTGGTACACGTCGAGACCTGGCAGCCCCCGGCCGCCTACGACGGCGGGCTGAGTGCCCGGCTGGCCGCCGCGGTCCAGGCCCGGCTGCTGGCCAACAGCGCCGATTTCCGGGCCGCTGCCGCCGAGGATGCCGGCGCCGGAGACATCGAGGTACGCCTGCACGAGCCCGGTACCGGGCCGTTCGCCGCCAGGTCCGGGCAGATCAAGCGGAGGTACGTGCGATGAGGCCCGCCCCCGGCCAGCTCGGCATCATTCCCGGCCCGCACCGCGTGGTGCTGGCCGAGGCGCTGCGCGCGCCATCGGCGCACAACGCCCAGCCGTGGCGGCTCACGGCGTGCCCGGACGGCGATTACGGACTGCACTACGACCATCTCGACTACCTGCCCTATGACCCCGGCGACCGGGACGCCTACCTGGCGATCGGGGCGTTCCTGGAGACCCTGGAGCTGGCCGCGCAGCGGCATGGCCTGCGCGCCTCGGTTACCCCGCGGTTCCAGCGTCAGGGCAGCGATCTTCTGGTCGGCTCGATCCGGCTGCGCGACCGCCGCCCCGGTGAGCCGGATGACCCGCTGGCCGGGCCGGCCGCGGACCGCCGGACCAACCGGCATCCTTACGACCGGACCCCGCTGCCCGGCCCGCTCCGGGCTGAACTGCTGCGGCTCGGCTGCGCGCTGGTGCCGCCCCGGAAGACCGCCCGGCTGGTGGCCCGGGCCAGCATGCTGTCCTGGAAGGACCCCCATTTCGTGGCCGACCTGGACCGGTGGACCAGCACCGATCCGGAAGCGCCCGCCGGGATGACCCCGGCCGGGCTGCCGCTGACCCGGTTCGAGTGGGCCGCGCTGCGGCTGGCGATCCGGGCCTGCCGGTGCCCGCTCCGGTGGCGCTCGCTTACTCCAGCCGCGACATCCGGCTGCTCGCCCGGGCCCAGGCGGTGGCCGTGCTCGGCGCCGCGGACACCGGCGCCGCCACCCTGGTAGACGCGGGCCGCCCGGCTGCTGCGCTGCTGGGTGACGATCACCGCGGCCGGCTTCGCCTACCACCCGATCTCGGTGGCCGTGGACCGGACCGAGACCGCCCCGGCGGTCGCCGTCACCGCCGGGGTCCCGGTCCCGGTTGCGGTGTTTCGCATCGGCCACCCGCGCCAGGAGGCGCCCCAGTCCAACCGCCGCCCCCTGGACGACGTGCTGGTCACCTCCGGGTAGCGCCGTAACGACCAGCCTTCCCGGTCCCGCTGAGCTGCCCGGCCCCGCTAGTCGCCCGGAACACCAGCCTGCCCGCCCGGGGCCGCCGGGGTGCCCGGTGCACCGCGTCCGGCACCCGGCGGACTGCGGCGCCCAGGCCCAGAAGGTCAGTGTGGCGGGCTCGTGCAGGGCCGCGGCAATAGCCGACGCGCTGCGTTGCCGGGCGCGAATCCCATCCGCCCCGCTGGTCACCTACCCGCCCCGCTGGTCACACCCGCCCCAGCCCGGCACCCCTAGCACACCACATCAGTCACACCCGCCCCAGACGGGCGTCAGAATCGCTTATGTGGTGGCTTTTGCGCAAATACGACCAAATCACCACCACATAGCCGCCGGTGCCCGGCTGGGGAGTGGTGCCCGGCTGGGAGCGCGCCGAGGTGGCCAGCTTGGGAGTGGCGTCGGGTGGCCGGATGGGAGCTAGAGGTGGGGCGGGGTGGAGTCGAGGCCGTGCTCAATGGCGTACCTGACCAGCTCGACCCGGTTGTGCAAGTGCAGCTTGGCCAGCGTGTTCTGGACGTGGTTCTGCACGGTGCGGTGGGACAGCACCAGCCGCTCGGCGATCTGCTTGTAGGACAGGCCGGTGGCCACCATCCGGAGGATCTCCGCTTCCCGCTCGGTGAGCTGGGAAGCGGCCGCCGCACCGGGCGCCTGGCCGGGCGGCGGGCCGGCCGCGAGCCGCCGGAACTCACCGAGGACCAGGCCTGCGAGCCCAAGGGGTGAATATGGCGTCGCCAGCGGCGGTGCGGCGCACCGCATCGAGGAACTCGGCCCGGGCCGCGGACTTCAGCAGATACCCGGCCGCGCCTGCCTTGACCGC
>CAWDRD010000060.1:0-26999 GCA_963804455.1 uncultured Actinomycetes bacterium
GTGGCGGTGGATCCTGTGGGGTTCCAAGACGGTGTATAGGTGGCTGACCTGCGAGTATGCCTGCGGCGCTGGTCGCTGGGCTGGCAGTATCGCGGGCTTGTGACGGTACGGATGCTCTATCTGATGTTCGTCCGCCTGACCGGCTGGATGGCGCTGCTGGCACGTTCGGCGGCGTCGAAGGACGCCGAGCTGCTGGTGCTGCGCCAGGAGGTCGCGGTGCTGCGGCGGCAGAACCCCAGGCCGAAGCTGGACTGGGCCGACCGGGCGGTGCTCGCTGCCCTGGCCCGGCTGCTCCCAGGGCCGCTGCGGACGAGCCGACTGGTGACGCCGGACACGCTGCTGCGCTGGCACCGGCGGCTGGTCCGCTGGCGGTGGACCTATCCCCGCCGGGGCGGACGGCCGCCGGTCGATGCCCGGCTCGTGGTGCTGATCGAGCAGATGGCGCGGGAGAACCCGGGCTGGGGTTACAAGCGGATCCAGGGCGAGCTGCTCGGCCTCGGCTACCGGGTCGGGGCGTCCACGGTGCGGCGGATGCTGAAGCGGCTGCGGATACCGCCCGCGCCGCAGCGCAGCCGCACGACCTGGCGGCAGTTCCTGCGCAGCCAGGCCTCGACCATGCTGGCGTGCGACTTCTTCCACGTCGACTGCGCGGTCACCTTGCGCCGCCTCTACGTATTCTTCGTGATCGAGGTCGGCACCCGCCATGTCCATGTCCTGGGCGTGACCGCGCACCCGGACGGCGCGTGGACGGTGCAGCAGGCCCGGAACCTGCTGATGGACCTGGGGGAGCGGGCCGCCCGGTTCCGGTTCCTGATCCGGGACCGGGCCGGGCAGTTCACCGAGGCGTTCGACGCGGTGCTGGCCGGCGCGGGGATCGAGGTGGTGAAGATCCCGCCGCGCAGCCCGAGGGCGAACGCCTATGCCGAACGCTGGGTGCGCACAGCCCGAGCCGAGGTCACCGACCGGATGCTGATCACCGGGCCGCGGCACCTGCGCGCGGTCCTGGAAGAGTACGTCGCGCACTATAACCAGCATCGCCCGCACCGGGCCCGGAACCTGCGGCCACCGGACTGCGACGACATCACCACGGCCGCGGTCACCGACCTGGCGACGGCGCGAATACGACGCCACAAGGTCGTCGGCGGGCTGATCAACGAGTACGAACGGACGGCATGACGGTCAGCAGCCCAGCTATAACGTTGCAGGTCAGAGACCATGTCAAGGTTATGGAACCCTACAAGCACCTCCCGCCGGGGTCAGGACGGCTCGCGCCAGAGCTTCATGCCGCCGATGGCCAGCACCACCAGCGCCGGGACGAAGAACAGCCCGATGTGCAG
Source organism: uncultured Actinomycetes bacterium (assembly GCA_963804455.1). Taxonomy (GTDB): domain Bacteria; phylum Actinomycetota; class Actinomycetes; order Streptosporangiales; family Streptosporangiaceae; genus RYN-230. The sequence continues at coordinate 1,338 of CAWDRD010000060.1, forward strand.
GATCCCGCCCGCGATTCCCGCGGCCAGGACCACTACCCCGGCGACGGCAGCCAGCCTGTTCACCGGGGCCGGGGCGAACGCGGCAGCCGCGGCGAGCGGCGCGGGGGCAATGGCCAGCAGCAGCGACCACCACGTCACAGCCAGCGGGTCAGCGCTGTTGAGCGCCGAGATGGTGATCAGCTGCGCGGCGCCGGCCAGGATCAGCGCGCCGCGCAGCCACGGCCAGCCCGGCGGGGCGGGCGCAGGCTGTGGGCCCGGCGGGGTGGCTGTGGTGGTGGCGGGGGAGGGGCTGGCGGGTGCGTTCTGCGTGGTCATGGCGCGCTCCTGGCAGACGAATTCGGCAGTTGCGAATGTCGCGCCGACCAGGCTTCCCGGCTCACCTGATCACGAGGATAGACCCCACTGAGCCGGCGGCAAAGAACCCGGCCGTGACCAGGGACTGGATGGACGGCAGCTTGTCCCACGAGAGGGTCGTGTTACGCCGCACTCGCGGCAGTGACCTTAAGCGGCTGCCCGGCCCTGGTCCCCGAGCACCTTGTCCGGGGTCAGCGTCCGGTGGCGGAGTGCCCATATGAGCCTGCTATGCCCGATTTCCCGGGCCAGGGCAGGCGGCGGGATAGTGAGTACCGGGCACTGGGCATGAGCCACGCAGTAACGGCTCACCTTGCAGGAGACCGCCCGGGCCAGCGCGCCACGACGGCCAGCACCCACCACCAGCAGGTCACCGGGGCGGCAGGCAATCCCGACGAGGACCCAGCCTGCCGCGCCCCGCTCGACATGAGGCTGCACCATCGGATCATCGGGGACTTCTCCCCAGGCGGCGGTGAGCGCATCCCGCAGACGCTGGCAGGCGGCGTCGTGCCAGACCTGGCGCAGGTAGCCCGACGATTGAAGCCGGGGGGCGTGATCGCCCTCAGGCGGCACCCAGGCAAGAACGGGCACGAGGGCCGCCTCATGGGCGCGGGCCAGGATCTCCGCATAGCGCAGCGCCCGGAGACTGCCCGGTGAGCCGCTCGCGCCGACGATGACCCGGTCTATTCCAGGCACGGCAGTGCCCCATCATGACGGCCGGCTGTCAGGGCCCCGTCCGCATGGCCCGCCGTCAGCGGTGCCGCGCGGGCGGGAGCGGCCAGCCCGGCACCTGCAGCCGGGGCCAGCGCCGCAGCCGCAGCGACCCGCGCGGGCCCCCCGGCCAGCAACAGCGCCGGCCGGCGAAACAGCCAGCCCCGCAGCCCTGAAATACCGCGGCCGTGGCCTGGGATGCTCGCAGCCACCGGCAGGCAGGGTGCAGGGGTGCCCCGGCCAGCGGGGTTTGTGACCGGTGAGGCGCCTGCGGAGGAGTTCTGGGTGCTCATCGCGCACTCCTGGCTGACAAATCCGAAAGTTACGAATGTCGTGCCGACCAGGCTTCCCGGCTCACCTAACATCCACCCTAGACTCCACCGCCATGGCCGCCAAGAAGCACCGCGCCTAAGGCAGATCCAGGAGTCCGGGCCAGATCGCCAGGGCGGCGGCGGAGAGCCGCCAGCCAGGCTGCCTGGCTGCCGCGACCGTCCGGCATGCGACCCGTTGACGAAGAACGTGGGCGAGCCCGGGACGCCGCCAGGCCAGCAGAGTCCGTATGCGCGGTCACCCCGGCCTCCAAGACCGACTACGGCTGCGACCCGCTGTTCTCCGGCGCCTCCAACCTGGGCCCGGACAACCCGGTGCTGGTGAAGCTGATCAAGCAGCGGCAGCAGCAGATCGCGGCGTTCGACCACGTCAAGATCTCGCAGATCCCGCCGGACGCGGTGACCGCATCCGGATCGGGCCTCGACCCGGACATCTCCCCGCAGTACGCCTACCTGCAGGTGGACCGGGTGGCCGCGGCGCGGCACATCAGCGCGTCCGCGGTCCGGGCGCTGGTCACCACGTTCGTCCAGGGCCGCCCGCTGGGCTTCCTGGGCGAGCGACCTGTTCCGCAGCTTCCGCGAGCAGCCGGCCCCGATCTCGCGCAGTCGGCGCGGGCCGGGCTCGCCTCGGCGCTGTCCCCGAATGAGCGGCTGCAGCAGCTTTACCATCCCTGGACCAGCTACGTCATCGTGCCGCTGTTCGCGCTGGCCAACGCCGGCATCCCCCTCAGCGGCGCCTTCCTCGCCCGCGCCTACACCTCCCCGGTGACCCTCGGCATCCTCATCGGCTACGTGGCCGGGAAGCCGCTGGGCATCACCGGTGCGTCGTGGCTGCTCACCCGGGTGAGCCGGGGCCGGCTCCGGCCGCCGGTGCGCTGGGCTGCCGTCGCTGGCACTGGCACGATCGCCGGGATCGGCTTCGCCGTGTCCATCCTGATCGCGGCCCTCGCCTTCACCGGAACCCAGCTGCAGGAAGCCAAACTCGGCGTCCTGTCCACCGTGCTCGCCGCGGGGGCGGTCACCTGGCTGGTCTTCCGCGCCACCGCGCTGCTCCCAGCCCGGCTGCAGGTCCGTGCCCTGCTGGGCACCGCCGAGGTCATCACCGACCTCGGCGCACCGGTCGACCCGGGCCGCGACCGCATCCGCGGCCCGGCGCGGGCACCCGTCAGCATCGTGGAGTACGGCGACTTCGAATGCCCCTGCTGCGGCCAGGCCGAGCCCGTCCTGCGGGAACTGCTCGCCGGGCACGGCGACGTCCGGTACGTGTGGCGGCACCTGCCGCTCAACGACGTTCACCCCCACGCCCAGCTCGCCGCCGAGGCCGCGGAAGCCGCCGCCGCCCAGGGTGCCTTCTGGGACATGCACGACCTGCTCCTGCGCCATCAAGATCACCTCCTGATGCGCGACCTGATCAGCTACGCCACCGGCCTCGGGCTCGACACCGCCCGGTTCAGCGACCAGCTCCGCAAGCGCGCCGGCGCCGCGAGGATCGCCGAGGACGTCGATTCCGCCGACCTCAGCGGCGTGTCCGGCACCCCGACCTTCTTCATCAACGGCCGCCGCCACTACGGCAGCTACGACATCACCGCGCTTACCGCCGCCGTCCTGGCCGCCAAAGCCGCACAGGCCGCCAGCACCATCCCGGCCGCAGAACCCCGGCATCACAGCAGGCCCGGCGACGATTCCGCCCGCTGACGACACGGGGACGGAACGCCCGGGGCCACGTGATCAAGGCCGGGCTGCCAGGCCTGGTGCCATGCCAGTTCGGTTACCTCTCTCCCGGGAATGGCCGTCCCGGAGTTATGCCAAGGCGAAGGCGCCGGCCGCACTCGCGCAGGTGGCGGCGCTGGCCAGGAGCCCAGCATCGCGGACCAGGCCCGCTGGCGCGGGCGCCGATAGTTTGCAGTAGACGATAGATTCACTATAAATTTATTGCAGTGAGCAAGTAATAAGCGAGGCGCATGGTCGTGACTGAGCAGGCAGCGGATGAGGCGGCGGTGGATGCGGTGCTGACGGCGAGCCGCACCCTGGTGGCGGTGGCGACCAGATCGCTGGGCGCGGCGGCGGAGGACACCACGATCGCCCAGTACCGGGCGCTGGTGGTGCTCGCCTCCCGGGGCCCGCAGCGGATGGTAGACCTGGCCGGGGCGCTGGACGTCACGCCGTCGACGGCCGGGCGGATGTGTGACCGGCTGCTGCGCAAGGGCCTGATCCGCCGCCACCGCGCCCGCGCGGACCGCCGTGCCGTGCAGGTCTCGATCACCGCCGCCGGGCGGCAGGTGGTGGATCAGGCGACCGCCCGGCGCCGGGCACTGATCGCCGGCATCTTGCGCCAGCTCCCGGCCGCGCGGCAGCCCGCGGTCGCCGCCGCGCTGCAGGCGTTCGCCGCGGCGGCCGGGGAGATACCCGACAGCCACTGGCCCGCCGATCCGCTTGCAGGCCCCGCGGCCGGCGGCCCCGGTGAAGCGGGCAGCCGCCGGCCAGCGCGCGGAGGCAGTCATGACGGGCACGGCGGCGGCCAGCACGCCGGCGGGGCGTCTGCCGTGGACGGCGCGGGCAGGCGGCTGGCTGCGGGACTCGCGGGCGGGGTTGTTCGTCATCGCGGTGGTGGTCGGCGCCGGGTCGGGGCTGGGCGCGGTGGTGTTCCGGTACCTGATCTACTTCTTCACCTGGCTGGCCACCGGGCATGTCCAGTTCGGCCAGGCCGGCTACGTCGGCAGCAGCCATCTGCCGTGGCTGGGGCTGGGGTTCTTCGTGGTGATCCCGGTGATCGGCGGGATCATCTACGGGCCGCTGATCTACCGCTACGCCCGGGAGGCCCGCGGCCACGGCGTGCCCGAGGTGATGATCGCGGTCGCGGAGAACGGCGGCCGGATCCGCCCGCAGGTCAGCGTGGTCAAGGCGGTGGCCTCGGCGGTGTGCATCGGGACCGGCGGGTCGGTCGGCCGGGAGGGCCCGATCGTGCAGATCGGCTCCGCGCTGGCCTCCGGCCTCGGCCAGTGGGTCCGGATGCCGGAGAACCGGATGCGGATCCTGGTCGCCTGCGGCGCGGGCGGCGGCATCGCGGCCACGTTCAACGCACCGATCACCGGCGTGTTCTTCGGCGTCGAGATCATCTTGCGGGAGCTGTCCGTCGACGCGCTGTTCACGGTCATGCTCTCGGCGATGATCGCCGACGTGGTCGCCATCCCGTTCCTGGGCGACAAGCCGTTCCTGTCCGGCTTCCCGCCCGGCATCGCGCTGCACCACCCCCGCAACTACCTGCTGGTGGCGGTCCTCGCCGTCATCGCAGCGCTGATCGGCCTGCTGTTCAAGACCGTCGTGTACAAGATGGAAGACCTGTGGGATGTGCTGTGGAAGAACCGGCCGGAGTGGGCCCGGCCCGGCCATCGGCGGCATCGCCCTCGGACTGGTGCTGCTGGCCCTCCCGCAGATGTACGGGGTCGGCTACCCGGTCATGTACAAGGCCATCGCCGGCGACTACGTGCTGTGGTTCCTGATCGTGCTGGCCGCCGGGAAGATCATCGCGTGCAGCATGACCCTGGGCATCGGCGGATCCGGCGGGGTGTTCGCGCCGTCGCTGTTCATCGGCGTCACCTCCGGCATGGCCTTCGGCGAGATCGCCGATCACGTGTTCGGCCCCGGCGCCGGCCAGCCCGCCCTGTACGCGGTCGTGGCCATGGGCGCGGTGTTCGCCTCCGCCGCGCGCGCCCCGCTGACCTCGGTGGCCAGCGTGGTCGAGATGACCGGCGACTTCACCCTCACCCTGCCGGTCATGCTCGCCGTCGCCATCGCCACCGCCACCTCCCGGGCGCTGAGCTACGGCACCATCTACACCACCAAGCTGCTGCGCCGCGGCCAGGACATCGACCGCGCCGCACCCTGGCGCGCGTTCGGCGACCTGAAGGCCGCCGACGCGATGCGCCCGTTCCCGGAGCCGCTCGCCGTCGCAGCCGGCCGGCCACGGCGACGGCGGCGGCCACGCAGGCCCCGGCCCGGCGCGCTGCCCGGCCCGGTCACCTACCAGGGCGACCCGCAGGCCCTGTTCGCCAGCGAGTCCCTCGCCCAGGCACTGCGCCAGGTCGAGGTCTACGGCCGCGACGGGCTGCCCGTGCTCTCCGACGACGGCCAGCAGATCGAGGGCTGGATCACCAGCCAGAGCGTGCTCCACGCCGTGGCCCGCGAGATCGGCGAGCCACCCAGGCCGCCCAGGCACCAGCCGCGGCCACGAGGCCCGGCCCGGACCGGATCCGTCCTCGCGCGAACCGCCCACCCCGCTGCCCGGCTACCAGGTCCTCGAGGTCACCGTCGGGCAAGACTCGCCCGCCTCAGGCCAGGCGCTCGGCGCCATCACCTGGCCACCGGCCTGCTTCCCGGTCTCGGTCCTGCGCGACCGCAGCCTGCGCGACCCCGACCCCGGCCTGACCCTGGCTCCCGGCGACCGCATCAACCTGCTCGCCCGCACGCCCGGCAGTCCCCGGCATCACCGCATCTACGTCAGAGGCCGGGCAGCGTTCCAGGCGGCTACCAGCCGCCAGTACGTGGCGGCTAGTGAGATAGCCGGAGGGGTACGCCAGGGTCGATGATGGCACTGGTCACCGGCTAGTGGCAGATTGAGAGGAGGCGGGGCTTGCTGTTCTGGCTTGCGCGCTACCGGCCCTGGCTGGCCCTGGCCGCGGTTGTCCTGATCCTGGGCGTGCTGCTGCCGCCCGCCGGGACTTACGCACGTCAGTACGCGCTCGCCGAGGTGCTGCAGTATGTGGTCTTCGCGGTCGCGGCGCCTGCGCTGCTGGTGCTCGGCGCGCCGTGGCGCCTGGCAGGCCTGTGTCGCCGTCCGGGCGCAGGTTCTGACCGCTCGCCCGGCCTCGCCTATGGCCTGACCCGGCCTCGCCGTCCGGGCGCCGCTCGTGCCATGGCCGTGCTGGTGGCATTCATCGCGCTGGCGATTACCTGGCGGGTTCCCGTGCTGCTGAACGCGCTGGCCAGGGACCGCGGGCTGGCCGTCGCCGAGATGGTGACACTGCTCGCCGCCGGATCGGTTCTCTGGCTGGAGCTGGTGCCGTCCCCGCCGCTGCTACCTGGGCTCTCCCGGCCGCAGCGCGCTGCGATGGCCGCGGCGGCCATGTGGGCGATCTGGGTGCTCGCCTACATCATGGGCATGTCCAGGGTCGCCTGGCCGGCTGCGTATAGCCACGCCGCCGGGCACGGCCTGAGTACTGCTGCCGATCAGCAGCTCGCGGTCGCCGTCATGTGGGCGGTTCCTGCGCTCTGCTTTCCGCCGGTCATCTATGGCGTGATCACCGCCTGGCTGCGCGATAGCGGTGATCCGGACGAGGAGTTCCGCGAAGCCGGCGCAAGCGACCCAGCGGGCGGCGGGCTTAGCGGCGTGCCGCGTCCACCGCGAGGCTGGCGCTCGCCGTCGGCCTGACCGCCCGTTGGCATGACGATGCCTCGGCTAGCCGGTGCTCGCAGCGGCCGCGGGTACAGTCTGAGTGCCGCCCTTCGCGGCCTGCACGGCCGTGGTGAGCGTGCCGATCTCGTAGGCAGAGCCGGTGAGCCTGGTCGCAGCAGGCAGTTAGCTGGCCGGGCTCCGGTAAACGTCAACCGAGCTGACGCCGGCGTGAGCGGCCCTGGGGCTTGCGTGAGGCTGGGCGGCCTGGCCGGGGCTGGGCACGCGGAGTTGCCGCTGTCATTCGGGTGGGCGGGCGGCGGGTGGCCCGAAGAGCCGCAGGAAACTCTGGCGGACGGCGGCGGCGGCATCCTCGATGCTCATCCGTCTGGCCTTGACCTCGTCTTCCGCGGCGCGGCCCAGCGCGAGGCCGGCGGCGAGAAGCCAGTCCGCTGAGAGTCCGGCATCCAGCTCCCCTGCTTCTTGCCCGCGGCGGATGAGATCCCGCATCCGTCCCAGGACCGGGCCGTGGCGCTCTAGGTCCTGGTCCGGGCTGACCGGGGGAAGATGCCACAGGAAGGGATACCTGGCACTGGCCGCCATGCCAGCGTCCAGCAGCCGGACCAGCGCCTGCGCGGGCGGTAGGTCCTCCAGGCCGGCCTCGTCGAAGGCCGTGGTCACCTCGGCCGCTGCTCGCTCGATGACGGCGTCCAGCAGCGCCTCGCGTGACGGGAAGTTGGCGTATACCGTCTGCCGGCTGACTCCTGCGGCCTTGGCGATGTCCTCCATGCTGGCTTCCGGCTGCACGCTGAGGACCTTGCCTGCCGCATCCAGGATCGAGGCGAGGTTCTGCTCGGCGTCGGATCTGCGCCGTCGCTGCCGGGCCTGCTGCTGTCCTGACGTGCTCGCGGTAGCCCCTCCCTATTCTTGACAAGCCTGTAAGGGATAACTTAATCTTGACACCACTGTAGAACATAACGGCGGGCGAAGGGAAACGGCTGTGCACAGTGCGGCATCCGGGCCAGCCGCCCGCATCACACCTCAGCGGGAAACGGGCAGCCTCCTGGCTATCGAGGCCACCAGCCTGGCGAAGCGTTTCGGCGCTACCCAGGCCCTGGCCGGGATCGACCTGGCTGTTGCCGGGGGGAGCGTCTATGGGCTGCTCGGCCCCAACGGCGCGGGCAAGACCACGACCGTGCGGATCCTGGCCACCCTGCTCGCCCCCGACAGCGGCTACGCCAGGGTCCTCGGGCACGACATCGTCACCGAGAGCGCCGCGGTCCGCCGCCGGATCGCTCTTACCGGCCAGTTCGCCACCATGGACGAAGACCTGACCGGCGCGGAGAATCTCGTGCTGCTCGGCCGGCTGGCCGGGCTGGGCCGCCGCGCCGCCAGGACCCGGGGATCAGAGCTCCTGGCCGCCTTCGGACTCGACGGATCGGCGGGCCGCCGGGTCAAAGCCTATTCCGGCGGGATGCGCCGGCGCCTCGACCTCGCCGCGAGCATCATCGTCCGCGCGGACCTCTACATCCTGGACGAGCCCACCACCGGCCTTGACCCCGCGAGCCGCGCCCAGCTGTGGGATATCATCCGGACGATCGCCGCCGACGGCGCCACCGTGCTGCTCACCACCCAGTACCTGGACGAGGCTGACCGGCTGGCCGACCGGATCGCCGTGATCGACCATGGCACGGTCATAGCCGAGGGAACCACCGGCGAGCTCAAGGCATCGGCCGGGCAGAGAACCCTGCGCATCCGGCTCACTGACCCCGGACGCTGGCGCGACGCCAGCCAGATGCTGACCCGGCGCCTCGGCATCGCCATCCATCAGGACGCCGACCCCGCCACGCTGACCGCCAGGGTGCCAGCCCGCGCCGCTACGTCAGCCAGCGCCGAGCAGGCCGCGACGGCGATCGCCGAGCTCGCCCGCGCTGGCATCGCCGTCGGCGGATTCGCTCTCGGCCAGCCCAGCCTCGACGAAGTCTTCCTCACCCTCACCGGCCACCTCAGCCCCAGCAATCACACGGCGCAGGAGACTCCATCATGACCCCCGCCGCTATGGCTCCGGCCACCTTTGAGACGTCGCGCCGCAGCCTCCCCACCGGACCGCGCCCGGTACCTCCCAGCCCGCTATCGGCCACCGCCACTTTCGGCTGGCGGGCCCTGCTGAAGATCAAGCACGTTCCTGAGCAGCTGTTCGACGTGATCGCCATCCCGGTCGTCTTCACCCTCATGTTCACCTACCTGTTCGGCGGCGCCCTGGCCGGCTCGGCCAGCCGGTACCTGCAGTACATCCTCCCCGGGACACTCGTTATGGCTGTCCTGCTGGTCACCATGTACGCGGGGGTCACCCTCAATGCCGACAAGGCCAAGGGCATGTCCGACCGCTTCCGCTCCCTGCCGGTCTGGCGGCCGGCACCGATCACGGGCGCGCTGCTCGGCGACGTCGCCCGCTCTCTGCTGGCCGCCGCCCTGGTCGTCGTGCTCGGCGTCGCTATCGGCTTCCGCCCCGCTGGCGGTCCGCCCGCATTGGCCGCCGGGATCGCCCTGCTACTGCTCTTCGCGCTCAGCCTCTCCTGGGCCTGGACCACCCTGGGCCTGCTCCTGCGCACGCCACAGGCCGTCATGAGCGCCGGCACCGTGATCCTCTTCCCGCTGACCCTGGCCAGCAGCGTGTTCGTGCGGCCCCAGACCATGCCCGGCTGGCTGCAGGCCGTCGTCAAGGTCAACCCAGTCACCCACCTGGTCACCGCCGAGCGTGGCCTCATGGCCGGTCACGCCGCCACCGGGCAGATCGCCTGGGTGATCATCGCGTCGGCCGTGCTGGCGGCAGTGTTCGCGCCCGCCACCCTCTACCTCTGCGGACGGCAACGCTGACCCCAGCCGCCATGCCGCACCAGGCAAACGGCCATTCCGCCCTTTCCGTGATGACTACCTGACGGTGGGCGCCTGCTGGGCGGAGAGGTTCCCGGTCCCGGCCGGGCGGGACTTCGTGCTGGCGCCGGTACCCAGCGCGTCAACCTCGGATACGGCACGACGGACCCGCGGCGCTGTTCTAAGCCATGCCCTCGCGGAGATGTGCCAGGCGACTTCATGCTGCCTGGTGGTTTCTTGGCGATCATCTAGGCGGGGTCTATGCTCGTGGTTAGGTGAGCCGGGAAGCCTGGTCGGCGTGGTCTTTGTATCTGCCGATTCGCCTGCCAGGAGTGCGTGATGACCACCCGTGACGCGCCGGCCAGCCCTGCATCTGCCGCTCCCGCTATCGGCAGCGTGCCTGTGGCTGCTCCGCCGAGCTGGCCGTGGCGGCTGGGGGCGCTGATCTTGGCTGGCGTGGCGCAGCTGATCACTATCTCGGGGCTGAACAGTGTGGATCCCCTGGCCGTGACGTGGTGGTCGCTGCTGCTGGCCATCGCTCCCGCGCCTCTGGCCGCAGTGGCAGCATTCGCCCCTGGCCCGCTGAACAGGCTGGCGGCCGTCGCCGGGGTGCTGGTCCTGATCGCGGGTATCGCGGGCGGGATCCTGCACATCGGGCTGTTCTTCGTCCCGGCGCTGGTGGTGCTGGCCGTCGCCAGCGTGAAGCTCTGGCGCGAGCAGCCCTGAGCACGGCGGAGGTGCCTGGCCGCGATATCGCTGCCAGATCAGGCTGTATGCGCGGTTGCGGCCAGCCTTGCCAGCCGGGCAGGGCGCTGACAAGCTCGCTGGGCAATCCCGTCCGGCCTGCGGCGCTGCGGCGCCGGTCCTGGGTTAAGGGAGAATGCCGTGTCTGACGAGGGGCCGCCGCCGCTGGCTCAGCCTTTGTCTGGGCGGACGGCGTGGGCGCGGAATCTGCAGACGCCGCTGCGTGTGTTCCTGCGCACGGAGACCGGCAGCGCCGCTGTGCTGCTGGCCATGGCGGTGGCCGCGCTGGTCTGGGTGAACGTTGCTGCGTCCTCCTATGACGCGGTGTGGGGCGCGCAGCTGTCGGTCCAGCTCAGCGGCGCCGGGGTGGCGCTGGATCTGCGGGAGTGGGTGAACAGCGGGCTGATGACGTTTTTCTTCTTCGTCTTCGGCCTGGAGGCCCGGCGTGAGTTCGACATGGGTGAGCTGCGGGAGCGGCGGCGGCTGGCGCTGCCGGTGCTGGCCGGGCTCAGCGGCCTGGTCCTGCCGGTCGCCATCTACCTGGCCTTCAACGCCGGCCAGCCGTCAGCGCACGGCTGGGGCGCGGCGATGTCAACGGATTCGGCTTTCGCCCTGGGGATGCTGGCCCTGACCGGGCCCGGGTTCCCGGACCGGGTCCGCGTGTTCCTGCTGTCGGTCGCGGTGGTTGATGACCTTGTCTCGCTGGTGGTGATCGGGGCGGCCTACACCCGGGCGCTGGCGCTGGTCCCGCTGACCGCGGCGGCCGGGTTCTTCGCCGTGATGCTGGCCGCGCGCCGGGCCCGGATCCGGTACGGGATCGTTTACGCGGTGCTGGGCATCGCCGCGTGGGTGGCGGTCCTGGAGTCCGGGGTTGACCCGGTCGTGGTCGGCCTGGCGATGGGGCTGCTGACCTACGCCTACCCGGCTGCCCGCCCCGACCTGGAACGCGCCAGCGAGGCGTTCCGCAGCTTCCGCGAGCAGCCCACTCCCGAGCTGGCCCGCTCGGCCAGCATCGGGCTCAACGCGGCGCTGTCGCCGAACGACCGGCTGCAGCTGCTCTACCATCCCTGGACCAGCTATGTCATCGTGCCGCTGTTCGCGCTCGCCAACGCCGGCATCGCGATCAGCGGCAGCTTCCTGGCCCGCGCCTACACCTCCCCGGTGACTCTGGGGATCCTCATCGGCTACGTGGCCGGCAAGCCCGCGGGCATCACGGGCGCGTCCTGGCTGCTCACCCGGCTCAGCCGCGGCCGGCTGCGGCCGCCCGTCGGCTGGGCCGCCGTCACCGGCACCGGCGCGATCATGGGAATCGGATTCACCGTCTCCATCCTGATCTCCACCCTCGCCTTCAGCGGTATCCAGCTGCAGGAGGCCAAGCTCGGCGTCCTGTCCACCGTGCTCGCCGCCCCCGTCGTGACCTGGCTGGTGTTCCGCGCCACTACGCTGCTGCCGCGCGGTCTGCAGGTCCGGGCGGTGCTCGGTACCGCCGAGACCATCGCCGACCTGGCCGCTCCGGTTGATCCGGGCCGTGACCACATCCGCGGGCCCGCGCGCGCACCGGTCACCCTCGTCGAGTACGGCGACTTCGAGTGCCCCTACTGCGGCCAGGCAGAGCCGGTTATCAGGGAACTGCTCGCGGGCCATGGCGACGTCCGGTACGTCTGGCGGCACCTTCCGCTCACCGATGTCCACCCCCATGCCCAGCTCGCCGCCGAGGCGTCCGAAGCCGCCGCCGGGCAGGGCGCGTTCTGGGAGATGCATGACCTGCTCCTCGCCCATCAGGGCGATCTGCTGATGCGGGACCTGGTCCGCTACGCCGGCGACGTCGGTCTTGACATCCCGCGGTTCCGCGACCACCTCGCCCGGCGCGCAGGCGCCGCGCGAGTCGCCGAAGACGTGGACTCCGCCGACCTGTCCGGGGTATCGGGCACCCCCACGTTCTTCATCAACGATCGCCGGCACTACGGCGCCTACGACATCAGCGCGCTGACCACGGCTGTCCAGACCGCAAAAGCACGCGCCGCCGTCCGCAAGCCATAGCCACCAGCGCCGCCTCCGCAAAACGGCCACCCACATCGCGACCGCCCCGCCCAGGATCACCACCGTCCGGCTCGGCAGTCCTGGACCCACCGGCGGGCACCGGCAGCACAGCTGCCGGTGCCCCGCCACGTTCAGCTGGCCGGCTTGTACCGGGCACCAGCCCGCCGCGCGGCAGCACAAACCTGGCCGACGCCGCACCGGCAGCAACGCCGCCAGCAGACTCCGGGCCGCGTCCGGTGCGGCGCCACGGACACCGTCCGTGCCCGTCCGTGGATTCACCGGCCCGATCCCGTCCGTCATGTGTCCGCAACCAGCGCTATACCGGGGCGCACGATGACACACTTTGACGTCGTTGTCTGCGGCGTAGGTCACCCTCGCGCCAGGGTTCACCTGCTGGGCGACCTCGTGGACATTCCCGCGCGTGGAGATCATCGCCTTGGCCGACTATGTCTGGCGAGAGGCTGGCCTGCCCCTGGAGAGCAGCCTCAGCCCGGACCCTGCCGACGGGCGACAGCCGCCGGTCAGCTAGCCAGCTCGTACCCGGCCTCGTCGACGGCTGCGCTGAGCGCTGCCAAGTCGGGCGGCGGGTCGGCGGCGATCCGGACGGTCCCGGTCTCCAGGTCAACCTCGACGCCGGCCACGCCGGGCAGCTTGCTGATCTCATCTCGCACGGCGGCCACGCAGTGCTCGCAGGTCATGCCCGCGACTGTGACCACAGTTTCACTCATGGCAGTGTCCTCACGGCGACGCCTCAATTCCTGGCCGCGCAGGCGCGGCTGACCTCATCCATTGCCCCGTCGCAAGGGAAGTATAAGGCGCCCGATCCATTCTGGCAGTGCCCGAGCGGCCTAGGTCACCCATTTCGTTCCCATGGGGCCGCTGCCAGACCAGTATAAGTCCCATCCGGATACCCCCCAAGGGTACTCCGGATACCCTTGAGGGGTATTCAATGGATACCCCTCCCCGGTTCTGAAGATACCTCTGGGGGGTTATGTTCCGCGTCGGCCGGATCAATTCGGCCGTATCGTCAAGGCGCTTCTACCTGGGATCTCGTCTGGAACGACGGGGCATGCTGGGCTTTCTGGCTGGTCTCTCTTGTCTTCGCTGTTAACTGGGATCTACTCTTCTTCCTACGTCCCTGGGTGTCCCGGGAAACAATGCCGGGAAGTCCGGATGCGTTCACGTTCAGGGATATGCCTGTCCTGAGTAAGTGGCCGGGGGACGCATTCTGGTCACACATAAAGCAGGTAACGGTCCGGCGGTAAGTGCCGGAGCGGACTGAGAAGCTGAGGAGACATCCGGGATGAGTGACATCGCCGTCGCGGGAGGCCGGGCCGCGTGGCGGGACAGGCTGGGCGTCGAGGCGGCGGGCACCTGGCAGCCACCGGATGCCAGGCGGGTGTTTCAGCTTGCCCTGGCCGCCGTGTGGCTGCTCGACGCCGTGCTGCAGTACCAGTCGTTCATGTTCAGCAAGGCGTTCAGCCACATGCTCACCGGGACCGCCTCGGGTAACCCGTCGGCGATCGCCAGCCCGATCACCTGGAACGCAAGCCTGATCGCGCATCACGGCGTGGCCATCAACACGATCTTCGCCACGATCCAGCTGCTGCTGGCCTTCGGGATCGCCTGGCGGCCGACGGTGCGGGTCGCACTGGGCGCCTCGATCGTCTGGGCCCTGGGCGTGTGGTGGTTCGGCGAAGGGCTCGGGATGGTGCTGACTCCCGCCGCGAGCCCGGTCAATGGCGCACCCGGTGCCGTGATCATCTACGCACTGCTCGCCGTGCTGCTGTGGCCCTCCGACCGTCATGCGGCCAAGGCACCGTTCACGGCGGCCCGGGCGGTGGGCGCGCCGGCGGCCCGGGTGCTGTGGCTGGTGCTGTGGGCCAGCCTGGCCTACTTCGCCCTGCTGCCGGGCAACCGGACGCCGCAAGGGCTGCACGACATGATCGCGGGCATGGCCAGCGGCGAGCCCCGCTGGCTGACCGCGCTCGACAACCACGCCGCCGCGCTGCGTGGCCCACCAGGGGCTGGCCGCCTCTATCGCGCTGGCGATTGCCCTGGTGGTGATCGCGGCCGGCGTCTACCTGCCGCCACCAGCCGCCCGGGCCACCCTCGTGCTGGCCATCGTGGTGGCCGCGGTCATCTGGGTCGTTCGGGGAGGCATTCGGGACCATCTTGACCGGCGGCGGAACTGACCCCAACTCCGGGCTGCTGCTGATCCTGCTGGCGCTGGTCTACTGGCCGACGAGGAGAGCGTCCGCGTCACTGCCGGGCCCAGCGGGGCAGTCCGCTGGCCGGGACGCTGCCGAGGAAGGAGTGCGCGGCATGATGACCCCGGGCTGGATTCTGGACATCTTGGCCGCGGTCATGCTGGTCGTTGCGGCGATCAGCGCGGCCCGGCTGGTCGCCGGCCGCCCGTGGCGGCGGGCCGCCGGGGACGCGGACATCGACGCTGCGCACCTGCTGATGAGCATCGCCATGGCGGGAATGCTGGTAGCAAGCCTGACCACGCTGCCGAACGACGTGTGGGACGTGATCTTCGGTGCCATGACGGCATGGTTCGCCTGGCGCGTCTACCGCGAATCGCGCGGGCGGGGTGTCCGTGTCCTGGCCGACAGTCATCACGCACCGCACCTGGTGCACAGTGCCGCGATGCTGTACATGTTCGTCGCCCTCGAGGCGCCCACGGCCGGATCCGGCGGGGCGGGCATGGCCGGCATCGGCGGCGGCTCCGGGGCGGCGATGAACACGCTTCGCCTGCCCGCGGTGGCGTTCATCTTCGCGCTGTGGCTGGCGGGCTATGTGGTCCTGGACCTGGACCGGCTTTCCGGCCCCGGGCACGTGCACGGCAGCTACTTCGGCCGCCTGGCCGTCACGCCAGCCGGTGCCGTGCTGGCCGGGGTCTCAGCCGCGCCCGGGGCGCTGGACCTGGGCGCCGCCGCGACCGCGACCGCACCGGCCTCATCTGGAGGCAGCGACGCACCGGTGGATCAGCCGCAGGCGTCCGGCGCCGGGGCAGCCGGATACAGGCGGCAGCGACACCGGCAGTACCCGGGCGGTTCCCGCACGCTCCTGCTCAGCCCCCAACTGGCGGCGGGCTGCCGCATTGCGATGGGCGTGACCATGGCCTTCATGCTGATCATCATGATCTAGCGGCGGCCCGCACGCCCCGCCAGCCCTCGATGCCCCGGCCATCACGGCCGGGGCATCGCCATTACTCAGGCCACCTGTGCTGGCGATTCGGCCGGCTCGCTGCTCCCGTCGGGGACGCTGTCCTGCTCGGCGCCGGGCCCGTTCAGGCCGGCTGGCGCGGCCGGGCCCCGTTCCGGCGCGCTCCGGCCGGGGCGCCGAAGTGGCGCAGCCGGACGCTGTTGCCCACGACGAAGGCTGAGGACAGGGCCATGGCGGCCCCGGCGATCAGCGGGTTGAGGAACCCGGCGGCGGCCAGCGGGATCGCAGCGATGTTGTACCCGAACGCCCAGGCGAGGTTGCCGCGGATCACCGCGAGCGTGCCGCGGGCCAGCCGGATCGCGTCCGGTACCGCGCCGAGGTCGTCGCGCAGCACGATCAGGTCCGCGGCGCTGATGGCCACGTCAGTGCCGCTGCCCAGGGCGATCCCCAGGTCGGCCGCGGCCAGCGCGGGGCCGTCGTTGATCCCGTCGCCGACCATGGCCACCCGGTGGCCCTGGGCCTGCAGATCCCTGATCACGGCAACCTTGTGAGTCAGGCAGCGCCCCGGCGATCACCTCATCGGTGCCGGCCTGGGCGGCGACCGCCTGCGCGGTGGCCTGGCTGTCCCCGGTGAGCAGCACCGTGCGCAGGCCGAGGCGCCTCAGCTCGGTGACCGCCGCCGCCGCCGTCGGCTTGATCGTGTCAGCGATGGCGACGGCCCCGCGGGCCTGGCCGTCCCACCCGGCCAGGACTACCGTGCTGCCGTCCTGCTCCGGCTCCTGGCAGATGCGGGCCAGGCTGGCCGGGACGGTCATCTCCAGGTGAGTGAACAAGTCTTCCCGGCCGATGATCACGTCGTGGCCGTCCACCGTCCCGCGTGCGCCCAGGCCAGGCATGGCCAGGAACCGGTCAGCCTGGGGGAGTGCGCCCAGCTCCGCCTGTGCCGCCCCGGCGATCGCGGCGGCCACCGGGTGCTCCGACGCCTGCTCGACCGCTCCGGCCTGCCGGAGCAGGGCCTCGCCGGCTGATCGCCGTCCGCCGCCATGACGCCGGTCACGGCCATCACCCCGGTGGTGACCGTCCCGGTCTTGTCCAGCACTACGGTGTCCACCGCACGGGAGGACTCCAGCGCCTGGTACCTGGTGATGAAGATGCCCAGCCGCGCGCCCCGCCCGCAGGCCACCATCAGCGCGGCCGGGGTGGCCAGGCCGAGCGCGCACGGGCAGGCGATGATCAGCACCGCCAGCGCGGCGCTGAACGCCCGCTCCGCCGGGCTGCCCGCCAGCAGCCAGCCAGCCAGGGTGAGCCCCGACGCCACGAGGACCGCGGGCACGAACACGGCGCTGATCCGGTCGGCCATCCGCTGGACGGCCGCTTTCTGCGACTGGGCCTGCTCGACCAGGGCGACCAGGTGCGCGAGCTGGGTGTCGCGGCCCACTTTGACCGCGCGCACCACCAGCCGCCGGCCACCACTACCGTCCCGGCCGCCACCATGTCACCCTCGGCGGCGTCGGCCGGGATGGACTCCCCGGTCATCATGCTCCGGTCTACCGCGGATTCGCCGAACTCCACTTCTCCGTCGGCGGCGATCCGCTCTCCCGGCCGTACCACGAACCGGTCCCCGGTGCGTAGCTCCGCGATCGGAACCCGCCGCTCCGTCCCGTCCGCGTGCAGGACGCATGCGTCCCGCGCGCCGGCCTCGGCCAGCTCCCGCATCGCGTCCCCGGCATCACGGCGGGCCCGGGCCTCGTACCACCGCCCGGCCAGCAGGAACGTCGTCACCGACGCGGCGACTTCCAGGTAGATGCCGCCACCGGAGGCATGCAGCAGCATCTGCCCGACGCTCATCCGCGCCTGGTCCGCGGTCCAGCACGAACATCGCGTACACCGACCAGCCGCACGCCGCGGTGATGCCCAGCGACACCAGCGTGTCCATCGAGGACGTGCCGTGCCGGGCGTTGCGCAGCGCCGCGGCGTGGAACGGCCACGCCGACCAGATGACCACCGGCGCCGCCGTCAGCCACCAGGATCCACTGCCACCCCGGGAACCGGGACCACGGGAACAGTGACCACAGCACCGACAGGTCACTGAGCGGGATGAAGAACACCAGCGCCACGATCAGCCGGTTCCGCAGGTCCCGTACCCGGGCCGCCTCCGGCCCGGGTCCGGCCGCCTCGGCCTGCCCAGCACGGCCGTCGCCTGATCAGGCACGTCGGCGCTGGTACCCGGCCGCTGTCACCGCCTCGATGAGCCGCTGCACCGGAACCGATTCCGGCGCCGTGACGAGGGCCCGCCCGGTGGCGAAGTTCACCGTGGCGCAGACGTCATCGAGGGCGTTGAGCTTCTTCTCCACCCGGGCCGCGCACGCCGCGCAGGTCATCCCGCCGATCGAGAGGCCGACCTCCCGCGGCGCCGGCGATGCGCCGCCGGTAACCGCCGCAGATG
This sequence comes from uncultured Actinomycetes bacterium, assembly GCA_963804455.1. Classification (GTDB taxonomy): domain Bacteria; phylum Actinomycetota; class Actinomycetes; order Streptosporangiales; family Streptosporangiaceae; genus RYN-230. The sequence goes on from CAWDRD010000060.1 coordinate 19,393, forward strand.
ACACCAAGTCCTGCCCTCCAGCACGAAACCGGCCCGCCATCCCGCAGCGCGCCGCCGGACCCACAGCGCCCGCGAACAAGCGGCCGGACCTGCTGCTGGCCCCGGTGGGCCGCCCACAGGCCGCCGTTGCCGTGAATCTACACCGCTCCCCGAATTTACCGAGTGCCAGTGTGCTGGTTAACCCGGCTCACGCCGCCAGCACGGAGGAAAATAGATTCGGCTGTCGCCCTGGCCCGGGAGAGGCCAGCGCGCTTGGGTGTGGTTAGGCTACCCGCCAGGAACGTCGGGGCTACCTGGAGGAATGAGGAACCGTAGTCATGGATTCCCCCGGTCAGCCCAGTTATGGGATTACCCGGGCTAATGCGGAGATGACGGGTCCCATCGCTGGGAGACGCCAGTGAGCGCCGAAATCAAGCTCTGCGGATTCCTGCTCCTGCTCGCCGCGGTCTTCCTGGGGGCCCGCACGGTGGGTGCGCATCTGGGCCCGGTCGCGACCAGCCAGTCCCAGTCCGGCGGCGCCGGGTCGATGAACATGGGCGGCTCAGGGTCGATGAACATGGGCGGGCAGCCAGCGCAGCAGGCCCGGCTCCGCGGCGGCCGCCCATGAGCGATACCGGCGAGCTCACTGGCGAGCAGGTCGAGTTCGTGGTCAGCGGGATGAGCTGCGGCTCGTGCGCCGCCCGGATCGAGCGGCGGCTGAACCGGCTGGACGGTGTCGTGGCCACCGTCAACTTCGCGACCGAGCGGGCCTACATCTCCAGCACCGGCGGCCGCGACCCGGACGAGCTGATCAGCGTGATCGAGTCGGTGGGCTACCGGGCGGCCCGCCCGGCGCCCGCTGCGGCGCAGCAGCCTGCCCCCGACGAGGCGGCGCGCATGCTGCGGTGGCGGCTGGCTGTCTGCGGGCCGCTGGCCGCCGCGGTCATCGTGATGGCGATGGTCCCGGCGGCGCAGTTCCCGGGCTGGCAGTGGCTGAGCCTGCTGCTGGCGGGCGTCGTCGCGGTGTGGGGCGGCTGGCCGCTGCACCGGGCCGCGTGGGCGGGCCTGGGTCATGGCGCAGCGACGATGGACACCCTGGTCAGCGTGGGGGTGACGGCGTCTTTCGGGTGGTCGCTGTACGCGCTGCTGTTCGGCGGGGCTGACATGCCGGGCATGCGGATGTCCTATTCGCTCACCTTCGCTGCGGCCAGCGGGCACACGCTGTACCTGGACGTGGCGGCCGGTGTCACCGCCGCCGTGCTCACCGGGCGGTACCTGGAAGCGCGGGCCAAGCGCCAGTCTGGTTCCGCCCTCAGCGCCCTGGCCGGGCTAGCCGCCAAGACCGTCGCGGTGCTGCGCGACGGGACCGAGCAGCGGGTCCCAGTCACCGTGCTCGCCGCCGGGGATCGGTTCGTGGTCCGGCCCGGGGAGAAGATCGCGGCCGACGGGGTCGTCCTCGACGGCCGGTCAGCGGTCGATGCCTCGCTGGTCACCGGGGAATCGATGCCCGCTGAAGTCGGGCCGGGCGACGAGGTGATCGGCTCGTGCGTCAGCATGAGCGGGCGGCTGGTCGTCCAGGCGAGCCGGGTCGGTGCGGACACGCTGCTCGCCCAGATCACCCGCCTGGTCAGCCAGGCGCAGATGAGCAAGGCCGCCGCGCAGCGCCTCGCTGACCGGGTCGCCGCGATCTTCGTCCCTTCCGTGATCAGCCTCGCCGCCGCCACCCTCGGATTCTGGCTGGGCGCGGGGCTGCCCGGGGCTGCGGCCTGGAGCGCAGCCATCGCCGTGCTGGTGGTGGCCTGCCCGTGCGCGCTCGGGCTGGCCACGCCCACTGCGCTGCTGGCCGGGGTGGGCCGCGGCGCCCAGCTGGGCATCCTGGTCAAGAGCGTGCACGCCCTGGAATCAGCCCAGCGGATCCGCATCGTCGTCCTGGACAAGACCGGCACCCTCACCAGCGGCACGATGACCGTCCAGGACATCATCACCACACCGGGAGAGGGCGACGCGCCGGGCGCCGACGAGAAGGAAGTGCTCCTGCTGGCCGGCGCGGTCGAGGACGCGTCCGAGCATCCCATCGGCCAGGCCATCGCCCGCCAAGCCGCGGCCCGCCTCGGCAGCCTGCCCCCGGTCACCGGATTCACCAGCCTGCCCGGGGCGGGCGTACGCGGGAACATAACCGGGCGTGAGATCACCATCGGAAGCCCGCAGTTCCTCGGCGAGCAGGGACTAGCCATCGCCGCCGGGTTCCAGACCGCCGTGGCGGCCGCGGAAAGCGCCGGGCACACGGCCGTACTGGTCGGCTGGGACGGCCGGGCGCGAGGCGCCCTGGTCATCGCGGACGTGCTCCGGCCGGGCGCGCAGGCCGCGGTGGCCCGCCTCCAGCGCCTGGGCCTGCGGCCGGTCCTGCTCACCGGGGACAACGAGCGGACGGCACACGTGGTCGCCGCCCAGCTGGCCATCCCCCCCGACAGTGTGGTCGCGGGTGTCCGGCCGGACGGGAAGGCAGCGGTCGTCCGCCAGTTCCAGGAAGCCGGCGGCCGGGTCGCCATGGTCGGCGATGGCGTCAACGACGCGGCCGCCCTCGCCCAGGCCGACCTGGGCATGGCCGTTGGCACCGGGACCGACGCCGCGATCGGGGCCGCCGACCTGACCCTCGTCAGCGGCGACCCGGCCAGCATCGCCGACGCCATCCTCCTCGCCCGGGCCACACTGCGGGTCGTCCGGGCCAACCTCGCCTGGGCATCCGGCTACAACCTGGTCGCCATCCCGCTAGCGGCCCTGGGGTACCTCAACCCACTCTTCGCCGGCGTTGCCATGTCCGCCAGTTCCCTGATCGTGGTGACCAACAGTCTGCGGCTGCGGCGGTTCCGGTCCCGGCACCCGCTCCCGCACCAGGAACGGGACCCTCCCACCGCCCCGCCCGCGGGCACCTCATGACGGCCACGGCGCCCGCTCCCGCCCCACCGGTGTCACCGGCCAGGGCGCCACGCCGCCTGGCCGAGCTGACCCGGGCCGCGGCCGCGCCGCTGATCTCCGCCGCTGCAATCACGGCACTGCTGTCCGCCTGGGTGATCGCCGGCGGAGCCGGATCGATCACCCGGATACAGGTCCAGGTCGGGCTGGCCGCTGTGCCGATGCGCGCCTACACGGCCCGCCAGGCCAGCGCCATCCACTCGGCGCCCACCTACCTCACCATCCGCAATCTCAGCGGCAAGCCCGATGAACTGCTGTCCGTCAGCACCCCCCTCGCCAGCCGCGTGGTCCTCACCGGACCGCCAGGACCCGGCGGGGCGCGGCCCACCGTGACGGGCCTGGCCATCCCCGCCCACGGCAGCATCACGCTGACCCCGCTCAGCGCGGATGCGGTGCTGCAGGACCCGGCCGCGTACGAGACGGACATGACGGTGCCGCTCACGCTCACCTTCCGGCACGCCGGGCGGGTCCAGGTGGACGCCACGGTCACCGCGCCCGGGTCGCCCTGAGCCCTCTGGCCTCACGGTGGCGCGCCCGCCCTTGTCAGTCGCCAGCCTGCCCCGAGACCTGGCGCCGGTCAACCGCCCCGGTGACCGAGAGCACATACCACAGGCCCATGTCATCGGCCTGCCCGGTGGCCTGCCCCGGCTGATAGTCACCCTGCCACAGGTACAACGGCCACCCGTTGTAGGTGACCTGCCGGGCGCCGCCCCGCTGCGCCGTGCCGAGCAGCGCGGCGTTCACCCCCCGGCCAGCCAGCGCATGACGGACACCGGCCGGCAGGGTGAGTGGCGGCCAGTCCGTAGCGCACAGCCGGTAACACTGCGGGCGCCCGTGATGGTCGGGCACGTAGATGTAGAGGGTGAAGCCCCGGCCATCGGAGAGTACCCGCCCGGCCCCGGGCAGCGTGGTGGCCTGAAGTTCGTAGACAGGGTGGGCCGCCCCGCCGGCGGCGTGGGCCGCGCCGCAGGCCGCGACGGATACGCCGACGGCGCAGGCCAGCGCAGGCAGCATCAGGTTTCTGCGGACGTGCATGTCAGCTGGACGAGCCGTAGGAGATCGGGACGTTGATGACCTGGGCCCTGGTCCAGGCGGCCGAGGCGGAGGACTGTGCCCACACCGTCATGACCGACCTGTGCGAGGCCAGCGCCTCGGTCCCGTGCCCAGTGCCGGGCACCAGGGCCTGAGTGCCCGCGGGCAGCGCAGTGAGCTGCTGCCAGCTGCCCCCGGGCCCCGAAAGGGTCTCACCACGGAGCCCGGACAGCACCAGTCCCACCGAGCCGCCAGGACCCAGTGATGCGGAGAGTATGCGCCTGGCCTGCGTCCGGAACAATGGGGACAGGGCCCAGCGGCCAGAGGCGCTGGTCCACGCGGCTAGCGCCATGGCCGAGGTGTTGCTGCCCGCCGCCAGCAGGGCGGTCTCGCGGCCTGCGGTCATGCTCAGCCGGAGCACCGTCACTCGCTGGCCGGCCAGCGAGGCCGGCCCGGCCGGCCCGGCCGCCTGCCAGGCGCCGCCCGTGTAGGCGAATATCCCGGCCACACCGGCCCGGCCGCAGCTACCCGCCACCAGCGGCGTCCCGGCGGGGCTGAACGCGGCGGCCGTGAACCCGGTCAGCCGGCAGGCCCGGCCCGGTGCGGCAGCCGCCAGTGACTTCACCGTCGCCAGCCTGGTCCACGCGGAGCCGCCCGACCGTGACAGCTCAACCGCCCCCCGGACCAGCCCGATGAGGCTGCCGCTGCCCGGGCCGGCAGCCAGGGCATCGGGAACATCGGCCAGGCCCCCGGCGGCCTGCCCGGTAACCCAGTGGGCGCCATCATCGGCGGTGCTGGTCAGCGGGGAGTACGTGATGTTCTGGCTGGGGCGGAAGGCCGCCGTGATGGACTGGCCGGCTGGGTGGGCCAGGATGAAGCCGCCGTTGCTGGCCATGCCCGGCGGAGTGACCAACTGCCACCGGGCAGAGGTGGCCGGGCGGACGAACAACTGCCAGAAGTTGTTGTACTGGCGGGCTGACCCACCCATCTCCAGGGTGGCCCAGCTCGTCGCGGACGAGCTGACGGAAAGGGCGAGGGACGGGAGCGGGGGCGGGGAGGAGGCTGCCGTGGCCGGCCTGGCCGCGCTGCGAGCCGCAGCCAGCCGCCAGCGTCACCGCCGCCAGCAGCAGGGAGACCCGCCAGGCCGACCGGGTCATCAATGCCCCACGTACTGCTGCGCGGCGTTGGCCAGCAGTACCGCGAAGGACGCCTTGGTCGAGGACGTCCCAGGCCCTGGGTCATCCTCAAATTCCTCGCGGACATGCCCGGACTGGTCGATGACGTAAGCGACCTCCGTGTGCCCGACCATGGATCCGCCTGGCTCGATCTCGGCGGCGATGCCGTAGTTCTCCCATACCTGCCTGAGCTGGGGCACTGGCCCGGTCAGGAACAGCCAGTTCGGCACCTGGCTCAACCCCTCCTGGCGCGTGAAGTCCCGGGTGTACGTCTCCTGGTAAAAGACCGGGTTGGTCGCGACTGCCACCAGCTCGACATGACGATCCGCCGCGCCCATGAGCTGCCCGGCCGCCCGGAACTCCTGCGCGATGAGCGGGCAGGCGCTCGTGCACACCGGGTCCAGGAAGGTCAGCAGCACCACCTTGCCGTGCAAGCTGGCCAGCGAGACGGAGTGGCCGCGCTGGTCCGTGAGCTGGAATCCCTTAGCCGCGAAGTTCAATGGCGCGACGGACCCGGCCAGCGACTGGGCCAGGATCGGCGCCGCGTTGGGATTGGCCTGCGCCGCTGCCATCGGGGCGGCACCCAGGAAGATGACCCCCAGGGCGCCGACCGAGGCTACCGAGCCGACGGTTGCCGTCGCCACCGACTGGCTCAGCGCGGCCGGCCGGAGGCGTTCCCGCCAGCGGGGCCGCCCGCCGCCCGCCGCACCCGCCGTGGCCAGCTCGGCGCCCGGGTCCGCCGCGGGCTCGGCCACCGGCACTGGTACCCGGGTCAGGGCCAGGTAGCCGCCGATGACCACAAGAGCTACCGGGATCATGCTGTTCGGATCGGTGCCCAGCCCGCCGAAGAACCCCATGTCCTGGACGAGCACCCAGTCCGCCAGGCAGAGCACGGTCATCGCGGCGATGGCCGGGAAGAGCACCGGGCGCCAGCCGGCGAGCAGGGCCAGCCCGATCAGCGCGAGCGCGGCCACGACAAACAGGTTCACCGCAAACCCATGCGCCTGCTCGAACGTGGTGAACGCGTTGATCAGCGCGGACAGGGAGTGCGGCTGTGAGGTCTGGGCCATCGACTGGGTCATGCCGGCCAGCGTGGCTGGCTTGCCGTGCACCGTCCCCTGCCAGAAGCCCCGTCCCGGCCAGGCCTGCAGTACGGCCATCCCGGCGAAGAAGGCTCCCATCGCGGCCAGGATGGCCCGGCCCAGCCGCGGACTGCGCCAGGCCGCCTCCGGCAAGGCGAGGAGCGCCCCGGCCACGCTGTAGAACAGCGCCGCGCCAGGGGCACCGAACAGCCAGGTCAGCCCAGGGGCGAGAATCCCCCCGAACGACTCGCCGAAGACCCATACCACCAGCCCCCAGCCCACACTGGCCAGCCCGGCGGCGCGGGACCACCAGCCGCCCGGCGCCACCAAGAGCCAGATGCCGATGCCGACCTGGATCCAGACCGCGGAGGCCCCGGCCTGGATGGGATGGTAGGACCAGCTCGTGCCCGCCCAGTTCACCAGATGCTGTACCCAGGCTGGCGAGCTGGCTGCGATGGGCTCGATGACCTTGGACGGCAGGCCCACCGCCATCGCGGGCTGAGCTTGCAGCAGGCCGTCGAACAGCCACAAGACGCCGAAACCGATGCGGAGCAGCCGCCGCGCGGTGGGCTCCGCGGGCCCCGGCCGGCTGGGCCCGCTGTCTGGGCCGAGTTCGCAGGCAGCCACTCTTTGATGCCCGCCCATCCCAGCGCCAGCAAGATAAAGATCAGCAGCGCGATCACCCCCTGGTGGGCGAGCGCTGCGCGGAACGCGGCAACCACCGTGGGTCGTTGGCGTTGATGCCAGAATTCATCCCCGGCATGAGACCGGCCACCTTCCTCAACTCAGGCGCTTGGTGGCATCCGTGGCTGAGCCCAGAGCAGCTGCGATGGTGTCGTGCCCGGTCCGGGCACGGCGTGCTCCCGGACACCAGGAGCACGCTCACCATCTAACACCTCGATAGCCTGCGAGCCGCCTTGGCCGCCCAGATCGTTTCCCACCCTTAATGGGCCAACTTCCAGGAGCGTGCTGGTAAGCGACATCGAACGGCCTCAGCGTAGTTGATCATGTACCGGCCACTGTGGCCTGGGACTTCCGCCGACCTCGGCACAGGAGATTCTGGCTCGCGAGGGCGGCCCGCGCTGGTGGCCACCGTCCGGCTCGGCAGTCCTGGACCCACCGGCGGGCACCGGCAGCACAGCTGCCGGTGCCCCGCCTGTTCAGCTGGCCGGCTTGTACCGGGCACCAGCCCGCCGCGCGGCAGCACAAACCTGGCCGACGCCGCACCGGCAGCAACGCCGCCAGCAGACTCCGGGCCGCGTCCGGTGCGGCGCCACGGACACCGTCCGTGCCCGTCCGTGGATTCACCGGCCCGATCCCGTCCGTCATGTGTCCGCAACCAGCGCTATACCGGGGCGCATGACGA
>CAWDRD010000061.1:0-58367 GCA_963804455.1 uncultured Actinomycetes bacterium
ACCGGCGACGGCGATGGGCTGGTCGGGCATGCTGGGGCGGTACTGCTGCGCAAGCTGGCCGACCGGGTGGGGCTGACCGGGGCGCTGGGGCCGACGCTGGCGCGGGCGGGGAAGTTCCCGCTGGTGGACCGGGGTGTGGCGCTGGTGTCCATGGCGGTGGCGATCGCGCTCGGGGCGACCAGCATGAACGACATCGCCGTGCTGGCGCATCAGGAACCGGTCTTGGGGGCCGCGCCGAGCGACACGACGGTGCGGCGGACGCTGGAGCTGGCCGATGACAAGACGCTGGACAGGATCGCCCGGGCGCGGGCCCGGGTCCGCGCGCACGTCTGGTCGCTGATCGCGGCGACCCCGGCCGGGTTCCCGTGGCTGGCCGTCGCCGGGAAGCTGCTGGCCGGCTGGCTGGTCATCGACCTGGACGCCACGCTGATCACCGCGCACAGCGACAAGGAAGGCGCGGCACCGACCTTTAAGAAAGGCTACGGCTTCCATCCGCTGGGGGCCTGGCTGGCGAACACCGCCGAGTCGCTGGCGATGCTGCTGCGGCCCGGCAACGCCGGATCGAACACCTTCGCCGACCATCTCAGCGTGCTGACGGCGGCGATCCGGCGGATCCACCCCGCGCATGCGGTCGCGGCTGCTGGTCCGCGTGGACGGCGCCGGCGCGGGCCCACGAGCTGATCGGCCACCTGCTGTCGCTGTCGTCCCGGTACCGCACCGTGCTGTTCACCTGCGGCTGGGCCATCACCGAGGCCGATGAGCAGGCGATCAGGCTGCTTTCCGCCGCCGCCTGGCAGGCCGCCGTGGACCAGGACGGCACCGTGCAGGAAGACAAGCACGTCGCCGAGATCACCTGCCTGCTCAGCCGGGCCGACGGGCTCGCCGCCGGCTTGCGGTGGATCGTGCGCCGCACCAAGCCGTCGCGGCGGCAGATGAAGAACCTGACCGCGTTCGAGAAGGCCACCGGCTGGCGGTACTCCATCATCGTCACCAACATTCCTGCCGCCGGCGGGATCGGCGGCGTGCCCGGCAGCCACCACGCCCAGTTCATCGACGTGCTGCACCGCGAGCACGCCGTCGTCGAGGACCAAGTGCGCACCGCGAAGGCCCTGGGCCTGCGCAACCTGCCGTCGAAGGCCTGGATCGTGAACTGCGGGTGGGTACTGGCCGCCAACATCGCCGCCGACCTGTCCGCCTGGTGCCGGCTGCTCGGCCTGTACGACTGCGACGACCTCAAGGACGCCGAGCCGGACACGCTGCGCTATCGGTTGTGGGCGCTGCCCGCCCGGCTAGCCCGCCACGCCCGGCAGCGCGTCCTCAAGCTCAGCCGGACCTGGCCCTGGAAAGAAGCCTTGCCTGGCCTGCTGGCAGCGGCTCTGCGCCCTGCCAGAGCCCGTTTGACCAGCCACACCGTCCCTGCGACCCGGAAAGGAGGCCGCCCCGGCGCGGTCGGAGCCGGTGCCTCACCCGAGCACATCGGGCAGCACCGCCACCTGCCGGAAACACGCGAACCAGACACCACGAACCGAAAACCGGCGCAACAGGATCAGTCTCCGCACCAGCCCCGCCCGCACCCTGAATCGTCGGAGGTTAACGCGCTAGATCCCGTACGCCTGTAGTAGCAGTTCGCCGATTTCCCGGGCCCGGCGCGCAGCGGCCGGGTCACCCTCGTGAGCGGCCATGATGCAGCCCTTCATGAGTATGTGCCACTTGCGCGCAAAGGCGTCGGGGTCGTCGGCGCCAGCTTCTACCGCGAGGCTCGCCAGGTAGCTGCGGATGTTGGCCAGGTGCTGGACCGCGGCCTGGTGGACCGGATGTTCCCGGTCGCTGACCTCGATCATGGCCGTGAGAAAGGAGCAGCCCTCGAAGTCAGGCTGGCCGAACCATTCGGAGAAAACGTCGAATATCGCCAGCAGGCGTTCCCGCGGCGTCCGGCCCCGCCGAGTGCTCTCCGCCTCTAGCCATTCGTGGGTCCACAGCTGCTCCCGCCGTCGCAGGAAGTCGAGGATGAGATCGTCCTTGGACGGGAAGTTCCGGTAGAGGGTCATCTTCGCGGTGCCAGCCCGCGCGATTACCGCATCAACGCCAACGGCGCGAACGCCCCCTTGGCTGAACAGTTCGTACGCGGCACGGCCAACACGCTCGCGACCGATCTCCCGCGTTTTCCGTGCGGGCGTTACCAGCCCGTCCTCATCCGCCATGGTCATCGCAGTCCTGTAGAGACGTTATGTATCAGTATACGGGCCAGTATCGTTACGGCTGGCTGATGCTCAGGGCCTCCCTGGCGCCAGCCAGCAACAGGTGGAGGTGACGTGACACTGCATGCTGTGGCGCTCGATGACTATCAGGGGCTCATCGATGCCTATTCAGTGCCCGGGCGGCTCGACGGCGTACAGGTGGTGGCTGTCCGCGAGCATCTCAAGGGTGACGATCTGGTAGCCACCCTAGAAGGGGCCACGATAGTCGTCGCCATGCGGGAGCGGACACGATTCGACCGAGCGCTCATCTCCCGTCTACCTAACCTTGAACTGCTGGTCACTACCGGCCGGGCCAATGCCTCGATCGACCTGCAGGCCGCCGCGGACCATGGGGTGACCGTGTGCGGGACCAGTGGGGCGCCTACCGCGAGCACGGCGGAACTGGCCTGGGGGCTGATTCTTTCGCTCGTCCGCCACCTGCCTGAAGAGATCGCCGCGGTCCAGGCCGGCGATTGGCAGCGCACAGTAGGCACGGACCTGCTCGGCAGCACCATAGGCCTGCTGGGGCTGGGCCGGATCGGCCATCAGATGGCCCGCATCGCCCAGGCCTTCGAGATGAACGTGGTCGCGTGGAGCCAGCACCTGGACCCGGCCGTGGCCGCCGCGGCAGGTGTGCGGGCAGTCAGCAAGGACGAGCTTTTCACCGCAGCCGACGTGGTGAGCATCCACCTGGTGCTGTCCGAGCGGACCCGCCACCTGGTCAGCGCCGGAGAACTGCGGAGCATGAAGCGCAGCGCGGTCATCGTGAACACTTCCCGCGGGCCGATCATCGACCCCCGGGCGCTGGTGCAGGCGCTGAACCAAGGCTGGATCGCGGGCGCAGGCCGGGATGTCTACGACGTCGAGCCGCTCCCGGCGGACGACCCGCTGCGGACAGCCCGCAACGTTGTGCTCACTCCGCACATCGGCTATGTGACCGCGCGCACGATGGCGCACTGGTACGACGACGTGGTCGAAGACATCGCCGCGTGGCAGCGCGGCACACCAGTCCGGGTGCTCACCGCCCGTTAGTCCGGGGCGCGGGCGCGGCGCCAGCGCCCCGCGGAGGCTGTCAGCATGCTGGCCCTGGCTGTCAGCGGGCTGTCCGTGACTTGTCAGCGCGGCCAGCAAGAGTGGTCGCACTAAAGGCAACGACGAGCGCCGTGCCGTCAGCGACGGCACGGCCAGCGGACATATCAGGTGAGGCGCACATGAGCTACGTCATCGAAGCCGAGGGGCTGACCAAGCGCTTCGGCAGCACCCAGGCGCTCGCCGGGGTCGATCTCGCGGCCGAGCGGGGCAGCGTCCTCGCCCTGCTCGGCCCGAATGGCGCAGGCAAGACGACCGCGGTGCGGGTGCTGGCGACCCTGCTGAAGCCCGATGCGGGGCAGGCCAGGATCTGCGGGTACGACGTGCTTACCGAAGCCGTGCAGGTGCGCCAGCTGATCGCGCTGACCGGCCAGTTCGCCTCGGTGGACGACGAGCTGACCGGCACCGAGAACCTGATGATGATCGGCCGGCTGCTCGGCTTCAGCCGGGCCGCGGCGCGCGGCGCCGGGCCGGGCGAGCTGCTCGGAGCAGTTCGAACTGGCCGACGCGGCCGGGCGGGCGGCGCAAGACCTACTCCGGCGGCATGCGGCGCGCGGCTCGACCTGGCGGCCAGCCTGGTCGGCGAGCCGCAGGTGCTCTTCCTGGACGAGCCCACCACCGGTCTGGACCCGCGGGCCCGCGGCCAGGTGTGGGAGACGATCCGCGGCGTGGTCGCCGGCGGTGCCACCGTCCTGCTCACCACCCAGTACCTGGAGGAGGCCGACGAGCTGGCCGACCAGATCGCGGTCATCGACCGCGGCCGGTGGTCGCGGCGCGGCACGCCCGCCGAGCTGAAGGCGAGGACCGGCGGCCAGACCCTGGTGGTCCGCGCCGCTGGACCCGGCGCCAGACCGGGCAGGTGGCGGCGCGTGGTCGCCGGGTTGACCGGGACGGCGCCGGAGGTCCGCGCAGAGACCGGCCTGGTCACCGCGCCGGCGAGCGACCCGGCGCTGCTGCCCGGCCGTGGTCCGGCGGCTCGACGAGCGCGGCCTGGTGGCCGCCGAGCTGGCGCTCCGGCTGCCCAGCCTGGACGAGGTGTTCCTGACCCTGACCGGCCACCACGCCGAGAAGACGAGCCGACGACGAAGGAGGGCGGCATGACCACCCTGCAAGCGACCAGCCACGGACGCGCTACCGGCCGACGCGGCCCCTCCGCGCCGCCGGATCAGCGCCGGGCAGGCCCTGGCCCACGCGCTGACGCTGGCCTGGCGCAACGTGACGCAGCTCAGGCACTCGCCGGAAAAGCTGCTGGACGTCACGCTGATGCCGATCGTCTTCGTGGTGCTGTTCCTGTACGTGTTCGGCGGCGCGGTGGCCGGCAGCACGCATGCCTACCTCGAGCTGCTGCTCCCCGGGCTGGTCGGCGCAGATGGCCATGTTCGCGACGATGGGACTGGGCACAGCGCTGTGCGAGGACATCCACAAGGGCGTGTTCGACCGGTTCCGGAGCCTGCCGATCGCACGGTCCGCGCCGCTGGTCGGCGCGGTGCTCGGGGACACGGTCCGGTTCTGCGTAGTCATGGCGGTGCTGACCGGGTTCGGCTCGGCGCTCGGCTTCCGCTTCCACACCGGCTTGCTCGCCGTGCTGGCCGCGTTCGCCCTCGCCTACGTGTTCTACCTGGCGGTGTGCTGGATTTCGGTGCTGATCGGGCTGGTCGCCCCGAGCCCGGAAACCGTGCAGGGAATCTCGTTCATCTTCATGATGCCGCTGGTGTTCGGCAGCAGCATCCTGATGCCCAGTACCGTCACGATGCCAGGCTGGCTGCAGGCGTGGGTCAAGGTCAACCCGGTCACCCATCTGGCGGATGCGGTGCGCGGGCTGACCGTGGGCGGCCCGGTGGCCAGTCACGTGTTGTACGCGCTGGCCTGGGCGGCCGGGATCGTCATGGTGAGCTTCCCGCTGGCCATGCGGATGTACCGGCACCGCGTCTGAGCACCGGCACCGCGTCTGAGCACCGGGACCGCGTCTGAGCACCGGGACCGCGTCTGAGCACCGGGACCGCGTCTGAGCACCGGGACCGCGTCTGAGCACCGGCACCGCGTCTGAGCACCGGCACCGCATCTGAGCACCGGCACCACGCCAGGACGGTACGACGCCGGGCGCCGCTGGTCAGGGGACGAGCGCCACGGCCTCGGCCCGGCTGAGGCCCCGGCCGCGGGCATAAGCGGCCTCGAAGGCGGCCGGGCCGATCTCCCTGGTGGCCACTGCGGTGGTCCGGGCCACATCGAGGCTCGCCGCGTCGCAGAACCCATGCAGCGTGTGCGCCAGCCCGAGCAGTTCGGCCGCTCGGTCATGCTGGCCGCGGGCAGCGGCGAGAGCGGCGAATCCCTCGACGACCTCGGCCAGCGCAGGATGGCTGGGCAGCAGGGCCGCTACGCTGTCAGCGGCCAAGCCGATGGCCTTGGCATGCCACTGAGCGGCCGCCGCCAGGTCGCCCTGCTGCTCGTGTAGGCAGCCCAGCTTGCTGTAGGTGGCCATGGCGATCACAGTCATGCCGGGCCGGCGCAAGTGCGGCTCAGTAATGCCCAGCGCGCGCTCCAGCAGCTGCCGGGCCTGCTCGAGGTCCCCGGCCTCCCGGGCTAGCTCAGCCGAGCGTCAGGTAACCCTTGGCCTCGTCGTCGAACTCGCCGATCCGTCCCGCAATGTGCACGCCGCGCTCCAGGTCGGCCTGGGCACCCTCGACGTCTCCCAGCCGGGCCCGCGCCTTGCCTATCGGGATCAGCAGCATGTCGGAGAAGTTGCCGTGCAGCCCGCCAGCGGCGTGCTCCCGCGCCTCGCCCAGGATCCGCAGCGCCTCACCTGGGCGGTCCCGCGCCATCTCTACCTCCCCCAGGCCGGCCAGGCAGAGAATCATTCCCCAGCGGTCGCCGACCGCCCGGAACTCGGCGAGGCCCTGGTCGAGGCGGGTGGCGGCGGTTCCCACCTGCCCGTTGTTCAGCGCCAGATGCCCGCTGAGCGCGAGCTGGGCCGCCCGTACCCAGGGGTCCGGGTGATCCCCGAGGGCAGCCAGTTTGCGCAGGCGTCCGGTCCTGGTCTCCGCCGAAGTACGCCAGCATCGGCCTGGCTAGCAACAGCAGCGGATGACGGGCATCGGGCTTGATGACTGATGCAGTGGCGTTCAGGGTGTCCAGCAGCAGGCGGCCAGGCGGGTCCTCGGCCGTGGACGGCGGCGCGGCGGCCACGGCGATCGCCGCCACGAGGTGGCAGATCGCGTACCCATCAGCCAGCTCCGGCGGCACGGGCCCGGTGGCGATGTCGCGGCACGGCAGTGGCCCACTCAGCCGCCTCGGCCTCGTAGTCGCGCATGAACCAGAACCAGGCCAGTGCGGCCACGAAACGCAGTCCTGTGGCCGCGTCCCGCACTCCGATCGCGTAGCGCAGGGCGGCGGCGAAGTTGTCGTGCTCAGCGGATAGCCTGGCCAGCCAGAGCAGCTGGTCAGCGCCGCGCAGCTGCGGCTCGCCCTGCTCGGCCAGGCCGAGGAAGTAGCGGGCGTGCGCGGCCCGGACCTGCGTCTCCTCCCCCGCCTCAGCCAGCCGCTCGGCCGCGTAGGCGCGCACCGTTTCCAGCAGGCGGTACCGCACCTCCGCCTCGCCCGTCGCCGTGACCAGCGACTTGTCCACCAGGGAGGCGATCACGTCGATGAGGCCCCCGGGGTCGGCCACGGGCAGGGGCCCGCACACCAGCTCGGCGGCCCCAGGGGTGGCGCCCCCGCTGAATACGGACAGGCGGCGCAGGACCGTGCGCTCATTCTCGCTGAGCAGATCCCAGCTCCAGTCCACGATGGCACGCAGCGTCTGGTGCCGCGGCAGCGCCGTCCGGCTTCCCGCGGTCAGCAGGCTGAACCGGTCATCGAGCCTGCTCGCCACCTGGCCTGGGGTCAGCGACCGCAGCCGCGCCGCGGCCAGCTCAATGGCCAGCGGGTTGCCGTCGAGGGCGCGGCAGATCCGGATCACGGGCTCCGCGCTCACCTGATCGACGGTGAAGCCCGGCCGCACCGCGGCCGCACGCTCGGCGAGCAACCGGACTGCGCCGTATTGCATGGCCGCCGCGCCGTCCGCCGCCGCGCCGTCCGCCGCTGCGGCACCTGGTGTCCCGCTGCCCGCCCTGCCACCGGTCGCTGCGCCACCTGCATCGTCCGGGGGCAGCGGTAGCGAGGGCACTGGGCAGAGCGTCTCCCCGGTCACACCGATCGGTTCCCGGCTGGTGGCGAGGATGCGCACGCCCGGCGCCTCGGCCAGCACCCGCCCGGTCAGCCGGGCCACCGATCCGATCAGGTGCTCGCAGTTGTCCAGCACCAGGAGCAGCTCCCGGGTCGCCAGCACGTCGGCCAGCCGGTCCAGCGGCGGCAAGACCGCGCCCAGGACCGGGTCTGCCGCATCGGCTATCCAGGCCGCTTCCGGCGCGCTGATCGCGCTCAGCACGGCCTGCGGCACATCCAGCGCACCGCGGACCGGGGCCAGCGGGACGAACCACACGCCGTCAGGCATCTGGTCGGTGAGCCGGGCAGAGACCTCCACCGCCAGCCGGGTCTTCCCGGTGCCCCCCGGGCCGGTCAGCGTGACCAGCCGCGACTCGCCGAGCAGCTTGCCCACCCGGTTCAGCTCTTCTTCCCGGCCTACGAAGCTGGTCAGCTGGGCTGGCAGGTTGCTCCGCCGCGCCCGCCGCTCCACCTCCGGGCGGCCTCCGGCCAGCCAATCCACACCCGGGCGCCCCACCCCCGAGCGGCCCACAGCCGGGCGGTCCGCAGCCGGGCGGCCCAGGCCCGGATCGCCGCGCAGGATGGCCAGGTGCACCGCTGCCAGCCCCGGAGAAGGATCGACGCCCAGCTGGCTGGCGAGCAGCTGCCGGGTGTCCTCATACCCGGCCAGCGCTTCGGCCTGCCGGCCGCCCAGATACAGCACCCGCATCAGCTGGCCACGCAGCCGTTCCCGCAACGGATACGCGGCCACCAGTTCCTCTAGCTCCGGCGCTAGCCCCGCGCCGTGCCCGAGGGCCAGGTCCGCCTCGATCCGGTCTTCGGTCGCCGCCAGCCGGAGCTCTTCCAGCCGGGCGATAGGCCCGGCGGCGAACGCGGCCTCCTCGACATCGGCCAGGGCCGGGCCGCGCCACAGCCCCAGCGCCTGACGGAGCAGGGTTGTGCCGCGGGTGTGGTCATCGGCCGCCAGCGCGGCACGGGCGGCCAGCACCAGCCGCTCGAACATGTTGGCATCGACCTGGCCCGGATCCACCGCGAGCAGGTAGCCGCCCGGATGATGCTCGACCATCGCCCGCCCGGCCACGCTGCGCAGCCGGGAGACCAGTGCCTGGAGCGCGTTGGCAGCATCGGCCGGGCCATCGCCGTCCCACAGATCGGTGGCGAGCCGTTCGGCGGGCACTGTGCGCCCAGCGGCCAGGGCCAGCCGGATCAGCAGAGCGCGCAGGCGAGCGCCGCCGAGCGGCACCAGCTGCCCGGCCTCGTCCCGCAGCTCCAGCGGGCCAAGGATGCCAATACGCACGTTCCCCATTGTCCCGGCCACGCCGACTGCCCGGCACCCCCACTCTCGCCGCCGTAGTCCCGCACCAGCGCGGCGACCCGGACGACCCGCCCGCCCGGTATCTCGGTATGCCGCAGATCCCGCACGCCGTGCAGCTGCTGGCGGCCCGGGCTCACGGCCGGCCGATCGTGCTGCAGATCGTGCCGAACGACTGGCCAGACGCGGTCGCCGGGCACCTCTGACGCCAGGCTCCGCTGAGGCCCAGTCCCCTCACCTCAGCGCCCGGCAGCCCACTGCGCCCGCCCGCATCACCAGGGCAGCACCCCATCCTCCGCCCCGTCCGCGCCCGGCCCGGCTGCCTGCCACACGAACCCCCAGAGCACCCCGGTGGGCCCGTCCGCGGGCAGCGTAGCCAGGTAGGCGACGACCTCGGCGCCCTGCGCGGCGGTCCGGAACCCGGTGTTCCCATTGAGGTCGGTCGCGCAGTAACCCGGGTTTGCCGCATTGACCTTCACCGATGCATCGCGGAGTTCTTTGGCGTACATGGCGGTCACCATGTTGAGCGCGGCCTTGGACGCGGGATAGGGCACCGACGCCATCGGCCACAACGGGCTGGCCGGGTCCATCGCCATGGTGATCGAGCCGACCTCACTGGACACATTGACGACCCGGGCGGCAGCGGAGCGGCGCAGCAGCGGCAGCATCGCGTTGGTCACCGTGACCACGCCGAACACGTTCGTCTCGAACACCTCGCGCAGCGTGCCGATCCGGGTCTCGCTCGGCTGGCCGCGACCGTCGCCCCGGGCGATCCCGGCGTTGTTGACCAGGATGTCCAGCTGGCCGTGGGCCTCCTCGATGTATGCGGCCGCGGCCAGCGCTGACGCCTCATCGGTGACGTCGAGCGGCACGAAGTGCCCGTCCGCACCCGCCGTCCGCAGCATGCGCTCGGCTTCCCGCCCCCGCCCCGCATCCCGCGCGCCGAGCAGCACAGTGATCCCGCGCGCCCCGAGCAGCTGCGCGGTGGCCAGGCCGATTCCTTTGTTAGCGCCAGTGATCAGCGCGATCGTCGTCATGCCGCCACCCTCCTCCGGCGACCCCGCGGCCGGGAGAGACCTGGCGAGGCTGGGACCGGCAGTACCACCCAGCCCGCGCCCGCCCGCCCAGCGAGTGCGGCAAGCTGGACAGCATGACCGGCGCCCCCAGCACGACCCGGGCCCCCACTACGACTGGCGCCCCAAGCACGCACGGGGCCGCCAGCACCGCCCGGGCCGCCAGCACCACCCCAGGCCCGGCCCGGCACAGCATCCGGCGGGGCGAGCTGGCCGCCTTCCTGCGCGCCCGGCGCGCCGGGCTGCGCCCGGGTGACGCCGGGCTGCCCGGCGGCGGCCGCCGCCGCACCCCCGGCCTGCGCCGCCAGGAAGTCGCTGAGCTGGCCGGCATGTCGGTGGACTACTACATCCGGCTGGAGCAGGGCCGCGGCCCGCACCCCTCCGAGCAGATCCTGGCCGCGCTGGCCCGCGCGCTGATGCTGACCAGGGACGAACGGGACTACCTATTCCAGATCGCCGGGGAGAGCCCGCCGCCGTCGGCCAGCCCATCCCGCGAGGTGACGCCCGCGCTGCGGCATCTGCTGGACAGCATGCCCGGTATCCCCGCCTATGTGCTGGACGCCAAGTACGACGTGCTGGCCTGGAACCAGCTGGCCACGTATTTCATCGGGGACATGTCGGCGGTCCCGGACACGGACCGGAACGTGCTGCGCTGGACGTTCCGCCAGCCCTCGGACGACCTGCACTGGACTGACGCGGAGACGCTCGCCTTCACCCGCGCGTGCGTCGCGGACCTGCGCGCCGCCTACGCCCGCTATCCCGGCGACCGCAGTATCGGGGACCTGGTCACCGAACTGCTCGCCACCTCGCCCCGGTTCGCCCAGATGTGGGCCGCGCATGAGGTCGAGGTGCGGCGGCCGGTGACCAAGCGGGTGGCGCACCCGCTGGCCGGCCCGCTGGAATTCGACTGCCACGTGCTGCACGTGCCCGACACTGATCAGCGCCTGGTCGTCTACTCGGCCGCGCCCGGCTCGCCCACCTGGGCCACGTTCCGCCGGCTGGCCCATGAGACAGGCGCCGAGCCCGCCGCCGAGCCTGCCGCCACCGGGCCCGCCCCACGCTAAGCCCGGAATCATCTCCGCCGCCGGAGGGTTCACCAGGTATGGCTACAGGGCACACGATCACCACCACCCCGTCCACCGCACACGTCGTGGTCACGCTCGGCGGCGAGAAGCTGGCCGAGTCGGACCGGCCCGTCCTGCTGGACGAGACCGGCCTGCCAACGCGCTACTACCTCCCCCGCGAGGATGTCCGCCTCGACCTGCTGCGGCCCACCGGCACCCACACCACCTGCCCGTTCAAGGGTGAGGCGAGTTACTGGTCAGCCGAGGTCGGCGGCCGGGTGCACGAGGACCTGGTGTGGAGCTACGAGGCACCTATCCCACAAGCCGCGCAGATCAAAGGCCTCCTGTGCTTCTATCCCAACCAGGTCGAGCTGACCGTGGACGGGCAGCCCAAGAAGTAACCAGGCGGGCGGTCACGAATAACCCTCCGGCGGCCCGATCCGCACGTCCACCCCGGGTGAGTAGTGCACCAGCGGCTCACCCTGCGGTGACGGCAGCCCGGCCGCCGCGATCAGCCCGTCGTCCAGGTCCGCGACCTGCGCGCGGAACAGTGGCCAGGGCTGGTGCTGTGCACGCGCGAACCGGTGCCGGTGGCCGGTCACGCTGAACAATATCCACCGGGCGGTCAGGAAATGATCGCGCTGGGTTAGCTCGTCACTGCCATAACGGCCCGCAACGAACACCTTGACCCGGCTGCTCACCCCGCGCGGCCCGGGCAGCCTGCGGTGGCAGCTGTAGGAGATGCGCGGCCCGGCGGCGGTCAGCCGCATCGCGGACCAGAAGTAGGGCAGCCGGTAGGTTGTGCGGGCCACGGCTACCGCCCCGGCCCGTGCCGCGTCCAGGGAGAAGAACCAGATCCCGGTCCGTCCGTCGCGGTCCCGGACGTAGGTCCGCACATTGGTCTCGCAGAAGTCGGACACCCAGGGCACGCTGCGCCCACCCGGCGTGGCCACGTGCATGAAGAAGGGAACTAGCCCCACCCAGGCCGCCCCGTCGAACAGGTCGGCCTCGAGCCCTTCCGGCAGCAACCGCTGCACCGCCCCCGGCTCGAACGCCCAGTGCAGGAACGTCAGCTGGGCCCAGCGCTGCCGCATGATCGGCCGGTCCACGGTGAATGGGCACTCCCCGGGCGCCCCGCGCTCAGCCAAGGTCGCTCAGCAGATTCTTATCCCAGACCAGCACCTGGTAAGCGCCGACGTGGTAGGTACGCGCGGGCGGGCCGAACGTGGTCAGCACCGGGCGGGCGTCGGTGAAGCCCGGGTAGCCCGGCACGCCGGGGAAGAGTACGACGAACGTGGCCCGCTGGTGCCGCGGGTCATACCAGGCCGTGTCCGCCTCCCCGTTGCCCCGGGCGAGCCGCCCGCCTGCTGGTATCACCAGCCGGATCCGGACCCGGCCACCGCTGGTGAGCGTGACGGCGTTGGATTCCCAGTAGCCGGACAGGCCGGTGTGCAGATGGTGGGTTTCCAGCCAGGAGGTGAGCCGCTGGTCCTGCGCGGGCACCGCCGGCTGGCTGATCTCGTGCCCCAGTCCGGCCAGATAGCCGGCCAGCACGACCAGCAGCAGCGGCGCCAGCCGGGCCGCCAGCAGCCGCCCGGCCAGCAGCCGACCCGCTAGCGCCGCGCTGAGCGGGAGCACGGCCCCGATCTCCCGCGTGCCGGTGACCGTCTGTGCCTGCGTGCTGAACAGGTAGGCGGCCAGGTTGATCAGCACGCCCGTGATCAGCAACTGGGCGATGAGGTCGTGGTCGCGCAGGAAGCGCCGCACGGCCAGCCCGCAGCCCCAGGCGGCCAGGGCCACGCCCACCACGTGCAGCACGATGAACGCGGCGCTGGCCGTCAGCCGGAGGCCGAGGAAGTCGGCGCCGCCCAGCAGCAGCAGCCCCTCGACGGTGATGCCCAGGTTGCGGACCAGGGTGGGACCGTCCTGGGCGAACTGCGTGGTCGGGGCCGGCGTGTAGAACCCGCCGTGGGTATGGATGAGATGCAGGGCCAGCGCCGCGACCGCCGCCCCCACCAGGGCGGCACCGCCGAGGGCCAGGTCGTACCGCTGGGCGGCCAGCGGCTGGCGGTCGACCAGCACGGCCCGGTAGACGCGGATGGCACAGACCAGCGCGAGCGGCAGCACCCCGATGTAGAGGACCAGCGTGTCCGCTACCGCGGCCCAGCCCAGCAGCGCCCCGGCGATCACCGGGATATACCAGCGCCGCCCGGCCCGGTCCAGGATCAGCCACACCACCATCACCGGCACCGACGTGCCGATGTGATCCGGGGAGGACAGCAGGATGTTCGTCCCCGACGCCAGCTGCGGGGCCAGCATGATCCCCACCGCGATCAGCACCCGGGCCAGCGCCTGCCGCCCGGTGGCGGCGCCCTTGGCCAGCAACGCGGCCAGCAGCACCGCCAGCGTGTAGGTCATGGCCGCGGCCACGTCCACCACCCCGGCGTTCAGCCCGCGGGCCAGCTCCACCAGCATGTACTGCGGCAGTTCCGTGGTGTAAAACGACACGTCCGACAGCAGCCAGCCGCGCAGCAGCAGGTTGCCGTGCAGCATGTCCCAGGCCTGCAGGGCCTGGGACGCACCGTCGGAGTTGACCGCCCGGGTCCGCGCCAGCAGCAGGTAACAACCGAACGCGGCCAGCACGCCCAGCACCCACGCCCCCGCCACCGGGCGCGGCTCGCAGGGCGAGCAGCTTCCCGGAAGCGGCCGGGCCTGGCGTCTCGTGGCCGCCGACCGCGGGGCCCGGAGCGGAACCGGGAGCAGCCAGGCCGGGGGCGTCGCCGTCAACGGCCGGCCGGGCTGCGTGGCTATTCTCCGCTTCGGGCAGAATCGCTTCGCTCGCACTCACGGGCCCCATTGCATCACGCTGGCCCAGCGACACGGCGAGCTATCCCATCACCTCTCGTACGGATAGCCGGCGATAACCGCGGCCTTGCGATTCTTAGCACGCCAGTGTCTACCTTCACGCCGGCGTCTACCATGTGGCGCAGGCATGCGCCAGCCAGGCCGCTTAACTGCTGGCCGGCTCGCGCTGAGCCAGCTGGTGTATCCGCCACCTGGGCGTCCCGAAGGAGAAGCGTCGTGGAGGTCCCATCCCCCGGCAAGGTAGCCACGTCGCAGCAGCCGACCGGGCAGGCTGCGCCAGGGTTCGTGCGCAGGCCCCGCTGGGAGAGGCCCATCCGGGGATTCGGCCGCCGGGTCAGCCGGCTGCCGCTGAGCACCGCCACCTGGCTTGGATCCTTCCTCGTGCTCACGGCCACCCTGCTGGTACGGAACGCGTACCTCTTCTCGACCAAGATCTACGAGAACCTGGACTTCGCCGCCAACACTATTGCGGTCCTGCAGGCCAAGCACTTTCACCTGCTGACGGGTAACTACTCAAAAGAGGGTTTCTACCATCCAGGGCCGGCGTTTCTGTACGCCATGGCGGCCGGCGAGTCCTTTTTCCACGACCTCCTGCATGCTGTGCCGACCCCGTGGAATGGGCAGCTACTGGCGATCCTGCTGCTGAACGCCGCGCTCCTGGCGACCTCGCTGATGGTGATCGCGCGGCACGCTGGCTCAGTACCAGTCACGCTGGCCTGCTTGGTGGTCGTGCTCGTGCTGGTCGCTGTGCACCCGCTGGCCGTCAACTCGGAGTGGATGCCCTACGTCTACTTCACCCCCGCCCTGCTGCTCCTGGTGTCCGGGGCGTCGGTCGGCACCGGGCAGACCACGGACCTGCCGTTCCTCGCGCTGGGCGGGTGGCTGTGCATCAACGGCCAGGCGGAGTTCCTGTTTTTCGTCCCCATCTGCGTGCTGGTGTCGCTGGCGGGCCTGATCGCGGCGCACCGCCGCGATCTGCCCGGCCTGTTCCGCGGCCGGGGGCGGGACTGGGCCGGAGCGCTGGCGGTGACGGCCGTGCTCGCGGGACCCATCGCCGCGTACACGCTGCTGCACTGGCCCGGGCAGTTCGGCCACTACCTCGCTTATGCGCGAACGGCACCGAACCGGATCCATCACACGCTGGCCGTTTCCGTCGCCTACACGCTGCGTTTCTGGTGGCCCGGAATCCCGGTGAGCAGCGCGGACGTCGGCGGCTTCTACGTCGGCCTGATCCTCGGCATCCTCGCCCTCGCCGTCACGCTGCGCTGCCCGCTGCCCCGCTTGCGCAGGTTCCTCGCCTGGTCGCTGGTCATGGCGGGCCTGATGACCGTGCTGTTCATCTACTACGCGCAACGGAGCATCGTCGACAAAGACCTCACCCAGGCCTACCTGGGTTACTTCTACTGGGCGGCGCCCCTCCTGGTGGCCATGGTGGCCGCCGCCGGGGCCGCCGCGTACCTGGACCACCACCGCGGCGCGGTGCTGGCCCTGGCCGCGGTGGTCACCGCGGCCGCAGTCGTCGCCGCCGTGGTACCGCAGCATCGCGACAACCCGGGCGACCCGCCAGCCAGGTACCTCGGTGTACCGCAGATCCCGCACGCCGACCAGGTGCTCGCGGCCCAGGCCCGCGGCCGGCCGATCGTGCTGCGGATTGGCCTGCACGACTGGCCGGATACGGTCGGCATCGTCGCCTACGCCGACCGGGTCGGCCAGCGGACCTGCGTCGTGGGCAGGAAGATGTGGGCGGTACTGTTCCGCGCCCAGTCCATCTGCACCAGCAGCGAGATCCGGACCGGGGTCTCGCTCTGGGTCTGGCCGACCGACCAGCGCAGGCCGCCGGGGTACACCGTCGTCGCCGCCCTGCCCCAGACCGTGGTCACGGTGCGCACTGAAACCTCGCGTTAATCACGCCGGGCCCGCGGCGGCCTACTAGCGGCGGCCTACTTACCGCCAGCCAGGTCCCACCCTCAGGCAAAAGGGTACAAAAAGGTATTGTTCAGGTAAAGAATTCACCGGGTGGTCTGGCTGTCCCGCCGGCCCGTTCGCGACCAGAACGCGCGTGATGGTGCTGGGCCGCTATGGTAGGCGATCAGATAATGGCGGGCCAGCGACGTAAAGATTAGGTGTCAGCGTGACGCTTGAGCGTAACCCCTCCTTCCAGCGCGACGTGGTGATCATTGGCGGCTGCGGCCATGTCGGGCTGCCCCTGGCGATCGCGTTCGCCGACCGGGGCGCGGACGTCGCGGTCTACGACGTCAACCCGGCTGCCGTGCAGCAGGTCAACGACGGCCGGATGCCGTTCGACGAGCCGGGCGCGGGACCGGCGCTCGAGCGCGCGGTGGCTGGCCAGCGCCTGGTCGCCTCGGCGGATCCGGCGGTGGTCGGCACCGCCGAGCACGTGGTCGTGGTCATCGGCACCCCGGTGGACGAGCACCTGAACCCCGACCAGCAGGCGATCCCCAAGGCCATCTCGGAATGCGCTGCGTACCTGCGCGACGGCCAGCTGCTCATCCTGCGCAGCACCGTCTACCCCGGGGTGACCGCCCTGGTCGAGAAGACGATCACCCGGCTGGGTTACCAGATCGATGTGGCGTTCTGCCCGGAGCGGATCGCCGAGGGCAAGGCCATGACGGAGCTGTTCGAGCTGCCCCAGATCGTCTCTGCCCGGCGGGACGGTGCGTTCGAGCGCGCCGCCGCCCTGTTCGGCCTGCTGACCGACCGCCAGGTCCGGATGACCCCGGAAGAGGCCGAGCTCGCCAAGCTGTTCACCAACGTGTGGCGGTACATCAAGTTCGCCACCGCGAATCAGCTCTACATGATCGCCAACGATCGCGGGCTGGACTTCGAGCGCATCCGCCAGGGCCTGATGCTGGACTACCCCCGGGCCGCCGACCTGCCCGCGGCCGGTTTCGCGGCCGGCCCATGCCTGCTGAAGGACACCATGCAGCTGGCGGCATTCAACAATAACAATTTCGCGCTCGGTCACACCGCGATGGCGATCAATGAAGGTCTGCCGCTGTATCTGGTGGACCGGCTCAAGCAGCGTTATGACCTGGAGTCGATGGCGGTCGGTATTCTGGGCATGGCGTTCAAGGGCGGATCGGACGATATCCGGTCCAGCCTGGCCTACAAGCTGAAGCGCATCCTCGCTTTCACCACCGACGCCGTGTACTGCACTGATCCCTACGTCACCGTTGACTCGTCGCTGATGCCACTCGATGATGTGGTCGCCAAATCCGACCTGCTGATCATCGCTGCGCCGCACCCGGAATACGCCACGCTGGACGTCAGCAAGCCGATCGTGGACATCTGGAACATCCGCGGCGCGGGCGTCCGCCTCTAATGGCCAAGAACCGCGCGGACGCGCAGCGGAACGCCGCCGCCGACCTTATCCGGCGCCCTCGGATCAGCGATCCCGACGCTCTCCGGGTGTCCGTCGTCATCCCGGCCTACGACGAGGGCGAGAACATCATCCCGGTGCTGGAGCGGATCTTCGAGGCGGTCACCCTGCCGTGCGAGGCCCTGGTCGTGGTGGACGATCCGGCGGACCCGACCCGGCCGGTGGTGCAGCGCCTCGCCGAGACCGAGCCGCGGCTGCACTGCCTGATCAACGACTATGGCCGGGGGCCGGCCAACGCGATCCGGTACGGCATCGACCATGCCGCCACCGCGGTGGCGGTGGTCACCATGGCCGACGGATGCGATGACGTACGGCAGATCGATGACCTGGTCCGCCTGGTGGAACGCGGGGTCGTGGTCGCGGCGGCCTCCCGGTACATGGCGGGCGGGCAGCAGGTCGGCGGGCCGTTGCTGAAAGGCATGATGTCCTCAGCGGCTGGCCGCAGCCTGCGGCTGCTGGCCCGGGTGGGCACCCGGGACGCCACCAACTCCTTCAAGGCCTATTCGACCGCGTTTGTCCGGGCCGTCGGCATCGACAGCCGGGACGGCTTCGAGATCGGCATCGAGCTGACCGCCAAGGCCCGGCGGCTGCGGCTGCCAATCGCGGAAATCCCCACTATCTGGCTCGACCGGCAGGAGGGCATGTCAAACTTTCAGGTCGCGGCCTGGCTGCCGAAGTACCTGCGCTGGTACCGGTTCGCCTTTGGCCCGCGGCTCAGCCTGGCTGAGCTGAAAGCCCAAACCCCACCCACCGAGAAGCCGGAAGAGACTCTTTAACCATGCAGAAGGTACTGGTCAGCGGGTCCGCGGGATTCATCGGCGGCTACCTCGTCGAGGAGCTGCTGAATCGTGGATACAGCGTCGTCGGAGTGGACAACTTCTCCAAGTACGGCAAGGTCACCAAGTCCTACGACGACCACCCGAACTACACGCTGGTCGAGGGGGACGCGCGGGACATCGACCTGCTGACCCGGCTGCTCGCCGACTGCGACCACTTCGTGGCCGGCGCCGCGATGATTGGCGGGATCTCCTACTTCCACACCTACGCCTACGACCTGCTCGCCACGAACGAGCGGATCATCGCCGCCTCGTGCGATGCGGCAATCGCGGCGCATAAGGCCGGGCGGCTGAAGAAGGTCACCTACGTCTCCTCGTCCATGGTGTTCGAGTTCGACCGACTCCTGGCCGTCCTATGAGGGCCAGGAGCGCGAGGTGCCGCCGCCGCTGTCGTCCTACGGCTTCCAGAAGCTCGCGGTGGAGTACTTCGCCCGGGCGGCCTGGGACCAGTACCAGCTGCCGTACACGATCGTCCGCCCGTTCAACTGCGTCGGCATCGGGGAGTCCCGCGCGCTCGGCGACGAGGAGATCCTTTCCGGGAACGTCCAGCTCGCGATGAGCCATGTGGTCCCCGACCTGGTGCAGAAGGTGCTCAAGGGACAGGACCCGCTGCACATCCTCGGTGACGGGAAGCAGATCCGGCACTACACCTACGGCGGCGACCTCGCCCGTGGCGTCGTGGACGCGCTCGAGCACGAGCAGGCGCTGAACGAGGACTTCAACCTGTCCACCGCCGAGTCCACCACCGTGCTCGAGCTGGCCGAACTGATCTGGCGGAAGGTCAACGGCCCAGACGTGCCGCTGCGGGTGGTGCACGACGACCCGTTCACTTACGACGTGCAGCGCCGGGTGCCGTCCACCGAGAAGGCCAAGCGGGTCCTCGGCTATGAGGCGACGACGTCGCTGTCATCCATGCTGGATGAGGTCATCCCGTGGATCCGCCAGGCCATCGCGGCCGGCACGCTCTAGCAGGGCTGATCCCCGGGGGGGCGCCCCCCGGGGAAGTACAGCATTTCCGTGGTCACGGGAGGCGCCCCCAGAGGGGGCGTCTCGCGGGGCCACTCATCCCGGGGGTTCCGGGGGGTCGCCCCCCCGGGCCAGCACAGCATTTCCGTGGTCACGGGAGGCGCCCCCGGAGGGGTGTCTCGCGGGGCTATTGATCCCGGGGGGTTCCGGGGGGTCGCCCCCCGGGCTAACGCAGCCAGCGCTGGCCGCAACCGCGTGGGAACCCGCCGTTCATCGCGGGCAGCAGGTCATGGTTCCAGATCAGGACCTGATAGGAGCCGATCCGGACGGTCCGTTGCGGAGCCCCGAACTGGGCGCTGGCCTGCGCCGGGGTGCCGTTCGCCAGGCCGCCGCCGCTGCCGAGCGCGAGGACCAGGAACGTGGCCCGGTTCGGCCGCTGGTACCAGGACTTTTCCGCCTCCCAGGCGTACGGGGCGAACCGGCCGCAGGAGATGACCACCGGCCGGACCTGCACCCGGTCCCCGGCCGCGACCGTCGTGCTACTGGCCGCCCAGTAGTCGCCGATCCCGGCGGTCAGGTGCCGGGCTAGCAGCCACGACGCGACGGCCTGGGTCGGGACCGGCTTAGCGGGCCGGCTCGCGTAGTAGCCGAACACGCCGGTATAGACCGCCAGCACCACGAGCAGCGCCGGAATCAGCTTGGTGGTCGCCGGCCGGCCCGGCAGCAGCCGCCCAGCCAGCACGGCTCCGAACGGGAGCACCGCGGCGAGCTGGTGCGTCGAGCCAATATCCACGGCCTGGGTGCTGAACAGGTACGCGGTGATGTCGATGGCGAGGCCGGTGAAAAGCATCGGCACCAGCCGGTCCGTGGCCGACAGCAGCCGCCGGGCCGCGATGCAGCACGCCCAGGCCACCAAGCCCACCCCGGCCAGATGCAGCAGGACGGTCACAGCGGAGGCCCCGACCCGCATCCCGAAGAAGTCCGCGCCGAACAGCGCCAGCACCGATTCGACGGTGAGCCCCAGGTTATGCAGCATCTGCCCGGACGTGATGAACACCGCCGGGGGCGGCACGGTCACGAAGCCACCCGCCCGGCGGATAGCCAGCAGGATGCCGCTGGACACCAGGACCGAGGCGCCCGCCGCCAGCAGCAGCCCGGCGTCGATTCGCCATGAGTCCCGCCGCTGGTAGAGCCGGATGGCCGAGACGACGATCACCGGTGCCGCGCCCACGTAGACCGCCAGCTGGTCGGCGAGCTCCACCCAGGTGAGCAGCAGGCCGACCAGCCAGGGAAGGTACCAGCGGTCGGCCAGCCGATCGATCGCCAGCCAGATGAGCAGCAGCGGGAGCTGGGTGCCGATGTGATCAGGAACGCCGAGCAGGGTGCCCGAGCTGACCGGCGGCCCAGGCGCGAACATGATGCCGACCGTGATCAGGACCCGGGCCAGCGCCTCGGTGCCGGTGGCCCGGCCCTTGGCGAGCAGCGCGGCGACCACCAGCAGCAGCGTGAAGGTGATGGCGGCGGCCACGTTCACCACATCGGGCCGCACCCCGCGGGCCAGCTCCACGAGCATGTACTCGGGCAGCTCAGTGGTATAGGTCGGCATGCCCGACACCCACCAGCCGCGGAGCAGCCAGTTGCCGTGCAGCATGTCCCAGGCCTGCAGGACGAAACTGGCGCCGTCCGCGTTCGTGCCCAGGGACCGTGACTGGCGCCAGGTAGCCGGCGAACAGGCCCACGACCACGGCCTGGCCGCGCTACGGTCAGCAGTCGGCGGTGCCGCCGCCAGCCGCTCGCGGAGGCAGCGTCACCTGGACCGGACCGGGCGAAACCGGCCCGGCCGCGGCGGCCGGGGCGGGGTGGTCATACGGCACGGCCGTCGCTACCGTCGGCTGCCCGGCGGTGCCCTCGACGCTTGTCCCCCGCTGAGCCGGTGATCTCCACGTCAGCCGCCCCCGGCTGCGGGATGCGGCCCGGGGCACCCGGTCCGCCCGCCAGCACCAGGCCCGCATCGGTACCTCGATCTCGGCTGCCCCGGGGAAGCGCTGTTCCAGGGCGGCGCGGGCCCGGGCCAGGCCGGCCGCCCGGTCCTGCGGGCTGGCCGTGATCATGCCGCTGTAGGTGGCCAGCATGCCCACGATGTCGCTGATCGCCATGGGCCGGGTGAACCGGAACGACGCGGTCAGCACATTCCGCAACGGAACCGTGCCGGGCAGCACGACCTCACGGTGACCGGTCCGGTTCCGGACCCCGGTACCGGAAAGAGTGGCGCCGCTCGTGCCGGCACCTTCTGTGCCGGTGCTGCCGGTGCCTGCTGCCGGTGCCGGGGCGGTGCCGGTGCTGCCGGTGCCGGTGCTGCCGGTGCCGGGGGCGGGGCCAACGGCATCGTCTGTATCAACTAGCCCGTGACCGGCCCCGGCGCGCCCCGGCTGGGCCGCCTGGCCGAGTTCCTGCCACCAGGCGGCCTGGCGGTCGCGGCTGGCCCAGATGAGCCCGAACCGGCCGCCGTCCCGGAGGACCCGGACCACCTCGGCGCCCGCCAGCGCTGGGTCCATCCAGTGCCAGGCCGAGGAGATGAGGACTGCGTCGGCGCTCGCGTCGGGCAGCGGAATCGCCTCGGCTACTCCCTGGAGAACCTGCACCCCAGGTGAGCGCGCGCGCAGCACCGCGGCCATCCGCGGATCCGGCTCGACCGCGATGACCTGGCTGACCCGGCTGGCCAGCGCCCGGGTCAGCAGGCCGGTTCCGGCGGCGAGGTCCACCACGCAGCTGGCCCCGGCCGGCAGCAGCCAATCCACGGCGGCGTCTGGCGGCCCGGGCCGCAGCCGGTCGTAGTCGTCCGCCACGGCCCCGAAGGACATCGCGCGCTCACTCCGGCTGGCCATATCCGCACGCTAGCCCGCGGGGCTCAGAGCGCGAGCCGCCTCCGCCCCGATTTCAGCCTGGGTTTCCCCACGACTGCGCCAAGTTCCGGCAAGGTGACGCCGTTCCGCCAAGATGCCTCCGCGGACGGCTCACCGGCCGATCGCGGTGAGCAGCGCGAACAGGATCGCGCCCATCGCGGCGATGCCGTGGCCCGCCGGGACGAGCGCGGCAAAGTGCCCGCCCGGCCGCCGGGCCGGCCCTGGCGGCGTGCCGGGCACCTGCGCCAGCATGTCATCGACGAGACTCCGGGCGAGCGCATCGTCGGTGAGCGCCCGGGCCAGCACCGCATCGCTGGTACTGGCCGGTCCCGCCGCCACGGCCGCCGCTACCGGCTCGGCCGGGGGCGCTGGCACGGCCGGGGACGCCGACTCACCTGGGCTGGCCCCGGTGGACACAGCCCCGCCGGACGCGGCCCCGCCGGACACAGCCCCACCGGACACAGCCCCGCCGGACACAGCCCCGCGGCGGGCCGCCGCATAGGGAACCCACAGCGTCAGGGTGGCGATGCCCAGACCGAACACGGGCAGCAGCAGGCCCACGGCTAGCCAGGCCAGCGGGGTCCACTGGCTGGCCAGGTAGCTGATCCATACCAGCAGGCCGACCGTAGCCAGGCCGAAATGCCCGAAGAGCACCCCGGGGGCCAGGCCCTCGCCGGTGGCCCGCTGCTGGCGCAAGCCGCCGCGGACGAGCCAGCGGCCGAGCATGTAACCGCCGCTGCCCACGGCCAGCAGCCAGCTGATGAGCGCGAGCAGGCCGAAGATCTGGTGGTCCGCTGGCATCTGGTCAGCTGCTCCGGGGCCAGCCGGCTGCGGGATGGGCGGCGGGGCGGCCGGGAAGGCGGGCGATTTGACCAGCGGGGCCAGCCAGCGGCTCGCCGCCAGCGCCGCCTTCCGCCACCCGACCTTGTCCCGCCCACTACCGGCCACCTGGTACAGGGCCCGGCCTAGGGCGAAGTTCAGCTCGGCCCGGCTCAGCCCGCGGCAGGCCGCCGGGACCGCGCTGAGGGTGATATGCCGCTGGATCGCCTGCACCCCGGAGGCAGTGCAGGCGGGTACCGACGCGACCGGCGTCCTGGCCGGCTGGGTGGCGCAGCCCGCGCTGAACACGATGGCGATCATGCCGCCTGCCAGCAGGGCGGCACGTGCCGCCGGAGCCTTGATTATCTGTACCCGGATCACCTGCACCCGCTTCTCGGGCGCCCGGGTTCCGGCTGCGTCAGCCGACTGCTTCTTCCCGGCTGGCTAGTGCCGGACCGGATTCACCGCTTAGGCCGGGCCGGCTAGCCGGGGTCATGGGCGCCTGTGCTGGCAGCGTATCCGGCCGCACCGCGTATGGGGCCACACGGTGTATCGAGCCGCCCGCCTATCAGGCTGCACCGTCGATCAGACCGTGCTGCGTATGGGACCGCACCGCGTATCAGGCCGCCCCCGCCTATCCGGCCGCACGGGGCGCTCCGCGCTGCGCCGGGCCGACGACGTATCAGGCCGCACCGGACCACAGTAGCTGCTGGCGGGGCCGCCGCCCCCGCAGGGCTCGCGGGGATCGGCGGGCCCGCCGCGGGGGCGGGGGTCGGCGGGCCCGCCGCGAACCCGGTCGGCATCGGCCTAGAGCCCTCTGCCTTAGAGCCCTCGGCGCAGCAGCAGGACGATGAGCACGATGATCAGGATGACGACGATAGTTCCGATTCCGATATACACCGGGTTTCCTCTTTCTCTGGCTTTCTATAGCCGCTCCGGTCCGCTGGCTGCGGACCGTACGGTGGTCTCAGGGCCAGCCGGGCGGCTGGCCGCGGATCTGGGTACCCCGGGGCTTTGACCCGAAACGCGGGCATCCCCGGCCGGCCGGGGAAGTGCACGGAGCAGGCCGCGGCGGCAGGCCGCCAGGCGGGCTCGGCGCACAGACGTGTGATGCCGCGCCGTCCGGGAACGGCCAGGGCTGACGGCTGGAGGTGACGGATGCCGGAAGGGCACGGTCGGCTCGCTACTTATCAGCGCAAACGCGACTTCACCCGGACTCCCGAGCCAGCGGGCGTGGCCGGCCCGGCGGCGGTCCCGGCGGACGGGCCAGCCGACCGGGCCCCGGACCGCCCGCGCCGGTTCGTGGTGCAGCGGCACCGCGCCCGGCGGCTGCACTATGACCTCCGGTTCGAGATCGACGGCGTGCTGGTGAGCTGGGCGGTGCCCAAGGGCCCGACCCTCGATCCCGAGGTGAAGCGCACGGCAGTACACGTCGAGGACCATCCGATCGAGTACCTGGACTTCGAAGGAGTGATCCCGGGCGGCCAGTACGGAGCGGGTGATGTGACCGTGTGGGATCGCGGCACCTGGGAGCCACACGGCACGGACGACCCAGCCGTTGCGGTATCGAATGGCGAATTGCACGCTGACCTGCACGGTGACAAGTTGCGGGGGCGGCTGGTCCTGGTCCGGCGCGGCCGCGGGGCGGCGCGCCAGGGCGGCGAGCAGTGGCTGCTGCTGCACAAGCACGATGAATTCGCGGTCGAGGGCTGGAACCCAGAAGAGCATCCCAGGTCAGTGCTGAGCGGGCGCACCAACGACGAGGTGCGGGCCGACCCGGACCGGGAGTGGCACTCTGACCTGCCGCCCGCGCAGGCCTCGGTGGCACTGCGCCCGTCGTCCGTGGTCGACCTCGGTAAGCCGAGCGCGGACGAGCTCAGCGCGCTTGATGCGCTCGGGGCGGGCGGTCACTGGCACGTGTTCGACCGTGACCTGCGGCTGACCAACCTGGACAAGGTGCTGTTCCCCGGCCGTCCGGGTGAGGCGGACCTGACCAAGCGGGAACTGGTCCGGTACGCGGCCCAGGTCGCACCGGTGGCCCTGCGCTACCTGGCGGGCCGGCCGTTCCACATGCACCGCTTCCCCGGCGGCGCCGACACCGCCGGGTTCTGGCACAAGCAGCTGCCTGACCATGCGCCGGACTGGCTGCCCCGCTGGCACAACCCGGACGCCGCCCCCGGTGAGGTCAGCACCTACCTGGTCGTGGACGAGCCCGCGGCGCTGATCTGGGCGGCTAACTTCGGCGCGCTGGAATGGCACGCCTGGACCTCCCGGGCCAGCCAGCCGGACCAGCCCAGTTACGTGCTCATCGACATCGATCCCGGCTCAGCCACCTCCTGGGACGAGCTGCTGGTGCTGGCCCGGCTGCACCGCACCGCCCTGGACCACCTGGGGGTACGCGGCCAGCCCAAGCTGACCGGCCGGCGGGGCATCCAGATCTGGATCCCGATCGCCCCCGGGCCGGGCTTCGACGAGACCAGGGCCTGGGCGCACGATCTGTCCAAGGCCATCGGCGCGGTCGTGCCTGGCCTGCTCGAGCTGGAAATGGGATGTGCGCGAGCGGGGTGGGCTGGCCCGGCTGGATTACACCCAGAACGCCATCGGGAAGACCCTCGTCGCCCCGTACAGCCCGCGCGCCGCCGCGGGCGCGCCGGTGTCCGCGCCGATCGACTGGGCCGAGCTCGACGATCCTGGACTGCGGCCGGACGCCTTCACAATCCGCACCCTGCCCGCGCGGCTGGCCGAGCGGGGTGACCTGTTCGCCCCGGTCCTGGACACCCGCCAGGTGCTACCCCCGATTAGCTGACAGAACTTAGCTGAGCGGGCTGGCCGGCTGGCTCAGCTCGACCGGCTCAGCTAACAGGGCTCAGCTAACAGGGCTCAGCTAACAGGGCTCAGCTGGCCGCCTTGGCCAGCGGGGTCTCGCTGGCGGCGAATCCCCAGTCGAGCATGGCGGCGGCGTCGCTGAAGCTCACCGCCTGGTCGCTGGGCGAGCTGTCCAGGACCACGCCGATAAGGGCGGCCGGGCCGCGCTGGGCCTCGAACAGCAGGCTGTACCCCGCGCCCCTGGTAAAGCCCGTCTTGATGCCGACCGCCCCGGGGTAGGAGGTGAGCAGCAGGTTGGTGTTGCGCCACAGGTAGCGGTGGTGCCCGGGGCCTGCCGTGACCTGGTAGGCCGGTGGTCCACAGTGGCCTGGAACGCGGGATAGCGCATCGCGGCCCGGCCCAGGGTGATCAGGTCAGCCGGGGTGGAGTAGGTGCTGTACTCGGTCGGCCAGGGCAGCCCGTCGAAGTTCGCGAAGTGGGTATGCGCCATGCCCAGCCGGGTCGCGGTGGCGTTCATCCTGGCGGTGAACGCGGCCAGGCCAGGCCCGTAGGCAGCGGCGAGAGCGTAGGCCGCGTCGCTGCCGGATGGCAGCAGCAGGGCGGCGAGCAGCTGCCGCGCGGTGAGCTGGTCGCCCGGGTACAGCCCGGCGTTACTCGCGTCGTACTTTCGCACGTAGCCCGTGACCGCGGCCGGGATCGTGACCATCCGGTCCAGGTGGCCGGTGGATGACGACGAGTGCGGTCATCACCTTGGTGATGCTGGCTATCGGCCGCTCAGCGTCCGGGTGACGGGCCCACAGCAGCACGCCGGTGCTGGCGCTGGCGAGCTCGGCCGCCACCGCGTGCACCCCGGCTGACGCCACCGGCACCAGCGGCCCAGCCCGGTGCCTGCTCCCGGGATGCGCCACCACCCGGTGCACCACCGCTGCCGGGCGGATAGCCGCCACGGGGCGGGTCGCCGCCGCCGGGCGGATCGCGGCCGGGCGGGTCGCAGCCGCCGTGGCCGCGGCCGCGGGCGTGTTCAGCCCCGGCCCGGCCAGCAACGCGCCGCTGACGGCGATCGCCGTCAGCCAGCCAGGCTTCCGCATCGGTCAGGCTTCCAGCTCACCAGGGGTAGCGGGCACGTCTACCGCGTGTTCCTGCAACGCGGCCAGGGGAACGATGTCCAGCGCCCGCTCATGGGTGGACGCGAGCACGACCGGTGCGGCCGCGCCCGCCTGGTGCGCGCGCAGCCAGTTGACCGCCGTCACACACCAGCGGTCACCCGGGACCAGCCCGGGGAACCGGTACTGGGGCATGGGCGAGACCAGGTCATTGCCGATACTGCGCTGATGCGCCAGGAACTCGGTGGTGACCACCGCACAGATCGTGTGGCTGCCGAGATCCTCCGGCCCTGTGCTGCAGCACCCGTCCCGATAGAAGCCGGTCACCGGATCGTTGCCGCACGGCTCCAGTTCTCCGCCCAGCACATTGCGCTCGGGCACGGGGCGATCCGGGACGTTGCTGTCGGCCATGGCAGCAGTATGCCCAAGCGGGAGGTATCCAGACCGGCCAGTGTGGTTACCCGGCCAGCGTCGTTACCTGGCGGGCGTGCTGCCGAGCCCGTCGCCGTGCTCCAGGATCTCGGCTGCGCCGCGGACCACGCACCGCATGGGGTCATCCACGATGAGCGCGGCGATGCCCGTGGCCGCCTCGACCCGGCTGGCCAGCCCGGGCAGCAAAGCACCGCCCCCGACAAGCCGGATCTTCCCCCGGACCACGTCCTCAGCCAGGTTCGGCGGAATGTCTGACAGCATCTCCTGCACCGAGTTCGACGATCGCCGCCACCGAGCGCTCCAGCGCCGTGGTCACCAGGCTGGGCGGTATCTTCTCGACCCGGGGGGTACGGCGGGCGGCGTCCACCCCGATCGTTTCCATCCAGTCCGCCGTGTGCTCGTCGATGCCGACTGCCGTCTTCAGGCTGCGGGCGGCGTTGCGGCCCAGCAGCAGGCTCATCTCGGCCTTGACGGCGCTGATGATGGCCTCGTCCATAGTGTTGCCGCCCAGCCGGAGCGACTGGACCCGGACTACCTGCCCCCCGGCGACCAGCGCGGCTTCACTGATGCCGCCCCCCACGTTCACGATGAATGCCCCCGAGCCAGCGGCCAGGTCGAAGCCAGCCCCAGCGGCAGCGGCGACCGGCCCGTCGATCAGCCGCACGGTGCAACGTGGCCGCGTGGCCTCGGCCGCCGCGGCCAGGGATCTTCGTTCCACCCAGGTCGCACCGCTCGGCACGCAGATCACTGCCTTGGGCCGCAGCAGGCTGCGCCGGAAGCCGGCCTGGCGCAGGAAGGCCTGCAGCATGACGATGGACCCCTCGAGGTCGGCGACCACACCGTCGCGCAGTGGGTGGATGACGGTGACGTCCTGGGCTTCCTTGCCCGCGAGCGCGTCCGCCGCACTGCCCACCGCCGCCATCCGGCCGGTCTCCTTGCTCAGCGCGATCGCAGACGGCTCCTCGACCACGAGACCGCGGCCCGCGACAGAGATGAGCGTGTTGACCGTACCGAGATCGATCGCCACGCCTGCCCGGAACCGCATGCCACCCGCCCTTTGCCCCGAATGCAACCAGCCACCACAAGTATGGAGGTCCCCGCCGCTCCAGGGAGGGATGTCCTGGCCAGCCCGCATTATCGCCTGCCTCCAGCCAGCAGTCCAGGCCAGACCCCAGGGGCAGACCCGGATCAAACCGGTCGCAGGCTGACGAAACCAGGCTTAGCCAGCGAGAACCACGTACACAGGGGTGTTAGTACCGGGAATCCGCCCGTCCAAACGCCCCGACGGCCCAGACGCCCCGCCTGTCCCCCATCACCCCACCCGGTCCCAGCACTCCCAGACAAGACAACGCGGTGCATTGAGTGCGTATAAGTGCCAGAAGTAACCACCGTCCCGGCCGTTACCCGCTGACAGGAGAGACAACGCATTTAACGCGATCAAGGACTTGCCGCCACCGACTCCTAATAGTGACCGAACATTCACACAATCGCCCGGATCGGCGCACGAGCGCCGCAATCGTTCGTTCACACCGATGTTTCATGGTTGACATGACACCGCTACTGACCTCCGGCAACCTGTGCGCCGAATCGTTAGCACACCTTGACCGGACCAATGCATTAAGTTCCCGGAAATGGATCATGCAGGAGCGTACGGTAAGCACAAACTGGACCGGATCGAAGCGGGGAAATACCGTTGATCAAAACCACTAAGCCCGACCGCAACGACAACGTTCGCATCACCTTCGTCCTGCCCGATGACCAGCCGACCGGCGCCGTGTCGGTGGTGGGCAGCTTCAACGACTGGAATCCGTACGCTCACCCACTGCGCCGCCGCGCCAACGGCACTCGCAGCGCCGCGGTCAGCGTCCCGGCCGGCAGCACGCTGCACTTCCGTTACCTGGGGGAAGGCGGGCTGTGGTTCGACGACGAGGCCACTGAAGGCCGCGCCACTATCGCCGTCTGATCCAGCGCGCGCGGACGGTGCCCCGGCTGG
Source organism: uncultured Actinomycetes bacterium (assembly GCA_963804455.1). Classification (GTDB taxonomy): domain Bacteria; phylum Actinomycetota; class Actinomycetes; order Streptosporangiales; family Streptosporangiaceae; genus RYN-230. Next base: position 29,119 of record CAWDRD010000061.1, read on the forward strand.
TGCAACCCCCGGGGCACCGCTCCCGGTGACCAAGTTCCCGTCAGGGGGCTGGCGGTTCCGGCCAGACGGTTAGCGACTGCTGCTCACCGTCCGCGCCGGGCCGCGTCCGCCGTCCGGGCCGCGTCCGCCGTCCGGGCCGCGTCCGCCGTCCGGGCCGCGTCCGCCGTCCGGGCCGCGTCCGCCGTCCGGGCCGACGCCCCGGCTGACTCCTGGGCGAAGTCCAGCGCCTCCTGGGCCAGCGGCAGCCACGCCAGGCCCGCTTCGGGGTCGAGGCTGAACCATTCCTTCATCGGCGTGCCCTTGTTCGCGTCGAAGTGCACTCCCTCGCCCGCCGCGACCAGCGCGCCGACCCGTTCCGCGGGCAACTTCAGCACCAGCCGCCCGCGCACGAACATGGCGAAGATCCGGTTCTCGAACCGGAGCGCGCCCCGGCCGAAGCCGCTGCCGCCTCGCGGCGGCTCTACCCCCGGGATCCCCACCAGCTCATCGACCAGGTCTGTGTACCGTTCCTCGGGCTGCAACTGCCCGGCGCTGTCCTCAGCCACCCATCCAGGCTAGAGCGGGGCACCGACAGAACGCAGAGCGCGGCGCGGCCACCCTGCTGCCGCGCCGCGCTCCCCGGCCGGCCGCCAGCAGGGCGGCCGGCCTGCCGTCAGGCGGCCAGCGTGTCCACAGACACCTGCCAGAGCAGGGCAGCCGCCTCGGGGTCGAGCGCGTAGGGCGCGACCCCGGTTCGGGTGCCTGGCTGGTTCAGCCCGGCCTCGTTGCAGTCCTCGAAGTACCGGCCGCCGACCCCGTCGAGCAGCGGCGAGGTCGCGACCAGTACGGAGGTGGCCGCACCCTGCTCAGGCGTCTTCCACTGCGGCGCACTGCCACCACCGGACTGGGCCCGCATCCGGGCCAGGTCCTCGTCAGTGACGTAACGCTGCAGGTTGGTCCGGATGCCGCCCGGATGAAGCGCGTTGACCGTGATGCCGTCAGCTGCCCAGCGCTTGGTCGCCTCCACCGCGAACAGCACGTTGGCCGTCTTGGACTGGCCGTACGCCGCCCACGGCTCGTACTCGCGCTCGCGGAAGTGGATGTCGTCGAAGACCACCGGGGAGCGCAGGTGCGCGGCCGAGCTAACCGACACCACGCGGGCCCGGCCGGCCGCCGTGAGCGCCGGGTGCAGCCCGGTGGCCAGGGCAAAGTGGCCGAGGTGGTTGGTAGCGAACTGCATCTCCCAGCCTTCGGCCGTGCGCATCAGCGGGGACGCCATCACCCCAGCGTTGTTCACCAGGATGTGCAACGGGCCGTCCCAGGTCCTGGTGAAGGCGGCGACCGACGCCCGATCGGCCAGATCGAGGGCAGCAACGAACACCTGCTTGTTGCCGCTGCTCGCGATGATGTCCTCGGCCGTGCGGTCCCCAGCCGCCACGTTCCGGACCGCGAGCGTAACCTCCGCGCCGGCGCTGGCCAGGGCCCGGGCGGTCTCGACCCCGATGCCGGATGCCCCGCCGGTCACGATGGCCCGGCGGCCACTGAGATCGATGCCGTCCACCACCTCCGCGGCGGTCGACGCAGCGGAAAACGGCGTGCTGATCCGTGTGTTAGTCATGATCATCCCTGCCTAGCTGATGAGTGCGGCTCGTAACGCGGCCTGGAAGCCAGCCCGGTACTATGGAACCGGAGGAACCTCCGCTACGGTTTCTACTCTAAGCGGAGGTGCCTCCGTCTAGCAAATCGGAGGGGAGGACCTGTGGCCGCCACCGGCGCGGAACCGCGCGCGGACGCACCGCGCGGCATGCGCGCAGACGCGCGGCGGAACCGGGACCGGCTGCTCGACGTGGCTGCGCGCGCGTTCTCCGCCGACGGCCCGGACGTGACGCTGGAGTCCATCGCCAAGGAGGCCGGGGTCGGGATCGGTACGCTCTACCGGCACTTCCCCACCCGTGAGGCGCTGGTCGAGGCGGCCTACCGCAGCGAGCTGGCCAAGCTGTGCGACGCGGTGCCGGGCCTGCTGGCCGCCATGCCACCGGACGCGGCGGCGCGCGCCTGGATGGACCTGTTCGTGGATTACATGACGACCAAGCGCGGCATGGCCGACGCGCTGCGCGCGGTGATCGCCTCAGGCCGCAACCCCTACGAGCAGAGCCGCGCCCGGCTGCTCGGCGCGATCACCGCGCTGCTGCAGGCTGCGGCCGAGGCGGGCACGGTGCGGTCAGACGTCGATCCGGCCGACGTGCTGGCCAGCCTCAGCGGCGTGTCGCTCGCCGCGGGTGAGCCAGCCCAGCGCGAGCAGGCCAGCCGGCTGCTCGACCTGCTCATGGACGGCCTGCGCTACCGCGCCAGCGCGGCCAGGTAACCCCGGGATCCGGCGGATGACGCCGGCCCGCCCGGGTGTTGACTATCGGCATGACAGTCAAGGATGAATACGAGCCGAGCAGCGCGGCCTGGGTCCGCGACCAGGTGGACCTGTACGAGAGCTCCGGCGGTACGCAGGGCACGACGTTGCGCGACACCGGGCTGCCCGTGGTCGTCATCACCAATCGCGGCGTACGCAGCGGCAAGCTGCGCAAGACGCCAGTGATGCGGGTGGAGCACAACGGCCGCTACGCCGCCGTGGCCTCGCAGGGTGGCGCCCCGGCCAACCCGTCCTGGTACTACAACTTCGTCGCCGACCCGCACGTTGAACTGCAGGACGGGACAGCGAGGCAGGCCATGATCGCCCGGGAGGTCACCGGCGCCGAGCGGGCCGAGTGGTGGGACCGCGCAGTGGCCGCCTACCCCCCGTACGCCGAGTACCAGCAGAGGACCGCCCGGCAGATCCCGGTCTTCGTGCTCGAGCCGGCCGACGGGAGCTGACCCGGGCCATCAGCCGTCGCGACCATCTGCTGTTACGGCACGGCCGAGGCTTGCGGGGTAGGCGGGGTGGTCTGGTGGCCCTGGAACAGCAGCGAGGCGATCTGGGTCAGGGCGTTGGTGCCGAACGTGAAACCGCCGTTGACGCCCGCGCCGTAGCTGCCCACGTTGTACATGATGGCCAGGGTGTACTCCTGGCCCGCGCCCGCGAAGCCCACCGTGTTGGTGATCCAGATGTGGCCGTCGCCCATGGGATCGCTTTCCCAGCCGTCCTTGTTGCCCGGAGCGTTCTCCGGGCCCGCCCCCCACACGCCCCACTGCTGGTCGATCGCGCTGACGTGCTGCAGCCGGTACACCAGGTAGTTCCGGATGCTGGGCGCGGTCCTGGTGAGCACATAGTTCATCAGCGCGTCGAGATCGTCTGGGGTGCACTCCATGTCGCCCCAGTACACGCCGGTGGTGAATCTCACGCCGGCCATCCCGAAGCCGTGGATACGGTCCAGGAAGCTGGCGTCCTCGTACTTGTACCAGAGCGCGTCGGCGTCGTTGTCGTTGCTGGTGTACAGAGCCTGGTACATCTCGGCCTGATCGGTGGCGGTCAGATGGATCTCGCCCGCCAGGTTGCGCTGGAGTATGTCGGTCATCATGGCCAGCTTGATAGTCGAGGCCATCGGGTACTCGTCTCCGGAATTCGCGCTGCGCCATACCGCGCCGGTGGTCCGGTCGTCCAGCACGAGGCCGATCGATCCGGGCAGGTGACCCAGGTAGTACCGCACCGCCTGGATCCGGGCTTCCATCTCGCAGGAGAAGCCCGGGACGAACCGGACACAGGTGGGCGACGGACTGGGGCTCGGCGACGGGCTCGATGACGGGCTGGGCGTAGGCGACGCCGCCTGCTTGCTCACGGACGGGCTCGCCGTGGCCGGGGTGTGCTGGCCGGCATGGGTAAACGCGCCCCAGCCGGCGATGCCGAGAACGACCACCATGCCGCAGAGCGCGACGGCGAGCCACGCTAGTCGGCGCGTAGGTGGCCGCGGCGGCCGGGCCGGGCTATGCATGGGCGCCAGGATACGAGCCAGCCGCCCGTTCCCGGAGCCGCCGTGCGGCATCCGTCCCACCAACTATGCAGTTCACCCGGCCCCGGCCTATGCAGTTCACCCGGCCCCGGCCCGCTACTGGCGCGAACCGGTCCTGGTGTCCGCTGACTCTGCTCTTCCTGGGTAGCTCGTGTGCGATGACCGTCGCTCGGGTGGCGGTCGTTACACAGGCAGCGTGCCGCCACCGGGCCTGGCCCGCCGTTGGGGTGTCCGGCGGCCCGGCGATTTCGCTTGATATAGCATGCGCGCTAGATATAATTAGCGAACGGCGCTCGGCGCGAGCACTCCGGAGGCGGCCGTACCGGGGCGGCCGTACCGGACTGGCGTGCCGGGCCAGACGCACCGGGCGCTGCCGTGCCGGGGCTGGCGTACCGGGGCCAGACGCACCGGGCGCTGGCGTACCGGGGCTGGCCTACCGGAGGCTGGCATGCCGGGGCCAGACGCACCGGGCGCTGGCGTACCGGGGCTGGCCTACCGGAGGCTGGCATGCCGGGGCCAGACGCACCGGGCGCTGGCGTACCGGGGCTGGCCTACCGGAGGCTGGCATGCCGGGGCCAGACGCACCGGGCGCTGGCGTACCGGGGCTGGCCTACCGGAGGTAGGCCTACCGGAGGCTGGCGTACCGGAGGCTGGCCTACCGGAGGCTGGCCTACCGGGGCTGGAGTACCAGAGGCTGGCCTACCGCAGGCTGGCCTACCGGAGGAGGAGCGGCCGTGCCCAGGACCCGCTTGGCCGGGCGGCAGGCTCGGTGTGCCCGCCACGGTGACCAGCGGATCAGCTACGAGGTTCGCGGCGCGTTGTGGTGGTGGCGGCCGTGGCTGGTGCTGATCCAGGGCATGGGCTTCGATCGTTCCAGCTGGGAACCGGTCCTGACCGGGCTGGGCCTGGCGTTTCCGCCTGGTGCTGGTGGACAACCGGGGAACCGGGCACAGCGACCAGCCGACCGGGTCGTTCCAGGTGGCCGACATGGCCGCCGACGTGGTCGCGGTGCTGGATGACGCGGGTATCCACCGGGCGCACGTGCTCGGGGTGAGCCTGGGCGGGATGGTGGCCCAGGAACTCGCGATCGGTTACGCGGCGCGGGTGGACCGCCTGGTCCTGGTGTCCACGTCGCCCGGCTGGCCCTTCGCCTACCCGATGCCCGCGGCCACCGCGCGGCTGGTCGCGGTGTCCGGCGGGCTGCCCGGTGAGCAGGGGCTGCGCCGGCACGCCGAGAACGCGCTGTCCGCGACGACCCTGCGACAGCAGCCAGAGCTGGCCGGGCGGGTCGCCGAGTTGCTGCGCACCGGGCCCGCCGTCCCAGGAGCGAGGGCGGCCCAGGCGGCGGCGGGCGCGCGGTATCTGGGCCAGCTGCGGCAGCGGCGGATCCAGAGCCGCACGCTGGTGCTGCACGGCGGGGCGGACCGGGTGGTGGACCCGCGCAACGCCCGCCTGCTGGCCAGCCGCATCCCAGGCGCCCAGCTGGTGGTCTTCCCGGAGCTGGGGCACCTGATCTTTTGGGAGGATCCGGGTGGCTTCGTGGCCACGGTCAGCTCGTTCCTGCTGGAGGCCACCGGCGATGATGTCCCCGGGGACGCACCCGGCGGCACACCCCCCGGCCGCACACCCCCGGGCCGCATGCCCCCGGGGGACACACCCGACGGCACACCCCCCGGCCGCACACCCCCGGGCCGCATGCCCCCGGGGGACACACCCGACGGCACACCCCCCGGCGGCACACCCCCCGGCGGCACACCCCCCGGCGGTGCCGGGCGTGCCCGCGCCCGGCCAGATGTGCGAGGCTGGGCACGTCTCCCGCAGCGGCGCCTGCGCACAATAGTGCCGTGGCTACGCACAGCAGCCCCGTGGCTACCTCAGCCGCGGCGCAGGTAAGCGCTCATGCTGGGTAAGAAGCTGCTGGGCTGGCGGGTAGGACGTGCTGGGTAGGTAGTCATCCGAGGGCAGGAGGAGCGCATGGCCGACGCGGTGCCGGGGCCGGAGAGTCCCGAGGATGAGCAGAAGCGCAAGTTCCGCGAGGCACTTGAGCGCAAGCAGGGCAAGCAGGCCGAGGCGAACGCCCGGCACGCGGGCAAGGACGGCGGCAAGGTGCACGGCGCGCACGGCCCGGCGCAGAGCCGGCGGTCGTTCCGGCGCAAGAGCGGCTGAGAGCGGCCCGGTGACAGGACGGCTGACGCCGAGTCTGGACGGGCCAGCCCGGCTGCGCGCGCTACTGGACTCCGGGCAGACCATCGTGGCACCCGGGGCATTCGATCCGCTGGCCGCGCGGCTGGTGGAAGAGGCCGGTTTCGGCGCGGTCTACATGACCGGGTTCGGCACCTCCGCGGCGCTGCTCGGCCGCCCGGACGTGGGCTTGGTGACCATGACCGAGATGGCCGGGAACGCCGCGCGGATCGCCGCGTGCGTGGACATCCCGGTGATCGCGGATGCGGACACCGGCTACGGTAACCCGCTAAACGTGATCCGTACGGTGGGCTGTTACGAGGCGGCCGGGGTGGCCGGGATCCACCTGGAGGACCAGGTGGCGCCCAAGAAGTGCGGGCATATGGAGGGCAAGCAGGTCATCCCGGCGGACGAGATGGCGGCCAAGGTCCGGGCCGCGGTCGACGCCCGGCGGCGATCCGATTTCGTGATCATCGCGCGGACCGACGCCCGGGCGGTGGAGGGGCTGGAACAGGCCATCGAGCGGGCTCGTGCCTACCGGGCGGCCGGCGCGGACGCCCTGTTCATCGAGGCCGTGCTGACCGAGGCGGAGGCCGCCGAGGTGAGCCGGGCGTTCCCGGACGTCCCATTGCTGTTCAACTGGGCGGAAGGCGGCAAGACTCCCCCGATCAGCCTGGACCGGCTGACCGAACTTGGTTATCAGATCGTTATCTTCCCGATCAGCACGCTGCTGGCCGCGACCGCCGCCATGCGGCACATCCTGCAGGAGATCGCCAAAGCGGGCACCCCCACCGCGGCCCTGCCCGGCCTGCCCGGTTTGGGGGAATTCGTGGACTTTATCGGGCTACCCGAGGTGCGCGACGCCGAGCAGCGGTACACGACGTAGCACGCCGCACCCAGTACTCCGTACCCAGGACGCCACCGCAGGCCGCCACATGCTGGCCGCAGTGACTAGCACGAACCCTCGGCCAGCAGGACTGGCCGAGGGCAGCCGACGACCGGTAACACCTGGCCAGGGCCGCGGGGAGACCCTGGCTGCCGTGTCAGAGCTTGGTCAGCTTGGTGTACGGGGCTGTAATCCGCTCCTTGTTAGTGCCAAAATCGACCAGCACGCCGTGCTCGTCGGCACTGATGACCCGGCCGAGACCGTACCGGTCATGGGTCACCTGGTCCTCGACAGCGAATTCCTTCACCGGCCGGACCACGGGAGGGGTGTTGAAGGGACTTCCTGGGAGGTAGCGCCGGGTCGCGGCGCGGGCTGGCTTCATCTCTTTAATTATGCGCCCACCGCCAGGTAATCGCGGGCAACACGGCTTGAATCTGCCGTAGCGTTACCACATCGAAGGCCGGGAACGGCTGTCCCACGCCGCGGGCGGGAGGCGGGACGCACCATGTGCCGATTGTTCGGGATGACCACCGGTGGCCCCCCGGTAGACGCGGCCTTCTGGCTGCTCGACGCGCCCGACTCGATGGCCGCGCAGAGCCACCGTAATGCTGACGGCAGCGGTATCGGGTTCTTCGGCGCCACCGGCACGCCGATCCTGGACAAGCAGCCAGAGGCCGCCTATGCCGACGCGGAGTTCAGCCACGAAGCCCGGCACGCCCGGGCCGCGACGTTCGTGGCGCACGTCCGGTTCGCGACAACAGGCGCCCGGTCGGTACTCAACACGCACCCGTTCACCATGGACGGCCGGATCATGGCGCACAACGGCGGTATCGGCGACCTGGCCCGGCTGGACGAGCAGCTCGGCGACTACCGCGGCCTGGTGCAGGGTGACACCGATTCGGAGCGGTACTTCGCCCTGATCACCCAGCAGATCGACACCTGCGGCGGCCAGGTGGGCACCGGGATCACGGCCGCGGCCCGGTGGATGGCCGCGAACCTGCCCCTCTCCTCGATCAACACGATCGTGGCCACGCCGCGGGAACTGTGGGCGCTGCGCTACCCGGGCCAGCACGCGCTGCATGTGATCGAGCGGTCCGCGGGCGCCAGCGCGCCTGAGCGCAGCGTGCGGGCCACCGGGCCCGGCGGCCTGCACGTGCGCAGCGGCATGTCGTCCATCCATGCGGCCGGCCTGCAGGACGTGCCCTCGGTCGTGGTCGCGTCGGAAGAACTCGACGGGGAGACCGGCTGGCGCATGCTCGCCCCGGGCGAGCTCATCCACGTCCGCCCCGATCTCAGCGTCGAGTCCACCCTCGCGGTCCCCGATCCCCCCGCGCACCTGGTCCCGCTCCCGGCGGACAACCCCAACATAGACACTTGACCGCACCGGCCGCCCAACGCGCGGCCGCCCAACGCCCGGCGCCCGGCCGCCCAACGCGCGGCCGCCCAACGCGCGGCCGCAGCGCCTGGGCCGTCAGCGCGGTCCGTAGTGTCGCGCCGACAGGCTGTTGCAGGATCGAGGTTGGCGTCTCAGTAAATGAGACAGTCCGGGGCGCCGGACATCAGTAGTTCGAATTTTTGCCCGCGGGGGGGCAAAAATTCGAACTGTTATTCAGATCACGACCAAGGGTGCTCGGGCGCATCCCGCACTTTTAAGCGGACGCGGAGATTCCTGCGACAGCCTGCCGGCGGGGCACAATGCGCCGCGCTGATGTCAGGCCGGCCCGGCGTGATCCGGGCCGGGCCGGCTCGGCCATAGGAGCAGCCCAGGGGCGGGCCGTAGCATGACGTCAGCAACGCCGCCATGCCAGGAGGCCCTGTGGATGCCAGCGACTTCGCCGAGGTGCTGTCGCAGACGCGCCAGTTCATCCGGGAACGCGTTCTCCCCCGGGAAGCCGAGATCGACGAGAAGGACGAGGTTCCGGACGACCTCCGGCAGGCCGCGCGGCAGCTGGGGCTGTACGGTTTCGCGCTGCCGGAGGAGCACGGCGGCCTCGGGCTGTCCATGTCCGAGGAGGTCCAGCTGGTTTTCGAGCTGGGCTACACCACCCCGGCGCTGCGCTCGCTGTTCGGTACGAACAACGGGATCGCCGGGCATGTGCTGATGGTTGGCGGTACCCCGGAGCAGCAGGCGCACTGGCTGCCGCAGCTGGCCAGCGGCGAGGTGACCGCCGCGTTCGCGCTGACCGAGCCGGAAGCGGGCTCCGACCCGTCCACGCTGACCACCCGGGCCGAGCGCGCGGCGGGGGATGCGGAGGCCGGTGCGGACTGGGTGCTCAACGGCACTAAGCGCTACATCACCAACGCGCCCACCGCTGACGTGTTCATGGTGTTCGCGCGGACCGACCCGGATGCCCCGGCGAGCCGGGGCATCTCCACCTTCCTGGTGCCGCGGGGTACCCCGGGACTCACCGTCGGCCCGAAGGACCACAAGATGGGCCAGTTCGGCACACACACCGCGGACGTCTACCTGGACGACGTCCGGGTACCCGGGTCCGCGCTGGTCGGCGGTGCGGCCGGGCTGGGCCGGGGCCTGCGCACCGCGATGGGATGCCTCGCGCACGGGCGGGTACATATAGCGGCCATGTGCGTCGGGATGGCCGAGCGGCTGGTGGACGAATCCGTGCGGTGGGCGACGGAGCGGCACCAGTCGGGCCGCCCGATCGGCTCGTTCCAGCTGGTCCAGGGCCTGATCGCGGACTCCATGACGGACTACTACACGGGCCGGGCCACCGTGCTGGACGCCGCGCGCCGGTTCGATTCAGGCGAGGACACCGTGGTCGGCCCGTCCTGCGCGAAGTATTTCTGCAGCGAGATGGCATGCCGGGTGGCCGACCGGGCGGTCCAGGTACACGGCGGCGCCGGGTACATGCGCGGGGTGCCGGTCGAGCGCTTCTACCGGGACGTCCGGCTGCTCCGGATCTACGAAGGCACCAGCCAGATCCAGCAGGTCATCATCGCCCGGGCCTTGCTGGGTGCGGCAGCCCGGGCGTGAGCACGGCATTCGTACTCGGCGGCGGGGGCGTGCTCGGCGCGCACGAGGTCGGCATGCTCCGCGCCCTGGCCGAAGCGGGCATCCGCCCCGATGTCGTGATCGGCACGTCGGTCGGCGCGATCAACGGCGCGCTTGTCGCCGCCGGCCCCGCTGACGCCACGGACCGGCTGGGGCAGTTGTGGCAGGGCGATTCGTTGCGGCGGGCATTCAGTGAAACGCTGTGGGGCCGGATGATCCGGCTGGCCCGGTCCGGCACGCACCTGCATTCCATCGAGCCGCTGCGGCACATGCTGGACGAGGTACTGCCCGGCGACTTCGCCGACCTCGAGTTGCCGTTCCACTGCGTCGCGGCCAGCATCGAGCACGCGCGGGCCCGGTGGTTCAGCAGCGGGCCCATCGTGCCCGCCGTGCTCGCGTCCTGCGCCGTGCCCGGGCTGCTGCCGCCGGTGGAGATCGGCGGCGAGCACTACTTCGACGGCGGCCTGGTCAACTCGATCCCGGTCGGCCGGGCCGTCGCGCTGGGCGCCCGTGAGGTCTATGTGCTGCACGTCGGCCGGATCGAGCGCCCACTGAGGGTGCCCAGGCGACCCTGGGAAGTGGGCCTGGTCGCGTTCGAGATCGCCCGGCGGCACCGGTTCCACGAGGAGATCGCGGCGCTGCCCAGCAGCGTCCAGGTGCACGTGCTGCCGTCCGGCGGCGATCCGCGGCCGCCGGACCTGTCCCAGCTGCGCTACCGGGCCCGGGCTGGCGTCGGCGACCGGATCGAGCGGGCCTACCAGGCATCGGCGAGTTACCTCGCCACGCTGGCCAGGTCCTGACCAGCGGGCCGGGAACCGGAGGAGCCGGGCATGGTGCCACCGAGACTGATCCGCCGGATCGTACTGGCGCCGCTGGCGATCGTGATCGCGGTGGCGGTCGTCGTGCTGTTCCCGCCGCTAGCCCTGGTCACCGTGCTGGTCAACCTGGCCCGGCGGTCCCGGCCGCACCGGATGCGGGTGCTGCGGCTGGCGTATTTCGCGCTGATCTGGCTCACCGCGGAGACCGCCACCCTGTTCATGTGCCTGGGCTTGTGGTTCGCCAGCGGCCTGGGCGGCCGGCTGCGCACCGAGCCGTACCAGGCCCGGCACTACGCGATCATGCAGTGGTACCTGGACCGGCTGTACCGCGCGGCCGAGACCACCCTGGGGCTCCGGGTGGACATCGATGAGCCGGAGCTGACCGCGGCGGAGCGGGCGGCCCGGCTGGCCCGCCCGGTCATCGTATTCAGCCGGCATGCTGGGCCGGGTGATTCGTTACTGCTGGTCCGTGAGCTGCTCAGCGTGTACCGGCGGCGGCCGCGGGTGGTCATGAAGGCATCGATGCAGCTGGATCCCAGCCTGGACGTGGTGGCCAACCGGGTGCCGAACGTGTTCATCGCGCACCGGCAGTCCGGCGAGCATATCTTCGTGGAGCAGATCAAGCGGCTGGCCAGCGGGCTCGACCCGGCCGGCGCGCTGGTGATCTTCCCGGAAGGCGGCAACTGGACGCCCAGCCGGTGGCGCCGCGGCATCCGGCGGCTGGAGCGGCAGGGCCAGCCCGACCTGGCCGCCCGGGCCCAGCAGATGCCGAACCTGCTGCCGCCGCGGGCCGGCGGGGCGCTGGCCGCGATCACCGCTGCCCCGGCGGCCGACGTGATCTTCGTGGCCCACGCCGGGCTGGACAAGCTGGTCAGCGTGCTGGACATCTGGCGCAGCCTGCCGATGGACCACACCGTGCAGGCGAAGTGGTGGCGGGTGCCAGCCGACCAGGTGCCGCGCACCGCCGACCACGAAGTCCAGCTGCGCTGGCTGTATGACTGGTGGGAGCTCATCGACAGCTGGATCTCCGAGCATCAGCCCGTAGCCCCGACCGTCGCGCCGTCCGCCTGACCGGGCCGCGGCCCGGCCGGGCCCGGGCCGGACCAGCAGCCGGGGAACCGGATCAGGCGGGACGCTTACGCTCCTCGGGGAGCTTGCGGAAATCCCAGCTGGTGATCTTGACGGGAGTGATCCGCAGCCAGCCGTGCCGCCCGTCGTGCCCCATCGAGCCGCCGCCCAGGTACTTGCGCGCGAACAGCGACTCCGGCTCGGCCAGCACCGGGTCTGGGGAACCTTGCCGCGGGATCTCGCCGGCCGGCTCGGCCGTGCCCTTGATCTCCGCTCCGCGCAGCTCCTGGTACTCCTCACCAGCGTCCACCACAACGGAAACCCGCGGATCGCGCATCAGGTCGGTCCAGCGCTGGCTGCGCACGACTGAGCTGAGCCAGATCGCGCCAGCTGACCAGACGAACCAGAGCGGGACCACGTGCGGACCGTCCGGGCCAGTGCTCGCTACCCGGCAGGTCCGCTCCACCGCGAGGAACTCGTCGAGCTCAGCCGGGGTCATCGCGATCGACCGGCCCCGCCGCTGCTGCTGGATCATCTCCCGCCTCCGCCTCCGATCGCCGCCACCACATGGTGCCACCGTTCCTGGTTCCCCGGCGAGGTCAAGTCCAGGCCGTAGGGCGCGATCCGGTCCACCAGGCCGCCGTACCGCCGGGTCAGCTCCCCGGCCAGGGTGTCCCAGGTGGCGGTCACGCTGTAGGCATCCAGCATCTCGTCGGTGATCAGCGCGGTCATCTGCCCGGTCTGGCCGCTGGCGAGCAGGGCGTGCAGCTCGTCACTGATCCCGTCCCAGCCATGCGCCGCGAACACCGGGCGGTAGGTCCGGGTGGATCCGTAGAACGCGATCTGCCGGGCGATGCTGGCCCGCTGCGCCGCGATCTCCGCCGCGCTGTCCCCGACCGCGGTGAAGACCGGGCAGCACAAGGTGACCGCGTCCCGGGTCCGCGCGGCGGCGCGGGCGCCTCCGGTCACGGCGGGCAGCACCGCGGTGCGCAGGTACTCAGCGGAGTTCAGCGGGTGCAGGAAGGCCCCGTCACAGCACTCCCCCGCCATCCGGAGCATGGCCGGGCCGACCGCGGCGACCCAGACCGGCACGTCCGGGTGGCTGATCGGCCCAGGGTTGAAAAAGTCTGTGAGCAGCGAGAACTGGTAGAAGTCACCAGCGAAGCGGAGCTGGCCGTCGCCCTGGAACGCGGCGAAGATGGCGCGCAGGGCGTGCACGTACTCGCGCATCCGCGCGGCCGGGTGGTCGAACGGGGTGGCGAACCGGCGCTGGATGTGCGCCTTGACCTGCGTACCCAGGCCCAGCACGAACCGGCCGCCGCTAGCCTGGGCCAGGTCCCAGGCGGTCAGGGCGGTGACCATCGGGCTGCGCGGGAAGGCCACCGCTATGCCCGAGCCGGCCTGCAGCCGCTCGCTGGCGGCCAGCGCGGCCACGCAGCCCAGGAATGGGTTGTGCTTGGTCTCGGTCAGCCACAGGCCCGCGAAGCCAGCCCGCTCGGCGGCCTGCGCCGCTGGCCCGGCTTCGGCCAGCCGCAGGCCGTCCGGAAAGTACGCGTCGATCTTCATCGCCCTCCACCGTAGCGGCCTGGCGCGGGCGGGGGCGATCCCGGTCAGCGGCCGGGCACGGGCCCGGGCAGGCGGGGCGGATCCCGGTCAGCGGCCGGGCACGGGCCCGGGCAGGCGGGGCGGATCCCGGTCAGCGGCCGGGCACGGGCCCGGGCAGGCGGGGCGGATCCCGGTCAGCGGCCGGGCACGGGCCCGGGCAGGCGGGGGCGATCCCGGTCAGAACACGTGCAGCGCCTGGATCAGGGCGAGTTGCTGCTCGTCCCCGGTGGCCTGCACGCCGAGGTCGGCCCAGCTGGCGCGCTGGGTGACCCAGCGGACGAACGACGGCGTGTCGCAGCTGACCCGCACTGTGACGGGGCCGTGGCCGAGCCGGATGGTGCGCGCTCCGGGGCCGGTGAGCACGATCTCCGCCGCGTTCTCCAGAGCGCCGAGCAGCGCCTGGTTCTGCTGGGGCAGTGCGGCGCTGATCCAGTCCAGAGCCGGGGCTAGCCGCAGCTCGTCAGAGGGCGGCGGGGCCCCGGTCAGCGGGCCACGCGGCGCGAACAGGTCGGCGCGTAGGTGCGTGTAGTGGTCGAAGCAGAACGCGGTCGGCAGGACCGACAGCGGATAGGTCCCGAGATCCCCCAGCGGCACCTGCGCGTCCTGGCCGTCGAAGCTGGCCAGCACCTCGATGGCCTTGGCACTGACCGACTCGTAGTCCGCCAGCACTTCCGCGGCGGTCAGCGACCGGCGGGCTGCGACGTGGTTCTCCTGGGCCTGCTCGGTCGGCAGCCCGGTGACGTCGGGGAGGGCCGATGGGTCCACCACCATCCAGTACAGCGCGCCTAGGTGGGATACGACGTCCTGGACCGACCAGCCGGGACAACCGCTGGGTGCGGCCCAGTCCGCCGGGCTGAGCCCCGCACCGACCTGCAGCACAGCCTGCCGTTCGGCCTCGAGCGCCGCGATGGCCTGACCTATCATGACGTACCTCCGTGAGATATTTTTAGTATTTGACATAGCAACGCTATGTCGACGCGGCGGCTCGCGCAAGGGGCCCGGGGAGGCTAAACAGAAGACGTGCCTGATCCGGACGACTCCCCCGGCACCCAGCCAGCGCGGGCGCAGGGCGCCCAGCCAGCGACGCAGGGCAGCCCGCCAGCCGCGCGGCCAGACGACGCGCGGCTAGACGACGGGCAGCCCGACGACGGGCGGCCGTCGCTGCGGGCCGAGCAGGTCGCACAGACCCGTGCCGCCCTGGTCTCGGCCGGACGGCGGCTGTTCGGGGAGCAAGGGTTCGCGGCTTCTTCCGTGGACGACCTGGCCCGGGCGGCGCGGGTGACGACGGGCGCCCTCTACCATCACTTCCCGACCAAGACAGCCCTGTTCGAGGCCGTGTTCGAAGCCATGCACGCCGAATTGCTGGAGAAATCGGCGCAGGCTGCCGTCGCCGCCACCGACGAGGTGGAGCTGCTGGCCCGCGGCTTCGAGGCGTTCCTCGACGCGGTACTCGAGCCCGAGGTGCAGCGGATCATCATCATCGACGCTCCGGCCGTGCTCGGTCTGGCCCGGTTCACCGAGCTGGACGAGCGGTACGCGTTCAGCGCGATTGCCGAAACCCTGCGCGCCGCGGCCGCAGCGGGAAAGCTGCGGGTCGCTGACCCTGAGACGTTCGCCCGGCTCCTGCTCGGCGCGCTGACCAGGGGCGCCATGCTGATCGCCAACTCCGCGCAGCCCCGGGCAACCCGGGACCAGGTGGCCGCATCACTGCGCGCGCTGCTGGCCGGCCTGGCCACCGGACCGGAGCGCGGTTAGCGGACGCGGACCGAGCGCCGCGACCAGCGGGGGCGGAGCGCCGTTAGCGGCCGGGGACGGAGCGCCGTTAGCGGCCGGGGACGGAGCGCCAATCCAGGCCGCAGCGGCGGACGTCACCGCAGCATGCGCGGCTGTCCAGCGGACGAGCTGGCATTACTGCCCGGCTGGGATTAAGAATCAGGGTGTGGACGAGAAGCCGACCTTCGATACCAGCGTGGCGCATGTTGCCCGGGTCTATGACTACTGGCTGGGCGGATGCTCCCTCTAACCACACATTAGCTGCGCAGGTTAGGTGTCGTCTAGATGATCAATTCCAAGGGGTGGCTGTGGCTGCGGAGACGAGGCGAGGGCGTCCAAGATCAGTTTGTGACAACAAACCTGGACACCCTCGCCACCGCACTGTACGTCAGGACCGACGACCTGCTGAAGGAATCGCCGCAGCTCGCACCGTGGCGGCCTGCGATTGGCATCACCCCGCGCCTGAGTGACGCCGAGCTGGTCACCCTGGCGGTCATGCAGGCCCTGCTGGGTTTTACCTCCGAGGCCCGCTGGCTGCGGCACGCCCGCGCTCACCTGCGGCACCTGTTCCCCTACCTGCCCCAGCAGCCCGGTTACAACAAGCGGCTGCGCGGCGCCGCATCGCTGATCCGGCATGCCATCCGGGCCCTGGCCGCCGGCACCACCGCATGGACCGATGACGTCTGGGTGGTGGACTCCACTCCGGTCGAGTGCGGCCGGTCCCGTGAGACCGCCAAGCGTTCTGACCTGGCCGGATGGGCTGAGTACGGGTACTGCGCCAGCCACTCGCGCTACTTCTGGGGCCTGCGGCTGCATCTGGTGTGCACCCTGCAGGGCCTGCCCGTCGCCTTCGCCCTGGCCGGTGCCAAGGCCGACGAGCGCGAGGTGCTGGCCGGCATGCTCACCGCCAGCCCGGACCTGGTCACTGCCCGGCCCGGCCAGACCCTCATCGGTGACAAGAACTACTTCGGCGCCGCCTTCGAGGCCACCATCGCCGGCGCGGGGATCACGCTTCTGAGGCCTGCCCGCAAGGGCGAGCCCGCGCGGGCGGGCGCGCACCTGTTCAGGCCACTGCGCCAGATCATCGAGTCGATCAATGAGACCTTCAAAGGCCAGCTCGACCTCGAACAACACGGCGGCCACACACCTGGCGGGGTGATAGTCCGCGTCCTGCAGCGCATCCTCGCCCTGACCACCGCAATCTGGCACAACGACACCGCTGGCCGGCCAGTCCTGCGATCGCTGGTGGCCTATGACCACTGACCTTGGAATTGATCATCTAGTCATGCGGTGCTCGCGCGGAATCCCGCATCCGGACTGCCACGCGTAGTCGGTCGCGAGGCCTAGGCAGGCCAGTAGGCCCGGGGCTCTGGGGGACTTATGCCTCTGTCGCGGGTCCGGGCGCGCTGCGACGGTCGGAAGGGTCAGGTCCGGTAACTCGTTACACCAGGCGGTGGTGCAGCGATGCATGTCATCTTCAATGACGCCCAGTTCAACTTCCAGACGCTCCGGCTGCTGGGCTCGGCAACTTCGGGTGACGCCGAGGTCGGCGAGGTTTTGTCGACCGCGTACCGCATCCGGGAAGGAGACTTCGAGAGCTGGACTGCGGAGTGGCTGAAGACCGCTCAGCGGGTGCACGAGATGGCACAGCGAAGCCGGGAGCGCGGCCATAGGGTCAGCGCCCGGGAGGCCTACTTCCGGGCTTCGAACTACTACCGCGCCGCTGAGTTCTACCTGCACGGCGACCCGCGCGACCCGCGCATCAGCGACCTTTCCCGCAGCGCGCGGGCCTGCTTCGAGCAGGCACTTGGCCTGACGCCCCTGGCCGTCGAGCGTGTGGCAATCCCGTACCAGGGAACGGCGCTTCCCGGCTATTTCTACCGTGCAGACCAGGCCAGGGCGAAGGCTCCCACGCTTATCGTGCACACCGGGTATGACGGTACCCAGGAGGAGCTCCGTGCCAACGCGATGGCCGCCACTGCCCGCGGCATCAACTGCCTCACGTTCGAAGGACCCGGGCAGGGTGCGGTGATCCGCGAGCAGGGCCTCGGCTTTCGGCCGGACTGGGAGGCGGTGGTCACGCCGGTCGTTGACTACGTGCTGGGCCTCCCGGCGGTCGATCCGCAGCGCGTCGCCCTCTTGGGCATCAGCTTCGGCGGCTACCTGGCTCCTCGGGCCGCGGCGTTCGAGCACCGGCTCGCGGCATGCATCGCCAACGGAGGCGTCTTCGACTTCATGGCGCCCCGGCTGCCGGGCGGCATGTCGCGCCAAGACGCCATCGACTGGGTACGCAGCGATCCCAGCGGGGCCGACAAAATGATGCGAACGATGATGGACGCGAGCACCGACTCCAGGTGGGGCATACAGAACGGGGTGTTTACATTCCGGGCCTCGTCCCCGGCCGACTATTTCCTCAAGGCCCTCGACTACACGCTGGCGGGGATCGCCGAGAAGATCACCTGCCCGACGCTCGTGATCGACTCCGAGGGCGACCTATGGTATCCCGGGCAGGCAAGGCAACTGTTCGACGAGCTCACCTGCGACAAGACCTTCCTGCTCTTTACGGCCGAGGAAGGCGCCGGGGACCATTGCCAGGTCGGCTCTCCCCTGCTGTCCGCGCAGCGCACGTTCGACTGGCTCGAAGAGACGTTCAGCCGTGTGCCCACTGCCAGCACTGCCTGAACGCCGCCGGCGAGCACGCACCGACGCGTTTGTGAGTGAGTGGCTGGTCAGCACCGGCACAGCCTCGACCTACGAGCATCGGGGGTCAAGAAACCGAGCAGGCGTCGCGCCAAGGTCCGCGAGTGTGATTACTAGCCCAACATGTGATTAGTAACTGGGCGGCACGGACAATTTCGCGGCCGACCGGGCCGCGGGCGACCAGGCCATTGCCGCCTACCCGGACATCGTCCTCTCGGTCCGCGCCAACCGGGCATTCCTGGCCCGCACCGTGCACTACCTGGCGGCCGAGGCGGGGATCAGGCAGTTCCTCGACATCGGCACCGGCATCCCCGCCGCGAACAACACCCATGAGGTGGCCCAGACCGTCGCCCCGGAGGCCCGGGTGGTGTACGTGGACAACGACCCGATCGTGCTCGCGCACGCCCGGGCGCTGCTGACCGGCAGGCCGGCCGGGCAGACTAACTACATCGAGGCTGACCTCCGGGAAACCGGGACGATCCTCGCTGCCGCCACGGAGGCGCTGGACTTCTCCCGCCCGGTGGGGATCATGCTGATGGCCATCCTGCAGCACATCGCCGAGAAGGACGATCCGTACCGGATCGTGGCCGACCTGCTGGACGCGGTCCCAGCGGGCAGCTACCTGACCCTGTCCCACCCAGCGGCGGACATCGCCGCTGCGGAAATGGGCCAGATGGCGGAACGGCTGAACCAGATGATGGCGGAGAAAGTCACCTTCCGCACCCAGGCTCAGGTAGCGCGCTTCTTCGAGGGCCTGGACCTGGTCGAGCCGGGGATGGTGCCGGTGCCCGACTGGCGGCCCCGGTCCGAGCTGGAGGCCAAGAGCCCGGCCGCCCTGTGGGGCGGCGTCGCCCGCAAGAACTGAACCTCTCACGACCGCGGGCGGCCAGGCATCAACAGTTCGATTCTGACCCCTCATAGGGGGTAAGGCGGAGTCTGAACTGGCGGGGCCATTGGCGGGGGCTGAGGGCTGGCTGTCGTTGATGATGGCCGTGATGGTGGCGGGTGTGCTGCTGGTGAGGGTGGCGCGGCAGGTGATCTGGGGCATGTCGTGCTTGTAGATCAGGCCCGGGGTCAGTGGCGGGGGTGGTCGCTTTCCCGGGGCAGGCGGAAGAACGCCGACCGCAGCCCGAACCGGGCGATGAGCATGAGCACCAGCCCGGCGGCCAGGATGCCGGCCAGCGACCAGACCTGTGACGCGGGGGCGGTACGTAGTGACTGGGCCATGATCCAGCCCAGGAAGCCGGCGGCGGCGAGCGGCAGGAGGCCGAGGGTCAGCCCATCCTTGGCGCTGGCCAGGATGCGGCGGCGGTAGTAGGTGATCGCGGCCAGCGCGGTCAGGATGTAGAACCCGGCGTAGAGCAGGCCGGTTACCGCGATCAGGTCAGTGAACGCGCCGCGCACGGTGGTGGTCAGCAGGTAGAGCCAGGCCAGGCCGGCCAGCAGCAGGCCGGTGGCCAGGCTGGCGGCGGCTGGGGTGGCGAACCGGGGGTTGATGTTGGCCAGGAACGCGGGCAGGGCGCGGTGGCTGGCCATGCCGTAGATGAGCCGGGCGATGATCACGATGCCGGTGCCGGTGGAGGCGATCACCGACAGCGCCAGCGACAGACGCCAGCGACAGCGCCATCACCTTCGCCCACCCATTGCCACCCAGCGCCTGCGCGGCATACACGAGCGCGGAGGTCGCGTGCGCCTGGAGCCGGGCGGGCGGACCGTGCCCTGCAAGCCCACGGTGGCCAGGGTGAAGATGAGCGCGAGGCAGGCGACGGCGAGCGTGGCGGCCCGGCCCGGGTTGACCCGCCGGTGGCGCACCTCCTCGTTGACGTACACGGTGGCGTCCCAGCCGGTGAACATGAACACCGCGAGCAGGAACCCCGCGCTCAGGCTGCCGTGCCCGCCGATCCCGGCCGGGCTCAGCCAGCCCGTGGTCACCGGGAACGTGCCAGGATGGCGGCCGAGCACGGCGGCCAGCCCGGCGATCGCAAAAGCGATCAGGATCGCGTACTCGGCTACGGCCATAGCGACTTGGGTCTGGGCGGTGATGCGGATGCCGGCGATTGCGATGGCCAGCATGACGGTGATCACGGCGGTGGCGATGGCCACGTTCGGCCAGGTGCTGGACGTGGCGGCCCCGGCGACGGCCAGGATGGAGGGGGCCAGGACGGCGACGCCGGCTAGGGACCCGATGAGGCTGCCGGTGATCATCAGCCAGCCGGTCAGGAACCCGAGGTAGGGATTGATGGCGCGGCCGACCCACTCGAAGCTGGCGCCGCAGTTGGCGTTCCACAAGTTCAGCCGCCGGTAGGCGTTCGCGATGACCAGCATGGGGACCGCCGTCAGCAGGATGGCCGGGCCGCTGGCGTAGGCGGTCGCGGCGGCTAATGCGGCCAGGGTCAGCCCGACCGACACGGCTGGGGCGGCGTTGGCCATGCCGATCACCGTGTCTTGCGCGGCGCTGATCGCATCGGGTTCCAGCCGGGCGGGCGGGGCGTGCAGGAGTGCGGCAGGGGTGGCGGGCGGCTGGGATGGCATCGGGGTCTCCTGGAGGGAACGCGGGCGTGCGTGCGGAAGGGTGGCCTGGCTGGATGGGCCGGGAGTGCCGGTGATCGGTGCGTGCCGGCTAGCTGGCCGGGTCCGTGCCGCCGGGCCGGGAGGTAGCGGCGAGCCGGCGGGCCGCCCCGGCCGGGTCGCAGGCGGTGTGCAGGGTGTGCAAGGGGCGTCCCTGGCGGCTGGGCCGTCCGGTGGGCCAGGCCAGCCAGCCGCAGCAGTAGCGGACCGTGATGCCGCCGGGCAGCATGACGGTGCCTTGCAACCGGGTCAGGGTCATGCCGGTGACGGGCAGGCCGTGGGAAGCCAGCGCGTCCAGTAGCGCATTGAGCGCCCGGCCGGGTGTCAGCGTGACCAGCCAGCCATCTGACTCCTCCCGCACCTGCGCGAGATCAGGCCGGGCTGAGACCTGCCCGCAGCGGCCGGTGCGGGCTGTCATCGGTCCGCGTCGTGGTCGTGGAAGTCGTGGTCGTGGAAGGGGAATACCTGGGCGCCTGGGCCCCCTGGCCCTGGGGGCTGCCGGCTGGTGGCGGCGCCGGTGGGTATGTCCGCCGTTTCGCTGATGGCGTCTTCGTAGTGGGGCCACAGGCCGAACGCCTCGGTGATGGCCTCATCGATGACTGCGATGGCACACCAGCTGGCCAGGTACTGTCCCCGGCACAGGGCCTGGCTGAAGGGCTGGCCGCTGGCCGCATATTCTTCCACGCGCTGCTGGAACAAGCTGGCCCGCTGCTCCAGGGTGGTGCGGGCTTCCCCGATCGCCCGGATCAGCTCCCGCACCACCTCGTCACTGCCCAGGCCGGGTGGCAGGACCAGGGTCAGCGCCGAGGGGCGCCCCGGCCCGCTGTCAGTGCCCAGGGCAGGATGCTGGCCCGGGCCGCTCTCGCGCTCCTCCCCGGTCATGGGCGCGGCTTTCCTTCCTGCGTACAGGGCGAGTGCCTGGAGACCGGCACGGTCCACTGGCCGGGCGGGTCTTGTTGCCACTGGCTGCCGGGGTGGGTGGCCCACCCGGTGCCGCACAGCAGCGGCCCGGGACGCTCCCCCGCCGGGGGGATGGTGAGCGCCGCGGGCAAGGCGTCGGTGTCGCCGCAGATCACCAGGGTGCCCGGCTGCCAGGCCGCCCACCGGGCAACGCCACGTGCGGGCACGGCGATCTCATCGCGGCCGGGCCAGGCGGGGGTCACATGTGCCGCCCGGTGATCGTGGCGGCGCCGGCGTACAGGTCGGCGGGCTGGGGGCAGGGGTCACCGATGCCGGGCCGCCATTCGGTGACTGGGACCACGCCCGGCGGTATTAAGGTCAGCCCGCCGAACAGCGCGCTGACCTGGGCGTGGCTGCGGGCGGTGATCGCCGTGGGCACGGCGGCGTTGTAGGCGGCCACCCCGGCGGCCACCGGGCTGGGCGCGAAGTCGGCGGTCAGGTGCGAGATCACCACGACGCTGCCCGGCGCTAACCCCCCGGCCAGGGCGGCCACGACTGCGGCCGGGTCGTCGGCGTCGGGGAAGAAGTGCAAGATGGCCAGCAGGAGCACGGCGGTGGGCCGGGTGAAATCCAGCGTCCGCGCGGCTTCCTTCAAGATGCGCTCCGGGTCGTGCAGGTCAGCGTCGAGATAGTCACACACGCCCTCAGGGACTGAGGTGAGAAGGGCGCGGGCGTGGGTCAGGACTAGGGGGTCGTTGTCGGCGTACACGATCCGGCAGTCAGGGGCGATGGCCTGGGCGACCTCGTGCGTATTCACGGGGGCGGGCAGGCCCGTGCCGATGTCAAGGAACTCTGCGCCACGAGGCGCTTCGTTTTATCCCCGGTGCAACCGGGAGGAACTCGGAGGGAGGTTCTTGGGTCTAATGGCTTCACCTGGAATCGGAAGAGGAAGGGAACCGTAGCATGCCAGGAAACCGGCGACCGTGCTCAGGCATATGAGGCGGGGTGCCGGGAGACCCGCGCGACATGGTAAAGACTTGATTGTCCGAAGCCTAATCTCCAGAAGACGCAATTGACACGTCCGCCGGAAAGATGCCTGAAACCGGCGCCGCGTCCTGCATCGGTATCCAGTTCCTGCCGGTGCAACCTCCGGGATGCGGAGCGATTCCCAGCGAGGGAATTGAAGGAGATGAATGGGATACCTAAATCGCGCTAGCACGTAAAGCGAAGACGAACGTGGGATCGCCTGACGGGCGCGAGCCCGGAAAGGTGACGGAGGCCCCGTAGTAGTCGCAGGAGTCACGCCCTGCCAGGGAGCCAGGGAAAGCCTGGCACAGGGCCAAGGGGGCCAGGTGACCGGACACTCAAAGAACCAGGAGGCATGCGCAATGCAGAGCGCCGAAACGGTGCTGGGTGTCCTCCGTGAGCGCGGAAGGCGCGGCCTTCCGCTGGAACGACTGTACCGGCAATTGTTCAACCCGCACCTGTATCTGCTGGCCTACGGGCGCTTGTACTCCAACAAGGGGGCCATGACGCCCGGGGCCGACGGGGAAACCGCAGACGGCATGACGCTGGCCAAGATCGGCCGCATCATCAGCGCGCTGCGCCACGAGCGCTACCGCTTCACGCCCGTCCGCCGGGTCTACATACCCAAGAAGAACGGGAAGAAAAGACCCCTCGGGCTGCCGTCCTGGTCAGACAAGCTGGTCGGCGAGGTGATGCGCCTCCTGCTGGAAGCGTACTACGAGCCCCAGTTCTCCGGCCGCTCACACGGTTTCCGCCCGGGCCGTGGCTGCCACACCGCCCTGCGCGACGTGACAGCCTCATGGCACGGGACAACCTGGTTTATCGAGGGTGACATCGCCCAGTGCTACGACCGGCTCGATCATTCGGTCATGCTCGAAACGCTGGGATCGAAAATCCACGATAACAGGTTCCTGCGGCTAGTGCGCAACATGCTGAAAGCCGGATACCTTGAGGACTGGAAATGGAATGCCACCCTGTCTGGTACGCCACAAGGCGGAGTGGTCTCCCCGGTCCTGTCCAATATTTACCTGGACCGGCTGGACAAATACGTCGAGACAGTCTTAATACCAGAATACACCCGGGGAAAGCGCCGGGCGAGAAACCTCGCCTACGGGAGGGTGCTGGATGCGATCCGGCGGGCCCGCCGGCGCGGGGACCGCGCTACCGTGCGGGAACTGCGCAAGCGGCAGCGCCGCATGCCTGCCAATGACCCGGACGACCCCGGGTACCGGCGGCTGCGGTATTCCCGCTACGCCGATGACCACCTCCTCGGGTTCACCGGACCCAAAGCCGAGGCCGATCAGATCAAAGCCCGCCTCGCCCAGTTCCTGCGTGAAGACCTCGAGCTGGAACTGTCCGAGGACAAGACCCTCATCACCCACGCAAGGACACAAGCGGCTAAATACCTCGGCTACGAGATCACCGTGCAGCACGCTGACCACAAACTCACCCGGGGCGCACGCTCAGTCAACGGCACGACCGGGCTGCGCGTCCCCCAGGCGGTGATCAAGGCGAAATGCGCCCCCTACTACTCACGCGGCAAACCCGCAGCACGGACCCGCATGGTCAACGACAGCGACTACGAGATCGTCGCGGCCTACGGGGCCGAGTACCGGGGCCTGGCCAACTACTACCTGCTGGCATCAGACGTCTTCAAGCTTGACCAGGTTCACTGGGTCATGGCGACGTCACTGCTGAAGACACTGGCCCGCAAGCACGACTCGACGGCGGCAAAGATGGCAGCCCGCTACGGTGCCACCATCCAGACGCCGCACGGGCCGCGCAAGTGCTTCCAGGCCCACGTCGAACGCGACGGCAGGCCACCGCTGGCCGCCACATTCGGTGGAATACCCCTCAAGCGGAACAAGGACGCGGAAATCCCCGACCGCATCCCTGTCCCGGCGCCACTGCGCCGCAAGGAACTGATTACCCGGCTCCTCGCAGGACGGTGCGAGATGTGCGAGCACACCGGCACCATGGAAGTCCACCACGTCGGCAAGCTCGCCCACCTCGGCAAACCGGGACACCCGCAACCGGCGTGGGCGGAACTGATGGCAAGGAAACGGCGCAAGACCCTCATAGTCTGCCCCTCCTGCCACCAGGCCATCCACGGCCGGAAACCAACCGCGAAACTCACGGAGTAATCACTGGAGAGCCCGGTGCAGTGAAAGCTGCACGCCGGGTTCGGAGGGGGGTCACCGGGAAAAGGACCAGTTCCTACTGGAACCTCGCCCGGCGGCCTACCCTGCGGCGGATGCCCCGTTCGGCGGCCAGGAACGCACGACGCGGGCGAGGAAACGCCGGTTCTGCCGCGCACCGCTGACCACCTGCGGTCGGTGCCGGACGACGTCGAGGGCGGCCTTGCGGTCGGCTTCGTAGTGGTCTTTGCCGCCGAGCCAGACGTTGTAGACCCGGGCCGGATGCGGGACAGAAGGATCGAACGGATCACGCGGGGGGCTGCCGGGCGCGGGTGTCCGTGCCTGGCGGGGCTGAGCTGCCAGAGGAGACCTGGACACGGGTGTTTCACCTGGGTTCATAGCGCATGCTTCCGGTTCGCTGGACGGGTGGCGCACGAGGCAAGCCGAGTATAGCTCTTATATAGCTCTACTAGAGCTATATAAGAGCTACCTGATTGATCTGTGCAGGTCAGGGGTAGCTACCGTCGCGAGGGTGAGTGACATCGCGGCACCCGGCGGGCATGACGACCTCGCGTACGTCCGGGTCGCCGATGACATCACGGCGCGGATCGCATCGGGGGAACTGGCGCCGGGCACGCGGCTGCGCGCGGAACGGGATCTGGCCACTTACTACGGCGTCGCCTACGGCACCGTGCGCCGGGCCATGAAGCTACTGCGCGAGCAGGGACTCATCGTCACCATCCAGGGGCGCGGGACCTTCGTAGCCCAGCACCCAACGGCCAGCTGACGCCACCGCCCCGAGGGTGCACGGGCAGGCACAGCCGTCACGTCCTCAGCCCGGTTTCGGTCTGTGCCGGCGGATGTTCCACGCTCGCTGTCGCCCTGCCTGTGCCTTCGGTGGCTGTGGTCCGCGTAGCGGGCCCTTGGGTGGGCCCCGGAGGGGTGGGGAGGAAGGGGATACGGGGGGAAACCTGGAGGGGAATCCCTGGGGCTGTGGGGAAGGGTTCCCCTGGTGTCCCCCCGCTCGGGCCAACGGCCCGATGATCATGGCCACGGCCCCGGCCCGGGTACGCCCTGCCTCAGCCACCGTTCCGGCCTGCACCACCGGATGTTTCCGCCCCGGCCAGAGTTCTGAAGTGCCCCGAGCTTTCCGGACAGTCCATCCATTAGGATGGGCGATCTGGAAAGGTGAAAATTTTGCCCCGGCCAAAGAAGAGCTTCTCACCGGAATTCAGGGACGAAGCCGTGAAGATGGTGATCGAGACGTCGCGCCCGATCGCCAGAGTAGCGAAGGAGCTCGGAATCAACGAGGGCACCCTCGGCAACTGGGTTAACATATACCGCCGCGAGCATGCCGGTGAAGAACCCCCGCTGACCGTGAATGAACGAACGGGAAACCCGGGAACAGAAGATGGAGCTTGAGTTCCTGAAAAAAGCCGGTGTGCCACGAACGCTGGAGGTCATCTGATGTAGATGGTGGCGGAAAGCGGTGCTGCACGAGAGATGAAGGATTGAAGGCCCTTCGGAGCCGCCCTTCGGGGGGAGGCTTCAAACCGCCCTCTGCTGCGTAGGCTGAAGACCATCGTGGTGAGCGATGAGGGAAAAGGCGCACGTGATGCGTCAGGTGGGGACCAGGAAGGCGTTGCATCAAAAGTCCTGTGAGGGATTCACTGCTGATAGCGTCGTTATTTAGTAAAGCGGCATCAGAACCGGGTGTTACGGTTTGACCCGGGATGAGCCTGGCGGTTGCCCGGATCGCTGGCCAGGTGGTGCCCGGCGCAGAGGTGGCGCGAGCCTGGCCTGCGGCTTTCGTGCGGAACGTGGGATGGCGTGCCCCGACACCGCCGCCCCGGAGGGGCGGCGAGAGGGAGACCCCCAAGCGTCTGAAACGCGAGGGGCTGAGTACTGTCGCGGGGCGCGCAGGCGGACCGGTTCGTAGTAGCGGTGAAGTTCCTGCTTGATGCGGTGGGGGCGGAGCGAAGGGACCGGCTTATCCGTGGTTCGTTTGCCTGGTCAACCAGGAGACTGGGAGGAATCCCGTGGGCGAGCATGAATCACCTGGCAAGCCGTTTGACATATCGAAGCAGGAGGTGTGGCAGGCATACCTGAAGGTGGCGGCCAACAAGGGCGGTGCCGGGGTCGAACATGGCCGGCCTTGAGGAATTCGGGTCCGATCTGAAGAACAATCTCTATAAGATCTGGAACCGGATGTCGTCAGGCTCGTACTTCCCGCCCCCGGTCAGAGCGGTGGAAATCCCGAAAGCGCATGGCCCGGGAACCAGGATGCTCGGCGTGCCCACCATCGGCGACCGGATAGCGCAGACTGTCGTGGCGGCCCGGATAGAGGCCGTGGTGGAACCGGAATTCCACCCGGACTCGGACGGGTACCGGCCCCGGCGGAGCGCGCTGGACGCCGTGGGGAAATGCCGGGAAAGGTGCTGGAGATACGACTGGGTAATCGATCTTGACGTCCAGAAGTTCTTCGACACCGTTCCCTGGGACCGCATCATCGCGGCGGTAGAGGCCAACACCGCGCTGCCCTGGGTGATCCTGTATGTGAAGCGGTGGCTGGCCGCTCCCATCCAGATGCCCGACGGCACGCTGGCCGCACGCGACCGCGGAACCCCGCAAGGATCCGCGGTCAGCCCCGTGCTCGCCAACCTGTTCCTGCACTACGCGTTCGACCTCTGGATGGCCAGGGAATACCCCGGCTGCCCGTTCGAGCGCTACGCAGACGACGCCGTGGTGCACTGCCGGTCCAAGGCCCAGGCCGAGGCCGTGCTGGAAGCGCTGCGGAGCCGGATGGAGCGGGTCGGCGTCCGGCTGCACCCCGAGAAGACCAGGATCGTGTACTGCAAGGACGGCAAGCGACGCGGCTCTCACGAGCACACGGAGTTCACCTTCCTCGGGTTCACCTTCCGGGCACGAGGGGTGCGGGCCAGGAACGGGAACGTGTTCACCGGGTTCGGCCCGGCGGCCAGCAAGGACGCCATCAAGAAGATGAGCGGGCGAGTGAAGTCCTGGCGGCTGCACGCGCTCACCGGCCACACGATCGGGGAAATCGCCCGCGCGGTCAACCCGGTAATCCAGGGGTGGATGCAGTACTACGGCGCTTTCTACCGCACGGAACTGTACCCGCTCTTCCGCCGCA
Source organism: uncultured Actinomycetes bacterium (assembly GCA_963804455.1). GTDB lineage: Bacteria > Actinomycetota > Actinomycetes > Streptosporangiales > Streptosporangiaceae > RYN-230. Next base: position 56,860 of record CAWDRD010000061.1, read on the forward strand.
TCAATTCCTATCTGGTGCGGTGGATGCGAAAGAAGTACAGGCGGCTGAGGCCCTTCAAGAAAGCGCACGAGGCATGGAAACGGGTAACCAGCCAGTACCCGGCATGGTTCGCGCACTGGCGGTGGGTCCACGCATTCTGGTGAAAAGGATGAGAAGAGCCCGGTGACGGGAGACTGTCACGCCGGGATCTGCGGGAGCCCGGGGGTGAGATCCCCCCGGGCCACCCGACCAGCATACTTCGCCCGCGACCATCGGTGACCGAGAAGTTCGAGTTCATCGACGCGGAGTATGCGGCTTACCAGGAATCAGAGGATGAGCACGTGCCGTCGATCGTGAAAATGTGCCGGTGGATGGAGGTGTCGCGGTCCGGTTTCTACGAATGGCGGAACGTGCCGGAATCGGCGACGGCGAAAAGACGCGGGGAACTCGCTTTGATCGTGCGGAAGTCATTCGATGAATCGGACGGGACGTACGGGTACCGGCGGGTGCACACGGACCTGGTGGACTGGGAAGTGCCGGCCGGGCCGGAGCTGGTGCGGTCGGTGATGCGCGACCTGGGCCTGGAGGCCTGCCAGCCGCGGCCGTGGCGGTTCAGCCTCACCGAGGGCGACGGCCAGGAGCACGATATTCCCGATCTCGCGAAACGGGATTTCACCGCTGACGCACCCGGCGTGAAAATGGTCGGCGACATCATCTACATTCCGACGTGGCAGGGCTGGCTCTATCTATCAGTTACGTGGAATAACGCGGCGGCGCGCAGTGGTATTGATCGCAATGGTCTAGTTATTGATCCTGATCGGGCTACTCCGGAGAGCGGACATAGAGGCAGTTCCATCTGCCCAGCTCCTCCTCGTTGCTGCTTTGAAGGGTGACCCTCCAGGCAGGGCGATTCTAAGATCGCTCACAGCATCATTATGATCACGATGCGTGATCATTTGGTTAAGCGGGACGGCACCTGGCTGCAGGCACGATGCATCGCGCGATTAATTTTCCGTCACGGTTCCGATAAACGGAAGATGGCCTTCTCTTTTCCCGGAATTGTGGTTGTTACGACGCAATCACAGTTGCCGGAGAGAAGGCCATCCTGTGTCAGTTTCCCATTCCGCCCCCGGCCAGTCAAGTCATGCCTGCACGTCAGGGGAAGGCAATCCCGAAGACGCGGACATCTCGGGCTTGCTGAGCATGCTGGCATCCGTCCCCGACCCGCGCAGCCGGCGGGGCAGGCAGAGGCTTATTCACGGCCATGATCACCGAGCATCTCTGGCAGCGGCTTCGCTGGCCAGAGCTTGATCAACTTAGAGTTTATGATCTTGTGAATAACCCTCGCAGTACCCGCTGGTATTCATCCTGGCAGTCTGCGTCGTGGCGACGCTGGCCGGGCGAAGAATTACCGGGAAATCGGGAGCCACGCGGCCGGCATGCCGCAGGATCTGCTGAAGAAGCTGGGCGCGAAATGGAGCTGGTTCAAGCTCCGCTATACCTTCCCGGGAAAGTCAGCGATACGGTAC
>CAWDRD010000062.1:0-49507 GCA_963804455.1 uncultured Actinomycetes bacterium
TGAGTGGCGCGCGGCGGAGGCGGGCGTTGGCGCGGTCCAGATCGAAGGCTGCGGGGGTGAAGTCGGACGGGTCGTCAATGCCCAGCCAGTCGAGCAGCTTCGCATGCTTGTCGTGGGCAGGATCGGTGATCGCTTCCTTCAAGTCGGCGTAGCCCCAGGCACCGCCGCAGTCCTCAGGCGGGCAGGCACCCTTGCCCGCCAGGCAGGCAGGGACGACCGCCCCTGGGTCGGGCGGAAGCACCTTCTCCAGCTTGATGTCGTGTTCCCAGTCGTCGCCGAAGTCGTAGGTGTAGGTGAACCGGTCCCCCGGCTCGGACAGCACCTCGTCCAGTTCGATCGCATCTTCGTCCTGGAAGCCAAGCTCACCGTCCGGCACGCCGTACTCGACAATGCCGTCGCTGAACACGTGCAGGTGCCCGCCGCCCCAGCCCATCGCGCGCGCAATCACCTCGTGCAGTTCGCCCAGCGTCATCGTGGCGGGGACAAGCACCCGGCGCCAGACCGGTGGCTTAGACACGCCGCGCAGCGTCACCTTCAGCTGGAGCAGCGCGCCGTCCTCGACCGTGCTCCCATAGCGGCCCGCGCCTGGCTCGCCGTAAGGCAGCATGCGCACCAGGGGTGCCGCCCCGCCCGCCAGGCCGGGCCCGCCAGACAGCAGTTGCGCAACGGCAACCGCCCTCGGGTGGCCGCAGTCCCTGATACCCGCGAGCAGCTCAGCGGTGGCACCGCCGGAGACGGCCTGCATCGCCGCGGCGAGGACCAGCGCTTCCAGGCCATCAGGAAGCTCGCCGACGGACTGCGTGATCGTGTCCACCAGCAGCCACGCCTCATCACGGTCGTCCGCCTCGACGGGTTCGCCCTGGGACGCGAGCCACTGCCGCGCGTAGGCACCGAACCCAGGGCGTTTCGCGGCCTCGCGCCAGGCCGGAAGCGCTTGCGCGCCCTGCTGCCTGGCGATCTCCAAGGCGATGAACCGGAGCATCGGGCCTTCGAACGCCTCGGAGAACGCGAGCAGTTCGCTGACCGCGCCGTCCGGCGTCCGCGCGGCCAGCCACGAGCCTGCCGCCGCGAGCGCCACCTGCGGCGGCAGCCAGGCGACAGACTCGACCATGCCGCCGACGGGCTGGTCCGGGTCAGGGGTGATCGTATGCAGTATCGACTCAGCGAGCAGCACGCCGAGCGGTGTGAGCGTCACTGTCCCGCCCGGCGTCCGGCCGGGCCCTTGCACCGCCGCCCCGAAATCGACCAGGTCGCGAACGGTATCGTCGGCATGCTCCGCCAGGTCGAGCGCTCGCGTGTCGAACGCGTCAGCGATGCCGGGCAGGCCTGGCAACGGCGCACTGTGCCGCTGGCTGCATTCCGGGCACACATAAGATCCGAGGTCATCAAAAACGCCGGGGGCCGGGCCAGCGCCGGTGCCGGCGGCCACCGCCGCCGCGAGATCTGCCAGTTCGACGGGGGCCGCCGCCTCGCGCAGCGTGTGCAGTACGGTCAGGCACTCCCCGCAGGGGTCGCCGGGGAACCCGAGTGGCGTGCCCGCACCGCGCAGCCAGGCGATCGCCGCCCGCTCCGTGAGTTCCGGGCCGAGTGCGACGGTCCCGTCGGCAGCCCGTGCGAGGTCTGCCACATCGGGCGCGGCGCTCGCCCTGTTCGCGGTCACCAAGACTAGATCGGCGGCCACCGCCGCGTCCCATGCCCGGGCGAGCTCGAACACGTCCTTAGCACTGCGCAGCTTGCCGACCGGGAGCGCGATGCCGAGAGCCTGACACGCCTGCACCGCGACCGCCGGGCGGAGCACGCTGGTGTTGGTGAGCTCACGGCTGTCGCCAACCCACTCGGCGAGCCGGATGGCGAGGGTGAACGGAGGGCAGGCCAGCGCCGTCCTGGCCAGTTCCTCACGCGTTACAGCGTCAGTCACGGTTGCCAGTGTTCCGCAACTTTCCGCCACGCGCGCGGTCATCGCCACACCGACGCGGTTGCGTAACACGCGCGAACCAGATAGCTATCCGGTCCGTTTCCGAGAGCGATAGCCGACTTCGGCGCAGCCGCGGTCACCGGCATGCGGTTCGGGCACCCGCTGCTGGAAGCCGCGACCGGGCTAAGTGAAGCGGTGCTGTCCGATGCGGTGCGCCCCGCGGTGGCAGCGGGCGTGCTGGTCATAGACGATGACATATACGCGTTCCGTCATGCGCTGGTCCGGGAGGCCGTGCTGGCCGGCCAGCTGCCGGGAGAGCGGAGGCGCCAGCATGTATGGATCGCGGAGGCGCTTGAGGCCGATCCCGCGCTGGCGCCGGGCAGCCGGCAGCGCGCGTGCCGCATCACCCGCCGCGCTCATCATCCCGGCCGCGCTCACCAGCCTCCCGCTGGCCGTCGCGGCATGCGACATCATCATCAGGGCCTAGCGGAGAGGAGGGCGCTGGCGCGGTATTGCTGCCGGGAGTTGCCTGGCGCGACTAGACGGTCAGCACCCTGGTGACCTGGTCAGAGGCTGCTACGTGACTGGGTGCCTGCAACTGGCTGGACTGAGACTGCTGCGGCCAGCGTCGGGCGGGAGGCGTGCGGCGGGTTAGAGAGCAGCCGCCAGGCGGGGCGCGAAGCGGTCGACGCGATGGCTTAGCTCCGCCAGCGCCGCGTCGAAGCTGGCGGGGTCGCCGGCCGGCACCGGGTCGGGGACCGACCAGTGCACCGCCGTGAGCTGGCCCAGTTCTTCGCGGGCCCGGTCGCATACCGTGACGACCAGGTCGCCGTCCTCCTGTACCTCGTTGAGGTGGCGTGGCCGCAGGCGGCGCAGCGGCAGATGGTGGCGTCGGGCTGCGGCGATCGCACCCGCGTCGATCTGCGTGGCCGGGTGGGTTCCCGCTGATGCCGCGGGGACATCACTGGACCGGCGCCATAGCGCCGCCGCCAGGTGCGAGCGTGCCGAATTGGCGGTGCACACGAACAGCACCCGCCGCGCGGTCCGCGCGGGCGGGCGGGCAAGTGAGTCGAGGGCATCGGGTATCAGCCGCAGGTAACTGCGGCGGCGGTCGCCCTCGGACCGGCGGCGGGTGAGGAGCCCAGCCTGCTCCAGCACGTGCAGGTGGTGCGCAACCAGGTTGGACGGCATCGCCAGCATCGCCGCCAGCTCTGAGGGGGACGCGTCGCCGGCGCTGAGCGTATCGACGATCTGCAGCCGGGCCGGATCGGCCAGCGCCGCGTGCACGGCGGCCCGGCGCGCCAGGCTGTTCTTTTGCTCAGTGTTCATTGACTCAATCTTGACTGAGGTAACTCCCGGCCGTCAAGATGGCGCTGTGACCAGGACACCGCTGCCAGAACCTGTCCTGCTGTGGCGCCGGCTGGCCGCCGAGTTCCTCGGCAGCGGCTTCCTGGCTGCGGTGGTGATCGGCTCGGGGATCGCCGCGCAGCGGTTGTCCCCCGGTGCTACTGGGCTGGAACTGCTGGAGAACGCGGCGGCGACCGCGGCCGGGCTGTTTGCGATCATCTTGATGTTCGGCCCGGTGTCCGGCGGCCATTTCAATCCGGTCGTGTCGTTCGCTGACGCGTTCTTTGGCGGGCTGCGCTGGCGGGACGCCGCCGCCTACCTGCCCGCACAGGTGGCGGGGTGCGTGTGCGGGGCGGTGGCGGCGAATCTGATGTTCGCCCGGGCCGCGGTGTCTATCTCGGCTAAGCACCGGATGAGCGGGGCGCATTTCCTGTCCGAGGTGATCGCGACGGCCGGGCTGGTGCTGGTGATCTTCGCGCTGGCCCGCTCAGGGCGGGCCCGGTCGGCCCCGGCGGCGGTCGGCGCCTACATCGGCGCGGCCTACTTCTTCACCTCCTCCACCAGCTTCGCCAACCCCGCGATCACCATCGGCCGGATGTTCTCCGCCACCTTCGCGGGCATCGCCCCGGCCTCGGTGCCGGGCTTCATCGCCGCCCAGGTCATCGGCGGCATCGCCGGGGCGCTGATCATCCGGACGCTCTATCCCCGGCTTACCCCCGCGCAGGCCGCCGACGTCATCGTCCCCCACCCCGCTGACGCCGGGCAGGCTGGCGGCCAGGCACCGGGCCCGCGCCGTGGATTTCCCGCGGAGGGGGACGGCGCGGCGCCCGGCCCCCCGGTATCCCGGGCGACGGACTAACCACGCAACGGGAGGACTCATGCACGTGGTCATGGTCGGCGGCAGCGACGCTGGGATCAGCGCCGCCCTGCGGGCCCGGGAGCTCGACCCTGGCGCTGAGGTCAGCGTGGTCGTCGCAGACGCCTACCCGAACTTCTCGATCTGCGGCATCCCCTACTACCTCTCCGGCGAGGTGACCCACTGGCGTAACCTCGCCCACCGCACCGCCGCCGACCTGGAAGCCACCGGGATGAAGCTGCGGCTGGACACCACCGCCCGCCGCATCGACGTGGCTGCCCGCAAACTGCTCGTCACGCCCGCAGATGGCGCCGAGGAGCTGATCGCCTACGACAAGCTCGTGATCGGCACCGGCGCGGTCCCAGTCCGGCCCCCGATCACTGGCCTCACGGGCGAGGATGCGCTCGGCCCCGGTGACGGCGTGCACCTGCTGCACTCGATGGATGACACGTTCGACGTCATGCGCACTCTGGCGGAAGCCGCCCCGGCCACCGCGCTCATTGTCGGCGCCGGGTACATCGGCCTGGAGATGGCCGACGCCCTTGCCACCCGCGGCCTGCAGGTCATCCAGATGGAACAGCTGCCCGAGGTTCTGCCCACCGTCAACCCCGCCCTGGGCCAGCTCGTCCACGCCCAGCTCGCCGGGCACGGCGTCGAGGTCCTGACCAGCACCACCGTCCGCCAGATCAACCGCGCCTACGCCGGCGAAGCGGCACGGCTGCGGGTTGAAGCCACCGACGCCAGCGGCGCGACGGTCACCCGGCTGGCCGACATGGTCCTGGTCGTCGTCGGAGTGCGCCCCGACACCGCCCTGGCCGCCAGTGCCGGGGCCGCCCTGGGCGTTAAGGGCGCGATCGCTGTGGACCGGCACATGCGGACCAATCTCCCCGACGTGTTCGCCGCCGGGGACTGCGTGGTCACCCACCACCGGCTGCTCGGTGAGACCTACCTGCCGCTCGGCACCACCGCGCACAAGCAGGGCCGGGTCGCCGGGGAGAACGCCACCGGCGGGAACCGGGAATTCGGCGGGAGCCTGGGCACCCAGGTCGTCAAGATCTTCGACCAGGCCGCCGCGCGCACCGGCCTGCGTGACCACGAGGCGGCCGCGGCCGGGCTGGACCCGGTCACTGTGCAGTCCGAGGCCGATGACCACAAGGCCTACTACCCGGGCAGCCACCGCATCGCGATGCGGTTCACCGGCGATCGCACCAGCGGCCGGCTTCTCGGCGTGCAGCTGTTCGGGCACCGCCACGCCGAGGTCGCCAAGCGCATCGACATCGCCGCCACCGCGATCTTCCACGGCATGACCGTCGATGCGGTCAGCGACCTGGACCTGTCCTACACGCCTCCCCTCGGCAGTCCCTGGGAGGCCATCCAGATCGGCGCCCAGGCGTGGGTCAGCCACGCCCGTCTCCGGTAGGCGCCCGCACAGCAAAGGAACGACCATGCCAGGCCAGCAACGACGCTCTAGCCCGCCACGGCACCACCCCAGGACTGCAGCCCTCTTCTGGGGCACGCTCGCCGTCCTCGGCCTTGCCCTCAGCGCATGCGGAAACACGACCCCGGTCCCTGTTGGCGCGATCGCAACAACATCACCGGACTGCACGAGCGCAGGGCCCGGCGCCAGGCCATCGATTCACCTCACCGGGGCAGGTTCCACCTTCGTCGCGCCGTTCTTCTGCCTGGCATTTTCTAATTACAGCGAGACATATTCCGAAACGTCGGTGAAGTACTCGGCGGTGGGCAGCAGCGCGGGCATCGCCGGCTTCAGCGCCGGCCACCTGACCTTCGGCGCCTCCGATGTCCCGATGACCGCCGCCCAACAGGCCGCCGCCCGCGGCGGCCCCTCGGTCCAGGTCCCGGACGCCCTCAGCGGCGTGGCCGTCGTCTACCACCTCGGGTTCCCTGGCACCGGCAGCCTGCACCTGACCGGTCCGGTGACCGCACAGATCTTCCTCGGGCAGATCACCAGGTGGAACGACCCGGCCATCGCGGCCCTCAACCCGGGAGCTGACCTTCCCGACGCCCAGATCCACGTCGTGCACCGCTCCGACGGCAGCGGCACAACCTACATCTTCAGCGACTACCTCTCCAGGACCGACCCGGCATGGGCATCACGCCTAAGAGCCAGCACCACCATCAAATGGCCCGTGGGGACCGGCGCGGTTGGCAACGCCGGAGTCGCCGGCGCGGTCTCCGCGACTCCCTACTCGATCGGCTACATTGAGCAGTCCTACAGATACGGCCTGACCATCGACCCCGCCGCCATCCAGAACCAGGCCGGCCAGTACCTCACCCCCACCACCGCATCGATCGCCGTTGCCGCCGCCCAGAAAACCGGCGTGTCAGCCACCAATTTCTCTATCGTCAACGAGCCCGGCGCCGGCAGCTACCCCATCTCCGGCTACAGTTGGGCGCTCATCTACGTCCACCAGCCCAACGAGCAAATAGGCCTGGCACTCGTGCGGCTAATGGAATGGGTCACCCACACCGGGCAGAACTACGCCGGGGACGCTAACTACGTGCCGCTGCCCCCCGCCATCCAGGCCCTCGCCACCACGATGCTCCAGCAAGTACGCGGCCCCAACGGCCAGCCGCTGCTCAGCTGACCGCGACCTATGCCGTCCGCACGACGGGCCCGGCGGATGATCCGCCGGGCCGGGCCCGTTTACCTGCCGGGCTAGCGCGGCCGCTAGCAGCACGTCGCGGCCGGGCCGGCCGCTTCCCCTGACTGACTGGCTGGCTGGCTGGCGTCGGCGCCGCAGCAGCCCTTGTCTTCGCGGTGATCATGGCCGTAGAAGGTCGGGCTGTCGGCCAGGACTGTGTAGATCTCCCACGAAGCCCCGTCCGGTACACCCTCGACCCAGAACTTGTCCTGCCGGGCGTAACAGCAGGTCGTGTCCCGCTCATCGACCAAGGCCAGGCCCGTCCCGTTCAGCCGGGCCTGCTCGGCGTCAACCGTGCCGGTGTCGGGGACCTCGATTCCGAGGTGGTTGAGGCTGCCACCCTGGCCGGGGTTCTCCAGCAGGACGAGCTTCAGCGGTGGATCCGCGACGGCGAAGTTCGCGTAGCCGGGCCGGACCTTGGCCGGCTCGGTGCCGAACAGCCTGGTGTAGAAGGCGACCGCCTCGTCGATGTCGTTGACGTTGAGGGCGAGCTGGAGCCGGGACATCCGATCCTCCCAAGACTTCGATGACCATCTATGTCTAGCACTGCCGCCGAGCTTGCCATAGGACATCGGGATCTGTCAATATAGACGTATGTCGAAGTCTCTGGTGGTGCTCAGCCCAGCCGGGACGGCCGCGTGCTGCCCGCCGGGACCGCAGGTGGTCCTGCCCGCCGCCCAGGGCGATCCGGTGATGTGCTGCGCGCCGCTGTCGCAGATGCCGCTGTCCGCGGAGCAGGCCGAGCAGGTCGCGCCGCTGCTGAAGGCGCTCGCCGACCCGGTCCGGCTCCGGCTGATGTCGCTGGTCGCCTCCCACCCCGGCGGCGAGGCCTGCGTCTGCGACCTGGACGCGTTCGACCTGTCCCAGCCGACGATCAGTCATCACCTCAAGGTCCTGCACGACAGTGGCCTGCTGGACCGTGACAAGCGCGGCGTGTGGGTCTACTACCGGGCCCGCACCAAGGCCCTGGCCAGCCTCGGCGCCCTGATCGGCTCCCCGCCGGCCTGACCGCCGGAGCGCGGCGTCATGGGCCGCCCCTCACCCGCCCCGCCCGCCGCCCCCTGACCCGCCCGCCTGGAGGACAACCATGGAGCCACCCGCCGGCCCGGCCGACCGCGACCAGATCCGGGCGGCGGTGACCGCCCGCTATTCCGGCCTGGCCCGGGCCGGCATCACACAGTTCTGTTGATTCGCTGGATGAGAGCCCGACGCCTGCTGGCGCCGGGCCCCCGGCTCATCCGGCCGACGGCCGTCAGCTCCGTCGCAGCCGCGCCGGGTGCTCTTCCATCTCCGCGCCGCGGTGCAGTTCACTAAAACCATGTGATGTGGGCTCACCAAGCCGGGTGTGAGTCTGTTCCTGGCGGACGGTAGCCAACCCGCAGGGAGGACGAAATGCAGATGATGACCGGCGACGCCACCCCGGTAAGGCACCGCGGCTATCCGCTGATGGCCGGTTTGCTGGTGATTACGATGCTGGGCGGAACCCTGCCCATCCCCCTGTACGTGCTGTACGAGAGGCAGATGGGCTTCGGCCCGCTCGGGGTCACTGTGGTCTTCGCCGCCTACGTCATCGGCACCTTGTCCGCGCTCGTGGTGTTCGGTGACCTCAGCGACCACATCGGCCGCAGGAAGGTACTGGCGATCGGGCTCGGCTGCGCGGTTGTCAGCACGGTGGGATTCCTGATCGCCTCCGGCATCGGGCTGCTCATCGCGGCGCGTATCGTCAGCGGTCTGGCGGCCGGTTTTGTTACCGGGACGGCCACGGCTGCCCTGGCCGAGCTTCAGCCGCGTGGCGACCGCCAGGCGGCGGCCGTTGTCGCTTCGGGCAGCAACATGACCGGGCTTGGCCTCGGGCCGCTGATCGCTGGCATCTTCGCTGAGTACGTAGCGCTGCCGACCCGCGGCGTATTCTGGTTCTACCTGGGCTTGTGCGCGCTGGCGCTGGCGGCGCTGGCGGTGATCCCCGAGACAGTCGCCGGCCCGGACCGGCGCATCAGCCTGCGCCCCGCTCTCGGCGCCCCACCGCAGATGCGGACGGTTGTCCTCGGCGCGTGCCTGGGCGTGTTCGCCGCGTTCAGCATCCTCGGCTTCTTCAGCAGCCTGGTGCCCACGTTCCTGCACGGAATCCTCGGCGTCAGCAACCTGGCTCTGATCGGGGCGGCATCCTTCCTGGTCTTCATCACCGCTGCGATCAGCCAGGCCGCCTCAGCGCGACTGCCAGCCCGCCGCAGTATGAGCATCGGGCTACCGTTGCTGCTGGTCTGTCTGGCCGTGCTGGAATCAGCGCTGTTCGCCAGGGCGCTGTGGCTGTTCCTGGCCGGGACCGTGACCGGCGGTGTCGCCGTCGGCCTTATCTTCCGCGGTGGGCTGAGTGAGATCAACCGGCTGGCCGAGCCGGGGCACCGGGCCGCCATGGTGTCCACGTTCTTCGCCGCGGCCTACCTCGGCCTGGGGCTGCCGCCGGTGCTGACCGGACTCATCTCCCAGGCGGTCGGCACCGTGGACGCCAGCGCCTGGACCTCCGGGATCACGGGACTGATCGTCGCCGCGGCCATCGTCATCGTCGTGCGGACCTTCGGCACCACCCGGGGCGCCGTGCCGCCCTGTACGCCCAGCGACAGCTGGTGCCGCCCAGCCGAACCAGCCGCCGTGGGCGGCTGAGGGTGTTGCCGGTGGGAGCCAGGGGGCAGGCCTGGCCGAGGGCCACTGCTCCCACCTGCGGTTTGCGGTAACGGGGTGGGGTCGGCAAGAATGGTGGTCCGGCGATGAGGCTCGCCGCATAAGCGCAGGCACCCGCCTTGCTGATGGCCTCTACCACGTAGTCCCGCTGTGCGGGCACATGGGAGAGGAGCCAGCCGACGTGGATGCTGGGAGAGAGCCCGCCGGGAATCGCCCGGCGGGTGGCCTTCGCCGTGCGGCGGGAGCTGCCTGGTGAGCCTGGTGCTGCCGATTCCCGTTGTCCAGGCCCTTCAGGTCGTCACGATCGCTGCCGCCGCGCCTGGGGTGTCCGGGGTCATCGCTAAGACGGAGGCCCGGATGCAGGGCCGGACCGGGCCGCGGATCCTCCAGCCGTACTCTGACCTGCGGAAGCTGTTCCGTAAGGAGGCGCTCGCGCCAGAGGGCGCGAGCTGGGTGTTCCTGGCTGCGCCGCTGGCCGCGATGACCTGCTACCTGACGGTGCCGCTGCTGATCCCGGTGCTGACCACATTCGGCCTGCCGCTCGGCTACATGGGCGACATCCTGGGCGGCGGGTTCATCCTGTCGCTGGCGAGCTTCCTGGTCGCGGTGGCGGCGCTGGAAACCGGCAGCCCATACGCCCAGCTGGGCGCGAGCCGGGCCAAGACATTTGGTGCGATCACCGAGCCGGTCATCTTGTTCGTGGTGTTCACGGTGGCGCTGATCACTGGCACTGACTTGCCGTACGCGCTGGCGGCGACGGTACGGTCATCGGCTAGCCAGATCATCCGGCCGGCGCACCTGCTCGCGGCGGCAGCGCTGTTCATGGTCATCCTGTATGAGACCGGGCGGATCCCGGTGGAGACGCACACCGGCACGAACGAGTTCGGGATGATCGAGGAGGCCCGGCCGTTCGAGCACTCCGGGCCCTACTTCGCGCTGCTGCGCTGGGGCTCGGCGATGAAGCAGCTGATCCTCTACACCATCCTCATCAACGTCTTCGTGGCCCCCTGGGGCCTGGCTGCCACCGCCCAGGCCGGGGCGGTCGTGCTGGCCATCGCAGCGCTGGTGGGCAAGGCCGCGGTCCTGGGGGTGATCGTGGCGGCGATTGACAACTCGTTCGCCAAGCTCCGCCTCTTCAAGATCACTGAGTTCGTGGCGGGGGCCTTCCTGCTCGCCGTGCTCGGTGTCTTCACCCTCTACCTGGGAGGTGGCTGATGACCGGGACGGCGACGGTGGTGGCTCCGCCTGGGGTGTTCTCCGGCAGCGCCAACGTGATCGCGGTGGGCGTGCTGCTGCTGGAGTTCGGCATGTTCCGGCAGGCGCTACTGCGTGACCAGGTCCGGCTGTATGCGGCGCAGTCCGCGCTGATCTCTGTCCTGGCGGTCGTCGTGGCGGTGGCCCGTCACCTGCCTGACCTGTACGCCCTGGCCGCGCTGTCGTTCGCCTTGAAGGTAGTCATCGTCCCGGTCGTGCTCCGCCGGCTGCTGCGCGGGCTCGGCGCCCGGGGGGAGGGCCCGGGCTGGACGGACATCGCGGGCAGCGGCTCGCTGGGCCTGGCCAGCACGGTGCTGCTGGCCATCGTGGTAGCGGCGTTCGGCGTGTTCAGCATCGCCGCCCTGGGCCTGCACAGCCCGGTGCTGCCGGGGACGGCGCTGGCCATCTCGGTCGCGGTGGTGCTGGTTTCTTTCGTACTGATGATCATGCGCCGCGACGTGGCCTCGCAGGCTATTGGCTTCTTCTCGCTGGAGAACGGGGTCTCGCTGACGTCGCTGGTGGTGGCGGCGGGGCTGCCGCTGATCCTGGAGATCGCCTTCCTGTTCGACCTGCTGGTGGCCGCGCTGGTGTTCGCCCTGCTGATCCGGGTGCATCACGGCCGCGCCGACTCGCTGTCCACCGCTGAACTGACCAGGCTGCGAGGGTAATCGGGTGCTCGTCGTCATCCTGCTCATCCTGGGCTTGCCGCTCGTCGCCACGCTTATCTGCAGCTGGGCGCCGCAGCAGGCCTGCGGGCTGGTCACCGCGGTCACCGGGGTGGCCTGCCTCGGGCTGGTGGTGGCCCTGGTCCCGGCGGCCGCGCGGCACGACCTGAGCTATCTCGCCTTCCTGCGGGTAGACGCGCTGTCCGCGGTGTTCCTGCTGGCCACCGGTTTCCTGTACGCGGCGGTGGCGGTCTACTCGGTCGGCTATCTGGCCCACGGCAAAGCCGCTCCCGGCTACGCCCGGTACTCGCGGAGATTCTGGACCGGCTTCAACATCTTCGCCTGGTCCATGCTGGCCGCCCCGCTGATGAGCAACCTGGCGCTGCTCTGGATCGCGATCGAGGTGACCACGGTCGTCTCTGCCCTGCTGGTGGCGATCGAGGACACCGACGGCGCGGCGGAAGCGGCGTGGAAATATGTGCTGATCGCGTCGGCCGGGCTGGGGCTGGCCCTGCTCGCCACGATCTTTGCCTACTACGCCGGCGCCCAGCTGCTGGGCCAGTCCTATGACCTGGCGTTCAGCCCGCTGCTGCACGTCGCGGCGCGGCTGCCGCACGCCCCGGTGGAACTCGCCTTCGTGCTGGCCGTGGTCGGGTACGGCACGAAGATGGGCCTGTTCCCGGTGCACACCTGGCTGCCCGACGCGCATTCCGAGGCCCCGACGCCGGTGTCGGCGCTGCTGTCCGGGTCGCTGCTCGCGGTGAGCTTCTACGCGATCCTGCGGTTCTACCAGGTGGCCGCCGCGGCGCTCGGGGCCCGGTTCCCCCGCGACGTGCTGCTGGTGTTCGGCGTGGCCTCGCTGCTGCTGGCCGCGCTGTACCTGTTCGGCCAGCGGGACATCAAGCGGATGCTGGCCTACTCCAGCGTCGAGCACATGGGCATCCTGGCCATCGGGGTGAGCTTCGGCGCGCCAGTCGCGCTGGCCGGGGTGCTGCTGCACGTCCTGGCGCACGCGGCGGCGAAGGGCAACGCGTTCATGGGCGCCGGGGTCATGGTGCACAAGTTCGGCACGAAACGGATCGCCGCGATCCGCGGCGGACTGGACGTGCTGCCGTGGAGCGGGCCGCTGTTCCTGCTCGCGATCCTCGCGCTGGGCGCGATGCCCCCGTTCGGGATCTTCCGCAGCGAGTTCGAGATCGTCGAAGGCGGCTTCGCCTCATCCAGCACGGTGACGGCGGCCCTCCTCATCGTCGGCGTGACCGTGGCCTTCCTCGGCCTGGCGGCGACCACCACCGGGCTGCTGCTGGCGCCACGCCGTGCCTCTCGCCGCCCGGCCGCGATCCAGGCGCCTGCTCTCGCCGCGGCCAGTACCGGGCACGGCAGCGAGCCCGGCGACGGCACGGGTGCAGCGGCAGCGGCTGGGGCCTCCGGTGATCCTGTGCCCCCGCCGCCCCGCCCTGCCCCGGCGATCACACGGGGGGAGCCCAGCGCGTGGATGGTGGTGCCTGTCGCCGCAGGCGCCGTGGTCCTGATCGTGCTCGGTGTTCACCCTCCTGCCGAGCTGACGGGCCTGCTGGCGCGGGCCGTCCACGAGCTGGGGGGAGCCAGCCGATGACTGCTGCCGCGGCCATCGTCCTCGCCAGCATCCCGGCCCTGTGGGACGAGCTGACCAGCAAGGTGACGGCCGGCTGGAGGTTCGCGGACCTGTTCGGCACCGCGCGCGCGGACGGCCTGCTGCTCACCGCGCACCTGGCCGGCCCGGCCGGGCTGGAGACACGGCACGCGATCCTGCCGCCAGGGGCGGCCGGCTATCCGGCGCTGACCCCGAGGCTAGGCGCGGCGTTCTGGTATGAGCGGGAGATCCATGATCTGTTCGGTGTCGTCCCGCAGGGGCATCCCCGCCTGGAGCCGCTGATCCTGACCCCGTTGGCCAGCCCGCCCCGGCCGGGGACCGGCACTCAGCCCGGCACCGCCGAGCCCGCGCCGGGCGTGCTGCCGAGCCACGTCGCGGGCCCCGGCCTGTTCACCATCCCGCACGGCCCGGTGCGCTCCGGCGTGGTGGAGTCCATCGAGTACCTGGTGGAAACACCCGGCGAGGACATCCCGCACCTGAACATGCGGGTGCTGTACAAGCATCGCGGCATCGAGAAGCGGTTCGAGGGCATGACTCCCGCCGACGGGGTTCTTCTCGCGGAACGGGCCGAGGGGATCGCCACGGTCGCGCACACGCTGGCCTATTGCCACGCGCTCGAGCGGATCGCCGGGGCCGGGGTGCCCTGGGCGGCGAGCCTGATCCGGGTGGTGCACGCGGAACTGGAGCGGCTGGCCTGCCATCTCGACGTGGTCCTCCGGCTGGCCGACGGCGCGGGCCTGGCCGTGGCCACCGCCCGGTTCGGCTGGCATAAAGAGCAGGTGCTCCGGCTGGTCAGCCAGCTGTGCGGCAGCCGGTTCGGCCGCGGCGTCGTCATCCCCGGCGGGGTCGGGCAGGCACCCCAGCTGGCACCCGGCGACCTGCTCACGGCAGTCGGCCAGCTGGACAAGCAGGTCAGCGCCGATCTGAGCCTGCTGCTGGGCACCGCTTCGTTCTTGGACCGGCTGCGCCGGACCGGGCCGCTGCCGCCGGAGCGGGCCCAGGAGCACGGCACCCTGGGCCCGGTCGGCCGCGCCTCCGGCCGCATCGAGGACATCCGCGAGGCCCGGCCGTATGACGCCTACGGGTCGTTGTCCGTGCGGACCGCCAGTCGGCCCGACGGGGACGCCATGGCCCGGCTCGAAGTACGGGCCGAGGAGATCGGGCACTCCTTCCACCTGCTGCGCCAGGCCGCCGACGAGCTGGCCGAGGCCGCCGGGGGCCCGCTGCGGGTGCCGTGCGAGCCGTCCGAGGACCGCGACGTGGGCTGGGCTGAAGCGCCCCAGGGCGAGGTGCTCTACGACGTGGCGCTGGCGGGCGGGCGGATCACCCGCTGCCGTGCCCGGTCCGCCTCGTTCCACAACCAGGTACTGATGCACGAGGTGTTCGCCGGTGACATCCTGACCGACTTCCCGTTCATCGAGGCCAGCTTCGGGCTGTCCATCGCGGGAGTGGCGGGATGAGCCGGCCCGGTGACCGGCCGCGAAGGGAGGTGACCGGCTAGATGTGGGCGCTGCGCGGCCTGCGGAACGGCGTGCTTACCACCCGCTGGCCCGCCCGGCCGGACGAGTACGCGGCAGGGACCCGCGGGCCCGCGACCGTGCTGCCCGGGGCGGCGCCCGCCGCGGATGAGGGTGGCAGCCTCAGCGGACTCTGCCCGGCCGGCGCAATCAGCCAGGACGGTCACGGAATCCGGCTGGACCAGGGCCGCTGCATCCAGTGCGGTCGGTGCGTGGCCACCCGGCCGGACCTGTTCGGCTGGCAGCGAGGACCAGGCAGCGCCGCACTGAGCCGCACCGCGCTCGTCGTACCACCAGCCACCGAGACCCGCGAAGAGCTAGCTGGCCTGCAGCGGGAGCTGCAGGCCAGGACCAGGGCGCTGCGCCGGTCGGTGCACCTGCGGCATGTCGATGCCGGGTCTGACGGGACCGAGGAGTGGGAGATCCTGGCGCTGCTGAACCCCGTCTACGACATTCACCGTCTCGGGATCTTCCTGACCGCCAGCCCCCGGCATGCGGACGTGCTCCTGGTCACCGGGGCCGGGGCGCGCGCGATGGCGGAGCCGCTGCGGTGCACCTATGAAGCCATGCCGCATCCCAAGGTCGTCATCGCGGTCGGCACGGACGCGGTCGGCGGCGGGATAACCGGCCCGTCCTATGCGGCGGCGGGCGGGATCGGTGACATCGTGCCGGTCGACGTGTGGCTGCCGGGATCGCCGCCCAGCCCGTTCAGTATCCTGCACGCGCTGCTGCTAGCGCTAGGACGGCTGCCCGCGCAAGCAGGTGATCAGCGATGACGGCTTTCTCGGCGGTGCTGCTGGCTGGCCTCGTGCTGCTCACCGTCGCCGCCGCCGGTGACCTGGTATGGGGGGCGAGCAGGCCGCGGCTGCTGCCGGTGCCCTACCTGCTCGGCACGGCCGGATCAGCCTGCCTCGCCGCCGCCGGGGCGGCGGCTGTGGACGGCCAGGCCGTCGCGCTACGGGCCGACGGCCTGCTCGGCGCAGGCACGGCCGGGCCGGCCGCGGACCGGCTCTCGGGGCTGTTCCTGCTGATCGCCTTCGGCGCGGCGGTACCTATCTCGCTGGCCCTGGTGAGCTGGGCGGCCGGTCCCGGGCACCCCCGCCGCCGTGGCCTGGGCGCCTCCTACGCGCTCGCGCTGGGCGCGGTGGCCGTGGTGCTGATCGCCAGGGACGCGTTCACTCTGCTGTTCGCCTGGGAGAGCCTGACCCTGTCCTTCTACCTGCTGTCCGGGTTCGAGCGGGAACGTCCTGGGCGCCCGGCGGCCGCCCTGGTCACCCTGGCCTTCGGCCGGGTCAGCGGGGCCTGCCTGCTGGCTGGCCTGCTGCTGCTGGCCAGCCGGGCCGGCTCGCTGACCCTGGCCGGCCTGGCCCACGTCAGCCCCGGAGGGCTGCGCACCACCGCCGAGGTACTGCTGCTGGTGGGCTTTGTGGTCAAGGTCGGGCTGGTGCCGTTCCAGGTCTGGCTGCCCCGCGGGTATGCTGCCGCGCCCGGGCCGGCCCGCGCCATCATGGCCGGGGTCGCGGTCAATGTGGGCTTCTACGGGCTGTGGCGGACGCTGGAGCTGCTCGGCCCGCCGCCGGCCGGGGTGACGGATGTGCTGCTGGTCCTGGCGGGGGTGACGGCCCTGCTCGGCATCGCGCACGCGGCCGTGCAGACCGGCCTGCAGCGGGTCATCGCCTACTCCAGCGTGGAGAACTCCGGGCTGATCCTGGCCGGGTTCGGCGTAGCCCTGGTCGGCGCGGCGACCCGTGATCGCGGGCTGCTGGCCGCCGGGCTGCTGGCGGCGACACTGCAGATCGTCGCGCACACCGCCGCGAAGTCGCTGCTGTTCACCAGCAGCGCCCGGATCCAGGCTCCGGACGGCACTGACAACCTGGATGAGCTGCGCGGCACAGCGCGGCGGCGGCCGTGGAGCGGCACCGGCCTGGCGATCGGCAGCCTGACCCTGGCCGGTCTGCCGCCGACGGCCGGGTTCGTATCTGAGTGGTTCCTGCTGGAGTCGCTGATGCAGCAGTTCCGGGTGCCTGGCCTGGGTGACCGGCTGGTGCTGGCCATCACGGGCGCGGCTGTCGCGCTGACCGCCGGGTTCGCGGGCGTGACCTTCGTCCGCCTGGTCGGCCTGATCGTTCTGGGCAAGCCGGACACCGGGAACGCCCCTTCCGGGCCGCGCGACTACGGCCCGGCCGGCCGGGCCGGGATCGCCGTGCTCGGCGTCGCCTGCCTGGCCATCGCCGCGCTCACCCCGCTGGAGATCAGGGTCATCGCAGCCGGCGCTGTCTCCGGTCGTGCCGGCCAGCGCCGTCCTGGGTGCGCTGAAGTCCCCGTGGGTGCTGCAGCCGGTGTTCGCCGGCTTCTCGATCTTGTCGCCGTCCTGGCTATGGCTGGTCATGCCCGGCCTGTTCTGCCTGGTCGCGCTCGGCGCCTGGGCGGTCTCGGGACGCCGGCTGCTGCGGGTGCGCCGGGTCCAGCCCTGGCTGTCCGCGACGGCCGGAGTGTCCGGGCGGGACAGCTACACCGCGTTCGGCTTCGCCAACCCGACCCGGCGGGTGCTCGCCTCCGTGCTGCACACCACGGTGCAGGTCCGCAGCATCGAGGAGCCCGGCCAGGCTGACGGAGCGGTCGCGGCGGCGGCCCGGGCGGAAACCGGGGAGTCGCACGCGCCGGATGTACCTGCCCCGCATATCGGCTACCGGTCGGATGTGATCGAGGTGGTCGAGCAGTATCTCTACCGGCCAGTGCAGCGCCCGTTCCTGGGCCTGGTCCAGCTGGCGAAGCGGCTGCAGTCCGGCCGCCTGGACGCCTACCTCGCCTACATGCTCATCGCCTTGGTCGCCGTTCTCGCGGTCGTCACCGCCGTGCACTGACCGGACCCGGTTTCACATGCCGGCGATGAGCCTCTCCACCCGTTCGTCAACGCTGCGGAACGGGTCCTTGCACAGCACGGTCCGCTGGGCCTGGTCGTTCAGCTTGAGATGGACCCAGTCCACGGTGAAGTCGCGGCGTTTTTCCAGCGCCCGGCGGATGAACTCGCCGCGCAGCCGGGCCCGGGTCGTCTGCGGTGGTACCTCCTTGGCCTCGAAGATGTCCAGGTCCCGGGCCACACGCTCCACCGCCCCGCGCTTCTGCAGCAGGTAGTACAGCCCCCGGCCGCGGTGCACGTCATGGTAGGCCAGGTCGAGCTGGGCCACCCGGGCCGCCGAGAGCGGCAGGTCGTGCTTGCCCCGGTACCGCTCGATCAGCTGGAACTTGGTGATCCAGTCGATCTCCCGCTCGACCAGGGTGAAGTCCCCGGTGTCCACGGCGTGCAGGGTGCGCTCCCACAGGTCGAGCACCCGCTTGGTGGTCGCGTCCAATCCGCGCCGGTCGGTGAAGTCCTTGGCCCGGGACAGGTACTCGCGCTGGATGTCCAGCGCGCTGGCCTCCCGCCCGTTGGCCAGCCGGACCCGCCGCCGGCCGGTCATGTCGTGGCTGACGTCCCGGATCGCCCGGATCGGGTTCTCCAGGGTCAGGTCCCGCATGTCCGTGCCCGCCTCGACCATCCGCAGCACCAGGTCGGTCGCGCCGACCTTGAGCAGCATGGTCGTCTCGCTCATATTGGAATCACCGACGATCACGTGCAGCCGCCGGAACCGCTCCGCGTCCGCGTGCGGCTCATCCCGGGTGTTGATGATCGGCCGGGACCGGGTGGTGGCCGAGGACACGACTTCCCAGATGTGCTCGGCCCGCTGGCTGACGCAGTACACCGTGCCGCGCGGGGTCTGCAGCACCTTGCCCGCCCCGCAGATCACCTGCCGGGTGACCAGGAACGGCGTCAGGATGTCCGTCAGCCGGCCGAACTCGCAGTGCCGGCTCACCAGGTAGTTCTCGTGGCAGCCGTAGGAGTTGCCGGCCGAGTCGGTGTTGTTCTTGAACAGGTAGATATCCCCGGCGATGCCCTCCTCGCGAAGCCGCCGGTCGGCGTCCACCAGCAGGCCTTCCAGGATCCGCTCTCCGGCCTTGTCGTGAGTGACCAGGTCGGTGATGCTGTCGCACTCGGGGGTCGCGTACTCCGGGTGGCTGCCCACGTCCAGGTAGAGCCGTGACCCGTTCTTGAGGAATACGTTGCTGCTCCGGCCCCAGGACACCACGCGCCGGAACAGGTAGCGCGCTATCTCGTCGGGAGACAGCCGCCGCTGCCCGTGGAAGGTGCAGGTGACGCCGTACTCAGTTTCGATCCCGAATATCCGCCGGTCCACACGCCCAACCTACGTGCCCCCGGCGTCTGGCGTCGCGCCGGCGAGCCGCCAGCCTGGTCCGGCCGGGGGCATCCGGGATTGCCTCAGCCAGGTGCGCGCCGGCAACATCGGGTCGCTGGCGGACGCGCAGGTCCCGGTCGAGATCGAGCGCGGGGAGCGTGCGGGGATCCCGTATCTGAAGACCATCAGGCCGGAACAACTTCACGCTGCCGCCGATGACACGGGACCGGTTCGGCCTGGAGGTCGCGGACCAGGTGCAGGAGCACACCATGGTGGGTCACCCCGCGGGACGAGACACACCACCTATGGCGCCGGTCAACGTCCTGCCGGGCCGGGACCGGCTGGCCGGGCTCCCCGGGCAGCAGCCTGGTCGAGGCGATCGTGGCGGGTGCCCCCACGGTCATCGAGCAGGACCGCTGGGCCGTCGAAGAACAGCAGAAGATGTTCGCCTACCCGGATGAGGACTACCGGGAGGTCCACGTCACCTGGCCGGCGTGTCCTGCCAGGTGAGCCAGTCAGGTCGTTTTCTCGCCGTCTAGTTCCACGGCTGACCATCTGAGCAAGCCAATATCCGCCACCATTTTCACATGGCGGCGCATGGCCTGCCGTGCTCCCGGCGCGTCGCTGCGGCGGATTGCTTCCAGGATGCGGCGATGCGCGTTGAGAGAGCGGGGAGGCCGTCCCGGTTCGCCGAGCGAACTCCGCCGGGTCTCGCTGATGGGCACAGCGAGCGCGGCCATGAAATCAGCCAGGAGCGGGCTGCGTGCCGCCCGGGTGACGGCTTCGTGAAACAGCCGGTCCCCTTCTTCGCCCAGGCCGTCGGCGTCGATGTCGGCTGCCATTGTCTCGAGTGCGCTGTCCATCGCCGCAATGTCCGCGTCCGTCCTGCGGGCGGCGGCGAGTGCCGCTAGCTGCGTCTCCAGGGCCTCCCTGGCCTCGAGGATCGACGGCAGCCGGTGCCGTTGCGTCATCAGCTCCATGAGCCGGCCTGAGTCGTTGGGCAAGGACCTGAGGTAGATGCCGTCGCCGTGCCGCACTTCCAGGGTCCCGCGCACCTCGAGGGCGACCGTGGCCTGGCGGACCGAGGCGCGGCTCACCTGAAGCGCCTCAGCGAGATCTCGCTCCGACGGCAGCCGGTCGCCCACGCCCAGCCCGGTTACCTCGACGTAGTCGAGCAGCCTTGCCGCCAGTTGCTCATAGAGACGGCGCCGGTCGGGTGCCCGGAGGGATTCGGTACTAGGCCGGCCTGCTGACCCGCTTGCATGAGTTTGGTCGCCTCAATCCTCTAGCCTGCCGCGCCAGTCATGAGGTCAGCGCAGCGAAGCCATCCTCGCTCATGCCCCCGGGCGCGAGGTCAGCCAGGACCCCGTTGACACCCAGGATAGCGAACATTATGGTTCGGGCTACTGGCTGAGCCACTGACTCTCTTTGTCACTTACCTCTCTGGTTACCTTCCCCCGGTCACCCGTCATCTGCCCCCGAGTCACGCTGAGGGACGACCATGAGCGCTTTCCTGGTGGCCGTCGGCATCGGCCTGTCGACGGCGGCGATCCTGTCGCTGTCAGCGGTCGCGTTCACGCTGGAGTACGCGGTCAGCCGCATCGCCAACTTCGCGCACGGAGAGCTCCTCACGATCGGCGCCTACGCCGCCTACTCCGGCCAGACCTTCTTTCACCAGAGCGTGCCCGCAGCGGCGCTGATCGCGGCAGCCGCCGGCCTGCTGGCCGGGCTGGCCCTGAACGCCGGGCTGATCGAGCAGTTCCGGGGCCGCTCGGCCATCACGGTCTTCATCGCGACGCTCGGCGCGTCGCTCATCGTGCAGAACGTGCTGGTCATCGTGTACGGAGCGGCGAACGTTTCCTATACGTTCACGCAGGGCGGCCTGCACCATGTCGGGCCGTTCCTGTGGACCACCTCAGATATCGAGGTGATCTTCTCGGCGCTGGCTGTGGCCGGCCTCCTCTACCTGCTGCTGCAGCGGACGCGGTTCGGGAAGGCGGTCCGGGCGGTCGCCCAGGATCGCGCGCTGGCCCAGGTGAGCGGGATCCCGGCGCGCCGGATTGTCATGCAGACGTGGGCCCTCGCTGGGGCAGTGTCCGGCTTTGCTGGATTTGTCCTGGCCGACACGATCGGGACCTTCAGCCCCACCCTGGGCTTCAGCTTCCTGCTCCTCACCATCACGGCCACGGTGGCCGGGGGAATCGGCAGGCCCTATGCGACCTTTGGCGGTGCGCTGGTGGTAGGGATCGTCCTGCAGATCGCCGGCACCTACACCAGCTCAGCGTACGAGCTGGTGTACGCCTTCCTGCTCCTGGTCCTGCTGATGCTCTTCCGGCCGAACGGGGTCTTCGTCCGCGGCAGCGCGATGGCGGTGCGGGCCTGATGTACTGGGTCAGCATCGTCACCGAGGCGGGCATCTTCGCCATCCTTGCCCTCGGCCTCGATGTGGTCTGGGGCTGGGGCGGGGACTTCGACCTCGCGTTCTACGGGTACCTCGCGCTCGGCAGCTACATGACCTTCGTGCTGGCCATCGGCAAGCCGACGCCGCCGACGGCCTACATCATCGGCTGGCACCTGCCCGTTCCGGCCGCGATAGTGCTGGCGGACGTGGTGGTCGTGGGCCTCGCGGCGGTCATCGGCGCCATCGCCCTGCGCAACCTGCGAGACATCTACTTCGCCGTGACGACACTCGGCGCTGTCAGCGCGCTCTACCTGATAGTCGAGAACTACACGCCGCTTTTTGACGGCTACAACGGTGTGTACGGGCTGATCAACCCGGGCCAGACGGCGCTGAACCTGACCTACAACGGTTACCGGATCGTCTTCCTCTTCGTGGTCCTCGCCGTCCTCTTCCTCGCCTACCTCCTGGTCCAGCGGCTGTCGCGGAGCCCGTTCGGCCGGATGCTGCGGGCGGTGCGCGAGGACGAGCGCGCGGCGGCCGCCTACGGCCGCACCGTGTTCTGGGCCAAGTACCGCGCCTACTTGTTCGGCGCCGCGCTCGCAGGCCTGACCGGGGGCCTGTTCGCGATCTTCATCAGCGCGTTCAACCCGTCGGCCTGGACACCCCAGGAGCTGCTGGTCATCTATGCGGCGATCCTGGTGGGCGGCCGGGGCAACCCCCGCGGGGTCATCGTGGGCGTTTTCGTCGTCTACATCGGCTTCATTGAGCTCACCCGCTTCCTGCCCTCGCCCGCATCGCGGCCCGAATTCGGCCCGTCCCTGCGCCAGATACTCATCGGGCTGCTGATCATCCTGATGCTCAAGTTCCGGCCCGAGGGGATCTTCCGGGAGCGGCCCGGAGTCGATGGGAAGCAGGGGCGGGCGGCGCTACCGCCAGGCCCGCTCGGGGCGAGCGCCGCCGCCGTGCCCGCGCTCAGCACACCAGCACGGGGCACACCAGCACGGGGCACACCAGCACGGGGTACGCCCGCGCGCGAAGGCCAGGCGGCTGAGGACGGGAGCCCCGAATGAGCGCGGCGCTGCTCGAGATCGAGCGACTGACGAAGTCGTTCGGCGGCGTTCACGCCGTCCGGCAGTGCACCTTCTCCATTCCCGAGGGCCAGGTCGTGGGCCTGATTGGGCCGAATGGGGCCGGCAAGAGCACGGTCGTTGACCTGGTGTCCGGGTTCGGCCAGCCCGACTCCGGGAGCGTCCGGTTCGCCGGGGAGCAGCTGGTCGGGAAGCGTCCGGACGTCATTTCCCGGCTGGGGCTGATCCGGACGTTCCAGACACCGCGCGAGTGGCGCAACCTCACCGTCATGGACAACGTCCTGCTGGCCCGGCGGCGGTTCTCGGACGAGTCCCTATGGCGGTCGATGACCCAGGCGCGCCGGATCCGGCGCGCCGAAGAGGCGGACCGGGCCGAAGTCAGAGTCATCCTGGACCGCTTCCAGCTGGCCGAGCTGAAGAACGAGCGCGCGGTGCGGCTCAGTGGCGGCCAGAAGCGGCTGCTCGAGTTCGCCCGCATCGCGGCGGCCGAGCCCCGCCTGATCATCCTGGACGAGCCGATGGGCGGGGTTAACCCGGTGCTCGGCGCCCGGATCGGCGACGCCGTCACGCACTTCGCGGCCGAAGGCCGCACCGTGATCGTGGTCGAGCACAACCTCCCGTTCATCGAGCGGACCTGCGACCAGGTGGTGGTGATGGACCTGGGCGAGGTCATCGCCCAGGGCCCGTTCGCCGGGCTGCGTAACAACCCCAGGGTGGTCGATGCCTATCTCGGGATGGACCTGAGCCATGAATGAGCAGCCGCCTGAGGTCGTCCTGCGCACCGAGGGACTGACTGCTGGGTACGGTGGGCCGCCGATCATCGAGGACATCTCGCTGGCCGTCCACGCCAGGAAGATCACTGCCATCGTCGGGCCGAACGGCGCCGGAAAGTCCACCCTGCTCAAGGCCTTGAGCGGGGTACTGAAGGCGTCGGCCGGCGAGGTGTACGTCCGTGGCGAGAAGACCACCAACATCTCCCCGGAGAAGCTCGTCCGGCGTGGGCTCGGCTATGTCCCGCAGGTCTCCAACGTCTTCCCCGATCTCACCGTGCGGGAAAACCTCGAGATGGGCGCCTACACGCGCCGCCGAGGTGTAGCAGGCCGGATCGAGGAACTGGGCGAGCTGTTCCCCGACCTGTCCGCCGCGATGCGGCGGCGGGCCGGGATGCTCAGCGGTGGCCAGCGCAGCATGCTCGCCATGGCCCGCGCGCTCATGCTCGAGCCCGCCGTGATGCTGCTCGACGAGCCGAGCGCCGGGCTGTCCCCCCTGCTCCAGGGCGCGCTCTGGGAGCAGATCGAGAAGATCGCTGAAACAGGCGTCGGGATCTGCGTGGTCGAGCAGAACACCCGGCGCACGCTCCGCCATGCGCACTGGGGCTACATCCTCGTGCTCGGGCGCAACAGGCTCGACGGTCCCGCACAGGAACTGCTGCACGACGAAACCGTCGTGGAGCTCTACGTCGGCCGCATGAATTGACCACGCGAGCCTGAGGCCGGGCCCGCCGGAGTCAGCCGGGCACCCCCAGGACGGCCCGCACCGGACAGAGGAGAACCACCGTGAAATATCCAACGATCAGCCGGGCCGCGGGCGCCTGCGCGGCCGCCGTCCTGCTCGCCGCCTGCGCGTCCTCGGGCAGCGGTTCAAGTTCAGGCGGCAGTTCATCATCATCATCCGGCCCCGTCACCTACGGCGTGCTGTCCTGCTTCACGGGCCGGCTGGCCAGCCTCGGGCAGGCGATGATCCAGGGTGCGAAGGTCGCCCAGACTGAGATCAACTCGGCCGGCGGGGTACTGGGCAGCAAGGTCAAGCTGGTGACGGGTGACACCGGCTGCGACGTCGCTGACGGCGTCACCGCGACGAACCAGATGCTGACCAACCACATCAGCGGCGTGATAGGCCCGGAAACCCAGGAGATCAACGGGGTGGAGCCGATCCTGGACTCCAACCACATCGTCGATGAGTTCCAGGGCGGCGACACCGCCCGGGACCACCAGACCGACCCGTACTTCTTCCGGGACAGCCCGTCCGACTCCCAGCTGGGCGTGGCCATGGCGCTGTACGCGCACCAGAAGGGCTACCAGCGGGCGGTCATGCTCTTCTACTCCGACCCGGCCGCGCAGACCTTCCTCAAGCCGGTCTCCCAGACGTTCACGAAGCTGGGCGGCACGATCCTGAAGACCATCATCGTGACCCCGGACCAGACGTCGTACGTCAGCCAGGTACGCGAGGCGCTGGCCGCGCATCCGCAGGTCATCTTCACCCAGGAGGACCCGCCGACGGCTGCCGTCCTGTTCCGTGAGTTCGGGCAGCTCGGCGGCCAGTCGATCCCATGGGTCGGCACCGACGTCACCAGCGGCAGCGACTTCCTCAAGGCGATTGGTTACCCGACCGCGCACGCCGTGCTGACCTCGATCTATGGCACGTCCGTGTCTGGGCAGGCCACGAGCGCCTTCACCAGCCTGTTCAACCAGCTCTACCCCAGCCAGAAGTCGGTCGGCCCGCTGGCGAACGCCAACTACGCCTACGACGCGGTCATCTCCCTCGCGCTAGCCGACGATTATGCGAAGACCACGAACGGCACGACCGTCGCGCATGACATGACCAAGGTGACGAACCCGCCGGGCACCATGTGCTTTACCTATTCCTCGTGCCTGAAGCTGCTGAAAGCCGGGACGAAGATCAACTATCAAGGGGCCAGCGGGACCCTCGACTACAACAAGTACAACAACACCTTTGGCCCGTACGGCGCCTTCCAGGCGACGACGGCCGGCGTGGAGACACAGATCTCCGTGATGACGGCGAACGCGCTCGCGGCAGCGACGCCGTAGCCAGCCGCCGGGCTGGCCCGCCGCCCGCACTGCCGTCCCGGCGGCGGGCCAGGTCCCGGCCTCAAACCGCGCCCGGCTTCAAACAGCGCCGCGCAGAGCCAGGAAAGCCAGGAAAGGATGCGATGGCGGTGCCCCCTCCTTCAGCGCAACGGCGGGAACCTGGCGGGCCGCTGGCCGGGCTGCACGTGCTCGACCTGGCGCGGGTGCTGGCCGGGCCGTACGCCGCGATGCTGCTCGGCGATCTGGGCGCTGAGGTCATCAAGGTAGAGCGACCGGGAGCCGGGGACGACACCCGGCAGTGGGGACCGCCGTTCGTGCCGTCCGGCGACGGGGCCGAGAGCACCTACTTCCTGTCCGCGAACCGGGGCAAGCGGAGCGTGGCCATCGACTTGAAAGAGCCGGGCGAACGCGAATTCGTTGAGGCCCTGGTGCGCTGGGCTGATGTGCTGATCGAGAATTTCCGGCCGGGGGTGATGGATCGCCTTGGGCTCGGAGATGACCGGCTGGCGGAACTGAATCCGCGCCTGGTCCGGCTGGCGATCTCTGGTTTCGGCGAGGCGGGCCCCGACCGGGACCGGGTCGGCTACGACCAGATCCTGCAGGCCGAGGGCGGCCTGATGAGCCTGACCGGGACGGCGGCGAGCCCGGCGGTCAAGGTCGGCGTCCCGATCGCAGACATCAGCGCGGGCCTCTTCGGGGTGATCGGCGTGCTCGGCGCGCTGGTGGAACGAGAGCGCAGCGGGCTGGGTCAGCGGGTCTCCACCTCACTGCTGGCCGCGCAGATCGGCATCCATACCTTCCAGGCGACGCGGTACCTGATTGCGGGCGAGGTGCCCGGGCCGTCCGGCAATCATCATCCGACGGTCGCCCCGTACGGCATGTTCGAGGCCGCCGACGGCCCGCTGGTCATCGCGGTGGGAAACGAGGACATCTGGCGGCGGTTCGCCCCGCTCGTCGGGCTGGACGCCACCGACGCCAGGTTCGGCACCAACGCCGTGCGGCTGGCCAATATCGCCGAGTTGCAGCAGATCCTGAACGCGAGCCTCGCCTCGCGCACGGTGGCCGGCTGGCTGAAGGTCCTGCGCCAGGCCGGGGTGCCGGCTGGCGAGCTGAAGACCCTCGACCGGGTCTACGACAGTGAGCAGGCCCGGGCCGAGAACCTGATCTGGGAGGCAGAGCATCGGCTGCTGGGCACCATCCGGCTGCCCGGCAATCCGGTGCACTACAGCCGGAGCGTGCTGTTCCCAGGGCTGCCGCCGCCCGCTCTGGGCGAGCACACCGGGGAAGTACGGGCGAGGCTGCTCGGCCGGGCGCAGGCTGATGACCGCTGACCCCGCCGCGCCCGAGCCAGCCAGCCCCGAGCCAGCCAGCCCCGAGCCAGCCGGCCCGAGCCAGCCGGCCCCGAGCCAGCCGGCCCCGAGCCAGCCGGCCCCAGGGCGCTGTACTGGGCGATCGCCGACGCCGGCAGCATGGACCGTTTCGGTGAGCGGATCGAGGCGGGCAACCCCAGCGACTGGCCCGGCTACGCGGAGCAGTTGCGCCGGGCGCGGCAGGCCGCTGGCGTCCCGCACGCCGTGACGACCGGCGTGGCCACAGTCGGCGGGGAACCCTGCGTGATCATCGGCTTTGAATTCGCGTTCATGGGCGGGTCGATGGGCGTGGC
Source organism: uncultured Actinomycetes bacterium (assembly GCA_963804455.1). GTDB lineage: Bacteria > Actinomycetota > Actinomycetes > Streptosporangiales > Streptosporangiaceae > RYN-230. The sequence goes on from CAWDRD010000062.1 coordinate 26,748, forward strand.
GGAAGGCGCGCGGATCGCGCAGGCGTTCGCGGTGGCGAGGGAGCGGCGGCTCCCCGTCGTCAGTACCGCGGCCTCGGGCGGGACCAGGATCCAGGAGGGCACCAGCGCGCTGGTCCAGATGCAGGCCGTCGCCGCCGAGGTCGCCTCGGCCCGGCGCGCTGGCATCCCGCACATCGCGGTGGCCGGTGACCCGACGACCGGCGGCGTATGGTCATCCCTGATCGCGTCCGCCGATGTGGTGATCGGCGTGCCGGGTGCACGGGTGAGCTTCTCGGGCTCACGCACCCGCCCGGCAGGCGCCGACCCCGGCTCCGGCGAGTTCCTCGCCGACGGCAAGTGGGCCCATGGCTTCGTCGATGCGCTGTCGCCCGCACCCGAGCTCCGCGGCGTGGTCGGCAGGCTCGTCCACCTGCTGTCGCCGCGCACCCGGGGGGCAGGCACTGACCGGGTGCCGCTGCCGGCCAGCCCGGGCAGCCCGGCCAGCCCGGGCCAGGATGCCTGGGAGCAGGTCAGCAGAGCCAGGAACGCCCGGCAGGACCGCGCGGCCCGCTGGCTGGCCGGCTACTTCGAGCAGGCCTTCGAGATCCGCGGCGACCGGTGCGGTGGGGTTGATCCCGGGCTGCGCTGCGGGTTCGGCTACCGCGACCAGGGCACGGTCGGCTACATCGCGCAGACCGGGCGGCCCACCACCCCGGCCGGGTTCAGGACAGCGACGCGGCTGCTCATGCTCGCATCCCGGTTCGGCCGGCCGGTCCTCACCCTGATCGACACCCCGGGCGCGGCGGCTGCGCCAGCGGATGAGGCGGCCGGTACCGGGCCGGCGATCGCTGAGCTCTTCGTCGCGGTCGCGTCCAGCCAGGTCCCGATCACGTCCGTCGTCATCGGTGAGGGAGTGTCCGGCGGGGCTCTGGCGCTGGCATCGCCCACCGACCTGTGGCTGGCCGACGACGGCTACCTGGCGGTGACCCCGCCGGAACTGGCGGCGGCGATCCTCAAGCGTCCCGCCCAGGATGCCCCGCAGGTGGCCCGGCAGCTCCGGCTCACCCCAGCGGAACTACTCAGCCGCGGCCTCATCCGCGGCGTCGCGGCGTGGCCGTCAGCCAGCAGCGGGTGATCATGGGCCAGCGGGCGGCGGAGCGCAGGGACCGGTCAGGCGGCCGGCCCGAGGTAGTCGAGTGCGGCCCGGACGCCGTCGTGGGCGATCGGGACGCCAGCCTGGGTCAGCCCCATCTCTACCCCGCACAGCGTGCCAGCCAGCGACAGGTCGCCGAGATCGCCCAGGTGGCCGATGCGGAAGGCTCGCCCGGCCAGCCGGCCCAGCCCTGCGCCGAGGGACATGTTGAAGCGATCGAGGATCAGCGCGCGCACCCGGTCCGCGTCGTGCCCGTCCGGGACCAGGATGGCGGTAAGAGTGGCGGAGTAGTCGTCCGGGTTCTGGCAGACGAGATCCAGTCCCCAGCCCCGGGCCGCCCGGCGGGTCGCTTCCGCGTGCCGCGCGTGCCGGGCGAAGACCGCAGGCAGGCCTTCCTCGTCGAACATCGCGAGGGCCTCGCGCAGCCCGAACAGCAGGTTGGTCGCGGGAGTGTAGGGGAACAGGCCGGTCGCGGCCGCGTCCAGCATCGGCTGCCAGTCCCAGTAGCTGCGCGGCAGCCGGGCCCGCTGCGACGCCTTCAGGGCCTTCTCGCTGACCGCGTTGAGACCCAGGCCCGGGGGCAGCATCATGCCCTTCTGCGAGCACCAGATCGTGACGTCGACGCCCCACTCGTCGTGCTGATACTCCACCGACCCAAGGGAGGAGATCGTGTTGACGATCAGCAGCGCGGGATGGCGCGCGCTGTCCATCGCCGCCCGGATGAGCCGGACCGGGCTGGCCGCTCCGGTGGATGTCTCGTTCTGCACGATCGTGACGGCCTTGATCTGGTGGGCGGCGTCAGCGGACAGGCAGGCGTGGACCTGGTCCGGATCGACGCCCCGGCGCCAGTCACCGGGCACGATGTTGACCTCCAGGCCGAGGTTCCCGGCCATCCGGGACCACAGGGTGGCGAAGTGACCGGTGTCGAAGGCGAGCACGCGGTCGCCCGGGGACAGCGTGTTGACCAGCGCGGCCTCCCATGCGCCGGTGCCAGACGAAGGGTAGAGCGCGACCGGCCTGGTGGTGCCGCACAGTCGGCCGACACCGGCCAGCACCTGCCGGGCCAGCGTGGCGAATTCGGGACCGCGGTGATCGATCGTCGGGGCCGCCATCGCCCGCAAGATCCGGTCGGGCACGTTTGTCGGGCCGGGGATCTGCAGGAAGTGCCGGCCGCTCTGGTACGTCATCGAGAGGTCCTTTCGTCGCCCCTAGCATGCCGGTGCGGATCCGGCCAGGGAGGGCATCGTGCCCGGTAACAACGAGGAACTCGCGGCGGCGCTGCGCGGCGTGCTGGGCGGCGAGGTGCGATTCGACTCCTACAGCAGGCATCTGTACTCGCGCGACGCGAGCATGTACGCGATCGAGCCGATCGGCGTGGTCTTCCCCGGGACGGCGACGAGGTGGCCGCTGTGGTATCCACGGCCGCGGAGTTCGGCGTGCCGGTGCTACCGCGGGGCGCCGGCACCAGCCTGGCGGGCCAGACGGTGGGGCACGCCGTGGTGATGGACCTGTCCCGGCATCTGCGCAGCATCATCGAAATCGACGCTGAGCAGCGAGTAGCCCGGGTGCAGCCGGGCGTGGTGCAGGAGCAGCTGAACCTGGCCGCCCGCCCGCACGGGCTCATGTTCGGGCCGGACACGTCCACCAGTAACCGGGCGACGCTCGGCGGGATGATCGGCAATAACTCGGCGGGCAGTCACTCGGTGCGGTACGGCATGACGATCGACCATGTGCTGGCCCTCGACGTGGTGCTGTCGGACGCGAGCCAGTCCCGGTTCGGCCCGCTGACCGAGCAGCAGCTGCTCAGCCGCGCGGCCGCACCCACCCTGGACGGCGCCATCTGCCGGGAACTGCCCCGGCTGGCGCGGCGGCACCGCGCCGCCATCGCGGCCGGGTTCCCCCGGTTCTGGCGGCAGTCCGGCGGCTACCGGCTGGACCGGCTGCCTGGGCAGCCCGGGCTTGACCTGGCCAAGTTCGTGGTGGGCTCCGAGGGTACGCTGATCACCCTCGTCGAGGCGACCGTGCAGCTGGTTCCCGCACCGCGGTACCGGGTCATCGCCGTGGGCCATTTCAGCTCCGTGGCGGCTGCCATCGAGGCCACCGAGGACGCACTGGCCTGCCAGCCCGCGGCCGTTGAGCTGATCGACCGCACCATCCTGGAGCTGTCCCGCCAGAAGATCGAATACCAGGCACTGGGATCGATACTGACCGGCGACCCGGACGCCCTGCTGTTCGTGACGTTCTTCGGCGGCACGCTCGCTGAGGCGGTCGCCGGGCTCGACCGGCTGGACGAGAGCTGGCGGGCGCACCGGCACGGCTTCCATACCCTCCGGGCGGTTCATCCCGCGGAGCAGGCCGCGTTGCTGAAGGTCCGCCAGGCCGGTCTTGGGCTGCTCATGGCGGCCAGTTCGGGTGGCCGCCGCCCGCTGGCGTTTGTCGAGGACACCGCCGTCGAGCCAGCCAAACTGGCCGCCTACGCCCGGCGCTTCCGGCAGATCCTGGACGCCCGGGGCCTGACCGCCGGCTTCTACGGCCACTGCTCCGTCGGCTGCCTGCATATCCGCCCCTTCATGGACCTCACCGCGCCTGGCCAGCCGGAGCTGATGCGAGAGGTCGCCGAGGAGGTGCGCGAACTGGTGCTGGAATACGGCGGGGTCAACTCGAGCGAGCATGGTGACGGGCTCGCCCGGAGCGAATTCAACCGCCGCGTCTTCGGCGACGCACTGTATGCCGCCATGCAGGAGACGAAGCGGCTCTTCGATCCGGAGAACCGGATGAACCCAGGGAAGATCGTGAACGCGCCCGCGATAACGGATCACCTGCGCGACGCGGCGCTGCCGCCCGTGCCTCCGATCGCGACCCGCCTGCGCTTCGACGCCCCGGGCGGGATGCGCGGCGCCGCTGACCGCTGCATGAATATCGGGCTCTGCCGGAAGACGGCGACGGGCGTCATGTGCCCGTCCTACATGGCCACCCGGGACGAGGAGCACTCCACCCGCGGCCGGGCGAATGCCCTGGTGAAGGCCCTCTCCATGGCTGACCCGCGGGCCGCGCTGGGGGACGAGCGGCTGCACGGCATCCTCGACCTCTGCCTTGAGTGCAAGGCGTGCAAGAGCGAGTGCCCGCTGGGCGTGGATATGGCCGCGCTGAAAACCGAAGCGCTCGCCGCCTACCACGACCAGCACGGCATCCTGCTCCGCTCGCGCATCTTCGGCTCGATCCGCGCCCTCAACCAGCTGGGCTCCGCCACGTACCCGGTGTCCAATCTCGCCAGCACATGGCGGCCGGGCCGCCGGCTGGCCGAGCGCAGGCTGGGCGTCACCGCAGCCCGCCCGCTGCCCCGGTTCCAGCGCCGGGACCTGCGCAGCTGGTTCCGCCGGCGGCCAGCCCCGGCCCGGCCTGCCACTCAGGGCGAGCTGATCTTCCTCGCCGACTCCTTTACGACCTTCACCGAGCCATCAACGGGGAGGGCCGCCATCGAACTGCTCGAGCTCGCTGGATGGCAGGTCCGGTTCGAGGACGCTGGTTGCTGCGGGCGTGCCAGCCTGTCCAAAGGGCTGGTGGACCAGGCCCGGCGGATGGCGGCGGTCATGGCTGGACGCCTGGCCGACGCAGCTACCCGCGGGTTGCCCATCGTCGGGGTGGAGCCGTCGTGCCTGCTGACCCTGCGCGATGAGTACGCGGCCCTGCTGCCCGGCGACCCGCGAGCGCAGGCGGTGGCGGCAGCCACCCGCCTGCCGGAGGAACTGCTCCTGGAGGCCATCGCCGACGGCAGGATCGTGCTGCCGGACGGGAGCGCGGCCAGCGGCCGCCGTATCCTCTTCCACGGTCACTGCCATCAGAAGGCGCTCGTGGGTACCGCCGCGACGATGGCCCTGCTCCGCGCTATCCCGGGTGCCGAGGTTACCGAGGCCGATGCCGGATGCTGCGGCATGGCCGGCTGCATTCGGCTTCGAGGCGGAACACTACGAGCTGTCCATGAACATTGGCGAGCTCAGGCTCTTTCCCGCCATCCGGGCCGAGGCGAGCGACGCGATCATCGCTGCGACAGGTGTCTCCTGCCGGCAGCAGATAGCGCACGGAACGGGGCGGCGCGCCCTGCATCCGCTGGAAATCTTCCGTCTTTCCCTACCGCCTCAGCATTGACTGCGCTGGAAGACTGGCCGGTGTGGACGACGCCGGTGAGCTGGAAAGCGCCTACCGGCAGGAGGCTGTCCGGAGCCGGGCCGCGCTCGCTGCCCGGCTCGGCGACGTCGGGCTGGCGGAAGAGCTCGTTCAGGTGGCGTGGGCGGCCGCCGCTGAAGCCCAGGACACGGGCGCGCTGCGGGATGCCCTTGGCACCTGGTTCGGCCATCCAGCCGCGGACTGAGCAACCTGCGTGATGGCTGATGCTTTCCGGGTGACGGCGGCAGGCAGCGGGAGGTGCCCGGTGATGGCGGTGCCCTGGCCAGGAGCGGACCGGATCTCGATCCTGCCGCCGAGCGCGGCGAGCCGGTCGGCCATATTCCGCAGCCCAGCGCCCGCAGGAGTGCGGCGGGCATCGAAGCCGGCTCCGTCGTCGGAGACGGTGAAGCACAGGCTCCCATCCTGAATCCGGATCCAGATGCGGGCCTGGCCGGCGCCAGCATGCTTGGTGCTGTTCTGCAGCGCCTCCAGGCAGCAGAAGTACACGGCCGCCTCCGCATCCTGCGGCAACCGCCCGACCGCGCGGGCCTGGACGGCTACTGGCAGGGACGATTTCACGGCCTGGGCCTGGAGCGCTGCGGCCAGGCCCTGCTCGGCCAGCAGCGGGGGATAGACGCCCCGGGCGAGGTCACGGAGGTTGCCCAGCGCATCCGCGGCATCGGCCTGCAGTTCGTCCAGGATCCGCCGGACCGGGCCGTCGGGCACCGCCATCGCGGCGAGCCGGAGCTTGACGGCCAGGGTCACCAGGTCCTGCTGCGCTCCATCGTGGATGTTGCGTTCCAGCCGCCGCCGAGCCTCGTCCTGTGCGGTGACCAGGCGCTGCCGGGACGCCCGCAGCTCCTCGATCAGCTCGGCGTTCGATGGCACCAGGCCAGCCTGCGCCGCTACGTCGGCCACCAGCTGCCCCGCGCAGCTCGCCTGGTTCCCGGCGGGGAGGAACAGCGCCCGGATCCGCGCAGCCACCATGTTTGCCCCCATCGACGTCTGCACGGCCCGGCCTGCCCGGGGTCCCTGGGATCGGGGAGGCCTCCCGCACTCATCACTCAGATGGTCAGGGACGGCGAGGCAACTGTCAGTCATCCTGCTGACAGGGTTCCTGTCGGCTAGCCGACAGCTAGAGCGCCAATCATGGAGTGGGCCGGCTCCCGGGCCCATCTGGCCCCACCCCTGGCGGGAACGAGGCAGGCGGCTCAGGTGTCGTAGTCGACGGTGATCTTTTCTGACACGGGGAGCGCCTGGCAGGTCAGCACGAAGCCGGCGTCGACCTCGTCGTCCTCCAGCGCGAAGTTACGGCGCATCGTTACCTCGCCGCCGGTGACCCTGGCGCGGCAGGTGCCGCATACCCCGCCCTTGCAGGCGAACGGCAGATCGGCGCGGACTTTCTGGGCGGCGTCGAGGACCGGGACGGTGCGCGGCAGGGTGAGGGTGGTCGACCGGCCGTCGAGCACGAGAGTGACCTCGCTGCTGTCCCCGTCAGCCGCGTCGGTGTCCTCGCGGCGATGCAGCTCTGGCGGTGGTTCATCGACATAGAACAGCTCGCGGTGCAGGCGCTTGCGGTCCGCGCCGAGCCCGGTGAGGACCGCGGTGGCGTCCTCGGTCATGCCCAGCGGCCCGCACAGCCACCAGTGGTCGACGTCCGGCGTGTCGACCAGCCGGGTGAGCAGCTGGCGGAGCTTGGCGGCGTCCAGCCGCCCGGAGAAGATCTCGGCCTGCACCGGCTCGCGGGACAGGACGTGCAGCAGATGCAGCCGCCCACGGTAAGTGTTCTTCAGGTCGGCGAGCTCCTCGGTGAACATCACCGTGTCGGTGCGCCGGTTGCCGTAGAGCAGGGTGACCCGGGTGTCCTGGTGGCCGGCCAGGACCGAGGCCACGATCGACAGCACGGGCGTGATGCCTGATCCGGCGGCAATCAGCCCATGATGGGCGCCCGGTTCGAGGACGGGGGTGAACGAGCCGGCGGGTGGGCTGACCTCGATCTCGTCACCGGGCAGGACCCGCTCCGTCAGCCATTCGGAGAACAGGCCGCCGTTCGACCCGGCGCACCCCGATGCGCAGGGGCTGAGCCAGCGGGCGCGCAGATCGAGTAGGATCGGCGCTCCTCGCCGCCGGCGGTGTGCTGGCGCAGCGTCAGGTACTGGCCGGGCTGGAAGGCGAACTCGGGGTGCAGCCCGTCCGGAACCTCGAAGGTCACGGCCACGGCGTCGTCGCAGAGCTTCTCGATGGCAGCGACCCGCAGGGTGCGGAACCGGCCGGCCACGGGCCTGGCGGCCGTGGTAGCTACGTCGGCACGCACCGTGTCAGATCTCCTTCATGTGCTCAAAGGGTTCCTGGCAGGCCGCGCAGCGGCGCAGTGCGGTGCAGGCGGTGGGGCCGAACCGGGAGAACTCCGCGGTGGCGGGCGACCCGCAGCGCGGGCAGCGGACCACCGCCGGCGGGGGAGTGAGCGTCAGCGGGATGGGGCCGGTCCCGGGCGGGCCCGCCCGGCCGGGCGGGGCGATCCCGGCTTCGGCGAGCTTGCGGCGGCCGTCGTCGGAGATCCAGTCGGTGCTCCACGGCGGGGCGAGCACGGTCCGTACCTCGACCCGCCGGTAACCGGCTGCGGTGAGCGCTGCCAGCAGGTCGTCGCGCATGACCTCGATCGCGGGGCAGCCGGAGTAGGTCGGGGTGATCGTGACGGTGACGGTGTCCCCGTCGACCAGCACGCCCCGGACGACGCCGAGGTCGCCGAGGGTGAGCATCGGCATCTCGGGGTCGGCGACCTGGGTGGCGACCGCGTGGGCACTGGCCGTCGCGGCGGTCACCACGTCGCCCCCGGATGCTGGCGGGCCAGGCTCTGCATCTCGGCGAGCACGTGCCCGAGCCGCTCGGTGTGCAGGCCCTGGCGGCCGCCGCGGCCGCTGATGGTGCCCATGGGCGGGACGGCCGGGCGGGTCAGCGTGGCCTGGGCGAGCACCTCGTCGAGCACGGCGTCGACCTCGGCCTGGGTCTGCGCCGGATCGGCCGCGACCCCAGCCTGGGCGAGCCGGCGTTCCTCGTCGGAGGTACGGAACAGCTCCCCGAGGTACGGCCATACGATGTGCAGTGCCGCCTGCATCCGGCGGTGCGACTCCTCGGTGCCATCGCCGAGGCGCAGTGTCCACCGGGCGGCGTAGTCGCGGTGGTAGGTGAGTTCCTTGACGCCCTTGCCCGCGACGGCGGCGATCACCGGGTCAGCCGAGCCGAGCAGCCGGTGCAGCAGGGCCAGCCGCCAGGAGGAGAAGATCAGCAGCCGGGCGACGGCGCGGGCGAAGTCGAGCTCGTCGCTCAGCTCAGCCAGCGCCACGTTGCGGAACTCGGCCTCGGCCCGCAGGTACGCGAGCGCGTCCTCATCCCGGCCCGCGCCTTCGGCCTGCCCGGCGCGGGCGAGCAGCACCCGGGCCTGGCCCAGCAGGTCGAGCGCGATGTTGGCCAGCGCGACTTCCTCCTCCAGTTCCGGTGCGTTGCTGACCCACTCCGACAGGCAGTGGCTGTAGATCAGCGCGTCGTCGCCCAGCATCTGGCAGTACGCGGCCAGGTCCGCGGCGGCCGCCCCGGCCGGTACCGGCGAGGTGATCTCGGCCTGGACGTCCTCCACGCCGGTGCCGAACGCCCAGCGCGGGTCATCATGTGCGGTGGTTTCCGCCAGCGACTGGTAGGCGTTGGCAGCGTCATGCTCGCCGGTGCCGGGATGATGCGCGTTCACAGGTACGGCACATCCTCCGGGATCGCGTAGAACGTCGGGTGCCGGTAGACCTTGTCGCCGGCCGGGGCGAAGAACGGGTCCTTCTCCTCCGGGCTCGACGCCGTGATGTTGTCGGCCTTCACCACCCAGATCGACACGCCTTCGTTGCGGCGGGTGTAGACGTCGCGGGCGCTGTGCAGGGCCATCTCGCCGTCGGCCGCGTGCAGCGAGCCGACGTGCACGTGGTTGAGCCCGCGCTTGCCGCGGATGAACACCTCATACAACGGCCAGGACCGGCGCGGCGGCTGCCCCGCGGCGGCTTCCTGCTCGCCCCGGGTCATGCCGCTGCCTCCGCGCCGCCCGCGCCCGGGGCCGCCCGGGCCGCCTGCTTGCTGGCGTAGGCCTGGGCCGCTTCGCGCACCCAGGCGCCGCGCTCGTGCGCCCGGTTCCGGTGGGCGATGCGCTGCGCGCTGGCCGGGCCGCCGCCCGCGATGACCGCCTTGAACTCCTCCCAGTCAGGCTCGCTGTAGTCGTAGGCCTGGCGCGCCTCGTTCCAGGCGAGGGCAGGGTCAGGCAGGATCACGCCCAGCGCCTCGGCCTGCGGGACGGTCATGTCCACGAACCGCTGGCGCAGCTCGTCGTTGGTGTGGCGCTTGATGCCCCACGCCATCGACTGCGCCGTGTTGGGCGAGGCGCCGTCCGGCGGCCCGAACATCATCAGCGAGGGCCACCACCAGCGGTTCACCGACTCCTGCACCATCTCCCGCTGCGCGGCGGTGCCGTGGACCATGGCCAGCAGGAGCTCGAAACCCTGCCGCTGGTGGAACGACTCCTCCTTGCAGATCCGGATCATCGCCCGGGCGTACGGGCCGTAGGAGCAGCGGCACAGCGGCACCTGGTTGCAGATCGCCGCGCCATCGACGAGCCAGCCGATCACGCCGACGTCAGCGTAGCTGAGCGCCGGGTAGTTGAATATCGAGGAGTACTTCTGCCGGGCGGAGATCAGCTTCTCGGTGAGCTCGCCGCGATCGGTGCCGAGTGTCTCGGCGGCGGCGTAGAGATACATCCCGTGCCCCGCCTCATCCTGCACCTTCGCGAGCAGGATGGCTTTGCGGCGCAGGCTCGGCGCGCGCAGGATCCAGTTCCCTTCCGGCTGCATGCCGATGATCTCGGAATGCGCGTGCTGCGCGATCTGCCGGATCAGGGTCTGGCGGTAGGCCTCGGGCATCCAGTCCCGCGGCTCGATACGCTGCCCGGCCGCGATGATGGCGTCGAAACCGCGCTCAAGATCGGCAGTGTTCACGCCACTGGCCTCCTGTACCGAATGTTCGTTCGTTTCATGATGGCGCATGGGCCCCGTCGTCCGCAACACGGGAGTCAGGGGGCGGCAGGATGCCGCCGGAGACCATGCGCACGACGTCATCGGCGAGGTTCTCCGCGCCGGCCGGCTGGGGCGGTACCACTCGATGATCGAGTTCACCGTCCCCGACAGCAGCCGCGCCGCGAGCCACGGCTGCACGGTAGGGCCGACCTCCCCTTCGGCAATAGCGTCGGCGACCAGGGACGCCACGGTCGCGTCGAACGCGCGCCGGCGCGCCAGTGCCCAGCGCTCGGTCTCGGTGTTGCCGCGCACCCGCAGCAGCAGCGTGACGTAGGGCAGCTCGCTGATCAGGACCTCGACCTGGCGGCGCACAATATGCCGCAGGCGCTGCAACGGCGGCCCGTTCTGGGCCGCGCGCTCCTCGAGGATGCCGAACAACCCCTCCAGAGCACGCTGCAACGCGGCCCGCAGGAGGTCCTCCTTGCCGCTGACGTGGTGGTAGAACGACGATTTGCTGATGCCGGCCGCCCGGGAAAGGTCCTCCATGCTGGTGGCGTCGTAGCCGCGCTCGTTGAACTCGGCCACCGCCACCGCGAGCAGGGACTCCGCGTCGTAAACGGGGCGGCGCAGGCCCGGTGTCCCGCGCACCCGCCGGGTTCGCGGGGGCGGGGGCGGGGGCGCCAGGGCCGGCGAGGAGTCGCGCCGGTCGGGGCGGTTAAGGGTGACCACCGCGACCGCGCCGTCCTGCTCATCCCGGCCGGGGCGGACCACTGGCTCAGCGGGGCTGTTGTCGCTCACGTGCCCAGGTTAGCAACAGACCGAACGATCGTTTCTATCCGGGCTCAGGTTGTGAGCAGTTCGGCGAGTTGCTGGGCGTTGGTCTGGGCGTAGTCGCGGTAGCAGTTGTTGAACAGCACGTGGGTCTGCTCGGCGTCCTCGGCCAGGGCGGCGACCTTGGGCGCCCAGTCCGTGAGCTCTTTGCCGCTGTAGCGGTAGCCGAACCGCTCGTGGATGTCCTTGCTCTCCCACTTCGTGGAGTGGCCGTGCATCCGGACCACCGCTAGGTCACTGGCGGTGGCGGCGAGGACGGGCGGGATGGAGTCCCGGTGGCCTTGCGGCATGTCCACGCACACGTACGGCAGCTGATGGGAGGACAGGAAGTCCAGGGTCTCGGCCTGGTTGTCCTCGGTCATCCAGGTGCGGTTACGGAACTCGATGCACACCCGGTCCGGTGCGGCCCGCTGCGCGCAGGCCCGGATGTAGTCCTTGCGGCTGCGGCCGATAGGGAACCAGGGCGGGAACTGCAGCAAGATCGCGCCGAGCTTCCCGGCCTGGCGCAGCGGCTCCAGCGCGGCCAGGAACCGCGTCCACGCCTGATCGGTCACCTCATCGGGAAGGTCTTTGAGGTAGATCCGGTCCTTGCCGGTCTTCTCCGCCGCTGGGCGCAGGTCTTTGGGCAAGGAGGACACGGGGGTGGGATGCTGGGTGAACAGGCTGAACGCCTTCACGTTGAAGGTGAACCCCGCCGGGGTGCGCGCCGCCCAGGTGGCGGCGGTCTGCTCGGCGGGCAGCGCGTAGTAGGTGGCGTCCACTTCGACCAGCGGGAACTGGCGGGCGTAATAACGCAGCCGCGTCTCCGGCGTGTCCGCCTCGGGCGGGTACCAGCCAGAGTCGATCAGCGTCCGGTCCGTCCACGACGCCGTGCCCACCCGGATCTGCCCCATACCCGCACCCTAAAGGCCTAGTGCAGCTGCACGGCACACGGTGCGTTATGCAAAACCGGCTAGCGAGTGCAGGCCCGGAGGACCTGCACGAGCGGCCGGTGCAAGTCAGGGCGACGGTAGCGGTGGATGTTGATGTGCATAACGCGACTTTTGCATAAGACACGCTGTCATTGAATTGGAATCAACGTGGGGTGAAGGTACGGATACGCACTTCCGCAGTTGCGCTCATGCTGGGCGCTAGCGGCCCGGCAGCGCGCCAGGATGATTCTGCTGGAGGAATGTGACGAGAGCCTGCCGGACTTCCCGGCGTAGCGGGTCGATGGTGTCACCATCGACGGCCGTTACTACAGCGATCAGCTTCACCGGTGAGCTTGTCGCGTCCTCGACGTAAAGGTCGCCTGGCGCCTCGTTTGAGTGCGGGGAACGCTCCACGGCAAGCGCCCTCTCGCGCAGGGCATCGAGCAGCGTATCGGTGGACGGCGCTGGCAGTAGATCCGATTTCGACGGAGCACGCAGGCTTGTTACCGGTGGCCCGGTGAGCTCCCGCAGGCTCTGGCCAGGGTTGCCCCGGTCAGCGGGCCTGTCTCGGTGCGGAATGTCTGCAGGAGGGCCTGGCATCGCTGGCCCGCGCCCGGCACCTCGCCGAAATGCGGGTCATGGTGGCCGGCCGCCGACTGGTAGAGCGGGTGCGAGCTTCCCCGGCGGCGAAGACCGCGGCCAGGCTGCCCCTGCCACGGTGAATGACGTAACCCGCGGCGGTGAACGGGAAGGCGGCCATCCGGACACCGAGCCGGGCGGCCGATGTGAGCAGGTCAAACGATGGATCGCCGCCGTCGGTGAAAGGCCCGGCCTCCTGCCGCCAGACCTGGGCCGGGTCCATGAGCAGCGAGTACAGCCCGAAGCGGCTGGCCTGATGCCACTGGTCCCACTGCGGCTCTCCGGCCAGGGCCGCTGACTGGTCCCGGGCGACGGCGAGGGCCGCGGAGAGCGCGTCCGGCCGCGCGGCGACGGCGTCGGAATCCATGATCCAGATCCACTCCGGAAGCGGTCCCGGCCGAGCGGCCAGCCAGGAGATTCCCTGGTTAAGACCCGGGCCGTGATGACGGTTGACGTCGTTGGCGAGCACTACGCAGATCCCGGCCTGCCCGGCTTCGGCCAGCAGTTCCGCTGACCCGTCCCGCGAGCCGTTGTCTACGACCACAATCTCCAGGTCCGGCCAGTTCACGACCCTGCGCAGGGACCACAGCAAAAACGCCGTCAACTCCCGGGTGTTATAGGAGACGGTGAGGACAGCCACGCGCTCGCGGCGGGCTCCTGACGCCCCTGGCCACCACACCACATCACTGGCCACCCACAAATCCTGCCGCATCAGCAGCGCCAGGACCCACCGCCCGGCCACGGGGGCTCAGCCGGGCTGGCGCCGGCGGTGCTGGTCGTGACTGTGGGTGTCAGCTGGCGATGGCGACATGCCGGTGCACGGTGGCAGGGTCGTCCAGCAGGGTGAGCATGCAGGCGGCCAGGTCGGCCCGGGAGACGCTGAATCCGTGGGGCAGGTTGCGGTCGATCGCGGTGCGGTAGGTTCCGCTGGCCGGTTTGCTGGTCAGCGCGGGCGGGCGGACGATCGTCCAGTCCAGGTCGGTGTCCCGGATCTCGTCCTCGCCGCGGCGCATGTCGGCGCAGACGTGGCGCAGGAAGGTACGCCGTGCCAGTGGCTTGAGCAGGTAGCGCAGGTAGGGGCTTTCACCGTCGTCGGTGACGACGGAGCCGCTGACCTCGAGGAGCCGCCGGGTACCTGTTTTCTGCATGGCCTGGATGATGCTGCGCACGCTGTCCTGGATGACCGTCGTGGGGCCAGTGCCGCGTGGGCCTACCGCGGACAGTACGGCGTCCGCGCCTGCCATGGCCGGGGTGATCGCGGCGGGGTCCATGACGTCAGCGGTGACAATCTGTAGTCGCTGGTGAGCCGGGACTGTCAGGCGGGCGGGATCGCGGACAACGGCGGTGACATCATGGCCGGCTGCGAGCGCCTGTGCGGTGAGGAGTGTTCCGGTGGCGCCTGTCGCGCCGAGGATGGTCAGTTTCATCGTGTTCGCCTTCCCGGTACCCTGGTTCTGTAATTCATAAGATACGGAGATCATATCATATGGAATCGATACAATCAGCGGACGGGCCGGGGACCGAAGGGCAGCGCAGGCGGCTGAACCGGGCGGTCAAGGAGTCACTGCGCGACCTGGGCGCCCAGCTGGCCATGCTCAACCACAGTGTCGGCACACGCCTCGACCTCAAGGCCGCCGACCTGCAGTGCCTTGACCTCATCGCCCGATACGGCCCGCTGAGCCCGAGCGCCCTGGCCCGGCGCGCTGGGCTGCACCCCGCCACCATGACCGGTGTCCTCGACCGGCTCGAACGCGGCGGCTGGATCGACCGCCGCCGCGACTCCGCCGACCGCCGCAGCGTCGTCATCCAGGCAGGCCGCGGCCGGGGTGCGGAGATCCTCCGCCTCTACCTGGTTGAATCGGGGATGAACACCGCGATGGACGAGATCTGCGCTGACTACAGCGATGAGGATCTCGAGCTCCTCGCCGGGTTCCTGCGCCGCACCGCAGACGCCGGCCGGACCGCCGCCGAAAAGCTCACCGGAAGCTGAGCAGGCGAAGAGGACGGCCAGGCCTGCGTGCGTGCCGCCACCAAGTGCCACCAGGCCGCATGATCACCGCGCCGCCTGTGGGCCTGCCGGTACCGGCCGGGTGCAAAATGCCTCACCCGCAGGCTGTTGCAGGATCGAGGTTGGCGTCTCAGTAAATGAGACAGTCCGGGGCGCCGGACATCAGTAGTTCGAATTTTTGCCCGCGGGGGGGCAAAAATTCGAACTGTTATTCAGATCATCACGGCCAAGGGCGCTCGGGCGCATCCCGCACTCTTTAGCGGATGCGGAGATTCCGCAACGACCCGCCCGCGGGGCACAACGCACCGCGTTCCCGCAAACGTCGTGCGCACAGCCCCGTCCGCCCGGCCAGGGACCCCGGGGCGGAATATCCCGGCGGCTGCGCTGTTGAGATACATGCAAACGCATATATCTGAGTTCTGTTCTTCCCGGGCGCAAGCGGCGGGCCGCTGCTGCGCTGGGAGCGTAGGAGGCATGGCATGCAGTTCGGGATCTTCTCGGTCAGTGACATCACCCGCGATCCGGTGTCGGGACAGACGCCGACCGAGGCGGAGCGGATCGACGCGATCACGGCGATAGCGCAGAAGACCGAGGAGGTTGGGCTGGACGTGTTCGCGATCGGCGAGCATCACAACCCCCCGTTCTTCTCGTCTGCGCCGACGACGCTGCTGGCGTTTATCGCGGCGACCACGAAGAGGCTGATCGTGACCACGTCGACGACGCTGATCACGACGAACGACCCGGTGCGCATCGCGGAGGAGTACGCGATGCTGCAGCACCTGTCGAAGGGGCGGATGGACCTGATGCTCGGCCGCGGTAACACGGCCCCGGTGTACCCGTGGTTCGGTCAGGACATCCGGCAGGGCCTGCCGCTGGCGCTGGAGAACTACAACCTGCTGCACCGGCTGTGGCGCGAGGATGTCGTGGACTGGGAGGGCAAGTACCGCACCCCGCTGCAGGGCTTTACCTCGATCCCGCGGCCGCTGGACGACGTGCCGCCGTTCGTGTGGCACGGCTCGATCCGCACCCCCGAGATCGCCGAGCAGGCCGCGTACTACGGGGACGGCTTCTTCGCCAACAACATCTTCTGGCCCAAGGAGCACTACATGCGTCTGATCGAGTTCTACCGGCAGCGCTACGCCCATTACGGCCACGGCACGCCAGTGCAGGCGATCGTCGGCCTGGGCGGCCAGGCCTACATCGCCAGGAACTCCCAGGACGCCAAGCGGGAGTTCCGGCCCTACTTCAACGAGGCGCCGGTCTACGGGCACGGGCCGTCGATGGAGGACTTCACGGAGCTCACGCCGCTGTCGGTGGGCAGCCCGCAGGAGGTCATCGACAAGACCCTGACCTTCCGCGAGCACTTCGGGGACTACCAGCGCCAGCTGTTCCTGATGGACCACGCCGGCCTGCCGCTGAAGACGGTGCTCAACCAGCTTGACCTGCTCGGCGGGGAGGTCGTGCCGGTGCTGCGCAAGGAGATCGCCGCCCGGCGCGACCCGGAGACGCCCGACGCTCCGACCCACGCCAGCCTGGTCACGGCGAAGTACGGCGACCAGGCTCCGCGCCAGCCGCGCCCGAACGCGAACCGCGGCGACAACGTCACGGGCTCGTCCCCCTACCAGGACACCGCCTCGGAGCTCGAGGCCGTGTACCCGGGCCTGTGATGCCGGGCCGGGCGCATCTCGCCAACGACGCGTGGGAGGCGCTGCTGTCCGCCCACGCCGTGCTGATGAAGCAGTTCGCGGCCGAGGACATCTGGGAGGACATCTCCATGCGGGAGTACGACGTGCTCTACACGCTGTCCAAGTGCCCTGAGCCCCTCCGCATCAGCGAGCTGAACCGTCACGTCCTGCTCAGCCAGCCGGCCCTGTCCCGCATGGTGGACCGGCTGGCCGAGCGCGGCATCGTCGAGCGCCAGTCCGACCCGGCCGACGGGCGCGGGGTCCGCCTGTCGCTCACCGACACGGGCCGGGCCCTGCAGCGCCAGGTCGGGCGCAGGCACGCCCGCAGCGTCGCCCGCGCCCTGACGGCCGGGCTGGACCATGGCGAACTCCGGCAGCTGGAAACGATCTGCCTGAAGCTGGCCCGCCAGCCCGCCGGCCCGAGCGCGGCCACCCACGACAACAACGCGGCCACCCACCACAACAACAGTGTGGCCACCCACGACAACCACGAGGACATGCGCCTATGAACGCCCCTGCGGCACCGGAATCATTCAGGCTGGCTGTGGTCAGCGCCGGCACCGGCGATCCCTCCTCGACCCGGCTGCTGGCCGACCGCACCGCCGAGCGCGCCGCGGCGCTGGCGGCCAGGCACGGGAACACGGTGACGGTCAGCGTCATCGAGCTGCGCGAGCTATCTGCCGACATCTCCACCGCGCTGGTATCCCAGCTGGTCACGCCAAAACTGGGGCAGGCGATCACGGCCCTCGGCGAAGCCGACGGCATCATCGCCGCCGCCCCGGTCTACAAGGCCGGCCCCAGCGGCCTGTTCACCTCCTTCTTCCACGTGCTGGACAACGACCTGCTCATCGGCAAGCCCGTCGTGCTCGCTGCGACGGCCGGGACCGCGCGGCATGCCCTCGTCGCGGACGACCAGATGCGCTCCCTGTTCGCCTACCTGCGCACCTTGACCGTGCCGACCTCCCTGTTCGCCGCCCCGGAGGACTGGAGCGACCCGGCTCTGAACAAGCGCATCGACCGGGCCGCGCTCGAGCTGGTGCTGCTCATGGAGAGCGGCTTCGCCCGCAAGATCAAGGACGGGTCCTGGCAGAGCTACCAGCACGAGTACGGCAGCGCGGGCGGAACCGAGCTCTCCATCGATCTCGACACCGACCTCATGCGGCTCGCGACCGGAGGGTCCGCCGAATAGAAACCGGACGGTCCGCCGGATCGCGCCAGGCCAGCCGTGGCCATCAGCGGATGGGCGAGGAGGCCTCAGCGGACTTCTCCGACCCTGCCGGGGTGTATATGTTTGCGTAAACATGATAGGTATGCCTCGACGTGTTTACGCAAACATCTCGTTCCGGGCGAAGCGGCAAAGCGAGCGGAGCGACAGTGCGAGCGGAGCGACCATGACAGCGCCGTCTGCAGCAGCAGCGCTCCGGGGGGCCAGCCAGCGGCGGCGCCGCCGGAGCTGGACCGGCTGGGGCTTCGTCGGCCCGTTCCTGGCGGTCTTCGCCTTCGCCCTGGTCACCCCGGTGGGATATGCGATCTACCTCAGCCTGTTCCGGAACCAGCTGATCGGCGGCAACACGTTCACCGGGCTGGCCAACTACCAGCAGGCGCTGACCGATCCGAGATTCTGGGACTCGGTGCGGCACGTCGCGGTCTTGCTCCTCGTGCAGGTGCCGATCATGCTGGCGCTGGCGCTGTTCGCCGCCCTGGCGCTGGACAGCGCGCGGCTGCGCTGGGCGCCGCTGTACCGGATATCGATCTTCCTGCCCTACGCGGTCCCGGCGGTCGTGGCCTCGCTGATGTGGGGCTTCATGTATGGCTCGCAGTTCGGCCTGGTCGCCAGCCTGAGCAGCTTCCTCGGGGTCCGGCTGCCCGACCGTTCGCCAGCAGCTGGATCCTGGCCTCGATCGGCAACATCGTCACCTGGGAATTCACCGGTTACAACATGCTGATCTTCTACTCAGCCTTGCGGGTGGTCCCCGGTGAGCTCTACGAGGCGGCCGAGCTCGACGGCGCCAGCCCCCTCCGGATCGTCCGCGGCATCAAGCTCCCGGCGCTGCGCCCAGCGATCGTGATTGCCACGGTGTTCTCGGTCATCGGCAGCCTGCAGCTGTTCAACGAGCCCAACATCCTCCAGCCGCTCGCGCCCAACACGATCGGCACCTATTTCACGCCGAACATGTACGCCTACAACCTGTCGTTCGCCGGCCAGGAGTATAACTACTCGGCCGCCATCGCGATCGTGATGGGCGTCGTCACCATGATCATCGCCTACGCCGTGCAGCTGTCCGGCCGGAGAAGGCAGGCATGAGCGTGGCGGCCACCAAGGCGGTACTGACCGCGGCGGATCACCGCCCGCCACGGCTGGCGCGGCCGCCACGGCCCAGGGGCCGCGCCCGCAGGCGCAGGTCGGTGATCCTCCACCTCGTCATGACGGTCATGCTCGGCTATGCGCTGCTGCCCCTGTTCTGGCTGGTCGTCAACTCGACCAAGACGCAGCGCTCGCTGTTCACCACGTTCGGCCTGTGGTTCGGCGGGAAGTTCGCCCTGTGGGACAACATCCGGCAGGCGTTCACGTACGACAACGGCATTTTCGTCCGCTGGCTGGAGAACACGCTGCTCTACGTCGCCGTCGGCGCGGGCGGCGCCACGTTCCTGGCCACGCTGGCCGGCTACGGGCTGGCGAAGTATGACTTCCCGGGCAAGCGGGCCGCGTTCGCGGTCGTGCTCGGCGCGGTCGCGGTGCCGGGGACCGCGCTGGCGGTACCGACGTTCCTGCTGTTCAGCAGCCTCCACCTGACCAACACGCCGTGGTCGATCATCCTGCCCTCCCTGGTCAGCCCGTTCGGCCTGTACACCGGCGGCTGGATGCCCGTCGAACCTCGAGTCCGGCGTC
Source organism: uncultured Actinomycetes bacterium (assembly GCA_963804455.1). Lineage (GTDB taxonomy): Bacteria > Actinomycetota > Actinomycetes > Streptosporangiales > Streptosporangiaceae > RYN-230. Next base: position 46,050 of record CAWDRD010000062.1, read on the forward strand.
CCGGCCGGCCAGGGTGACTGGCGGGTGGCCATGATGCCCCAATGGGCCGCCGGGCAGGCCGTGACCTCAGAGAACGGGGGAAGCAGCGACGCGGTACTCAAGCCGAGCAAGAACGAGCTCGCCGCCGTCGGCTTCCTGGAGTTCATGGACTCCGGCCCGGGCGCGCAGATCTCCGCGGACAGCGGTGACTTCCCCGCGGCGAACTCGATCCTGGACTCCCCGTCGTTCCTGAGCGCCACGTCCGCCTACTTTGGCGGGCAGAAGATCAACACCGTCCTTTCCCAGGCCGCCAAGGATGTCCTGCCCGGCTGGAGCTACCTGCCGTTCCAGGTCTACGCCAACAGCATCTACCCCGACACCGCGGGCCAGGCCTATAGCAAGAACGTCAGCCTCAGCGCCGGGCTGCAGGCCTGGCAGAAAGCTTCGGCTTCGTACGGGACACAGCAGGGGTTCAGCGTCACGAGCAAGTAGTCCTCACTCACGATTGGCGCAGCTGAGCCGGTGGCCAGGCCGAGGATCTCGGCTGGCCACCGCTTGCGCAGCGGAAGGAAAAGGGAAAAGCATGACGGCGTCGGAGTTCGCCATTGGTGACCACGACTTCCTGCTGGACGGCGAGCCGTTTCGGGTTCTTTCGGGCGCACTGCACTATTTCCGCGTCCATCCCGGCCACTGGGCTGACCGGATCCGGAAGGCCCGCCAGATGGGCCTGAACACGATCGAGACCTATGTCGCCTGGAACGCGCATGCGCCGCGGGAAGGGGAATTCAGCCTCACTGACGGCCTGGATCTGGGCCGGTTCCTGGACCTCATCGCGGCGGAGGGGATGTATGCGATCGTCCGTCCCGGGCCGTTCATCTGCGGTGAATGGAGCAACGGGGGGCTGCCCGTCTGGCTCTTCCGGGCCGGCGGCACGGGAATCCGCCGTAACGAGCCCGGCTACCTAGCCGCGGTGAGCGGCTATCTCCGCCAGCTCGCGCCCGTCCTCGTGCCCCGGCAGGTGGACCGCGGCGGGCCTATCATCTTGGTCCAGGTCGAGAACGAGTACGGCGCGTACGGCAGTGACCAGGGCTACCTGCGGAACCTGGCCGAGCTGAACCGCCGGATCGGCATCACCGTCCCGCTGACCACGGTCAACCAGCCCACCGGCGCCATGCTCGAGAACGGCAGCCTGCCCGGGTTGCTCACGACCGGGTCCTTCGGGTCCCGGGTGGCGGAGCGGCTGGACACGCTGCGCCGTTATCGGCGGCAGGCCCACTGATGTGCTCGGAGTTCTGGGACGGGTGGTTCGATGACTGGGGCGCTCATCACCATGTCACCTCGCCGGAGCAGGCTGCCGCGAGCCTTGACCAGCTGCTCAAGCAGGGGGCGTCCGTCAACATCTACATGTTCCACGGCGGAACGAACTTCGGCCTCAGCAACGGGGCTAACGACAAGGGCACCTACCGGGCCGTCGTCACCAGCTACGACTATGACGCGCCACTGGACGAGGCCGGGAACCCCACCGCGAAATACTGGGCCTTCCGCGAGGTCCTGGCCAAGTATTCCCCTGTCGGGGATGAGCACCCGCGCGGCGCTGGGCGAGCGCAGGCGTTCGCCGTGCCCCTCGGGCAGGTTCTCCCGCTCTGGGACGTCGTTGACCGGCTGGGGACGTGGAGCCGCCACGGCGGGCTGGTCAGCGCTGATGCCATCGGCCAGTATCAGGGCTTCACGCTGTACCGGACCGAGGTCGGCCTGACCGGGCCCGGCGTGCTGGAGATCGACGAGGTCCGTGACCGGGCCCAGGTGTTCCTGAACCGGCAGGGCATCGGCGTCCTGGCGCGCGATCATCACGACCGGTGCATGTCGCTGCCCGTCAGCGCCCGCGGCGCACTGGAGCTGCTGGTGGAAGACCAGGGGAGGGTGGACTACGGTCCCCGGCTCGGCGAGCCGAAGGGCCTCATCGGCGCCGCCCGGGCCAACGGCGAGCCACTGCGGCAGTGGGAGACGCTGCCCCTGGACCTGACCAGCATCACACCGGTCGCCGATGCACTCCGGTCACGGCCCGCCAGCACGGCCGGCGTTCTCGCCGGCCCCGCGTTCGCCCGCGCGAGCTTCGACCTCCCGGAGCCGGGCGATCTCTACCTCGACACCCGCGGCTGGGGGAAAGGGATCGCCTGGATCAACGGGTTCTGCCTGGGCCGGTACTGGTCACGCGGCCCGCAGCGGACGCTCTATGTACCGGGCCCCGTTGTCCGCGAGACAGCCAATGAGCTGATTATCCTCGAACTGCACGCGTCCAGCGGCGCGTGGGCCTCGTTCGTGGCCGCCCCCGATCTCGGCCACACCGACGCCTGACCGGAACCTGGACCCCTAAGCTGGCAGGAGACCGACGGGAACACATGAGCGGATCCGGGGCCAGGCACCGACGCCGCCGCGCCCATCCATGGCTGATGTGGCCCGGCTCGCGGGCGTGTCATCGCAGACCGTGTCGCGGGTGTCGAATGGCCTCGGCGACGTTGAGGAGCAGACCCGCGATCGCGTGATCGCCGCCATGCAGGCCCTGGGCTACCGGCCTAACGGAGCGGCGCGGGCCCTCAAGAGCGGCCGGTTCCACACCATCGGCGTGATCGTGTCCACGCTGGACACCTTCGGCAACATGCGCACCCTGGACGCCATCGCGAAGGAAACGGCCCGTGCGGGCTACTCGGTCACCCTGCTGCCGGTCTCGTATCCCACCCTCAGACGCGTGCGCGGCGCGTACAGCCGCCTGAGCGAGCAGGCGGTGGATGGGGCCGTGATCATCCTGGAAGCCCACCTTCGTGATCACGCGGAATTCGCGCTGCCGCCCGGCATCCCGGTGGTGCTCGTGGACTCCGACGCGGGAGACCAGTACACGGTGGTGGACACCGACCAGGCCCTGGGTGCCCGCCAGGCCACCGAGTACCTGCTCGGGCTCGGTCACCGGCAGGTCTGGCACATCGCCGGACCCGGCACCTCCTTGTCCGCCACCCACCGCGTCGGGTCCTGGCAGCGTACGCTCAGCAGCGCTGGCATCACCTCGCCCCGAGGTGCTCCGCGGCGACTGGACGGCCGAATCCGGCTACCGGCACGGCCGCACGCTCGGCAAGCGCGACGACGTCACCGCGATCTTCGCCGCCAACGACCAGATGGCGCTGGGAGTCATGCGGGCGCTGCCGAACTGGGGCGGGACATTCCCGGCGACATCAGCGTCGTCGGCTTCGACGACATGGCGGAAGCGGGCTCGTTCTGGCCACCGCTCACCACCATCCACCAGGACTTCGCCGCTGTCGGGCGGCTCAGCATCCAGAAACTGCTCAGCAAGGTCGCTGACCGTGATGTGCAGCACGGCACGACGCTCGTGCCCACCCAGCTCATCGTCCGCAGCAGCGCCAGCCCGCCGGCCCAGTCGACGTGCTGGCTGCGCGCTCCTATTCCGTTGCGTCCCGCGGCTTCCCCCC
>CAWDRD010000063.1:0-13333 GCA_963804455.1 uncultured Actinomycetes bacterium
CGCAGACTCCCCAGACACCGAAACGCTCTTCTTACCCTGTGCCAGGCATCAGCGGATGCTACTCGCGGCCAGCAGCACCTTGCGTGTCGGTATGGCCTGTGAGGATACGCTGCTGCTGGATGTCGGGGACGACCGCGGCGGCGGTGCCGAAGTCGGCGTCCTCGTGCAGGATCGTCAGGTGGTGGTGCAATGCGGTAGCCACGACCAGGTGATCCGCCACGGACAGCCCGTGATGCTGGCTCTTGGCGGCGAGCTGGGTCTGGACGCTACGCACGGTTTCCCACGCACGATCGGGCACCGGTACCCAGGGGTAGGCCTCCAGCAGATCCGTCCTGATGCGTTCGTACTCGGTTGCCCGGGCGATCGTCAGCGCCTCGGTGAGAACGGGGTCGCAGATGGCCACCATGCCGTGCGTGACCTGCTCATGCCAGGACTCGTCTACCTGACGGCGCAGGATTCGTACCAGAGCGCTGGTGTCGATCAGGTACTTCACTGATCGAGGTCTTCTAGCCGGCCGTAGTCGAACACGTCGGCGTCTGCCGCTGCGAGCAGGTCATCGAGCGCACCGACCCGCCGAGCGCGCGCTTCCTCGCTGACCTTCTGGAGCGCGAGCGTGACGGTGTCCTTCTTGGTCTTGGTCCCTAGCGTCGCGGCGGCTTCGGCGAGAAGATTCTCGTCCAGGTCTAGTAGGGTCTTGGCCATTATGCGCCATCCGTTCCGTCGGATATATCGCAATGAATTGATATCAGCAACATGGATTATATCTTGGCTGAGCAGTTCTGGCCAGGTGCCTCGCTCCGCGCTGGGTCCGGTGGCCGCCTACCTGCCCGGCGTGGCCGCTGACGGGCTCACCCAGGCCAGCCAGGCGGGCGTCCATCTCCTGGCACCGTGGCAGGGCGGCCTGGTGTTCACCGCCTGGGCCGCCACCCTCGCGGCCGCCGGCGCCGTCATGACCGCCCGCAGGGACATCACCTGACCGGGCTCACTCGATAACGACGCGGAGCTGGTCGCGGGCAGCGGTGAGCGCCTGCTCGACGTCATGCCGGGTCTCGGCCTCAGCAAAGATGAACCCCAGGTACCGGTCCCCGTTCGGGAGCGGGAGAACCCGCTGCCCGAGCGGGATGGTGATCGTCAGGCCAGTGATCCCCGGCACGGCCGCAGCGCCGTCCCGGCCCTCGACCGCCCGGAGCACGCCCGGGCGAGGCACGGGAAGCATGAACACCCCGGACGGCCGGGCCGGGTCATGGCCGGTGGCGGGGGCAGGCCGGCCGAGGGCGCTGGCCAGCACCACCTCTTCAAGGCTCGCGCCGCAAGGGAAGCGCAGCGCGTGTGAGCACAGGCCGCCGATGCAGCGCGCCGCGAGTTCGAGCATGGCGGGCCTGGGCTGGTCGCCGCGGTCATCGATGCGCAGCTCGGCGTGGACCGGGCCGGTAGTCAGGCCGAGCGCGCGAGCCGCTTGCCCGGCGGTACCGATAGCGGCGGCGAGGACCGGGCGGGGCAGCCGGGAGGGGGTGACGAGCAGGGTCTCCTCGAAGGTGGGGCCATCCGGGGTGCGGGGCTTGTCGAAGATGGCGACAGGCGTCAGGTCGCCGCCGGCCAGCAGGCCGTCGATGCTCAGCTCCGGACCGGGCAGGTACTCCTCGACCAGGAGAGGCTCTCCGGCAGGGCGGCGGGCGGCGGCCAGGACCTGCCGGATCCGCCGGGCCGCAGTCACGGCGGCGGCCCGGTCGCTAGCGCGCAGGATGCCCTGGCTGGCGCTGAGCGAGACCGCCTTGACCACGCAGGGGAACCCCACCGCCTCCGCTGCATCGCCGATGGAGTCCTCCGTGGCCGCGGCGGGCATGATCCGGAACTGGGGCTGGGCCACGCCGGTGGCGGCCCATCGCTGCCGCTGCCGGGCCTTGTCGGTGGCGTTCAGCACGGCCTCGACCGGGTTGTGCGGCAGCCCCATCCGGGCGGCCACCGTTGCCGCCAGCACGAGCATCGGGGTGTCCGCGGCGACCACCGCGGCGACCGGGCCGCAGTGGGCCAGGATCCGGCGGGTGCTGCCGTCAGAGTCGGCCGGGCTGACCGGGATGACCAGGCGGGCGCCCAGCGGGAGCGCGCCGTCGGTGCCGACGACCAGGTCGAGGCCCATCCGGGCGGCGGCCAGCAGGAAGTCGGCCGCGCGGTAGGTGCGGGCGGGTACCAGCAGCAGCACACGCGGCCCGGCAGGCGCTGACCCGCCGGGGATCATGCTCGTTGCCGCGACGATCATCGTTTCTCCGGGGAGAAGAACGGCCCGGTTCCCGCCTCGTGGTTGGTGACGTCGATCAGGCCGGTCATGGCCGGAAGGCGTGCGCGCAGCAGCGGCTCGATGCCCTGCCGGACGGTCACCTCCGCCAGGCTGCAGCCCTGGCAGCCGCCGTCGAGCCGGGATCCGGATCCAGCCATCCGTAACGCCAGCGACAGTCACGCGGCCGCGGTGCGCGGCGATCGCCGGGTTGACCTCGGCGTCCAGGACGCGGCGGGCAGCCTCGGCAAGATCGGCGGCCCCGGGCAGTGACCCGCCCGGCCCGGCACCGGGAGTGACCAGCCGGACGGCGATGACCTGGGGGACGGCGGCGCGGATCAGCGCCTCGATGCGGGAGGCCAGGGGGAACACGGCACCCGGGGATCCGGTCACCTCCAGGGTCACGATGCCGTCCCCGGCCGCGGCAATGCGGACGGCGCCGCCGCGGGCGATGACCGACGGCAGGACGCTGCGCTCCAGCGCAGCCTGGACCGCTGCGGTCAGGTCCGTCACCGGCTAGCCTCCCCGCTGGCCGCCGCTCCCGGCACGACCGGTGCCGGGCTGCGGCTCGCGGCATCGAGCGCCGTTCCGAGGTCGGCGATCAGGTCCCCGGGAGCTTCGATGCCGATGGACAGGCGGAGCAGGTCGTCCGGGACCGGGGAGGACGGTCCCTCGCTGCTGCGCCGGTGCTCGATCAGGCTTTCCACCCCGCCCAGGGAAGTGGCGCGCTTGAACACCCGGGCCTCGCGCAGAACCGCGTGCGCATGCCCGGCTCCGCCGGCCACCCGGATGGACAGCATCCCGCCGAACCCGCCGGTCATCTGCCGGGCCGCGATCTGGTGACGCGGATGATGCGGCAGGCCGGGGTAGAGCACCTCCGCCAGCGCGGGGTGCCCGGCAAAGTGGGTGGCGATGGCCAGCGCTGTCTCCGAGGCCCGGTGCACGCGCAGGAACAGGGTACGCATGCCGCGCTGCAGCAGCCATGCCTCGAACGGGCCGGGCATCGCGCCGGCGTTGCGGCGCCAGGACCGGATCCGCTCCCAGAACGGATCCCGGCGTGCCGCCAGCACAGCACCGGCCAGCACGTCGCCGTGCCCGTTGAGGTACTTGCTGGCCGAATGCACCACCAGGTCAGCACCATGCTCGAACGGGCGGGTCAGCACCGGCGTGGCCACCGTGTTGTCCACCGCCACGCGGACTCCCGCCGCGTGCGCCAGCTCGCAGACGGCCGCCAGGTCGGTGATCTCCCACATCGGATTCGCGGGCGTCTCTACCCACAGCAGCCGGGTCCGGCCCGGGCGGATCGCCGCGGCCACCGCGCCGGGATCGGCGGTGTCGGTGAACTCCACGTCAAGGCCCCAGGTGAGGGCGAACTCGGCCAGCCACTTCCGCACCCCCCAGTACAACACCCGGGAGACCAGCACGTGATCGCCGGGCAGCAGCGACTGGAACACCGCGGTGGCCGCCGCCATCCCGGAGCTGAACAGCGCGCACGCGCAGCCGCCGCCTTCCAGCGCGGCCAGCAGCCGCTCGGCGTGCTCGGAGGTCGGGTTGTCGGCCCGGGTGTAGACCCGGCCCTGCGGGTAGGAGCCGTCCGGCTGCTGCTCGTAGTTCGTGGACAGATTGATCACCGGGGCCAGGCCGCCCGATGCCGGGTCCGTCTCACCCAGCCCCTGCGCGGCCAGGGTCTGCGGGGACAGGGATCGCTGTTCCATCAGCCTCCGCTTCCTGATTCGCCCGGTGGCCCGGATCCACCGTGCGCCCCGGCGGTGAGGGTAGCCGCTATCCAGGTGAAGGGCTGGATGTCTCCGCCCGGGGTGGTATGCGGTTGCGAGCCCGCGGCAGTCACTGAGAACCCGGCGCTGAGCAGGCTAGCCAGGTCGCCGGGAGAGTACCGGGCCACAGGCAGGCCGGAGCAGTGGCTGGGGCCGCCCGGGGCGAAGGTAGCGAGGATGACGGCGCCGCCGGGCCGCAGCGCGGCACGCAAGGTGGCCAGGTAGGCGGCACGGTCAGCGGGCTGGGTGAAGAAGTGGAAGACGGCACGGTCATGCCACAGGCCGTAGCGGCGATCCGGCCGCCAGGTGAGCAGATCCGCGCAGATCCAGCAAATCCGGTGCGCGGCCGGCTGCGTCGCCAGCTGCCGCCGGGCGGCCTGCAGCGCCTGTGCGGAGATGTCCACGGCGGTCAGGTCGGTGAATCCCGCCCCGGCGAGCCGCCCTGCTAGCGCGCTGGCTCCGGCTCCGGCATCGATGACAGGGGTATCCGGGGTGATGCCGAGGGCGCGGATGAGGTCCAGGGATGCCTCCGGCACGGCCTGGAACCAGCTCACGCCGTTGGCACCGCGCCGCTGGTAGACCAGATCCCAGTACCGGCCCGAGGGCACGTCGCCCAGCGCGGCCGGTTCCGGCTGGCCGGCCCAGCCGGTGATCGCCATCTGGCCTCCCTGCTACCTCCCGGCGTGGCAGCACCAGGCCGGGAGATTACTCTACGATATTCCAGGAATGATTGGAATATGGTTATGGCGGACCGGGCAGCCAAGTCGCTGATGTATGAGCAGTTCGCGCGGGTGGGCAAGGCGCTGGCAAGCCCGGTCCGGCTGGAGCTGCTGGACCTGCTCGCCCAGGGCGAGCGGGGAGTCGAAGAGCTCGCTGCCGCTGCCGGACTGCGGATGAGCAACGCCTCGGCTCAGCTACAGGTGCTCGCCTCGGCGGGCCTTGCTACCCGCCGCCGGTCCGGGCGCCGGGTCTACTACCGGCCGTCCTCGGATGCGGCCGGCCTGCTGGCCGGGCAGGTGCAGCGGTTCGCGCATGACCGGCTAGCCGAGGCGGAGCGGGCCGCGCGCGGCTACCTCGGCGACATAACCGCCCTGGAGCCGGTCAGCCAGCAGGAGCTATACCGGCGGATCAGGGCCGGCGCCGTTCTCGTCCTCGATGTGCGCCCTGCCGCTGAGTACGCCGCCGCGCATATCGCCGGGGCTCTGAGCATCCCGCACGATGAGCTGTCCGCCCGCCTCGGTGAGCTGCCGGGCGGCACCGAGATCGTCGCCTACTGCCGGGGGCGCTACTGCGTGATGGCACCCGATTCCGTCCGCCTCCTCCGCCGGTACGGCCACGCCGCGCGGCCGCTCGACGGCGGGCTGCCCGAATGGCGGCGTGCCGGGCTGCCCGTCACGACAAGTGCCGCTGTCTTACCCGGGCCTCCCGCCGCCAGGCGGCCCGGACCGGTGCCGTTGACCCCGGCGGGTCGCGGCTTCCCGGCCGGCCTGACGGCATTCCGACACGCACGTCCTATTCGCGCAGCTGCACGTCAGTGGCGGCTGATCAGGGCTTCCGCCAGCCAGTCGGCCACCAGCGGCCGGGCCAGGTTCCAGACGTTGTTGAGGATGTGCACGCCATCGGGGTACACGACGGTGGTGACCGGGCCGCCGTACTCGGCGGCGATCTGCTCGGCGTGCTCCGGCGGCGACCCGGGGTCGTGGCCGCCGTACACCTGCAGCAGCGGCACGGTCGCCCGTTCCGCCATTCCCTTCAGGGTGATCGCGGCCATGTTCGCGGCCGGGTCGGGGCCGTGGTGCTGGTACTGCCCGGGGCGGGTGAGGGCGTCCATCGACTCGAACCGCCCCGCCGGGGTGTACCAGCTTGACATCGAGAACACGGCCCGCACCCGCTCGTCTACCGCGGCGGTGCGGATCGCGAACAGGCCGCCGTAGGAGATGCCGCCGACGGCGACCCGGGACCCGTCCAGGTCCGGCCGCGCCGTCAGCACGTCCAGTATGGCCCGCACCGCCACTTCCTGGTCAGGGCGCAGATTGCTGTGGAAGCTGACCGGTCCCTGCCCCGGCCCGTCGAACGCGGCGACCGCGAGGCCGCGCGCCACGATGTGGTCCGCCAGGTTGTACAGCTCCTCTTTGGCCGAGTCAGCGCCAGGAAGCAGGACAACGACCGGCGGCCGGCTGGGCCCGTCGGGCACCCTCAGGTATCCCGGCAGGCTGAGGCCCTCGAACGGGACGGACAGCAGCTCCATCGGCGGCGCTACCAGCGGCGCTGCCTGCTGGAAAGCGTCCGCCATCGCGGTCAGCGCCGCCCGGAACTGGGCCTGGTCGTGGGTGAACACGAAGCTCGCCCAGTGGTAGGCGAGAGCACCGCGCAGATAGGCGTCCCCGGCGGTAACCCGCCTGCCCGCGGCGAGCGCCTCGTCGCCCCGGGCCACATGCTCCGCAGCGTGCCTGCTCCATGCCGGGCACCACTGCTCATAGTCGGTGATCTGGGATTTGAGCTGCTCGAATTCCCAGGGGGTGACGTAGTTGGACAGGATCCGCCAGGTGAACCGGCGGTACATGCTCTCCAGTCGCTTGTCGGCTGTCGCGCTCACCGTGGCTGGCCCGCCGGTGCCCAGGTGCAGCGGTCCCCTGTCACCATCCAGACGGTGTCCGTCGGCGGCGGCGCCCAGAACTCCACGAACGAGAACTCCTCGGGGCTGTCGTTCTCGAACCAGTGCTCCTCCCCCGGGCCGACGAGAGCGCTATCCCCGGGGTCAGCCGGTGGGCATGCCCGCCCGAGTACAGCAGCCCAGACCCGGCCAGCACGCAGAAAACGTGATGGCAGTCGGTGTGGTAATGGGCGGCGGCGGTGTCACCGGGGTGGTAGAGGATCCGGTCCGCCCGGATCAGCGCGGCGCCCACCGGGACGTCGTCGGTGACCAGGTCCAGCCGGTCGCGGGTGTCGCGGGTGGACACCAGGTGCGGCAGCTCGGCAGCCGTCAGCACCTTGCGCAGCGGGGCCGGGGCCGCGGCGTCACTGCCAGCCGACTCGGCGACCAGCACGTCCAGGCCGTCCGGGCCCGCCTGCAGGGCGAGGCCGGGGCAGGCGGCCAGCCACAGCACGCTTTCGCGGGCGAGCGGAAAGGTTTCGCCGGCCGCCCGCGGCGGTGCCCGCGCCGGCGATCACGTAGGCGACGGCCTCCTGGCCGCCAAGGGAAACCTGCGGGCTGCCGGCACCGGGCTCCAGGCGGTACCGGTGCGCCACCATGGGGACCGGCTCGCCAAAGGCCGCGGCGCCCGCCCAGACCTGGCTGGCCCAGCCGGGTCCGGTGCGACGTTCGAGCTGGCTCGGGTGACGGATAACGGGCATGACACCTCCAGCAATCGTTTGCATATGCAGCCTGGCTGGCCGGGGACTGTCCTGTCAATGCCTGTTCCCAAAGTGGCAAGAGTCTGTTACTGATGCCCACCTATCCGCCAGCATGGCCCAGCTGTCACATCTTTCGGGGCCGCTGGGTCAGTGGGGTGTAACCGGCAAGAACGGCAAGGAGATCACCATGGAAGCTCGTTTGAATTACCACGGCAGCCCCGTTGCGGCCTCCCGGTCTCCTGTCTTGCCGAGGTAGCGGACGCCCCCGGCGACCGGGTGCATGTCGGGGTCAAGCTCGTAGACCAGGGGAATGCCGGTCGGGACGTTCAGTTCAGCGATCTGATCGTCGGAGATGCGGTCGAGGTGCTTGATCAGCGCCCGCAGCGTGTTGCCGTGCGAGACGACGAGCACGCCACCCCGGTGTGCAGGTCCGGGACAATCGCGTCGTACCAGTACGGCAGCAGCCGCGCGGTCACGTCCTTCAGTGACTCGGCGTGTGGCCGTGCCTCAGGTGGAAGCGCAGCGTAGCGAGGATCGCCGAACTGGGAGTACCTGGAGCCCGGGTCAAGCGGCGGCGGCGGCGCATCGTAGGACCGGCGCCAGCGCATGAACTGCTGCTCGCCAGCCTCCTGAAGCACCTGGGCTTTGTTCCGGCCTTGCAGCGCGCCGTAGTGGTTGGAGTTGAGCCGCCACGACCGGCGCACCGGGATCCAGTCACGATCGCACTCCGCGAGGGCGAGGCTGGCGGTGCGGATCGCCCGTTGCAGCACAGAGGTGTGCACGACGCCTGGGCGCAATCCGTGCTCAGCGAGCAGCTGCCCGGCGCAGGCCGCTTCCCGCTCACCGCCCGCCGTCAGGGCGGCGTTCACCCAGCCGGCGAACAGGTTGCGGGCGTTCCATTCGCTCTCACCGTGCCGCAGCATCACCAGGCGGCAGGTGCCGCCGGCTGCCCGCCCGGTCATGCCCGCGAGGCCGTGTAGTCGTCTTCCAGCACTGCCAGCCCGGGCAGCGTCTTGCCCTGCAGGTATTCGAGGCTGGCGCCCCCGCCGGTGGACAGGTAGCCGAACGCCGCGTCAGCGAAGCCGAGCGCGCGCACCGCCGCTACTGTGTCACCGCCGCCGATCACGGTGTAGGCGTTGCTGTGGACGAGCCCCTGGGCGACCGCCCTCGTGCCCGCCGCATAGGGCGCCAGTTCGAAAACGCCCATCGGGCCATTCCAGAAGATCACCTTGGCGCTGGCCAGCCGGGCGGCGAACAGGCTGGCGGAGGCAGGCCCGATATCCAGGCCCATCCACCCCGCTGGGATCTCGGTCACCGGCACCACCCTGCGCGGTGCGTCAGCGGCCCGCCCGGCCGCCGCGACGATGTCGATCGGCAGCACGATCTCCGTGCCGCAGTGCCTCGCCTGATCGAGATAGCCACGCACGGCGTCAACCTGATCGGCCTCCAGCAGGGACGCGCCTACCGGGCAGCCCTGGGCGGCCAGGAAGGTGAAGGCCATGCCCCCGCCGATCAGGATCCGGTCGGCCCGGGGAATCAGGGCGCCGACCACACCGAGCTTGTCAGCCACCTTCGCCCCCCCGATGACCACGGCATACGGCCGCCTGATGTCGCCCACCAGCTGGCTGAGCACCGCCGTTTCGATGGCGACCAGGTATCCAGCGGCATGCGGCAAGCGCAGCGGAGTCTCGTAGACGCTGGCGTGCTTGCGGTGCACGACACCGAAGCCGTCGGCGACATACACGTCGGCCAGTGCCGCCAGCTGGTCGGCGAACATGCCGCGCTCAGCGCCGTCCTTGCTGGTCTCGCCTGCGTTGAACCGCAAGTTCTCCAGCATGACCACGCCGCCAGGGCGCAGGGCCTTGACTGCCGCCTGAGCCCCCGGACCGGCGGTATCGGCCGCGAGCACGACCCGGCTGCCGAGCAGCTCGCCGAGGCAGCTGCGCGGCCGGCGCCAGAGAGTACCTCGGGTCGGGCTTGCCTCCGGGACGGCCAAGGTGAGCACAGACCACGACTCTGGCGCCGCGGGTGATCAGCGCGCTGATGGTCGGGAGGCTGGCGCGGATCCGGGCGTCATCGGTGATGTTCGTGCCGTCCAGCGGGACATTCAGATCGGCACGGACCAGGACACGCTGGCCCGCCACGTCCAGGTCATCGATTGTCTTCATCATTACGGGGCTCCCTGCTCATGAGCAGCTCGTACGTAACTCCAGCGTGTGGCCGCGGCGGCGGGCAGGGTCCAAGGGCCTGGGAAAGGCGGACCTCCGGGCCCGGCGGCCCCAGATTCGTTCCGGCGGTGCGCACGCTCCGCAGGACCGCACCAGGTGATGACAGAGGTCCCGGTCAGTGGGGACGTACAGCCGTGACGGACGGGGCCGCCCTGGCGAGAGAATGATCATGTAAGACCAGGCGTCGTGCCCGGTACCCGTTCTCGAGGGAGGGAGCGGACATGTCCCGGCGAGATGATCACTTTGACGCCATGCTCCGCCACCTTGGCGCCGCCTACTACGAGTCGCTGCACGGCCGGGCGAGCGCAGCCGACGTGGCCCGGGCGCTGGACTCGGTCGAGGAGCACACCCCGGACCACAGCAGTGCCGCGCGGCCAGCGCAACCAGAATCCGCCCACCGGCCGCATGGCGGCCACCGGCCGCACCGTGGCCGCTGGCACCACCGGGTCCGCGACGTCATGACCACATCCGTGGTCACGGTGGACCGGATCACCCCGTACAAAGAGATCGCCACCCTGCTGGCCGAGCACAAGATCAGCTCGGTGCCGGTGCTGATCCTCGGCAGGCAGGTGGCCGGCGTGGTCTCCGAAGCCGACCTGCTCGCCGCCGCGGACCAGCGCGAGCAAGCGGCCCGGGCCGGCACCAGCGGCCCGCTGCACTGGCGCGGCAGCCACCACGAGCACCAGGGCCTGACCGCAGCCGAGCTGATGACCTCACCCGCCGTCACCATCCACCCCGACGCCACCCTGCCCGCCGCCGCCCGGCTGATGACCAGCCACCACCTCAAGCGGCTGCCCGTGGTCCACCCGGACGGCACCCTGGCCGGCATCGTCAGCCGCTGTGACCTGCTGAGTGTGTTCCTGCGCCCAGACGACGATATCGCCGCTGACGTGCGCGACCTGCTCACCCAGGTCCTGCTGGCCGAGCCCGGCAGCATCAGCGTGGGAGTCCGCAACGGCATCGTCACCCTGACCGGCCAGCCCGACGCCCCCGACGAGCGCGACCTCATCCCAGTCGCCATCCGGCTCACCTGGGACATCGACGGCATCGTCGACGTGGTCAGCCACATCGGCGCCGCCGCCCCAGCCTCTCAGCCAGCCACCTGACCGTCGAGCAGCGCGTTTGTGCCCGGACTGAGAGATGAGCGGTGGACGGAGGCGCCGCGGTACGGGAACGCCGCCTCCCGTTTCCGCGCCGGAACGTGGTGTATCGCGAGCGTGCAGGTGACGACGTCAAACGATGAGTCCGGCAGGTCCAGGTCCTGCGCGACGCCGACGGTGAACGTCATGGCGGGGAGTGCGCGCCGCCGCGCGTAGGCGATGGCCGCCTCGGATGGATCCACGCCCGTGACGTGACCGGCCGGCCTGCCGCGGCGGCCAGCTTCCTCGCGAGATATCCGCTGCTGGACCCGACGTCCAGAACTGAATCACCCGGCCGCACTCCGCTGAGGGAGACGATCTGCCGATACACGCGGCCGCGGCGCCCGCCGAACGCGATCTGGCTCACTACCTCGTTGAGCTGGAAGTGGTCGATCGTGGTGCCCTTGCCTGGCTGCCGCCGGTCGGCCAGGTGGGCGGCGATCGCGCGGAAGGCAGTGCGGGCCGGCTCGGTCAGCTCGGGCTCGGCGGCCGGGTGAAGTGCTTCGCCGCCCGCCGTGCTCCATCTCGAAGGTCACGACGCGTGGCAGCAGCACCGGGATAGCGTCCAGGGCCTTGTCGTTGCTCAGACATCGGTAACGAACTTGACCGGCTGACCGGTTACCGTCGCGACAGTCTGGTAATCGCGATCATCGCAGAGCACGATGAGCCGCTCGCGCTCTGCCGTGGCGGCGATCAGCAGATCGACTGGGCCGGCCGATCGGTGCGCCCCGGTCTCGGTGAGCAACTGCTGAACCTCATCGGCACGCTCGTAGGCGCGCTCGGACATCGGCACCCAGCCGAACAGGTCGCGCATCAGCTGCCGCTTTTCCAGCCGGTCAGCCAGCGACCGCGCGGAATACAGGAACTCCAGCTCGACGATCGGGCAGATCGCGATGACGCCAGCGACAAGCTGGTCCGACCACGCCTTCCGCAGTTCGGTCTGCAAGATCCGGAACAGGCCCGACGTGTCGATCAGGTACAGGGCAGGGCTCACCTGCGGTAGGCCGCCTTGTCGCCGAGGAACTCATCGAAGTCACCGCGGTCGGCCATCTCGCCGAGCCGGGCCAGGGCACGCAGCCGCACCAGCCGCTGACCCACCTCCCGCAGAGCGGCGTTCACCGTGTCCTTCTTGGTCGTGGTCCCCAGGACCTCTGCGGCTACCGCCAGAGCTTCCTGGTCGATTTCGATCGGTGTCTTCGCCATAGCCGTACGGTCATCCTCCTCCAGCAACCCAACCAAGGGTATCATGGACATCCAACATAGATATCCAAGATGTCCAGCGACCGGCCGGCCAGTATCCCGCTCAGTAGCAGCGCGGCCACGGCCGCATCCCGCACGATCGAGTCCACCGCCACCTCCGGCTGCGGGTAAGCCCTTGCTTGCGTCGTGCAGCCCGGTGCCCGTTGACGGGTCGTCAGGTCAGGGCGGCGCGGGCGGCCAGGCAGCGGCGGCCAGCGCGCCTGGCCAGAGTGAGCCGGGTCAGGCTGGCGGCTGCCGCGGCGGCGACGGGTGCGGGGGCGAGCGTGCCGGGCGCGGCGACGAGCTGGCTGGCGAGCAGGGCGAAGATGATCAGGTCGACGGTCATTGCGCCGAATCCGGCGATGGCTGCGGCAGCGGGTGCGAGGCGGGCGCCGAACGCGAGCCAGCGGGTGAGGTGCCCGGTTGCGGCTACGGTAAACAGCGCGGTCCATACGGTGACGGCGAGGGCTCCGGCGGCCAGGGGGAAGGCGACTAGCGAGCCGGGTGGCGCGCCGGCCCATTGCCAGGGCGGGGCTTGGCGGATGCCGAGGTGGCTGGCCGTGGCGGCGGCTGCCCACAGCAGGCCGATCAGCGGGCCGGTTGCCACCAGGGTGACCGCGACGCGGCGGGCCTGGGAGACGGCGAGCTCTGGGCGGAACGCGCTGGCGACCTGGCGCGGGTCGCCGAACTCGCTCACGGCCGCCTGGGCGGCCTGCTCCGCTGCGAGCCCGGCGGAGCGGTACGCATCGATGGCGTCCAGAAGCCCGGCCCGGAGCTCGTCCGCGACACTGGCGCGGGCCCGGGCGGAGCCTGGCAGCCCGGCGGTGACCTCGGCCAGGTAGGAGTCGACCGGGTGCCGCGGGGCCGGTCCGGGCAGGGCCATCCGGGCCGTCGCGCGGGTCATGAGCACCGGCCGGGGAGCGGGCTGGAGGAGCGCGGTGACCGCGGCCGAGAAGTCGCGCCAGGTGCCCCGCTCGGCGTCAAGGGCGCGCCGTCCGGCCGGGGTCAGCTGGTAGACGCGCCGCCGCCGCCCGCCCGCCTCCGACCAGGC
The DNA here is from genome assembly GCA_963804455.1 of uncultured Actinomycetes bacterium. Classification (GTDB taxonomy): domain Bacteria; phylum Actinomycetota; class Actinomycetes; order Streptosporangiales; family Streptosporangiaceae; genus RYN-230. Next base: position 13,059 of record CAWDRD010000063.1, read on the forward strand.
GGCCTTGATCAGGCCAGCGCGTTCTAGCCGGTGCAAGGCGGGGTAGATGGTGCCGGTCGGCAGGTCGAACTGCCCGCCGCTGCCATTACGCAGCACTTCCATGATCGCGTACCCGTGCCGCGGCCCCGGCTCCAGGGCGGCCAGCAGCATGCCGTCCAGATGGCCCTTCAGCGTTTCCGGCCTCATAGGTAGTCATGCTACCCTCACCGAGTTATAGGTAGCAACACTACCTGTAGAACGACAACCCTGGCGCGGGCGGCGAGGGCGGCAAACGT
>CAWDRD010000064.1:0-225811 GCA_963804455.1 uncultured Actinomycetes bacterium
TGCTGTGCAACCGGTCGCAATGGCAGAATGCACGAACTTGCCCTTGGCTTTGTCCTGATGGCACTCGATGCACTTGGCGGAGTCTGTGTTCTTGTCCAGCGGCACGGGATGTGTGGCCGCGCCACAGAGGTCGGCGCTGAAAATCAGGCCCAATCCCAGAAACCACCGTACTGCCCTCACAAACTACCTCCCCACCTTAACTAACTACTTCTGCACGTCGATTACCGTGAGGCCGCCAGGCCGCAGAGATTCGGCCCTGACCATGCTAAGTTGCTGTTTCGGAGAGAATTAGACGGTCGCAGGATTTCTCCGTCAGCATCCCGAAAAGTCGGATTGTGCCTCGCGGAATGGGTTTTCCTCCGCATTCAAAGGTGAAATCCCCCACCAACTCCTCTTGCCATAGATTAACGCAAGCGCCTGGCGCGGGCCATAGCACGAGCGTGGGCCCGTACTGGATGTACACCTCGAGGTGGTCCTGCAGGTTCTGGCCTACCCCCGGCAGGTCCGCGGTCACGCTGACGCCCAGCCGCTCCAGATCGGCGGCAGTGCCGACGCCGGAGAGCTGGAGCAGCTGGGGCGAGTTGATGGCGCCGCCGCAGAGGATTACTTCCCGGCCGAGCGCACGGCGGGTCCGCATCGCGTACTGGTACTCCACCCCGACCGCCCGGGTGCCCTCGAACAGCACCTGGGTGGCCAGGGCCCGGGTCTGCACAGTCAGGTTCGGCCGGTCGATGACCGGGTGCAGGTAGGCCCGGGGCGGCGCTGAGCCGCCGGCCGTGGTGCACGTTGCGGTCGAACGGCGCGAAACCCTCCTGCCGGTAGCCGTTGACGTCGTCGGTCAGCTGGTAACCGGCTTGCTGCGCCGCCTGGAAGAAGGCCTGGAACAGTGGGCTGTCCGCGGGGCCGCGTTCCAGCACCAGCGGGCCTTCGTAGCCGCGCCACCGGCCGCCTCCGGCCAGGCAGGTTTCCATCTTCTTGAAGTACGGCAGGCAGTGCGCATAGTCCCAGGTCTCCATGCCCGGGTCGGCGGCCCAGCGCTGGTAGTCCAGGGGGTTGCCGCGCTGGAAGATCATCCCGTTGATGCTGCTGGAGCCGCCCAGCACTTTGCCGCGGGCGTGGTAGACCCGGCGCCCGTGCATGAACGGCTCGGGCTCGGATTGGTACTTCCAGTCGTACAGCCGGTTCCCGATCGGGTAGGTCAGCGCGGCCGGCATGTGAATGAACACGTCCCACGGGTAATCCGAGCGGCCCGCTTCGAGCACCAGCACCTGGTTGGCCGGGTCAGCGGAGAGCCGGCTGGACCGAGCGCACTGCCCGCCGAGCCGCCGCCGACGATCACGAAGTCGTACTGTGCTGCACTCATCCCTGCCTCCTCGGCTGTTTGTCCCCTGGGCCGCCCGGCTACCGCCCGGCTGGCCTGGCCCTGCCTGGTGCGCCCGGTCCTTCATGGCTGGCCCTGTCCCGCCCGGCTGGCTCAGCCCCACCGGACCCCCAGCGACAGCTCGGACGCCAGGCCGGACTGCACCGACGCCACAGCGCGGAACGCCTCCCTGAGGTAGGACCGGGCCAGCGGGTTCAGCGTCCTGGGGTCGATGAAATCATCTGGCGCCGCGCCGCGCCGCACCTGTTCCACCTGGTGATCCAGGCGCAGCGTGAAGATGAAGCCGAAGGCCTCGATCAGGGTGCGGGCGGCCGGGCCGTCCAGCGTGCCGGCCGCTTCGGCCGCGCGCAGCCGCGTCACGGTCGGGGCGCTGGCCACGCCCGCGGCCATGCCCGCCCAGCGAGCCAGGTTGACGATGGGGATCAGGCCGCCGTGCTTGATGTCGAGCTGGCCCCGCCGCTCACCCGAGTGCTCGACCACGAAGTCGCGCAGGAACCCGGTGGGCGGCCGGAACGACAGCGCGAACCGGGCCAGCAGCCGCTGCAGGTCCGGGTGGCCGCGTGCTTCCCACAGCGCGTCGGCCACCGAGAAACCGTCCAGGCCAGTGCCGTGCGGGCCAGCCCCGCGCGGGCCAGTGCCGTGCGGCCCGGGCCGGCCGCGGGTGGGCTGGCTCCGTACACTGGGCGGCTGTCGGTGATCAGCGACAGGAGGATCAGCGCCTGCTCCCGGGCGGGATTCTCGCTGATGTTGCGCAGGGCCGCCCGCCAGGACGCCAGCGACCGGGCGAACTGCGGGTTGGCCGCGCTCGCGCCGTGCGGGTCAGGCCGGATCCCGCACGCCCGCAGGCCGTCGTCCACCTGCCGGGCCAGCCGCGCCATGTAGTCGCCGGCGCCCGGCCCGCCGCCGTCCTGCCACGCCAGCGCGCTATCCACATCCGAGGACGGCACCGCCTCCCGCCGGGCCAGACTGCCGAGCGCGAACCAGGTGAACGCCGCGGGCGGCGGGCCGAGCCCGGCCACAGCCAGCTCGACCAGCCGCTGCGTGAGCGCGTCCAGGACCACCGAGCGGATCGCGGCCACCTGCTCGGCCGCCACCCCCGCATCGCGCAGGGCCACGATCATCGGGCCCAGCCCGGCGGCCACCGGGACCAGGCCGGCGGTGCTCTCCGCCAGGCCGATGGCCCGGCGGAGCAGGAACGGCTGGCGGGCACCGGCCGCGACCAGGTCGCCGTCATCGACCACGCCCAGCACGTCACCGGAAGGGGCCAGTACCGGGATGTGGTGTACGTTGCGGCCAAGCATGTCGAGCAGGACGTCGCCGGCCAGCCGGTCGGCCGTCACCGTATAGACCGGCTCCGTCATGATCGCGGAGACCGGCGCATCCGGGCTGAGGCCCGCCGCGATGACCCGCGACCGGAGGTCACGGTCGGTCACGATGCCGAGCGTGCCCGCGGTCCGCACCAGCACCGCGCTCGCGCCTTCGGCGGTCATCCGCTGCGCCGCCTCGCGGATCGGCTCGGCGGGCCCGCACAGCAGCGGCGGCTGCCGGATCAGCGCCGCCACGTGCTGCCCGACCGGGTCGGCGGGTGGTACCCGGACCGCCGCGGTGCCGCCCCGGCCCGCCACCATGGACCGCGTCACGAACCCGAGCACGTCCGCCCGGGCCAGCAGGGGCCGGATCGCGTCGGCGGGGATGCGGCAGCAGAGGGTCTCCTCGGCCGCCCGCGCCTCGAACCCGGTCGGCAGCCCGGAGATCATCGACGCGTGCCCGAACATCTCGCCCGGCCCGAGCAGGTCGAGCACCCGCCCGTCATGGATGATCTCGACCGAGCCGCTGCGGACCACCCAGAGCCAGGTGACCGGCCCGGCGCCCTGCGCGAAGATCGTCTTCCCCGCCGGGCTGGATTCCAGCTCGGTGACGGCGGCGATGCGGGCCAGGTCCTCCGGGCCCACCGCGTCGAACGGTGGGCAGGAGCCGAGGAACTCCGCGATGTCCAGCATCGGGGTCTGGGTCAGGCCGGCTCGCCCGCGCGGCCGCCGCCCGTGCCGCCCGGGCTGCCCACCGCGGCCGGCGCCGCGGCCGCGCGGTGCTCGGCGAGCACCCTGGCCGGGCGGCCGCGCTGCGCCATCAGGTAGTAGGCCGCCCCGACCCCGCCGAGCAGCCCGACGAACACGAACGCGCCCCACTGGTAGTACCAGTGGTCGCCGCCATACACGGCCTGCCGCGGCCAGGCCAGGTTGACCATGACGCCCACCTGGAAGATCACGGCCAGCAGGTTGACCAGGATGCCCCAGCGGCCGAGCGAGAAGTACGGGCCGTGCCCGGGAGCCGGCGCACGTGCCGCGCAGCCGGGCGATCAGCAGCGGCCCGGTGACGCACAGGTAGGCGATGTAGAACATGATGATCGCGACCGAGGTGAGCACGAAGAACGCACGCTGGTTGCCGACGTTCAGGACCAGCAGCCCGATGGTCAGGACGCCGATCACGATCGACGGGACCAGCGGGGTCTTGGACCGGCCGTGCACCCGTGCGATGACCGACGCGAACGGCAGCCGGCCGTCCCGGCCCATCGTGAAGATCATGCGGATACCGCCGGTGTGCACGGCCAGGCTGCACACGGTGATCGCGATGATCGAGTCGATCAGGAAGACGTTGCCGACCGTGCCGCCGAGCGTCGCCTTGACCAGGTACGGCAGCCCGGACGTGTTCAGCTGCTTGGCGTGGATGTTCGGCACGGACATCTCACCGAACAGGATGACCAGCAGGCCGGCGATGCCCGCGGCGGTCAGCGCCCGGATGATCGCGGGCGGGGCGTGCCGCCGTGGGTCGTGCGTTTCCTCGGCCAGTGATCCCGCGGTGTCGAACCCGTACATCACGTACGCGCTCATCAGCCCGGCCACCAGGAAGGCGCCGAAGTAACCGAATGGGGAAGCCCGCGCCGTTGCCGAACGTGTCGAAGATGACGCCCGGGCCCCGGGTGATGTGCGCGGCGAGCAGGATGATCAGCAATGACACGCCGATCAGCTCGGCGGCGACCCCGAAATTGTTGATCCGGGCCATGGTCTTCACGCCGATCATGTTGATCACGGTGGTGAACACGACCAGGCCGGCGGCCAGCAGCAGCGCGTTCTTGGCCCCGTCGGGCGTGGCCACCTGGCCGATGTCCGCCGGGCCGCCGATGAACTCGAACCTCGCCGAGATCTGCGGCAGCACGACCTGGTAGGCGACGGCTACCGCGGCGAGGGTGACGATCGAGCCGACGGTCAGGATCCAGCCGCCGAACCAGGAGGTGAACGACCCGGCGATCTGCTTGGACCACTGGTACACCGACCCGGCCAGCGGGTACTGCCCGGCGAGCTCGGCGAAGCACAGCGCGACCAGCATCTGGCCCGCGAACACCGCGGGCCAGGTCCAGATGAACGCGGGGCCGCCCGAGGCGAAGCCGAAGAAGAACAGCTCGAACACCCCGGTCATGATCGAGATGTAGCTGAACCCGGCAGCGAACGACGAGAACAGGCCCAGCGAGCGGTCCAGTTCCTGCTTGTAACCGAACGCGGCTAGCTCATCGGTGTCGGCGCTTGTGTCGGCGCTGGGCACGGCCATGACCCGCCTCCCCGGTGGGGCCGCAGCAGCCGCCCCGGATGACTTGCATTATGAGCCCCCGCCGCCTCCGCGGCCAGCGAGGAGAAGACCCGGGGGTGCCCGGGCTGGCCGCGGGGCTAGCTGGCGTAGGCCGCGAGGACGTCGTCGGACAGCCGGGGCCAGGTCTGCTTCGCCCACTCCTCGAAGTCCAGGTCGGCCAGGGCGGCGCAGGCCAGGCCGGCCTTCGGGTCCACCCAGACGAAGCTGCCGGACCGGCCGAAGTGCCCGAACGTCCCGGGTGAGTTCCGGGTGCCGGTCCAGTGTGGTGCCTTGGCGTCCTTGATCTCGAACCCGAGCCCCCAGTCGCAGTGCGGCTGGTGGCCGAAACCCGGCACCACCCCGGACAGGCCGGGAAATACGGTGCGGGTGGCCTCGGCCAGCAGCGCTTCGTCGATCAGTGACGGGCTGGCCAGCTCAATAGCCAGCGTCAGCAGGTCACTGAGCGGCCCGCTGACACCCCAGGCCGGGGAGCCGTCCAACTGGGTATCCAGCAGCCCCAGCGGCAGGCAGATCTCGTCGGCCAGCAGCTTCCCGTACGGCTTGCCGGTCCGGCGGGCCAGGATTTCCGCCACGATCTCGATGCCCCGGTTGGAGTAGATCCGGCGGCGGCCGGGCGGGCTGAGCACGATGTCGCCGTCCAGGCCGAGCCCGGAGGCGTGCGCGAGCAGGTGCCGGATGGTGGACCCGGGCGGCCCCGCGGGCTCATCCAGGTCGAGCAGGCCCCGCTGCACACTGTCCAGCGCGGCCAGCGCCACCAGCAGCTTGCTGACCGAGGCCCAGCGGAACGGCTGGTCCACCGGGCCGTGCGTGCCCAGCACCCCCGCGGCCGAGGCGACCCCGGCCGCGGCGGTGGCCGCAGGCCAGGACGCGACCTGATCGAGCGGGCTGGTCATCATGTCCTCCGTGTCCGCGCCTGGCGTGTGCTCCCATTGCGGGTATAGGGCCGGAGGATGCTGGGCAGGAAACGAGTATTTGGCCGGGGGGAGGGGACGCTGATGCTGGACGACCTTGACCCGGCCGAGACCCGCGAGTGGCGCGAGGCCCTCGATTCGGTGCTCACGTTCGAGGGCACGGACCGGGCGTTTTTCCTGCTCGACGAGGTGGTGTCGGAAGCCAGGCGGCAGGGGGCGCCGGTACCCTACAGCGCCACCACCCCCTACCTGAACACGATCCCGCCGGACAAGGAGGACCGGCTGGATCCGGCGGTGCTGGCCATCGACCACCGGATCCGCTCGCTGATCCGGTGGAACGCGCTGGCCATCGTGTTGCGGGCGAACGCGGAGTCCTCCGAGCTCGGCGGGCACATCGCCAGCTTCCAGTCGGCGGCGACCCTCTACGACGTCGGATTCCAGCACTTCTTCCGTGGCCCGGCCGCCGGGCACGGTGGTGACCTGCTGTTCATCCAGGGGCACTCGTCGCCGGGGATCTACGCCCGCTCGTTCGTGGAGGGGCGGCTGACCGAGGACCAGCTGGCGAAGTTCCGGATGGAGACCGGTGGCGGCGGCCTGGCCTCCTACCCGCATCCGTGGCTGATGCCGGAGTACTGGCAGATGCCCACGGTGTCGATGGGCCTGGGCCCGATCATGGCGATCTACCAGGCGCGGTTCCTCAAGTACCTGGCCTGCCGCGGGCTGGCCGACACCGCGGACCGGAAGGTCTGGGCGTTCCTCGGCGACGGGGAGACCGACGAGCCGGAATCGCTCGGCGCCATTGCCCTGGCCAGCCGGGAAAAGCTGGACAACCTCATCTTCGTGATCAACTGCAACCTGCAGCGGCTGGACGGCCCGGTCCGCGGCAACGGCAAGATCATCCAGGAGCTGGAGGGCATCTTCCGCGGCGCGGGCTGGAACGTGATCAAGGCGATCTGGGGCAGCGGCTGGGATCCACTTCTTGCGCGTGACTCCACTGGCCTACTCCGCCAGCGCATGGAGGAGTGCGTTAACGGCGAGTACCAGGACTTCAAGTCCAAGGACGGGGCGTACGTCCGGGAGAAGTTCTTCGGCAAGTACCCGGAACTGCTGGACATGGTCGCGGGCATGACCGACGAGGAGATCTGGGCGCTGAACCGGGGCGGCCACGATCCGGTCAAGATCTACGCCGCCTACTCGGCGGCCATGCGCAGCACCGGCCAGCCCATCGTGATCCTGGCCAAGACCGTCAAGGGCTACGGGATGGGGGAGTCCGGCGAGGGCCAGAACATCACCCACCAGCAGAAGCACATGGCCGACGCCGCCCTGGCCGCGTTCCGCGACCGGTTCAGCCTGCCGCTCACCGATGAGCAGCTGGCCGGGCTCCCGTTCCTGCGCTTCGGTGCGGACAGCCCGGAAATGGCCTACCTGCGAGAGCGGCGGGCAGCCCTGGGCGGCCCGCTGCCCGCCCGGCGGGCACGCTCGACCGAGTCGCTGGGCGTGCCGGAGCTCAGCGCGTTCGGCGGGCAGCTGGCCGGCACGCCCGGCCGGGAGATCTCCACCACGATGGCGTTTGTGCGGATCCTGAACACCCTGCTACGGGACAAGAAGCTCGGCCCGCACGTGGTCCCGATCGTGCCCGATGAGTCCCGGACCTTTGGCATGGAGGGCATGTTCCGACAGTTCGGCATCTTCAGCCAGGCGGGTCAGCTCTACCAGCCAGAAGACGCCAACCAGCTGATGTACTACCGCGAGGCGCCGGACGGCCAGATGCTCCAGGAGGGCATCAACGAAGCGGGTGCGATGGCCTCCTGGATCGCCGCGGCCACCGCGTACAGCACCAGCGACGTGCCGATGATCCCGTTCTACATCTTCTACTCGATGTTCGGCTTCCAGCGGGTGATGGACCTGGCCTGGGCGGCCGGGGACTCCCGGGCCCGCGGCTTCCTGCTCGGCGGGACGGCCGGCCGGACCACGCTGAACGGCGAGGGGCTGCAGCACGAGGACGGCCACAGTCACGTGCTGGCCTCGGTCATTCCCAACTGCGTGTCCTACGACCCGACCTACGCCTACGAGGTCGCGGTCATCATTCAGGACGGGCTGCGGCGGATGCTGGCTGAGCAGGAAGACGTGTTCTTCTACCTCACGCTGATGAACGAGAACTACGAGCATCCGGCGCTGCCCGAGGGCGCGGAAGCGGGCATCCTGCGCGGCATGTACCTGCTCCGCGAGGCCAGTCCTGGTGCCGGTGCGGCCGGTCCCGCGCCCGATGGCGCTGAGCCCGGTGGAGCTGAGCCCGGTGGAGCTGAGGCCGGTGGAGCTGAGGCCGGTCCCGCGCCCGGCGGCCCTGCCGTCCAGCTGCTGGGCAGCGGCACCATCCTGCGCGAGGTGCTGGCTGGCGCGGACCTGCTGGCCGCTGACTACGGTGTCGCCGCCGACGTGTGGAGCGCGACCAGCTTCACCGAGCTGCGCCGGGACGGGCTGGCCGTGGACCGGTGGAACATGCTGCACCCGGAGGCGCCGCCCCGGCGCAGCTACGTCCAGACCTGCCTGGCCGGGCGGCCCGGGCCGGTGATCGCCGCGACCGACTACGTGAAGACGTTCGCCGACCAGATCCGGCCGTTCGTGCCGCAGCGGTACCGGGTGCTCGGCACGGACGGCTACGGCCGCTCCGACTACCGGCGCAACCTGCGCCGCTTCTTCGAGGTGGACCGGCACTACGTGGCTGTGGCCGCGCTGGCGTCGCTGGCGGCCGACGCCGCGATCCCGGCGGCCACCGTGGCCGACGCCATCAGGCGGTACGGCATCGATCCCGACAAGCCGGACCCGGCCCGGGCATGACCAGCCCGCCGCCCGCCAGTTTGGTGCTCAGCTCACGTGAAGGCCGGCCCCGGCCCCGGGCCGCGAGGGGGAGTTGCCATGGCTGCTGCCGCTGAAGTCAGCGTTCCGGACATCGGCGACTTCGCCGACGTCCCGGTCATCGAGATCCATGTCGCCCCCGGCGACGTGGTCAGCAGCGAGGACCCGCTGATCACCCTGGAATCGGACAAGGCCACCATGGACATCCCCGCGCCCGCCGCGGGCACTGTCCGCGAGCTCCGGGTCAAGGTCGGTGACCTGGTCAGCCGCGGGTCACCGATCCTGCTGCTGGACACCACCGGCGCTCTGGCCCAGCCGCCGGAACTCACCGATCAGCAAGAGCCGCCGGTCCCGGAGCCGCTCACCCTGGAGCCCCCGGCCCAGGCCGCCCCGGCGCCAGCGCTGGCGCCAGCGTCGGCGCTGGAGCCGCAGCCCGTCAGTGGCCCGGGTAGCCCAGCGGCCCAGCCCGCCAGTGACCTGGGCGGCCCAGCCGCTGACTTCGACGGGGTGCACGCCGGCCCGGGGGTGCGGCGGCTGGCCCGCGAGCTCGGCCTCGACCTCACCTCGGTACCCGGCACCGGGCCGAAGGGCCGCATCACTAAGGACGACGTGATCGCCAGCGTCCGCGGTCCTGCCGGTACCGCCGCTCCCGGAGCGCCCCCCGGAGCCGGCCCGGCGGCGGCCCAGGGCAGCGGCATCCCGGACATCCCGGCCCAGGACTTCTCCAAGTTCGGCCCGGTCGAGGTCCGGCCGCTGTCCCGGATCCAGCGGCTGTCCGGCCCGGCGCTGCACCGGTCCTGGCTGAACATCCCCCATGTCACCCACAACGACGAGGCCGACATCACCGACCTCGACGGCTACCGCCGGGACCTGGATGCCGCAGCCAGGGCGGAGGGGTACCGGGTGACCCTGCTGGCCTTCCTGATGAAAGCCAGCGTGTCGGCACTGCGGGAATTCCCCAAGTTCAACAGCTCACTGACAGCGGAGAAGGATGCGCTGATCTACAAGAGCTACTACCACCTCGGGGTAGCGGTGGACACGCCCGAGGGCCTGATGGTGCCGGTTATCCGGGATGTGGACCGCAAAGGCATCCGGGAACTCAGCCAGGAACTCGGCGCGGTGTCGGCCCGGGCCCGGGATGGCAAGCTCGGCCCGGCCGACTTGCAGGGGGCCTGCTTCACGATCTCCAGCCTGGGCGGCATCGGCGGCACCGCATTCACCCCTATCGTCAACGCCCCCGAGGTGGCGATCCTCGGTGTGGTGCGGTCCCGGACCGCCCCGGTCTGGGACGGCGAGGCGTTCCTGCCCCGGCTCATGCTGCCGCTCTCGCTGTCCTACGACCACCGGGTCATCGACGGCGCCCTGGCCGCACGGTTCACCCGCTACCTGTGCCATCTGCTCGAGGACATCCGCCGCCTCGTCCTGTGATCGATCGCGGCGGACTTCGGCAGCCCTTCTCCTCCTGGAGCCTGACGTGGATCTCCCAGTTCCTGACTCCGGCGCCCCCGCCGCGGCCCATGCGCCCGCCGCGGCCCGTGCGCCGGTCACCGCGGACGTAGTCGTGCTGGGCGCTGGGCCGGGCGGCTACACGGCCGCGTTCCGCGCCGCCGACCTGGGCCAGAAGGTCGTGCTGGTGGACCGCTGGGCCGCGCTCGGCGGAGTCTGCCTGAACGTGGGCTGCATCCCGTCCAAAGCCCTGCTGCACGCGGCCAAGGTCATCGCCGAAACCCGGGAGATGAGCGAGCATGGCCTCGCGTTCGGCGCCCCGGCCATCGACACTGGCCAGCTGCGGGCCTGGAAGGACGGGGTGGTCGCCCGGCTCACCGGCGGCCTGGCCGGCCTGGCCAAGCAGCGCAAAGTCGCCGTCATCCGCGGCTACGGCCGGTTCAGCTCACCCGGCCAGCTCCAGGTCGAGCTGGCCGAGGGCGGCACCACCACGGTGGACTTCGGGCAGGCCATCATCGCGGTCGGCTCCGAGCCGCTGAGCCTGCCGTTCCTCCCGCAGGCCGATCCGCGAGTGCTCGATTCCACCGGCGCGCTGGACCTGGCTGAGATCCCACGGCGGCTGCTGGTGCTGGGTGGCGGGATCATCGGGCTGGAGATGGCCACCGTCTATCACGAGCTCGGCGCCCGGGTGACCGTGGTCGAGCTGATGGACCAGCTGATCCCGGGAACGGACAAGGACCTGGTGAACCCGCTGGCCAAGCGGCTGGCCCGGCGCTACGAGAACGTGTTCGTCAAGACCGAGGTCACGAACGTGACCGCCCAGCCGGACGGGCTCGCCGTATCCCTGGCCGGCCCGAAGGCCCCGCCGGCCGACACGTTCGACCAGATCCTGGTCGCGGTGGGCCGCCGCCCCAACGGCGGCCAGATCGGCGCGGACCGGGCCGGGGTGACCGTAGACGAGCGCGGTTTCATCCCGGTGGACAAGCAACTGCGGACCAACGTGCCGCACATCTTCGCCATCGGCGATGTGATCGGGTCGCCGATGCTGGCGCACAAGGCCATGCACGAGGCCACAGTCGCGGCGGAAGCCGCGGCCGGCCGGAACAGCTTCTTCGATGCGCGGGTCATCCCCTCCGTCGCCTATACCGATCCCGAGGTGGCCTGGGCCGGGCTGACCGAGCAGCAGGCCCGGGCCACGGGCGTGCCGTACGCCAAGGGCGTGTTCCCGTGGGCCGCCAGCGGCCGGTCACTGACCCTGGGCCGGGACGAGGGCCTGACCAAGCTGCTGTTCGACCCGGCGACCGGCCGGGTCATCGGCTGCGGGATTGTCGGGCCGTCCGCTGGTGACCTCATCGCCGAGGCGGCGCTGGCTATCGAGATGGGCTGCGACGCGGCCGATATCAGCCTTACGGTGCATCCACATCCGACCCTGTCCGAAACGGTGGGCCTGGCCGCCGAGGCCTTCGAGGGCACCATCACCGACCTGTACCTGCCGAAACGACGGTAACCGGCAACCCGGCCGGCGAGTCCCGGTCATTACCTGGTCACCGGGCGGTCAAGTATGTGTTTGACAGGCCTCCCCGCGGGCAGCCTCGCCTAGGCATACTGAGATATGCCGGCACCTGCCGGGCTCCCGCCGACAACCCACCGGGAACTGGCAGGACCGGTGCCCGGATCGGTGGCCAAAAAATCGGTGCGGATCATTGAACCGTTCGGCGGGTGGGCGTCGTAAGAACCTGGTTGGGGGACCTGGTGTCGGTAGCCGAGGCCGAGGAGCGAACCGCGGCGGAGGAAGCACAGCTTGTCGCGCAGATAGCTGCCGGGGACGCCGGAGCCCCGGTGACCGAGCTTTACCGGAGGTATGGCAGGCGCCTGTTCCGCTTCGGTGTGCAGGTGCTCGGAAATGATGGGCTGGCCGAAGAGATGGTGCAGGAGTGCTTTGTGCGGCTGTGGCGGACGGCCGGGCAATTCAACCCTGAGCGGGGCAACGTCGGCACCTACCTGTTCGTGATTGCCCGCAGCGTGGCGCTCGATATCCGCAAGCGGCCGTCGTCCCGCCCGCTGCTTCCGGTGGACGAGGTGTACGAGCCGCCGCAATTCGACAATGTCGAGCAGATCCTGGACAGCCTCATCATGCGGGAGGCCCTCGATACGCTGAGCCCCGCGCACCGCCAGGTGGTGCGGATGGCTCATGACCAGGATCTTACGCAATCGCAAATTGCGGAGAAGCTCGGCCTGCCGTTAGGCACAGTGAAAACCCGTATGTTCCATGCGGTGCGGGCTTTGCGCACGGCTCTAGACGAGCGAGGTTTCCATGGCGCCTGATGCCAACCCGGAATTGGGTCATCCCGACGCCGCGGGCTGGGCACTCGGCGCCCTGGATCCCCCGGACGCCGAGGCCTTCGAGGTCCATCTCCGGGATTGCGCGGACTGCCAGACCGTGGTGGCCGAGTTCGAGTCGATGGCCTGGGCCCTGAAGGCCCCGGCGCTGGCCGTGGAGCCCCCGCCCGACCTGGAAACCCGGACCCTGGCCGCGGTGCAGTACGCCATGATGACGGCCAGGGAGGCCGAGCAAGCCCGGACCGTCATCGCCAGCATCCCGGAAGCCCCGGCCGCGGCTGTGCCGGATGCCGGGCTTCACGAAGCCCGGACCGCCGCCCACGTTCAGTACGTCCCCGCCGCCGGGGCGACCGAGCTTGTCCCCAGCGTCGCCAGCATCCAGCAGGCCGTAGCGGCGGTTAGGCGGAAGGAGGCGGCCAAGCGGGACGATTCGGCCGCTGAGCCCGCTCCCGCGAAGATGTCCCGGTGGTGGCACTGGCACTGGAACTTTCCCGTCTTCTCGCTCGCCACGGCCCTCGGCGCGGCCGCCGCGGCCGCCGTGGCCGTGATCGTCGTGCAGATCGGCCAGGCCGCCCCGGCCCTGGCGGGGACCGTCATCCCGCTGCACGCGCACCAGGCCGTGGCCAGCTCGAAGCCGGGCCCGTCCGGCCGGGCCACTGCGCACCGTGCCGCGGGTGGCTGGCAGATCCAGCTCACCGTGCGGCACCTGCCGGCGTCGGCCAAGGGCCGGTTCTACGAGTGCTGGTACGCGGGGCCGGGCAACCGCCCGGGCCATCCTGAGCTGATCACCGCGGGCACCTTCACCATCGGGCGCAGCGGCGGTGGCACCTTCACCATGTGGAGCGCGGCCGACCCGCTCACGTTCCGGAACATGCAGATCACCGAGGAAAGCCCAGGCGACGCGGGCCAGCACGGCGCGGTCATCATGGAAGGCTCGCCCCGTCCCGTCTAGCCGTGCCGCCTGACCGCCCCCCCGCCTGACCGCCCCCCCGCCTGACCGCCCCCCGCCTGACCGCCCCCCGCCTGACCGCCCCCCGCCTGGCGGGCCGCCTCGCCAGGCCGCCCCCGTCCCGCCTGGCGGGCCGCCCGCCCCGCCCCCGCCTGGCGGACTGCCCCGCAGGCCGCCCCGTCCCGCCTAGCAGGCCGCCCCGCCCCGCTCCGCCTGGGCCGCCATAAATGCAGTCCCAGCAGCTTGGTTGTACGGATTGTCTGACTAAAATAGGGTCGCGCCGCCCGTCCAGCCCGTGAGGTCATCCGTCCCGTGAGCCCCCGTCCCTACCAGCTCGGCAAGCGCCAGGGCCCGATCGACCAGGCCCGGCAGCAGGTGCTCGAGGCGGCCCGGGTGCTGCTCGGCGGCACGGCCCGGTACACCGCGTTCACTGTCAACGCTGTGGCCCGGCAGGCGGACGTGGCCCGGGCCACGGTCTACTACCAGTTCGGCTCCAAGGCCGGCCTGCTGGAAGCGGTGTGTGACCACCTGGCCGAGCTCGGCGGGATGCCCGGGCTGGCCAGCGTGTTCACTGACCCGGACCCGGCCCGGGCGCTGCACGGTTTCGTGGCCCGGTTCGCGGAGTTCTGGGCCGCCGACCGCCCGGCCATGCGCCGGCTGCGGGCCCTGGCCGCGCTGGATCCCGACGTGGGCGCGGTCATCACCGCCCGCGACCAGCGCCGCCGCGACGGCGCCGCCGTGCTGGCCGGCCGCCTCGCCGCCGCCACGGCCACCGCGGCCGACCCGGACTGGGCGGCCCGCGTGCTGTTCACCCTGACCAGCTTCGAGACCTTCGATACCCTGGCCGGCCCGGACCAGGACCTGCCCGCGGTCGTCCCGGACATCCTCCAGCTCGCCCGGGCCGCCCTCCAGCTCACCTGACGTCAGCGCCCAGGGATCCCGTTACGTGGTGGCTTCTGGTTCGCATGCGCATGAAATCCACCACGTTGTGGCCGGGGCACCCCCGCAGCGCCCCGGCGATCTGCCCCGGCTAGAACAGGGTGTCCGGCAAGCCGAAGTGCACCCGGGCCAGCTCGCCCGCGGTGTTCAGGTACTGGGCGGCGATGTGGCCGTGATACATCGACACGTCGCGGTAGTAACGCTGCAGCCGCTGGCCGCGTTTGGCCGCGGACGAACCCGCCGCCGCGAAGATCACCTCGACCGCTTTCACTGCGAGCTGGCCCGCCTGCTGCAGCATCGCGTACAGGCGCACATCGTCCTCCCGCCGGAACGGCTGCCCAGTGTCCGCCCAGCGCTGGCAGTAGTCCATGTACTGCCCGGCCACGTGCAGCAGCAGGCCCTCGGCCGAGTCGGTGAGAGCCAGCGCATAGCCGTACTGCCGCTGGTAATCTGGGTGGGTGTACCGGGGGACTTGCGGCGGGATATAAGTCTTCCTGGTCGTGATGATCTGCTCGAACTCATCCAGCGCGGCCCGGGCCGCGCCGATCAGCGGGATCACCAGGCCGCCGTGATAGACGGCGTAGATCCGGCCGCAGTACATCGGGTTGCCGTGCAGGGCCGCGCCTAACGCGGGCCCGGCCAGCCGGGTCCAGTTCCCCGGCGAGGTGCGCTGGGCCGGGACGAAGACCGCGTCGGCGCGCACGCTGTTCGACCCGCTGGAGTTCATCCCCAGTGTGCTGCCGTCGCCCCAGTCGTCCAGCACGGTGACCTGCTCCCGCGGGATCACCACCGCAATGGCAGCCGATCGGTCCTGGCCGCCCTGGCTGGCCTGGCAGGCCGGCCCGCGCTCGCCCGCCGGGCCGGCCAGCATCGCGTTGCCCATGAAGTGGGTGGCGTGCGCGATGCCGGAGCAATAGTCCCAGGTGCCGCTGACCACGAAGCCGCCGTCGGCCGGCTCGGCCGTGCCCGCCGGGGTAGGCCGATGCGGGCAGCGGAAGTCCCCGGTCGGCCCGAAGATCTCCCGCTGGCCCTCGGCGGAGAAGTACGCGCCGACCACCAGGGCGTGGTGCGCGCCTAGGGTCAGGCCCCAGCCCGTGCCCGGATCACCGGCCGCAATGGCCAGCATCACCCGCCAGAAGGTGGGAAGCCCGAATTCGTACCCGCCGTACCGGCGCGGCTGCAGAATCCGGTAGAAACCCGCCTGCACGAACCTGCGCTCGAGCTCCGCGGTGTGATGGCCGAGCCGTTCGGCCTCGTCCTGCTGCGCGCGAACCTCCGGGGTCAGCGCCTGCGCCCGCGCGATGATGTCCGCTGGCGACAGCCCCGGTTCCGCCGTAGCCACCTCCGCGGCCTGCCCTTTCCCGTTGCCCGGCATGACGTTCTCACTGCCTGGCATGACTTCCGCGCTGTCCGGCATGCCAGCCCCTTTGCGGCGACGAATGTGGCCAGGGCATCCCAAGCGGACCTGCCCTGGCCCCGAGGGTGGTACATCACCCCGCCGTCAGCAACCCTGGCCCGCCGCCCGCCGCCCCCGCGGGCGGGCCCTGCGGCCGACTCTGTTGGCGCCCCCAATTACCACCCCGGTGGCCAGTGGCACCAGCACAACTTTCTGTTCATGCCGCACCTGGCCCTGGATGGCCGGGAGGGAGTCATTCCCCCGGGGCGCCCGGCCACATAGCCTGGCGGCGTTCGCCGCGCCATACACGATGCGGGCGTGCTCCGTCCCCTTCGCCACGTGACCAGCGCTGGAAGGAGCGGCACCATGGCTGAACCCTCATCCGGCCCGGCCGCTGGTGACCACGGTGGATACCAGCGGATCGCAACCGAGGAAGCGTTCGCGCCGCCGGAGCTGATCGCGCTCTGGCAGGACATGATCGACCGCGGGACCTATGACGATCCCGGGTTCGTGAGCCTGGTCGGGTTCTACACCGGGGCGAAGACCGAGCGCAGCATGTTCGTGTTCGACCGGCTGCAGGACCTCGGTGAGCTCCGGCTGGCTGACATGGACGCAGCCGGTATCGACCGGCAGGTCATCTCGCTGACCGCGCCCGGCACCCAGGTGCTCGGGACGGAGGACGGTACCGCCATGGCCACGCTCGCCAACGATCAGCTGGCCGAGGCCTGCCGCCGCTACCCCGGCCGGTTCAGCGGGCTGACCGCGATCGCGCCGCAGGACCCGGAGCGGGCGGCCCGGGAAATCGAGCGGGGACACCGCGAGCTCGGCTTCAACGGCGTGATCATCAATGCGCACACCCGTGGTGAATACCTGGACGACCAGAAGTTCTGGCCCATCTTCGAGGCCGCCGAGGCCCTCGGCACCCCGATCTACCTGCACCCCAGCACCCCGCCCCGGGACATGATCGGCCCGCTGCTCGCCGCCGGGCTGGATGGCGCTATCTACGGGTTCGCCGTGGACACCGGCATGCACGTGCTGCGCATCATCATCTCCGGCGCGTTCGACCGGTTCCCCGGCCTCAAGCTGGTCGTCGGTCACCTCGGCGAGGCCCTGCCGTTCTGGCTGTACCGGACCGACTACATGCACGCCGCCACGGTCCGGGCCCAGCGCTACGCGGTGATGAAGCCAGTCAGGCGCAGGCCCAGCGACTACCTGCGGGACAACATCTGGGTGACCACCAGCGGCATGGCCTGGGCCCCGGCGATTATGTTCTGCCGTGAGGTGCTCGGCCCGGACCGGGTCCTGTATGCCATGGACTATCCGTACCAGTACGTGCCGGACGAGGTCACCGCGCACGAGAACCTGCCGATCAGCGCGGCGGACAAGGCCGACCTGTTCCAGCACAACGCCGAGCGCGTCTTCGGCCTCTAGCCCGGGCTGGTCGCCGTGGCGTGGCCCAATCCATGCTGCCGGGCACGAGGAGGGCCCTGATGCGGCACGCGGTCCCGGAATCTGGTTCGCTTCTGGACATGACTTCGCTTGCGTCCATCGATGCCACCCAGCCGCCCTCGTGGTTCGTGGAAGCCATCCGCGCCCCAGTCGAGTCCCGTGTGGTCACGGTAGACGGGGCCGCGATCGCCTACCGGGCCTGGGGCGAGCCCGGCCCGGGCGGCATCGTCCTGGTCCACGGCGGCGCGGCGCATGCCCGCTGGTGGGATCACCTGGCCCCGCTGCTGGCGGCCGGCCTCCGGGTCGCCGCGCTGGACTTGTCCGGGCACGGCGACAGCGGCCGCCGGGACAGTTACAGCCTGGACGTGTGGGCGAGCGAGGTGCTGGCCGTGGCGGCTGACGCCGGGATCGACGGGCCGCCCAACGTGATCGGGCACAGCATGGGTGGCTTCGTCACCCTGCGGGCCGCCAGCATCTATGGCGCCCGGCTGGCTGGGGCCGTGGCCATCGACTCACCGGTGCGGGAAATAACCCCGGAGGAACGCGCCGCCCGTGAGCATCGCGCGTTCGGGCCGCTCCGGGTCTACCCGACCCGGGAAGCCGCGCTGGCCCGCTTCCACCCCATCCCCGACCAGCCGGTACTGCCGTACATCGTTGAGCATGTGGCGGCTACTTCAATCCGCGAGGTGGACGGCGGCTGGAGCTGGAAGTTCGACCCGCGCATCTTCGCCCGGCATCAGCTCACCCCCGCCTTCCTGACCCGGCTGGACTGCCGGGTCGCGCTGTTCCGGGCTGAGCACGGCATCCTGTCCGCCCAGATGAGCGAGGTCATGTACGACCGGCTCGGCCGCGCCGCCCCGGTGATCGAGATCCCCGCGGCTGGCCACCACGTCATGCTCGACCAGCCCATCGCCCTGGTCACCGGCCTGCGCACGCTGCTGTCTGACTGGGACCACTCCCTGCCCGTCGCCCACGCTGAATCCCGCCCGCCCGCGTCCCATTACGACGCCCAGTAGTAGCCTCGGGGTCATGCCAGCGCCGGAGAACCGTGTGCCGGAGAACCGTGTGCCGGGGAACCGTATGCCGGAAGAACGCCTGCCGGAAGAACGCTTGCCGGAGGATCGCGTACCGGAGGATCGCGTACCGCAGGACGAGGTGCCCGCGGACCGGGTGCTGGCGGACGAGGTGCCCGGGAACCGTATGCCGGAAGAACGCTTGCCGGAGGATCGCGTACCGGAGGACCGCGTACCGGCGGACGAGGTGCCCGCGGACCGGGTGCTGGCGGACGAGGTGCCCGCGGACCGGGTGCTGGCGGACGAGGTGCCGGGAAAGCGCCCCGGGAGCCGTCCGGGCCTGCGCTCGCCCCGGCGCGCAGCCATGATCGCGATCGCGGTGACGGCGGCCCTCGCGGTAGCCGTGATCGCGGTGCTCGTCTCGGTGCGCGGGTCCGGGACGCCGACGTCAGCGCCGGGGCTGGACAGTAACAGCCAGGCGCTCCGGAATCCGGACGTGGACGCGGGCACCCGGCTCCCTGGTACGGCAGCGCCCGGCTTCACGCTGACCGACCAGACCGGCACCCCGGTTTCGTTGCGCCAGTTCCGCGGCAAGGCCGTGGTCCTGGCGTTCGTGGACTCGGAATGCACCACGGTGTGCCCGCTCACCACGGTCAGCCTGACCGAGGCGCTCGGCATGCTGGGGCCCGCCGCCGCCCGGCACGTCCAGCTGCTCGGCATCGACGCCAACCCGGACGCCACGCAGGTAGCGGACGTGCGGGCCTATTCGCAGTCGCATCAGATGATGCGGTCCTGGCACTTCCTCACCGGCAGCCCCAGCCAGCTGGATGCGGTGTGGCGCGCCTACCACGTATACGTGGCCGCCTCGCACGGCAACATCGACCACGAGCCCGCCGTCTACCTGATCGACGCCCAGGGCCGGGAACGCACGCTCTATCTCACCCAGATGGCCTACGCCAGCGTGACCCAGCAGGCCCAGCTGATCGCCAGCGGCCTGTCCGGCCTGCTGCCCGGCCACCCCGCCCTGCACGGCACGGTCCCGATGGCCCTGGTCCGGGGCATCGGGCCCGCGGCCGCGGCCACCCTGCCGGTGATCGCCGGGGACGGCCGTGGCGGCCAGGTCCAGCTGGGCTCAGGCCACCCGCACGTGGTGGTGTTCCTGGCCAGCTGGGACAGTGAGGTCTTCGATCTGCCCGCCGAGGTCCGGGCGCTCACGGCTTACCAGGCCCAGGCGGCCCGGCATGGCTGGCCATCCGTCGTGGCCGTCAACGAGATGCAGACCGAGACCAGCCCCGGCGCCCTGCCCGGCCTGCTCACCCGGGCGGGCTTGGGCCAGCTGGGCTACCCGGTGGCCGCCGATGCCACCGGCCGCCTCGCCGACGGCTACGGCGTCGAGGACCTCCCCTGGATCGCGGTGACCTCATCCAGCGGCCGTATCGCCTACCACCACGACGGCTGGCTCACCCCCGCCGCCCTGGCCGCCGCCGTCACCGCCCACCCCGCCACCTAGCCCAGCCGCCCGGACCACCGCCCGGCATCAACAGTTCGAATTTTTGCCCCCCCGCGGGCAAAAATTCGAACTGTATATCGGGCGGGCAGGTCAGGAGGGGCGGGCGTACCAGTCAGCGGGGCTGCGGACGCCGGGGAGGGTGACGAAGTCGCCGCCGCCGAAACGGCCCAGCCCAGCTCAGCCCGGCCCGGCCGGGCCCTGGGCCTTGCCGGGCGGGTGGGGGGCGGGTGAGGCTGGGGGCGAGCGCCTGCGAGGGGAGTGAGCCGATGACGGCAACGGTGCAACCGGCCGGCACCAGGGCCAGCGTGGTGAGCTGGCTGTCGGATTTCGGGGACGCGCTGGCGGCGGGGGATCCCGCCGCGGCCGCCGCCCTGTTCCACGAGGACTGCTTCTGGCGCGATCTCATCGCGTTCACCTGGAACATCAAGACCATGGAGGGACAGGCCGCGGTGGCTGACATGCTCGCGGCCACGCTGCCGCACGTGCGGCCGGACGGCTGGCGGATCACCGACGGCGAGGAACCCGCCGAGACCGACGGGGTGACCGAGGCGTGGATCGACTTCGAGACGGCCGCCGGCCGGGGGAACGGGCATCTGCGGCTGCGCGATGGCCGTTGCTGGACGCTGCTGACCACGCTGTATGAGCTCAAGGGCCATGAGGAGCGGCACGGGCCAGGCCGCCCGAAGGGCACGGTGCACGGCGCCAGCCGCGAGCGGACCAGCTGGCTGGAAGACCGCCAGCAGGAAGCCGCTGACCTGGGTAGCACCGAGCAGCCCTATGTCCTGATCGTCGGCGGCGGTCAGGCGGGCATCGCGCTGGGCGCCCGGCTCCGCCAGCTGCGCGTGCCCACGATCATCATCGACAAGCGGGCCCGGCCCGGTGACCAGTGGCGCAGCCGGTACAAGTCACTGTGCCTGCACGACCCGGTGTGGTACGACCACCTGCCGTACCTGAAGTTCCCGGACAACTGGCCGGTCTTCTCGCCCAAGGACAAGATCGCCGACTGGCTCGAGTCGTACACGAAGATCATGGAGCTGAACTACTGGCCGTCCACGGAAGCCAGGCACGCGTCCTACGACCCGGCGACGGGGGAGTGGACCGTGCAGGTCGAGCGGGACGGCCAGGCCATGGTGCTGCGCCCGAAGCAGCTGGTCCTGGCCACCGGCATGTCCGGCCGGCCGAACCTGCCGGCCTTCCCCGGCATGGACAAGTTCCGCGGCGACCAGCATCACTCCTCGGCCCATCCCGGCCCGGACGCCTACCGGGGCCAGCGGTGCGTGGTCATCGGCTCCAACAACTCCGCGTTCGACATCTGTGGCGCGCTCTGGGAACACGGCGCGGACGTGACCATGGTGCAGCGCTCGTCCACGCACATCGTGCGGTCCGACACGCTGATGGACATCGGGCTGAGCGCGCTGTACTCGGAACAAGCGGTCGCGGCCGGGATGACCACGGAAAAGGCGGACATGGTGTTCGCCTCCATCCCGTACCGGATCATGCACCTGTTCCAGATCCCGCTGTATGACCAGATGCGGGAGCGGGACAAGGAGTTCTACGACCGGCTCGAGGCGGCCGGGTTCGACCACGACTGGGGCGACGACGGCTCCGGCCTGTTCATGAAGTACCTGCGCCGCGGCTCGGGCTACTACATCGACGTGGGCTCAGCCGACCTGGTGGCCAATGGGGACGTCAAGCTCGTCCGGGGCCAGGTCAACCACCTGACCGAGGACGCCGTCGTGCTGGAGGACGGCACCGAGCTCCCCGCTGACCTCGTGGTCTACGCCACCGGGTACACCTCGATGAACGGGTGGGCCGCCGAGCTGATCTCGCCGGAGGTGGCGGCCAAGGTCGGCAAGTGCTGGGGCCTGGGCTCGGACACCACCAAGGACCCGGGCCCGTGGGAGGGCGAGCAGCGCAACATGTGGAAGCCGACCCAGCAGGAAGCGCTGTGGTTCCACGGCGGGAACCTGCACCAGTCCCGGCATTACTCGCTGTACCTGGCGCTCCAGCTCAAGGCCCGCCAGGTGGGCCTGCCCACCCCGGTCTACGGCCTGCAGGAGGTGCACCACCTCAGCTGACGCTGGCGTACTGGCTGAGCCGCCCGGCCAGCTCGCCGGGGTAGGACAGCGCCGCCAGGTGCCCGCCAGGGACCACGTCGACGCTCAGGCCGAGCCGGTCCCGGGCGACCCGGCGCTGGAACTCCAGCGGGAAGAACCGGTCGTCCCGCCCGGCCACCACGTGGGTAGGCACGTCCGGCCAGCGCTCGAAGACGCAGGGCTGGGTGAACGCGATATCGGTTTCGGGATATGGCTGCGCCCTGACCGCGGCGGCCACGTCCGCGGGCACGTCGTGCAGGAAGTAGGTGTCCAGGTCGAACTCGGCCGGGTACCCGCCGGCCGCGGCCGCCGCGACGCGCGCCTGTTCCCAGCCGGTGTCGCCCCACCAGTCACCTGCTGTCTCGCCGGCCAGCGGGATCATCGGGTTCACCAGGACCAGCAGGCGCACCTGGGCCTGGGCGCAGGCCAGCGGGGCGGTGAACCCGCCCATCGACTGGGCCACCAGCACCACGTCGCCGTGACCGGCCGCGGCGGCCGCGACCATCTCCGCGTACTCCGCCAGTCCTGCGGCCGGATCAGCGCCCGGCAGGCCGACCGCGACCGCCTCATGGCCGCGGGCGTGCAGCTCAGGCACCACCCGGTGCCAGTACGATGCAGCGCCCCCAGCGCCGGGGACCAGCACGAACACGCTCATCCAGGACTCCCTGCTGTCGATGCCAGAGAGTATGACGAGCCAGCGTGGCAGCACTCATCGGTGCCGCGGCCTGGCCAGCTCCCCGGGCACCGGCTCGGCACAGGTCAGCGACTCAACCGGGCCGTTGAACCAGTGGCCGCGCGGGCACCGGATCTTGGCGCTGTCCAGTGGCCCGTCGCTGGACATCATGGTGTACCAGTACTCCACCTCGGCGGGCAGCCCGCATCGTGTCCGGCCCTGCCGGTCCAGGTACTCCGGGCAGTCCAGGAACGTCACCTGAGTTTCCACGTGATCCCCCGATCAGCGGTGCGCCCGGCTGTGACCGGGCCCTGGCCGGCGGCCCTCGTTCCACCGGCTTGTCTGCAACGAAGAGCTCCCCGGGGGACTGCTGATACCAAATGGCGCCGCCAGGATTCCCGGCTGCCGCCGCAACCCCGCTGGCCGGCTCAGCCCCGGCGGAATGGGCCGGATGGCCCGCGGGGCAGGCCAGCGCTCCGCTCACGGCGAAGCAGGCGCCGGGGCCAGGCACGTCGCCGACGCGATCGCCGCGCCGGCCAGGGTCGTCCGATCCGGGAACGGCCACGCTGCACCCACACCTCAGCAGGCGTGCAGGGCGGAGAGGGCGGGCAGTCCAGCGCTGGCGGTGGCCGCCCCGGCCCGGCGTGCACGCATAAAACAGGCTACGGCAGGGAATCAGAGCAGGTCGATCGGTGCTGCAGCTATCACTAAGCCGATCGCCGTGCTGGGCGCATCGTTTTACGGGTGCGCTCCGTCTCCGGAAATGGGTACCAACCCATGGTGCTGCTCTCCGTTGTCCTGGCCCTGCTGACCGCCGCGAGCAACGCGACCGCTTCGGTGCTGCAGCGCCAGGCGGCCGCCCAGACCAGCCCGTCCCGGTCACTGCACCTGTCCCTGATCGCCGAGCTGGCCCGGCGGAAAGTGTGGCTCGCGGGTATCGGCATGGTCGTCGTGGCCGCGCTGTTCCAGGCCGGTGCGCTCGCCACCGGGCCGATCGCCCTGGTCCAGCCGATCTTCATCATCGAGCTCCCGTTCGTGCTGCTGCTCGGTGGCTTGGTCATGCGCCGCAAGGTGCCCTCGCGCGTCTGGATCGCGGTCGCCGCCGTGACCGTCGGCCTGGGCACCGGGCTTTTCGCGGCCCAGCCCGGCGGCGGCAGCGATACCGCCATTCCCGGCACCTGGGTGATCGCGCTGATCGCCACCGGGGCCTTCGAGGTCGTCGTGATCTCAGCCGCGATGCGGGCGACCGGCGAGGCCCGCGCCGCGCTGCTCGCGCTCGCCGCCGCCTGCGCCTATGCGCTCACCGCCGCGCTGCTGAAGGGCGCGATGCACGCACTGTCCCGCGGCCCGGCTGCCTTCTTCTCCTCCTGGGAGCTGTACTCCACGGCCGTAGCCGGCCTGTTCGCGCTCTTCCTGCTGCAGAACGCGCTGCAGGCGGGCACCCTGGCCGCATCCCAGCCCGTGCTCACCGTGGGGGACGCCCTGATCAGCATCAGCTACGGTGTCGTGATCTACGGCGAGAGTGTCCGAGTCGGCTGGTGGCTGCTGCTGCAGATCGTCTCGCTCGCCGTCATCGTCATCGGCTACATCGAGATCGCCAAATCGCCGATCGCCAGCGGGCACGACGAACGCCCGGCGGGTAGCCAGATGTCGCACGCTGCCGCCGACTTGGGCTAGGCCATGGCGGCCAGGCCACGCTGGCCTGCTGGAGCAGCACGGGACTGGAGGGTAGCGGGTGATCGACCTGGACGCCGATGGCCCGGTCTGGATCCTGCGCATGCGAGACGGCGAGAACCGGTTCAACCGGCACTGGCTGGACGCGGTCAACGCCGCGCTCGACCAGGTCGAGGCAGCCGATGGTCCCGCCGCGCTGGTCACGACCGGCGAGGGGAAGTTCTACACCAACGGCCTCGACCTCGACTGGATGGCCGAGCCGGGGACGGATGCGGCTGCGTTCCTGGCTGAGGTCAACGCGCTCCTCGCCCGGCTGCTCGGCTTTCCGGTGCTGACCGTGGCCGCGGTCAACGGCCATGCGTTCGGGGCCGGCGCCATGCTCGCCATCGCGCACGACACGGTCGTGATGCGGGCGGACCGCGGTTACTGGTGCCTGCCCGAGGCCGACCTGGGCCTGCCGGTCTCGCCCGCCATGTACGCGCTGATCAGCACCAAGCTGCCGCGGCGCAGCACACAGGAGGCCATCCTCACTGGCCGCCGCTACGGTGGGCCGGACGCTGCCGCCGCGGGCATCGTGCACCAGGTGGCGGGTGAGGATGACCTGCTCGCCCGCAGCGTCCAGCTGGCCGCGGGGCTGGCGGCCAAGGACCGCCGGGCCATCGCTGAGCACAAGCGCCTGCTGTACGGCGACGCGATCAGCGCCCTCACCTGACCGGCCCGGCGGCGGGAAGGAGAACACCGTGACAGGCGACATCGTGCTGGGCTACCGGCGCCCGGCCATGCTGGGCGGCCGGATGAACTCCGATCCCGACGCCCTCACCATCCGCTGGTACGGGACGTCCAACTACGAGCTCAACTTCCGCGACCGGGTGGTGCTGCTCGACGCGTTCTACGACCGCGGACCGCGCATGCGCGGCCTCGGCTTCCGGCCCGACGAGGTGGTCCGTGCGGACGCCGTGCTGATCGGGCACCCGCACTACGATCACATCTCTGACGCGGCCCAGGTCGCGGTGCAGACCGGGGCCCCGGTGGTGGTACATCCGCTCGGCGCCGACGTGCTGACCCGGGGCGGGCTGGATGCCGCGCGGATCGTCGCGGTGACCGGGCAGGGCCACGGTGAGCTGCTGGAGTTCCCCGAGTTCACCCTCCGCGTCATCCGCGGGATCCACGCCGACCTCGGCCACCCGGAGCAGCAGCTGAGCCTGGAGGCGCTGCACCAGGCCCGGGAGGTCTGGGAGCGGGACAAGCCGCCGCTGAGCAGCGCGGAGCAGGCCTACGCCGCTGCCGTGCAGCAGCGCGGCAACTGGGCGCCGGAAGTCTTCACCGAGGGCACCATGTGCCTGGTCATCGACATCGACGGGTACCGCATCGTGTACCGGGACAGCGGCGGCCCGGTGAGTGCGGAGGAACGTGCTTTCTTCGCCACCAGCCCCGGGTGTGACCTCGCCATCGTGGGCTTTGTCGGCCGCCCCCTGGTCCGCCGCCAGCTCAGCGAGGCGACCATGCCGCTCATCGAGACCTACCAGCCCAAGGCCGTCATCCCCTGTCACCACGACGACCTCTACCCGGTGTTCATCGACATGCCCACGGAACCGCTCAAGATGCGGGTGCATGAGCGGCTGCCCGCAGCCAGCACGATCCAGCCGGTCTACGTCGAGCCCGTCACGATCGGCCTCAAGTCACAGCTCATCACCGTCGGCGACGGCTGAAAGCCAGCGCAGGCCCGTGCGTCTCCTGAGGCTGATGGGGTCGCCGCCGCCGGGGCCGCCGGGGTGTCTCCCCACTATGTGGTGGCTTTTTCGCACATACGATGCACTTTCCACCACGTGAGCCGTCGGCCGCCTCGGCGGTGCGTATGCTGGCAGCGCGATCCGGGAGGGACCTCGATGGCTGACGCCGACGACGTGCGCCGCCTCGCGCTGGCCCTGCCCGGCGTGGTGGAGATCGATAGCGACGGCTTCGACTTCCGGGTGGCCGATAAGGGGTTCGTCTGGTCCTACCCCGAGCGCAGGCCGGGTCAGCGCAGGCTCATCCGGACCGATATCGCGGTGCTGTACGTCGGCGACGAGGCCGAGAAGCAGGCCCTCCTCCTCGGCGAGCCCGAGGTCTTCTTCACCGCGCCCGGATATGACGGCTGGCCGCTGGTGCTGCTGCGGCTGGCGGAGGTGGACGCTGAGCGCCTGGCGGAACTCGTGACAGACGCCTGGCGGATGCGCGCCCCGGACGCGCTCCGCCGCGAGCATGACGAGACCGCCGGCCTCCCGGGCGCAGAACCGGGCTAACCCGGCTCGGTCAGCGTCCGGGACACGGTAGGTGGCGAACGAACCCGGCAGTGGTTCTACTCCCCGAGGGCGTAGGAACCGGTGCGGACCGGGCCGGCCGGGGCGTAGCTGGCCATGATGACGCCGGTGCTCGTGGCCGTGCTGCTGATGAGGCGGAGAGCGGCCGCCTGAGCGCCGTCGCGGAACAGCTTCTTCCCGGAGCCGAGGTGTACCGGGAAGAAGAGCAGCCGGTACTCGTCGACCAGGTCGTGCTCAATCAGGGTCTGGGCGAGCCCGCCGCTGCCGTGCACCTGCAGCTCGCGGCCCGGGCGCTCCTTGAGCTTGGCGACCTCCGCCGTGACGTCCCCGCCGAGCAGCGACGAGCCGGGCCAGTCCACGGAGCCGAGAGTGGTCAACGCCACGTATTTCGGCAGCGTGTTGAGCTTGCTCGCGATGGGATCCCCCGGGTCGGTGACCCGTGGCCAGTAGCTGCGGAAGATCTCGTATGTCTTCCGGCCCAGCAGGAACGCGTCGGCCTGGCTGAACCAGCCGGCCATGGTCGTGCCGAAATCCTGGTCGCCGTAGGGGAACGACCAGCCGCCGTGCTCGAAGTGGCCGCTGGGGTCCTCCTCCGGGCCGCCGGGCGCCTGCATGACGCCGTCCAGGGTCAGAAAGGTGTGCAAGGTCAGCCGCATTGTCGTCTCCTCTGTCCGGGGTGCGGTTCGGTCAGCTCGCGGTGCGCTGGGCGGTAGCCCCTGAACCGTAGACGGCCCAGGGGCGGCCAGCTCATCGCTGGGTTCCCGGACGAGGCCCAGCCGCCACCGTAGGGTGAAGATCGACGCCCGGGCCGGCGCCCAGGGGCGGCGATCATGCCGAGCCGATGGAGGATCAATGACGGACGCGACCATCCCGGCCAGACACGGTGACGTGCCCGCGTACCTGGCCACTCCAGCGGCGCCGGGGCCGTGGCCGGGCGTGGTGGTCATCCATGACGCGCTGGGCATGGGGCAGGACGTGCGCCGCCAGGCTGACTGGCTCGCCAGCGAGGGCTATCTGTCGGTCGCGCCGGACCTGTTCTCCTGGGGACGGCGCCCGGCTTGCCTGCGCAGCACGTTCAGGGACCTGAGACGGCGGTCGGGGCGGGCCTTCGACGATGTGGAGGCAGCCCGTGGCTGGCTCACCCGGCAGCCTGGCTGCTCCGGCCGGGTTGGCGTGATCGGCTTCTGCATGAGCGGCGGCTTCGCCCTGCTGCTGGCCCCGGATCACGGATTCAGCGTGGCCAGCGTCAACTATGGCCAGGTGCCCAAGGACGCGCCGGGCCTGCTGCGGGGGGCCTGCCCGATCGTGGGCAGCTTCGGCGCCCGCGACCTCACCCTGCGCGGCGCCGCTGGCCGCCTGGACCGCGCGCTGACCGCGGCCGGGGTGGACCATGACGTCAAGGAGTACCCGGCCGCCGGGCACGGGTTCATCAACGATCACGAAGGGGCAGGCGACCCGACCCCCGCCATGATCAAGCTGACCACGCCCATCATGCGTTTCGGGTTCCACGAGCAGTCGGCCCAGGATGCGCGCAGGCGCATCACTGAATTCTTCGCCACCCACCTCACGTAATTCATCCGGCCCGGGCGAGTGCGCCGGGCTTGATCACCGGTCCGGTCCGGCCGCCCCTGGCCGCTGTCACCCAGACCGCGTCCTGCCCGCCGTGGACACCCGCGCTAGCGAAGCCAGCGCAGCACCTTTCCCAGCGCCCGCCAGACCACGAGGGCCAGCCGCAGGCCCAGGAGCCGGCTCAGCAGTTTCGTGAGTGTCCTCATGCCTGCCATCGTGGCCCGTGGCAGGCCGGACGGCCATAGGGCCCGCACCCCTATCTGGGTGGACCTAGACCCACCTGTACCGGAACCGGCCGGGCCACGACCGTGCTAGCCGTACCTCCGGTCCGGGTGGCGGCTCCATGGATTCCCGGCGGCCGCGCCGGGAGCATCGAGATATGACTTCCAGCGCAGACACAGCGGGCAGCACAGTAGAGAATGACGTCATGGCCGACCAGCAGGCCAGCTCAGCCACACCAGCGGCGCATGCGGGGCCATGGCGTGGCACCTTCGAGCCTCAGCCGTACCCCGCGCGGCCTCCGCGCGGGCCGGGGGCGCTACGGCGGGACCTGCTGCGGCTGCTGCGGGAGCCGTTCAGCCAGCGCGCCCGGCGGGAGCGTCGCTATGCGGTGCTCAGCTTCCTGCTGGCCATTCCCGGCTTCGTGTTCGTGGTCGTGGCCGTCACCATGGGCCTGGGCCTGTCGCTCAGCTTTGCGGGCATGCTGGCCGGGCTGCCGCTGCTCGCCGTGTCGTTGCTGGGCGCCCGGCGGCTCGGCGCGGTCAGCCGTGGCCTGGCGGCCCGGCTGCTCGGGCTCCAGGTCGCGCCGCCACCGCCGTTGCGCCCGCAGCCAGGCGCGCTGGGTTGGGTCTGGGCCCGGCTGACCGATCGGGCCGGCTGGCGGGCGTGTGCCTACCTGGTGCTCAAGCTGCCGGCTTGCCTCGCCAGCACGGTCGCCGCCTCGTGGATCGCGGTGTACGGGATCCCGTACCTGACGTTCCCGTTGTGGTGGGTGGTGCTGCACCGGCTCGCCGCGCACGGCGTGGTCCTCACCCCGCCCCCGTGGCTGGCCTGGTGGAAGCAGGACCCGGTGACCGTGGCCATGTCGATGCGCACCCTGCCGCCTTCCTTCGCCCTGGTCCCGGTCGGCGCGGCGTTTATCCTCTCGGTCCCGTGGCTGACCAGGACGCTCATCCGGATGGATACGGCGCTGATCACCCGGCTGCTGGGCCCGGTGTCCTTGTCGCAGCGGGTGCGTGACCTGGAGCAGACCCGGGCCCACGCGGTGGACGACTCGGCGGCGCGGCTGCGCCGGATCGAGCGGGACCTGCACGACGGCGCGCAGGCCCAGATGGTGGCCGTGGCCATGAAGCTGGGCCTGGCCCGGGAGAAGCTCGGTGCGGCGCCCGGCGGGAGCAAGCAGGCCGACCTGGAGCGGGCCATCGAGCTGGTCGACGCCGCCCACCGCAGTGCCAAGCAGGCCATCACCGAACTGCGCGACCTCGCTCGCGGCATCCACCCGCCGGTGCTCGACCACGGCCTGGGGGCCGCCCTCGCGACCCTCGCGGCGAGCAGCGCGGTGCCGGTGGAACTGGTCGCCGACCTGCCGGAGCGCCCGTCGGCCGCGATCGAGACCATCGCGTACTACTGCGCGGCCGAGTTGCTCGCCAACGTGGCCAAGCACAGCGGCGCGCGGCATGCCACGCTGGAGGTCGTGCACGTGCCTGGGCTACTGCGGGCGCGGGTCAGCGACGATGGCGCTGGCGGTGCCCACCCCAGGGCGGGCAGCGGCCTGGCCGGGCTGGCCGAGCGGGCCCGGACCGTGGACGGCCGGGTGGAGATCAGCAGCCCGCGCGGCGGCCCGACCGTGGTCACCGTGGAACTGCCGTCTCACGCCTGAGCAACAGCACCCGCCCGGGAAACGGCGCGATGCCGACAACCAAGCTGGAGCGTACGCCAATGCGGATCGTTATCGCCGAGGACTCTGCCGTGGTCCGGGCGGGCCTGGTGGAGATCCTGGCCGACCGCGGTCATACCGTGGCCGCGGCGGTCGGGGACGCCGAAGCGCTCCAGGCGGCGGTGGCCGAGCACCACCCGGACGTCACCGTGGTGGACGTGCGGATGCCGCCCGGCTACACCGACGAGGGCCTGCGCGCCGCGATCGCCATCCGGCGCGATCATCCGGGCACCGGGGTGCTGGTGTTCTCGCAGTACATCGAGACCCGCTACGCCGCGGACCTGCTCGGCGCGGCGTCCGGCGGCAGCGCGGCGGGTGTCGGGTACCTGCTCAAGGACCGGGTCGCCGATGTCGGGGAGTTCATCGAGGCGCTCAGCCGGGTGGCGGCCGGGGGCACCGCGCTCGACCCGGAGGTGGTGACCCAGCTCCTGGGCGCCAGCCGGCGAGCCGATGGGCTCGCCGAGCTCACCCCCCGGGAACGTGACGTGCTCGCGCTGATGGCCGAGGGCCGGTCCAACAGCGCGATCGCCGCCGTCCTGGTCGTATCCGAGCGGGCGGTCGAAAAGCACGTCTCGAATATCTTCAGCAAGCTCGGCCTCGCACCGTCCGACGCTGATCACCGCCGGGTGCTCGCCGTCCTGCGTTACCTGGGGTCCTGAGCTAGCTGGGGTCCTGAGCAGTGGGCATGCCCGGACCGCGTCACTTGACCGCGGTCACCGCCTGGATGATGAGCGCCTCCACCTGGTGCCAGGCCAGCGAGTGCAGTCCCGCCGCGGCCAGCAGCCGGGACGCCCGCCGTTTCGTGCGCGCCTTGCCCCGGCGGCTGCCCGCCAGGGTGGGCAGCAACAGCACCGAGAACTGGTCGACGAGCACCAGGTACCCGCCTGGCACCAGGACCCGGCGGCACTCGGCCAGCCCCGCCTGCTGGTCCACCCAGTGGTCGAACGAGGTCGTGCTCACCACCAGGTCGAAGGTATCCGCGGGCCAGGGCAGCTGCTCGGCCGTGCCCACCGAGAAACGCAGCCGCCCGTCGCTGGGGCCGGCCCGGGCGGCATCGATCATGGCCGGCGCGGCGTCGATCCCGGCCAGCTCTGTGGCCGCGGGAGCCCGGGCCGCCAGCTGGCGGAGCAGGTATCCAGTCCCGCACCCCACGTCGAGGACGCGCGCAGGCCTGGGCACGCAGCTGAGCGCCAGGTCAGCGGTGCGGTCGGCGATCTGGTGGTGCAGTCGGCCGCGCCACCCTTCGTCATAGCCGGGCGCACGGCGGCCGAACGCCGCCACATCACGATCGTGGGCCATAGCCTGATCCTGGCCCCCGCGGCACCGCGCGGGGGCCAGGATCAGGCCCCCGGCTGACGTCAGCTGAAGAACGTGTCCAGCGCGGCCTGGTCTTCGGCGAAGGTCCAGAACTCGGTGGCCTTCCCGTCGGCCAGATGCCAGATGTTTACTTGCCGCGCCGCTAGCGTCCGCCCGTGCCGCTCGCCGTGCGCGGTTACCAGCACGGCACCGTGCACATCATTGGCCAGGATGTCGTGGACTTCCAGCCGGAACGTGCCGCCGGACAGCTCCGCGAGGCGCTGGAAGAACCCCGTGACCTCCTGATGGCCGTGGTACTCGCCGCTGATCCGGCTGGACCCGCCCGCGTGCCAGGCGATGTCGTCAGCGAAGATGGCCAGGACCCCCGCCACATCTCCCTTGCCGAAGGCTGCGTAGCCGTCCCGGAGCAGGTCCTCATTGGGATGCGCCATGTCCCCTCCTTTCCGCCGGGCACCATTGCCCGGCCCCTCCCCATGGGAATCCAGCGCGCTGCCCACACAATCACGGCCGGGTCCCGGCGTCCATCCTCAGCGCCACCCCGGTCTGTCCCCGGCGTCCGGCTACCGGCCTGGCGGCCTGGCCCCGGATGTCCGGAGCCGGCGCAGCATCCGGGCGTCGCGGAAGCCGACCGCACGGGCAGCAGCTTCAACGGTTTCGCCGTGCCCGATCATGTGCTCCGCACGCTCGAGCCGCAGCACCTGCTGGTACCGCAACGGCGTCAGGCCGGTCGCCTCGGTGAACCGCCGGGTCAGGGTGCGTTCGCTGACGCTGCACGCGGCGGCCAGCTCGGCCAGGGGCAGCGGGCTGGTGAACCGGGCCTCGATGTGATCCTGCGCCCGGTGGGCCAGGTCGCTGAGATGCGTGCGGTGCCGCAGCATGGCGCTGTCCTGTTTCTCGTCCCCGTTGCGGCGGGCGTAGACCACCATGTCCCGGGCGATGCGGGCGGCCGCGGCCGGGTCGTGCCGCGTGGCGATCAGGTGCAGGGCGAGGTCGATGCCGCTGGCGATGCCGGCCGAGGTCGCCACCCGGCCGTCCACCACGTACAGCACGTCGCGCAGCACCGTGGCTTTCGGGTACCGCGCGGCCAGCGCGGCCGCGATGTCGTGGTGGGTGGTGCAGCGCCTGCCGTCCAGCAGCCCAGCGGCGCCGAGCGCGTCGGCGCCCGCGCACACGCTCGCGACCAGGCCACCGCCGGAATGGTGCTGGGCGAGCCGGTCCAGGGTGGCCTGGTCCAGCGTGATCTGGTGCGGCGTAGCCCGGTGCGGGATGGCCCGGTGCGGGCCGGGCCCGGCCAGTGGCGTGGCTGCAGCGGGCGCCCGCACCCGCCAGCCCGGCACGATGATGATGTCCGCCGGGCCGAGCGCGGGCCAGCCGGTGCTGGCCCGCAGCTGCGCGCCCTGCGCGGTCGGCACGTCTTCCTGCTCGGCCACGTAGTGCAGCTGGTAGCCGTAACCATGATCCGCGGCAGTGGAGAACACCTGGGCTGGCCCGGCCAGATCCAGCAGGTGCAGCTCCGGGACGAGCAGGAAGACGACGTTGGTCACGATCCGGTCAGGGTAGCAGCCGTCGCGGGCAGCATTCCGGCGGTGACCTCCGCGACCGTGGCGATGGTGGCGAACCGTCCCGCGAGCGCGTACTCGGTGCGTTCGATGACCGCGGCGGCCGGCAGCGTCCGGGGATCGGCGAGCAGGTCCGCCACGCTCTGGCCCGCCGCCGCGGTACGGTGCGCGATGGGGTGGGTCGCGGTGGCGTCGGTGACGAACGTGACGTGGTAGCCCAGGTCGTAGCCGAGCCGGGCGGTGGTCTCGCAGCACTGCTCGGTCCGGATCCCGCAGATCACCAGCTCCCGTACGCCGCGGCTGACCAGCAGTTGCTGCAGGCCGGTGGTGGTGAACGCGTTGATGGACGTCTTGGTCAGCACCGGCTCGCCCGCCGCCGGAGCCAGTGGTGCCATAGGCCGGACGAAGCCGCGGTCCGGGTCGAACGCCGAGCCGGAGCCCGGCTCGGCGTGCAGCACCCAGATCACCAGGTCCCCCGCGGCCCGGGCGGCGTCGGCCAGCTGGCCGGCCTGGCTGGCAACGCCGGGGTTGGAGATGGCGCTCCACAGCGGCTGCTGGCAGAAGGATTCCTGGACGTCGATCACGACAAGAGCACGGTTCATAGTCTGATCATCGGCTCCGTCACCCGGCGCTGGTAAGGCCATAACCCGTCTCGCCCCGGACGGATCCGGTCACGCGGCCAGGAGCCCCCAGGATCGTGGCGCGGATGGGTAGCGGCATGAATCGCACCACGTTCCCGGGGGCTGGCCCGCCCGGGTGCGGCTGGCGATGTCGGCTGCGGGGATTACCGTGGAACCCGTGATTCCTGTCCGCGTGCCCGAGCAGCTCAGCCCGGCCATCGTCCGGCCTCGCGAGCATGTCATGGCGGTCCTCGCCCAGAGCCTGGACGAGGTGGGCCCGCGCGGCCGGGCCGCACTGGCCTGGGCGTGGGCGCTGACCGGGTCCCGGCCGTCCCCGGTGACACTGTCCCTGGCGCCCGGCCGCCCGCCGTCCCGGGGCGAGCTGCTGGCCGAGGCTGCGGCCGAGGTCGAGGGATCCACCGCGCCGCCCGGGGTGCCAGCCGACTTCCGCGACCAGCTCCGCGAGACGCGCGGCGTGCTGTCCTGGCTCGCGGGCGGAACCGACGAGATCCCGGTGCACGCGGGCAACCGCGGGCGGCTCATCGGCGCCCGCGGCGACTACGCCCGCACCGACGACGACATCCGGCAGGCCCGGGACTGCGCGGCGCGCGGGCTGGCCGCCGGGGACCTGCCCGAGCCCATGTCCGTGGTGGACGCCCGGCACCCCTGGCGCTGGGCGCCCGGCTGGATGAACGCCGCCTGGCTGCGCGGGGTGCGCGACCTGCTCAGCTGGGTTCTCGGTGACTGCCCTGGCTCGCCGATACGCGGGCGCAGCGGCGGCAGGCCCAGCACCTACGAGCTCATCCACGAGGACGCGGCCGCCGGCGACGTGGTGCTGCAGGGCCGCCCAGGGGGAGGGCGGGTAGACCCGGATAGCCTTCCCTCCGCCGCAGTACGGCGAGGGTATCCAGGCCGCGATCCGCTGGCTGCGCGGCGAGACCACGGACCGGCCCGTGGACGACAGGGGACGCAGCCCCTACGTCACCGGCCGCCGCCTGCAGGATCAGAACGACCTCGCCTGACCCGCCCCCGCTGACCAGGACCACCCCGGCCCGGCAGCCTGCGGGCGTGCTCACCGCCCCCGCCTGCCTGCGCCGGGAGGCCAGTCTGCGGCATTTGCCGCACCAGCCCCGATAGGATAATCGGCGGTGCCGCTGGTCGCTGCACGCAGCTGGTCCACCAGCTGGCTGGGCCGGCCTCTTCTCCTGCCAAGGCGGTGGTGATCCGTGACATCCGTGGAACTGCCCGTGCGGTGGCAGGGGCAGCTGGCCGTTGTCACGATGCCAGAAGAGATCGACATCTCCAACGGGGACGAGATCCACCAGCACCTGGCCAGCGCGCTCGGCGCCGCCGCGGACGGCCCGGCCGGCCGCTGAGGTGATCGAGGCGCGGGCCCGGCTGGCCACCGATCCCGGCACGCCGGGCTGGCCGAACGAGGACTTCGCGGCGGTCACACCGGGCGCGGCCGTGCTGCTGGACGGCTGCACCACCGTGCCGCACGGCGCGGACACCGGCTGCCGTCACGGTGTCGCCTGGTACGCCCGCTGCCTGGGCGCCGCCCTACTGAGCGCGATCACCGCCGACCCGCCCGGCCCGCTCGGCGACGCGCTCGCCGGAGCAATCGCCGAGGTCCGCGCACGGCATGAGCCGG
This sequence comes from uncultured Actinomycetes bacterium, assembly GCA_963804455.1. Lineage (GTDB taxonomy): Bacteria > Actinomycetota > Actinomycetes > Streptosporangiales > Streptosporangiaceae > RYN-230. The sequence goes on from CAWDRD010000064.1 coordinate 35,228, forward strand.
GCTGTGACCTCAGCAACCCACGCACCCCGGCCGCCACCGTCACCGCCGCCCGGGTCAGCGCGGACGCCGTCGACCTGCTCGCGCTGTCCGACTCCGTGATCATGGCGGACTACGCGGACGGCCGCCCGCCGCTGGTCCTCAGCGACGCGCACCGGGCCGCCAGCACCAGCCCGGGCGCCGCGGGCGAGGCGGCCACGGTCACCCTGCCCCGAGCGGGCTTGCGGGGGATCGCGCTGCTCAGCGACGGCGCCACCCGCATCACCGAGCAGTACGGACTGCTCAGCTGGGACAGCCTGCTGGCGGTGGTCCGCGAGCAAGGCCCGGCCGAGCTGATCCGCCAGGTCCGCGCGGCCGAGGACAGCGACCCGGACGGTACCCGCTGGCCACGCGGCAAGGCCCGCGACGATGCCACCGTCATCTACTGGCCCCAGCCCAGCTGACCAGCCCAGCTGACCAGCCCAGCTGACCAGCCCAGCTGACCAGCCGAGCCAGCCGCCCAGGCCTTCAGCGCTTGCGGCCCACGGCACCAGCGATGTTCAGCCGGGTCGGCGCGGAAATGCCAGCTAGCCCGCCAATCCTGGACCAGGGCAAGCCCGGGTTCCACAAGGTCGAAACCGTTGCAGAAAGACATGATCTGGGCGAGGGGCCGGAAGTAAGTCTCGACCGGGGTGCCCGCGGCGACGCCCCGCAGCTGCGCCATGGCCTGCTCGTCACTCGCGCTGGTGAATTGCGAGAGCACGAGGTAGCTACCCGTGCTCATACGGTCGCGGAACCGCGCGATGATGCCCGCGGGATCCTCGGTGTCGGACACCAGCTGCAGCACCGCAACGCACAGCAGGCCTACCGGCTGCCCGAAGTCGATCAGCCGGGTGACCTCGGGGTGCTCCAGGATCAGCTCCGGCTGGCGGATGTCCGCCTGGACCGAGGTGACCTGGTCGTCTTGAGCCAGCAGCACCATGTTGTGCGCGTGCCTCCCGAATTCCCTGGACCCGCTTTTCCGGCAGGAGCGTATCCTGCCGGGGCGGCCCGGAATTCCTCGGGAAAGCTGAGTGCCCGCTGCAAAGCTGCTGAGGTATGGGGCTAACTTGCGTTATCTGGCTCGGCCAGGGTAATCAGCGCATGTGGAGTACGTGCTCGCCGTGGTGGCCGCTGCCCTGCTCGGGGCCGGCCTCGTCCTGCAGCAGGACGCCGCGCAGCATGCTCCGCAAGAACATTTCCTGCGCATCCGGCTGCTAGCTGACCTGATGCGCAGGCCGCGCTGGCTGGCCGGGATCGCGACCATGGTCGCCGGGCAGCTGCTCTGGGCCTGGGTCATCGGGCACCTCGAGCTGTCCCTGGCCGAGCCATTGCTGACCACGAACCTGCTGTTTGCGCTGCTGCTGGCCGGGCCGCTGTCCGGCCAGCGGGTGCACCGCACCGAAGTGGCCGGCGCCCTGGTCCTGATCGGCGGGGTCACCGCGATGTCGGTGGCCCGGGAGGTCCGTGGCCCGTCGGTGTACGTGGGCTCGCCCTCCTACTGGCCGTTCGCCGCGGCCGCGGTGGTGGTCCTGGCCTTCGCCTGCGCCGCGTTTGGGCGGCGGCGGTCGGCTGGTCTGCGCGCCATCATGACCGGGATCAGCGCGGGCCTGGTCTTCGGCATCGCGGACGCGATCACCCGCCGGACGGTCCAGCTGCTGGATACCGGGCATCTCTCGGTGCTGCTCACCAGCTGGCCCGGGTACACCCTGGTCGCGGTCAGCCTGGTCGGGATATTCCTGATGGAAAGCGCGTTCAACGCCGCCTCCCTGCACATCTCGCTGCCCGGCATCACCGCGGCGGAGCCGGTCACCGGGATCGTGCTCGGCATCGTCATCTTCCGGGACAGCGTGGACGTGTCCCCGGGCACGCTGGCGCTGCAGGCGGGCGGATTCGTCGCGCTGCTCATCGGCGTGATCATGGTGGCCCGCGCCCCGGCCCTGGCCCAGCTGCGGAAACTGCATCCGCCGCACGCCGTCAGCGATCACCTTCCGGCCGGGGTGGCTGCCCTGGGCGATGGGCTGCTGGAAAGGGCCGAGTTCCTGAAGCCCAGCACAGAGTTCGCCGAGCCCAGTAAGAAGTTCCTGAAGACCAGCGAGGACGCGCCGAAGCCCGGGTCCGGGCCGGAATCCGCGGCGGCTCAGTCAGCCCAGGACGAGTTCACGGTTCCGGTCACCGATTTCCCGGCCCCGGCCGTGGGCCTGCCCGTTGCCGACCTGCCCGTTGCTGGCCTGCCCGTCGCCGACGTGCCAGCCGCCGACGTGCCAGCCACTGACCGGCCGGTCCCCGGGCCGGTCTTTGGGCCGCTCGCCCGGCCGCAGGCGGACCACCCGCTGCCGTAGCCAGCGCGTCCGCCCGCATGGTCGGCATCGCCTGGTCGGCGCCGCTTGGTCAGCGCCGTCCATTCAGCGCCGCCCGCGGGCCGGGCCGCTTGGTCAGCGCCGCCCGCGGACCGCCTGGTTAGCGCCGTCGGCGGGCCGGACCGCTTGGTCAGCGCCGCCCGCGGGTCGGACCGCCTGGTTAGCGCCGCCCGCGGACCGCCTGGTTAGCGCCGTCGGCTGGCCGTCCCAGCGGGAAATCCAGGCGACGTCGTAGCGGTCCCCGGGCCATCATGACGGCATGGCCGCTGCTCAGCTGTTCCACGTTGACGCCTTTGCCACCGAGCCGTTCACCGGGAATCCCGCGGCCGTGCTGGTCCTGGAGCACGAGCCCAAGGATGACTTCTGCGCGCGGGCTGGAGCCGAGCTCAACCAGCCGGCCACCGCTGTCGTCTGGCCCGCGGGCGGGCCGGACCGGTTCGGGCTACGCTGGTTCACCGCGACCCGCGAGCTGGCCCTGTGCGGTCACGGCACCCTGGCCGCGACCCGGGTGCTGCTGGACAGCGGGCATGGGAGCAGCGGGCGGCTGCGCTTCGACACCCAGTCCGGGCGACTGGAGGCGCAGCGCGACGGGGACTGGGTGCTGTTGCGGTTCCCCCGTCTGCGGCCCGCCCCGGTGGCCGATGCAGCGCTGAGCGAGGCCGTGCGCCGCCTGGTGGGCACCCCGGTCACCGAGGTGCTGAGCAGCGAGCTGGACGTGCTGGCCGTACTCGGCTCCCCTGACGCGGTCCGCGGCGCCCAGCCGGACCTGCAGGCCTTGCGGCAGCTGCCGGTCCGCGGCCTGATCATCACCGCGGCCGGGCCCGATGCCGGCGGGGCCGATTTCGTGTCCCGGTTCTTCTGCCCGTCGGTCGGCATCGACGAGGACGCGGTGACCGGCTCCGCGCACTGCGCCCTGGCGCCGTACTGGATCGGGCGGCTGGGCCGGCAGCCGTTGCTCGCCCATCAGGTGTCCGCCCGCGGTGGGGTGCTGCGGGTAGCCGAGGAGGAGGACCGGGTGCTGCTCGCTGGCCGGGCCATCGTGCTGTCTCAGGGCACCTGGCGGCTGCCCGTCCCCTAGCGCGCCGATCGAGTGGTGGGTCGGCCAGCCCGGGCGTGTGTGCAGACCGCTGTCGCGGCCGCTGGCCTGTCCGGCGTGTGCGCAGACCGCTGCCATGATCGCGCTTTCCGCACTCGCACATCCGCGCCCGGGCCCGGATTCAGCATTGGTGTGCCATGACCGCTGTTCAGGCGACGGTCATTGCACACGCGGCCCCCGCGACCGGGGCCAGCAGACCTAGCTGCGTGACCGGCGACGTGGCGGCTGTTGTCCCGGGTCGGTCCCCGCGTGGCGGCGGCCCGGTTCTCAGATCCGCCCCACCGTAGCGGCATCGGCCTTCGCCAAACCCTTCCGTGAACGGCTCTTCATGAACTATGGTTCATGAAAACTCATTCACGAAGGGAGTGTCATGGTCGCGGTTGAGGTCAGAGACCTGACCAAGGACTTTGGCCGGGTGGCCGCTGTGCGCGGGTTGTCCTTTACCGCGCCGGCCGGCCAGGTCACCGGCTTTCTTGGGCCCAATGGGTCTGGCAAGACCACCACGCTGCGGATGGTGCTGGGCCTGGTGGCGCCCACCGCGGGGGAGGCGCTGATCGGCGGGGTGCCGTACCGCCAGCTCGATCAGCCACGGCGCCGGGTAGGCGCGCTGCTCGAGTCAACCGGCTTTCACCCGGGCCGCCGCGCCCGGGACCACCTGCGGGTGCTCGCCGCCGCGGACAGCATCCCGGATCGCCGGGTGGACGAGGTCCTCGGCCAGGTGGATCTGTCCGCCGCCGCGGGCCGCCGTGCCCGCGGCTTCTCCCTCGGCATGCGGCAGCGGCTCGGCATCGCCGCCGCGCTCCTCGGCGATCCGGAGGTACTCCTGCTTGATGAGCCCGCCAACGGTCTCGACCCGGCCGGTATCGCCTGGCTGCGCGGCCTGCTGCGACGCCTGGCCGCGGACGGCCGCACGATCATCGTGGCCAGCCACGTGCTCAGCGAGATCGCCCAGACCGTCGACCACGTAGTGATCGTCAGCGCCGGGCAGCTCCGGTTCGCGGGCGCGCTGCGCGAGATCGGTGCCACAAACCAGGCGCTGGAGTCGGCGTTCCTGAACCTGACCGCCGCCCCGTGAGCACCCGTCCGCGACCTGAGGAGACAGACCCATGCCATTGATCCGCAGCGAGTTCCGCAAGCTAGGCACGGTCCGCGGGCCGTGGCTGCTACTGGCCGCCGGGCCGCTGATCGTGGTGGCCGGCATCAGCGGGCTGGTGCAATCCGGCGGGAACCTGCATGACCCGGCAACGCAGAGCAAGGCGCTGGCGCACGTCGGCCTCGCCGCGATATTCACGCTCGTGTTCGGCATCCTCGCCGTCGCGGGGGAGTACCGGCACGGCACGATCACCGACACCTTTCTCAGCTCGCCCCGGCGCCGCCAGGTCGTCGGCGCCAAGCTGGTGGTGTACGGGCTGACCGGGGCCGCGGCCGGACTGGTGGCCAGCGCTGTGGCCGTGGGCGTGACCGCCGCCTGGTGGGCCGCTAAGGGGGCAGCCTTCTCCATGTCAGCGGCTGGCACCTGGCCGACCCTCGGCGGCGGGATAGCCACCAACGTCGCCTTTGCCGCGATCGGAGTGGGCCTGGGCGCGCTCATCCGCAACGTCGTCGCCGCCGTGGCCGCGGCGCTGGCCTGGATCGCCCTGATCGAGGGCATCGCCGGGCAGCTCGTCGGCGCCCGGCTGGCCCGCTGGCTGCCCTTCTACGCCAGTGAGGCCCTGGACCGCGCGAGCCTCACCTCGTCCGCGGCCCAGTTGCTGCCCCAGTGGGCGGGCGGCCTCGTGCTGGCCTGCTACGCGGCCGCCTTCGCTGCCGTTGCTGTGATCATTACACTCAGACGCGATGTCACCTAGGAAACCTGCTGTGCTCCGCGATCGCGATGGCGAGAACCTCCGCGAGTACTTGATCACTGTCGCGGCCCGGCTGATCGACCAGCGGGGCAGCGCTGGACTGGCCGTCCGGGACATCGCCCGGGCAGCCAAAGTGGCTGACGGTGCGCTCTACAACTACTTCGAGGACAAGGAAGACCTGCTCGCGCACGCCCTGCTGGCCCACGTGAGCATGGTCATGCACGATGCCGCGGAAATGCCGCCCGCGGGCACCGGGACCGTCGCGGGGAACCTGGAATTGTTCATCGACCGGGGGCTGGCCACACTGCAGCGGGTCGCGCCCGCTTTCGCCGGGTTGCTGGCGCAGCCGAGGGTGCTGGGCCGGTTCCACGCGATGGTGGGGGGCGACGCGGCGTTCGTTGGCGAGGCCTCAGCCGGGCCACCGGCCTCGGCTGGTGAGGTGCCCTCGGGCGGTGCGGCGGTGCCGGCCGGGGAGCGGGCCTCAGCCGGGGAACGGGCCTCGGCGGCGGCCTCGGCCGGGGAGGCGGCAGCTGGCCAGGAGGCGGTGCCGGGCGGGGCGGCTGGCGGCCAGGGGGCAGCGGGCGGTGGCGGGCCGCGCGGTCTTCCCGAGATGCTCCTCGCTTACCTACGCGACGAGCAGCAACTCGGCCGCGTCGATGCCGCGGCTGACATCGGCGCCGCCGCCATGCTGATCGTTGGGGCGATCCACGGCCAGGTGCTGCCCCGCGTCATGATGGACCCGCCGGGCCGTCCGTTCGCGATTCCGCCCGGCGTCGCCGGGCGGCTCGCCGCCACCGTCCTCAGCGGCATCGCGCCCCGGCCCAGCCGCCCCACCTGAGCTGGGCCAGGGCGCCGCGCGCCAGCCTTCACCCAAGACCCGGCAATATCGGGTCAAACGGGCATTGACGCCGGGCCAGGTGTGGGTTGTGATCATAGTGAGCCACATGTGAACAGCCGCGATGAAGCCGACCGGCAGGCGGGCGGGTGCCATGGTCGCGCGTTGGGTGAGCAGAAGGGCGTTTCTCGCCGCGCTCGGCGGGGCTGTGGGTAGCGGCCTGATCACGGGGCTGCCACCCCGGGCTGGCGCGGCCCCTGGGCACTTCGGCCGGATCCTCGAGCCCGGCGCTCGCGGCGCGCTGGCCCGGCCGCGGCCGGTGTCCGCAGGCTGGTCGAGCGGTTACGTCCCGGACGGCACCGCCGGGCTGGCCGCGGCGTTCCCCCTGGCCGAGGTCCAGCTGCTGGACAGCGCGTACCGCGCCAACCAGGCCCGTAACACCGACTACCTGCTGTTCGTGGACCCGGACCGGCTGCTGCACACGTTCCGGCGCAACGTGGGCCTGCCGTCCGCGGCCCAGCCGTGCGGTGGCTGGGAAGCGCCGGGATCCCTGGTGCGCGGCCACAGCACCGGGCATCTCATGTCCGGGCTCGCCCTGACCTATGCCAACACCGGCAGCCAGGCCGCGTTGCGGAAAGGCCAGTACCTCGTGGCCGAGCTCGCGCGATGCCAGGCGCGGGCGGTATCTGCGGGCTTTCACGAGGGCTACCTGTCGGCATTCCCGGAGAGCTTCTTCGACTGGCTCGAAGCGGGCCTGCCGGTCTGGGCCCCGTACTACATGATTCACAAGATCATGGCGGGCCTGATCGACCAGCACGAGCTGGCCGGCAACGCCCAGGCGCTGCCGATGGCCGCCCGGCTCGCCGACTGGGTGAACTGGCGCACCTCCCAGCTGTCGTACGCGCACATGCAGCAGATCCTGGAGATCGAGCACGGCGGTATCGCGGAGTCACTGGCCAATCTCTTCCGGCTCACCGGGAACGCGGCCTACCTGGCCACGGCGGACCGGTTCTACCACGCCCGCGTCTTCGACCCGCTGGCGCGAGGGCAGGATCAGCTGGCGGGACTGCACGCCAACACCAACATCCCGAAGATGATCGCCTGCCTCCGGCTCTGGGAGGAGACCGGGCAGCAGCGCTATCACGACATCGCGGTGAACTTCTGGCACATCGTGACCAGCCACCACGCCTACGTCATCGGCGGCACCAGCAACTATGAGCACTGGCACGCACCTGACGTGGTCGCGGGCCAGCTCAGCAACCGTACCTGCGAGAACTGCTGCTCTTACAACATGCTCAAGCTGACCCGGCTGCTGCACTTCCACCATCCGTACCGGGTGGACCTGCTCGACTACTACGAGCGGGTGCTGTCCAACCAGATGCTCGGTGAGCAGGACCCGGATTCCCCGCACGGGTTCAACATCTACTACACCGGCCTGTCGCCCGGTGCCTTCAAGCAGCAGCCGCCCTTCATGGGCACCGATCCCAACGTTTACTCCACCGATTACCAGAATTTCTCCTGTGACCACGCCACCGGGATGGAGACCCAGGCGAAGTTTGCCGACACCATCTATTCCCGCGACCCAGCCGGGGTCTTCGTCAACCTGTTCATCCCGTCGCAGGTGACCTGGGTTCCGGACGGGATCACGATCCGGCAGGACACCGGATTCCCGGATGAGCCCGGCACCCGGCTCAGTGTGGTCACCGGGACCGGCACCATGCGGTTGCGGGTACGCGTCCCGTCCTGGGTAGCGGGCCAGGCCCGGGCCACGCTGAACGGCGTGCCGGTGGCCGCGGCCGCGCCCGGGAGTTGGCTGGTCATCGAGCGGACCTGGCGGCCGGGAGACCGCGTGCGGGTCAGCCTGCCCATGCGGCTGGCCCTGAACCCGGCCCCGGACAATCCCGCGGTGCAGGCCGTGACCTACGGCCCGGCCGTGCTCAGCGCGGTCTACGGCAGCAGCGAGCCAGCGCCGATGCCGTGGCTGGATACGAGGTCGCTGCGCCTGGTCTCGGAGCGGCCGCTCACCGTGGGGGGCAGCAGCCGGGACGGCCCGGTCACGCTCATCCCGATCGCGCGGATGCACCACAAGCATTACAACGTGTACTGGCTGACCTGAGGATGCCGGGGCCCGGGCCGCAGGCCGTACGCTTCTGATAGTCCCGTTCGATAGTCCCGCTGTGGACAGGAGGCTGTTGTGATGGCGGATAGGTCGAGTACCTCAGCTGCAGTTCCGCTGTAAACAGGAGGCTGTTGTGATGGCGGATAGGTCGAGTACCTCAGCTGCAGTTCCGCTGTAAACAGGAGGCTGTTGTGATGGCGGATAGGTCGAGTACCTCAGCTGCAGTTCCGCTGTAAACAGGAGGCTGTTATGGGCGAGTACCTCAGCTATGGCGGATACGGGACCGCGGTGTCCCCGGACCGCACGCGCACCCTGTTCGGGCAGACGATGGGATACGTAGCCGTCACCTTCGGCTTTTTCGCGCTCGCGTCCTACCTAGGCCGGAATCTGTCCCCCGGCGTGGCTATCGTCGCCTACATCGCCGCGTTCATCTGCCTGATCAGCATGAACTTCACGGTGCGGCGGTCCGGGGCGCTCACCATCGGCCTGCTGTTCGCTTTCGGGGTGCTGATCGGGCTGGCGCTGGCCCCCACGCTCGTCTACTACGCGAACGCAGACCCGCAGGCGCTCTGGCAGGCCGGGGGAGCCACCGGGCTGTTCATCGCCGCGTTCGGGGCGGCCGGCTACGCCACCCGGCGGGACCTGTCCGTCCTCGGGCGGCTGTGCTTCTTCGCCCTCATCGCCCTGATCCTGTTCGGCATTGTGCTGATCTTCGTGCACATTCCGCACGCGTCGCTCATCTACTCGGTCCTTGGCCTGGTCATCTTCGCGGGCCTGACCATGTTCGACTTCCAGCGGCTCCGCCGGGCCAAGAACATGGACTCCGCGCCGCTGATCGCCGCCTCGATCTTCCTCGACGTGCTGAACGTGTTCCTGTTCTTCCTGCGCATCTTCAGCCGCAGTAACTGACTCAGCCGCGGGCAGCCCTCAGCCGTCCCTGCCTGGCCGACCGAGGCGGTAGGCGATGTGCGGGCGGAGCGGATCGCCCACAGGGAGCTTCGGGTGCTCGAATTCCGCGTGGGGCGTCATCCCCAGCCGGCGCATCACCGCTTGCGAAGGCTCGTTGAGGATGGCGGTCATCGACCAGATCTCGCCGAGGGCGGCCTCATCGAAGGCCACGGTGACCGCTGCGGTAGCCGCCTCCGTGGCGAAGCCCTGGTGCCAGGCCGACTGGGCCAACCGCCAGCCCACTTCCATGCCCCCGCTGCCGGGTACCCCCTCCGGCATCGGGTTCAGGCCGGTGTACCCGATGAACTCCCCCGTGGCGGCGATTTCCAGCGCCCACAGCCCGAAGCCCTGGCGGTTGAACCGCCGCTCGATCTGGTCAACGAAGGCGTCGCTGGTGGCGCGGTCCAGCGTGGCCGGGAAGTAGCGCATGACCTCGGGGTCAGTGTTCATCGCCGCGAACGGGTCCCGGTCACTGTCCCGCCACCGGCGCAGCACCAGCCGATGGGTGCGGATGGTGTCGAACCGGCGCGGCATGCCCAGCAGCGTAGCCATCCAGCCTGGGGGACCGTTCAGCCGCCGGGGCGAGCCTGCGCGATGACGCTCTTGGGTGCCTTCCGGCGCCAGGACTCCTCCAGCAGTTCCCCGACCCGGGCGGCCGGGCACGCGGCGAGCGTGATCCGCAGGCCCCGGATCTGTTTTCCCCAGCGCAGCGGCTCGAACGCCGCGGGGTCTTCCGCCACGCAGGCCTGGGCCTCGTGCTCGCCGACGAACACATGGAGCAGGCCGCCCTCGGCGGGCGCGGTGGCGAAAATCTTGCCGCGGACCCGGAACGACGACATGTCGAAGTGCGGCTCTTCGCTCGTCCCGGGCAGGGCCAAGGCGAACCGCCGGGCCTGCTCAAGATCGGTCATAAGGCCAGGATAACCGGTCGGGCCAGGGCTATTTGTACAGGCCGGGGAACCAGAGCTGCAGTTCGCGGGCGGCCTCGTCCACATCGCCGGACGCGTGGATGAGGTTGTGCACCGGGCGGCCCTCGCTATTGGCGATGTCGGCCGAGTCCGAACTGTAGTCACCGCGGATGGTGCCGGGGTCGGCCATGATCGGCAGCGTGCTGCCGACGAGCTTGCGTACCTTTTCCACGGCCCGGTTGCCGCTGAGGACTATGGGCACGACCGGGCCACTCTGCATGAAGTCGATCAGCCACTTCCGGATGATCTTGCCAATTTCCACCGCATCCTCGGTGCCGAGCTGCTCCTTGACCGAACGGCCGATCTTGGCGTAGTCGGACAGGGTCTTCTCGCCGACCGAGCTGAGCCAGTCGTTGTCCCGCGGATAGTGATTGTCCAGCGTCTCGTTCTCACCCACGGAGACCCGTATCTGCTCCAGCTGGAGGCCAGCCCGTTCGAACCGGGCGATGATGTTGCCGGTCAGGCCAAGTGCGTAGGCATCGGGCTTGAGGATAACGAGCGTCTTCTCAATCACAGGTCTGGTTCCTCTCATGCGGTGCTCCGATGCACCGTATACAATGTACTATCTTCCGTTTACGTCATGTAGTGAGGCAGTGAGCTGCCCGTGTAGGTAAACCTGGGACGAGCGCGGACCAGGAGGCGGCCAGGCTGCATGAGCCGATGGCTGCGGCCGCCCGGCTCGCGCTAATGGGGATCTGCGAGCCGGCCTTCGCGAGCAGGCCGCTGCGACCGCGCTGAGGGCGCCGCTCGTGATGTGCTGAACATGCCGGGCAAACGTTGACCTATCGCTCGGGCTGCAGGTCGCTGGGGCTGCAGATTCGTACAGGGCGGTGGCCTGCCCAGAGGGTACCAGTCAGTTAGTGGACCTGGCTGGCGACCCTTGCGCATGCCCTTCGCGCCCGGCCACCTACCGGGCCGGCGGCGGGCCGGCTGCCGAGGCGCGCCCTTCCCCCGGGCGGCCGGCGACCGGGCGCGCACCTCCTGGGGCTTGGGTGCGCACCTCCTGGATGGAAGAAACCCGCGGTGGCCGCGGTTGGCGAGCTATGTGATGCGATGTACCGCTGTCTGTTCTGGATCTCTCACCGGTAGCCGCAGGCACCTCATCGGGCCAGGCGCTGGAGCAGACCACCGAACTCGCCCGGCGCACCGAGGAACTCGGATACCACCGCTTCTGGGTGGCCGAGCACCACAACATGCCCGCCATCGCCAGCTCGGCACCTGCGGTGCTGATCGCCCACCTGGCCGCGGCCACTTCGACCATCCGGGTCGGCTCGGGCGGCGTGATGCTGCCCAACCATGCGCCGCTGGTGATAGCAGAGCAGTTCGGCACCCTGGAGGCGCTGCACCCCGGCCGGATCGATCTGGGTATCGGCCGGGCTCCGGGCACCGACCAGTTCACCGCGCTGGCGTTGCGCCGCACCATGCAGGGCCTGTCGGCCGAGCGGTTCCCGGAGGAGCTGGCCGACCTGATCGGCTTTTTCACGGGGGCGAGCCCGGCCGCGCCGATCACCGCGACACCCGGCAGGGGCGACATGCCCGCGATCTGGCTGCTCGGCTCCAGCGGGTTCAGCGCGCAACTGGCCGGCCTGCTCGGCCTGCCGTTCTCCTTCGCGCACCACTTCAGCGCGGCCAACACGGTGCCCGCGCTGGCCCTGTACCGGGAGAACTTCCGGCCGTCGCGCTGGCTGGAGCAGCCGTACGCGATGGTGGCGGTGAGCGCGATCTGCGCTGACACCGACGAGCGGGCCGAGTGGCTGTCCGGCCCAGCGGCTCTGTCGTTCCTCCGGCTGCGGTCCGGCCAGCCACAGCCGCTGGCCAGCCCAGAGGAGGCAGCGGCCTACCCGTACACGCCGCGCGAGCGGGAGTTCGCCCAGGACCGGTTCGCCGACCAGGCGGTCGGCTCGCCGGAAACCGTCCGGCGGCAGCTGGCCGGGCTGCTCGAGTGGACCGGCGCCGACGAGCTGATGCTCACCACCATGGTGTATGACATCGGGGACCGGATCCGGCTCATTCGAGCTGATCACCGAGAAGGTGGCACCGGGCCTGGCCCGGTCTGGCGACTGACCTGGCTGGTGACTTCCCGCCCGGGCGTGTTAACAGGAGAACCGCCTGGGTAGAGCACGCCCTCAACTAAGGAGGGCGGATCTGATGGCAGACCCTAGCGGCATCAGCTGACTGTTAGCTAACTCCCGGCTGCCACGGCCGGGACGGGCACCCGCCGACTCGCGGTGCGCTTGAGGTCGGCGGTGTGCCCGCTTTTCTTCTATTGCGGTGCTTTTACCGCATCCCAATGCCGCCAGTGCCAGTCAATGACTTTCCCTCGCGGAGTCCTGGTCAGTGCCCGCCAGGAGGCAGATCGGCCTATGCGTGTTTAAAGCCGCATTCCTGGGTACCCGGCATGAGCGATAAAGGAGGTTCCTATGTCTGCAGGAGCCATTGCAGGGATCGTCCTGCTCGTCATCATCGTTGGCGGCGCCGCGATCGGCGTCTCGGTGATGAGCCGCCGCCGCAGGCTGCGGGAGCGGTTCGGCCCGGAATACGACCGCGTCCTCAGCGAGCACGGGAGCACCCGGGAAGCAGAGGCCGAGCTTACCGAGCGGGAGCGGAGGGTCCGCCAGCTGGATATCCGCCCGCTCAGTCCCACGATGCGGGCCAGGTATTCATCCGAGTGGGCTGGCGTGCAGGAGCAGTTCGTGGATGCTCCGCAGGCGGCCGTCCGCGGTGCGCGGGCCCTGGTCGTTGCGGTCATGAATGACCGTGGCTACCCCACCGAGGTGTATGACCAGATGCTGGCTGACCTGTCCGTAGGGCATGCGGCCACCGTGGACCATTTCCGTGCCGCGCACGACATTGGCGAGCAGGCGGCGGCCGGGACCGCCTCCACCGAGGACCTGCGCCAGGCCATGATTCACTACCGGGTGCTTTTCGCTGAACTGCTCGGCGAAACGGCTGGTGCCACAGATGACCGTGTGGCCGGTGAGCGTACCGCTGATGACCGGGATGCTTCCTACCCCGGCGGCACGTCAGCCGCGGGTACCACGGCTTCGGGCGCCACGGCCGCGAATGGCGCAGCCGCGGACGATATGGCCGCGGATGACGTGGCTGCGGATGACGTGGCCGCGGGCGAGATCCCGGCCGGCGACATGCGCGTCAATGGCGTTTCAGCATCGGGCCAGCCAGGCACTCCCGCCTCTGGCCAGCCAGGTACTCCCGCCTCGCGCACGCAGGGAAGGTGACGACGGATATGAGGTGGCAGCGAGAAGAAACAGCCGGTACCAGCGCCGCTGAGACCGACACCAGGCAGGACCCGGACCAGGTCCCGCCCGGGCCGGGCTCAGTAGAGGACGACGCTAGCCGCGGCGTACCCGGAACGGTCCATCCTGCAGCGGTACCGGGCGCTCTGCGGTCGGCTCGCCGGTATCTCCTAGTCCCAGGCGGGCGCCCCCGACCGGCCTTCCTGCTGGCTGCCTTCGCTGGTCCCGCCCACCAGCGGAGGCAGCCAGCCGCGTTCACTGGAGCCGGTAAACCTCGACCAGCTTGTCCATGGCCGCGTCGATCCGGGCATTGACCTGCTGCCGGGCCGGGTCGGCGTCGTACCACGCCACGATTTCGCGCGCGCCCTGCTCGAACGGGATCACCGCCCGGTAGTCCGGCACCACGCTGCGCAGCTTCGAGTTGTCGAAAATCATTGAGTGGGCCTTGTCGCCCAGCAGGCCCGCCCCCCACTCCGGGTCCACCTCGGCGATTGCCTCGGACGGGACGTGGACGATGTGGGGCTGCACCCCTGCGGCATCGGCCAGCGCCTCCGCGATCTGGTTCCAGGTGAGCACGTCGTCCGAGGTGATGTGGAAGACATCACCGACAGCGCGGGGGTGGCCGAGCAGCGGAACGAAGCCCTGCGCGAAGTCCCGGTGGTGGGTCAGCGTCCACAGCGACGTCCCATCGCCGTGCACGACAACGGGCTTGCCCTGCCGCATCCGGCCGATCGCGGTCCAGCCGCCGTCGAACGGCACCAAGGTCTGGTCATAGGTGTGCGAGGGCCGCACGATCGTGGCTGGGAACCCCTCCTCCCGGTAGGCGCTCACCAGCAGGTCCTCACAAGCGATCTTGTCGCGTGAGTACTGCCAGAACGGGTTGCGCAGCGGGGTGGACTCGACCACGGGCACCCGGGCGGGCGGGGTCTGGTAGGCGGACGCGGAACTGATGAACACATACTGGCCGGTGCGGCCACGCAGCAGGTCGATGTCCGCTTGCACGTGCTCGGTGGTGAAGGCCACCCAGTCCACCACGGCGTCGAACTCGCGATCGCCCAGTGTTGCCCGGGCGCTGGCCGGGTCGCGCACGTCGCCGTGCAGGACCGTGGCTTCCCGTGGCAGCGGGCGGTCCGCGGTCCGGCCGCGGTTCAGCACGGTCAGCTCGATGCCGCGCTGCACGGCCAGCCAGGAGCAGGCCGAGCTGATGACCCCGCTGCCGCCGATGAACAGAACCTTAAGATCACTCACATTTCCACCCTAACCACCGCCCCAACCGAGCCCCAGCCCGGTCCGGCGCCGAGGCCATCATGATCGTGGGCAATTGGGGGTGCTGTAACGTCCCCCATCCCTCACGATCATGGAAGCGACGGGGGCCGGTTCTGCGACAGTCCCGATAACAGCGGTCATCGCACGCACTCGGCCAGCAGGACCACTGTGGCCAGCAGTACCAGCCGCTGTCCGGGACAGCAGCAGCCGTCCCGGACAGCGGCGGGCGTCCTGTCCCGGACAGCAGCGGCCGTCCAGGGCCGGGTGCAGGCCCCGGTGGCGGCGCGGGCGCCGTCACCATCGATCGCCTCGCCGCCGCCCTCGCTGAAACCTAACAAAATGGCACTAACCGGCTCCCAGTTCCAAACGGCTCCGGCAGCCCGGAAGTCCCGATGTCGGTAAATGAACGTGCCTGCGTGGCGTAGCATCATCCGGTACAGCTTGCGGTAACCTGCAGCAATCCGGCCCCTTTGCCAGCCCGAGCGCGTCCGGGGATCCGCCTGCCCAGTGAGCTGTCGTAGTCCCCGGAGAATGCACAGGATGTAACTGCCATGTATATTCAGACTTGCATTAAGGGCGTCAATGGCATTAGCTCAGCCCATGCGAAGGCGATCATCAACGGTCGGGGGCTGGCGTGTAACTGGTGGAGGAATGAGCGTAATATCAGCCCGGCCCAGGTCGATGAACGGCTAACCGCAGCCGAGCTTGACCTGCATGTCAACTCTTATGGCCAGCAGCATCCCACGCGCGCTGGGACGGTCAGGAAGCAGACTCCCTTCATATCGCTGACCGCCGGCGCAGTCGAGAGAAGCGTGTTCCTGCGGACCAACCTGGTGCACCCGGCGCACCGGACCGCGCTGTTCTTCGCCTCCGATTTCGGCCGCCTCAGGGGCGACTGCTTCCTGTTCTACTGCTGGGTGATGGTCGGGCTCAGGCCGAGCGTCGAGGTCAAGGGCCTGGCCGAGGAAGTTCGTGAGCTCAACACCTACCGCCGCTACTCTGCATTCCAGACAGAGGGCGAGCTGGCTGCGAAGATTGAGGTGCCCGCGCGCCAGATACACCGATACGAGCGTTATCATATTTCCACCGGCCGTGCTGGCCGGCTCCGGTTTTCAATCGGCGAGACCGAGATAAACCCTAGTTATGTCGATCCGCGCTCAGTCGTTAACCTGAGAGAGGCGTTCTGACATGGCCAGGCTGAATGACAAGGGCAGCGTCCTGCGCCGCCTAGGCCTGGCAGAGGGCAGCCTCCGGCAGCAGGCGGAGTTTTTCGTGGCCTACGCTGAGATGCTGGAAAGCCGGTCTCCGGGCAGCCCGCGGACCGGCGATGACGATGATGTGTGGGCGCGGATCGCCAACCCGGCGCAGCGGTGGCTGGGAGAGGCCACGCTTGCCTCGACATATCGATTGGCCGCACAATACGCAGCCCTCGTCGATGCCCGCTGGTCAACCGAACTGACCGTGCGCGCTGGCCGGGCCTACCTGGACGCGGGAATGCCGTTCGGGCTGTTTCTGCTCACCGGCGTCCTGGAAGATCAGATAGTCCGCAATGACTTCGTCCGCTCAGCGCTGCTGGCACCGCTGTCAGCAGGGACGGCCGAGGGCGCCCTGGCTGATCCGGCGCAGCAGGCCTACTTGCTGCTGGCCGCAGCCTCACGGCCCTGGCTGCGTGACTTCTTCGGTGAGCCGGTAGGCAACATGCTGCGGCGTCTCGATGCGCATGGCTTGTATCCGGTCGGCCCGCAGAGCATTCCGCTCGAGGCCTACCTCAGTCTCGCCAGGACGATGCTCTCGGATGAGTCAGGCAATGCCGGGATGAGCCGGCTCAGTGACCAGCTGGCCGTCCTTGGCCGGGCACAGGTGGCCAGCCTGCGTGCTGCCCGGCAGAACCGCTATCTCTGGGAGCGCGGGGCCGCATCCGTCAATGTCGTGGACCTCGAATACGTGGCGATGACAGGTCTCGCACTGCGGCATGACCCGACCTGGTTCGATGAGCTGTCCCGGAGTACCACCGATGCGCTTGCGGGCGACGATGCCCTGGCCGAGCTGCCGGTATGGGTGATGGGGCGGATCAACAGGGTCCTGCCACAGATGACCGGGACGGTTGTCGAGATCCTGATCGGTCCGGAAGATGCCTGGCCGGAGCCACCGGGCGGGGCATACGACGTGCGGCCGCGGGATGACGTCAGCCCAGGGCCCGGGGATGACGAGGCCACGCGCCGGTATGAGACGGATCTCCCTGATGATGGCTACGAACTCGGCTGGGATGACGGCAGCGAGGACGGCTCGGGCGAGGACGGCCCAGAAGGCGACGGCCCAGGTGACCGAGCACCTTAGCGAGCGCACGGACATGGCCGGCCGGGGGAGCCGCATACCGCTGCTCACCTGATTCCGGAGTATCCGCCTTTGCCAGGGCTTAGCGCTACCGCCCGGGGCGATCTGACCTATACCATGGCTACTCGATCGGGTGCGGCCTGGGGCAGCGCGGGGCGGCCGTACCGCAACGGGGCTCGGCACGTTCAATCTCAACGGGGCTGCACCACAAGCAGTGCAGGCAACCACTTTGCTGTATATCCGTCGGCGGCCGATGGGGGGCGTCGTTTCTTGGACGATCTCACTTTCCGCTACGACGAGCCCGGCGACGAGGACGACGAGTCCAACGAGGACGACGGCAGGCCCGGCATCCTGGAGCGTACCGGCAATTTTTTCATATTCCTGACCTCGGCGGACCGCCACAAGATCGGTTCCACCTCCGAGCGGAACCGGTACATCACCATCGGCTTCCTGATGCTGGTCACGGCGGCGCAGGGCTTCTACGCGGCATGCCTGTTCACGTCCATCGGCTTCAACCGGCGATTCGACCACGTCCTGGGCTACGGTGCGTTCTTTGCGCTGGCTGTCTTCCTCATCGACCGGTCGATCATCGGGTACGTTCACCCGGCCAAGGTGGATGCCGAGCACAACCTGCAGCCACGCAGCAAGTGGACCCCGATCGTGGTCACCCGGCTGGTCATCGCGGCGGCGGCCGCGGTGCTGATGTCGGAGATGGTGCTCCTGCAGTTCTTCGCCCGGGACATCAACGAGCAGATCCAGCAGGACCATACGACCACGATCAGCCACAGTGACACCCAGGTCAATGCGATCTACCAGAAGCAGATAGACCCCCTCAAGAGCCAGATCACGGCGGCGCAGAATACCGTGACCACAGACCAGCAGACATACACGAAGGCTCAGCACGAAGCCGATTGCCAGGAATTCGGGTGCCCGGGAATCACGGCCGGAATTGGGCCGGGATTCAGGGCGGCGCAAGCCGCCGAAAGCACCGCGCTGCAGAACCTGCAGACAGCGCAGGCCAATCTGCAGACAGTTACGGCGAATAACGATCGGCAGATCCATACCCTGAACGCCAAGCGGGCCCAGGCGATCAACAGCAATCAGGGCACGATACTCAGCGCCAACGCGTTGCTGACGCGGGAGGAGGCCTTCTGGCAGCTGACAACGAAATACGGCACGGTCCTGTTCTGGCGCGTCCTGCTCACGCTCCTCATCCTGGGTGTCAACCTCGCCCCGCTGCTCACCAAGCTCACCGGCAAGACCACGGTGCACGACGCGGTTGTCCGCGGTGAGGAATACGTTGCGCTGCAGCTGAATTCGGAGTACGTATGGACGCAGGAGCTGGGGAACCGCGGGCGTGAGCGGCTCCAGCGGGAGCGTGACAGCACCGAGATGGAGACGGAACTAAAGCGGATCCTGGCCAACGCGGATGTCACGCGATTCGAGATCAGGCTCAACACTGATCTTCGCAAGCGAAGGTTCTACCGGTTCTATATGTCCGGACGCTCCCAGGCGCGCACCAGTCCCAAGTCAACCATTCCCATGACTGACCCGCTGCGGCCCAACGGGCAGCCGAACGGGCGGCATGGCAGGTCGCCGGATGACACGCCCACCTCTCGCTACCCAACGGGCGGACCGGGCCGCGGGCCCGCGGGTGAACCCGGCACCCGCCGCGACCCGGACGGCGATGCGGGCCAGCGCGACACACGCCGCGACACGGCTCGGTACCGGGACCTCGCAGAGGACGAGTACATCGCGTTCCAGGAGCTGGCCCCCCCGGACCCGGGCGAACCTGGCGGCCACTATCGGCAGGACATCGCCGACGACGTGGCTGAGATAATTTTCGGGGCGCCGTGGGAAGGCCTGGTGCTGGACGGCCGCTGGGCGCTGCGCGAACCGATGCCGGGCGCGGACCGCGGCGGCGGCGGGATGGTCTGGCGCGCGAAGGACGTGGATGACGGCACCAAATGGTACGTGGTGAAGACCATTCCAGCTAATTTTTTCGGGCCGCCCGAGGCAAGCGGGAACCTGCGGCTGCGGAGCTTCAGAAGTGAAATGCGCATCAAGGACGTGGAGAGCGATCACATCGGGGAAATCTGCGACTTCGGGAAAGACAAGAACCTCTACTACATAGTGTATCCGATGTACCGGCCCGGCAGCCTGGCCCAGTACTGCCTCCAAGATGGCGGGAATCGCACCCTGAACTGGTGCTTCAACATCGTCGAGGAGATCCTGGCCGGGCTGATCGACGCATCTGGTCACGGCTTCGTTCATCTTGACATCAAGCCCGGCAATATCGTGCTCGACGGGGAGCGGGTGCGCATCATCGACTGGGGACTGTGCCGGATGTGGCAGAGCGCTGACGGCAGCTACACGCTGGTAGCGCGCGGGACCCCGTTCTACGCGTCGCCTGAGCAGATCCTGCGGCAGGCGCGCGGCTGGGACAAGCCGGTGGCGGACCTCTATGGCGTCGGGGCCGTGTTCTACTGGCTCATCACTAACGAGCCCCCGCTGCGCTGGGATGCGACCAAAGACGCCAAAGATGCAGCGGATTTGTTCACGTTTACCCAGCTGATCGTGCGGGGTGTCCGGCCGCAGCCGGTTCACGAGCTGGTGCCTGGCGTTCCGCCACAGCTGGGCCAGCTCATCGACCAGTGGCTCAGTTACGACCCTGCTGGCCGGGTGGCGCAGGGCACCCCGCCGGACCAGGTGCTGCGGGCTGCGCGGGATGAGCTGGCCGCCCTGAAGCCCATCACCCCGGCGATGACGGTGGGCATGGTCAGCGGGAGAAGGCGCGATCGCGGGAACGGAGCTGCGGGCTGATGCTGCTGGGAGAGCTGTAATGATTTACGTGATTGGCGCGGTATCCGCTTTTCTGGTGGTGGCCATAGTGTTGCTGCTGGTCCGTTCCTGGCCGCGGCAGCGGGACCTGGCGCGGCCAGCGAGCACGCTCGCCGCCGCTGAGGGCGACCGCCGCCAGGTTTTGTCCATGCGCCGGGCCCGCAGGTCGCCGGCTGCTGGGCCGCCCGGCTGTCAGGGCGGCGGGCGCTGCCCCGTACCCGGCCGGCGCCGTCATGGAAGACGACCAGCCGGAGCGCGGCGGCCTGGGGCTAATCCATTCCCTGAAGGAAGCGCGGCTCCATTCCCTGAAGGAAGCGCGGCCCGGGGCGGCCGGGCTGAAGCCGCCGCGCCGCAGGCCGCGACGGCTCCCGTCGCTGCCACTCAGGCGCGCCCTGCCCGGCAGGCGCGCCCTGCCCGGCAGGCGCGCCCTGCCCGCCGGGGACGTGCTGCCCGCCGGAGGCGCCCGGCCCGGCCCGGCGGCGGGCGCACCGCGGCGGGCGCGCCCGCGTCGGCTGGCGGTCGCGGTCGAAACCAGTGGTGAGGTCAGGTCTGCCGGGGACGCATACGTCATACAGAACGGCATGGTGGCGATGGCGCGGGGAGCCACCGGCACCAGCACCGACGAATATGCGGCAACGCTCGTGCTGAGTGCCGTTATCTCATCGCGCCCGGGGGATTCCCGCGCCCCAGAGCAGGCATTGCGGGAGTGCGCCGCGACCGCGAACCGCACGCTGCGGACCGTGCCACAGCGGGATCCGGCGCTGGCCGGCATGGTCGCCACCCTCGACATCATTTACCTGGAACCCGACGTGGCCGAGCCGCTGCTGTATTTCGCGCACATCGGGAATGGGGCGATCTGGCTGCAGAGGTTCGGGAGCACAGCCATCACCCAGCTCACCGAGCCGCATACCTTCGCTAACGGGCCGCTGCTGCGCGGTGTCGGCATGGCGCCGGATCTCGTCTCGGATATAGGCAATACATCCGTCGCCATCGGCGACCGGATTTTCATGTCAACCCAGGGTCCCGACTTCGGACTGAATATGGACGCCATGAACGAGACAGCGTACGCGTACTACGGCGATCCCCTGGAGAATTGCGTAGCTGCGCTGGCAGCGCTGGCCCGGCGGGCTAAGAGCACGGAGAGCATCACCGTGGTCGGGGCTGAGGTCACCAGCTCCGGCGTGTTCACCGTTTAGCAGTGCTTTGTCAGGTTCCGGCGAGGGCGGCGGCTAGGCGGTCGATAGTGACGGCGTCCTGCCACCAGGCCCGCAGTTCGTGTGCGGTGGTCCCCTATGGTGGTTCAGAGCTGAACTGTCACCCCGCTACCCCGGGCTGCGCCGGAGCTTGACCCGGTAGGAGTAGTGCGCCGGGTCGAAGTAACTGACCGCGAGCTCGACCGGCTGGCTGTCCTGGTCCAGGTAGAGCCGGTCGACCCGGAGCACGGGCTGGCCCGCCGCGCACTCCAGCCGCTCGGCGGCGAACGGCGGCGCGGCCGCCGCGGTGATGCTCTGCTCGGCCCCCTGGATGGACCGGGGCAGCCGGGCGTCGATCAGGCCGATGACGGTGACCCGGCTGCGCCGGCCGCGTTCGGTCAGCTCGGCCACGTCGTCCACCAGCTCGCCGACCCGTGGCGGCAGGAACACCGAGGTGTGGCAGAACGGCACCTGGCCGTGCCGCCGGACGAGCGTGAGGGCGTACACGTCATCGGCGGGCAGCCGCAGCCTGCTGGCGCTCTCCACGTCCACGACGTGCCGCAGCGGGCTGAGGATCTCGCATTCGGTGTCGAGCGAGAGCGCCATCAGGTCTTCCACCGAGCCGAAATGCCGCAGGTAGCGGTCGGCCTCGGCGACCGGGTAAGTACCGCGCCCGGCGACCCGGTAGATGATCCCCTCCGACACCAGGTCCTGCATGGCCCGCCGGACCGTCTGCCTGCTCACCGAGTGGCTCAGCGCGAGCTGCTCCTCGGTGGGCAGCTGCTGCCCGTCGGCGTACGCCCCACTGCGGATCGCCTCGCGCAGGGTGGCGGCCAGTGTCCGGTACGCGCTGGACCTGACTGGCACTGCCGCCCGGCTCCCTTCGCCCTGGCCGGCCCGCCTTGACCGGCCCCGTGTGCTCGTGTCTAAATGGCCGTACATATCTTAGATTCAGTCGGCCAACCCCCGACTGGCCAAGTATGACAGAGAGAAGGCGCCGGTGCCGGACGCAACTGCCCCGCCCGCCGCGACGCGCACCCCCGGCCGGGCGGCCCGCGACCGGGGCGTGCCGTGCTAGCCGGGACACTCGCGCAATGGGCGCATGACTACCAGCCCGGCCCGGCCGACCAGGAACTGGCCGCCCGGTCGCTGGCGGACACGGTCGCGGTCGCGCTGGCCGCCCGGGAGCACCGCGTCACCCAGCTCGCCGCTTCCCTCGCGGACGGCCCGCGCTGGGCGGTCGCCGCGCATGTGCTCGACTTCGACGACCTGCACATGCAGTCCACCACACACATCAGCGCGGTCTGCGTGCCGGTGGCGCTGGCCATGGACGGCGGGGCCCGGGCCTACCTCGCCGGGGCGGGCGTGATGGCCCGCCTGGGCACCGTGCTGGGCTGGCCGCACTACTCCGCGGGCTGGCACGCGACCTGCACCGCGGGCGCGCCAGCGGCCGCGGCCGGGGCGGCCGTCGCCCTCGGCCTGACCGCCGGCCAGATCGCCACGGCCATGGCCCTGGCCGTGCCCGGGGCGGGCGGAGTGCAGCGGGCCTTCGGCACTGACGCCAAGTCGTTGCAGGTGGGCTTCGCCGTAGATACCGGGATCCGGGCCGCGCGGCTGGCCGCCGCGGGCGCCCAGGCCGACCCAGCCGCGCTGGACACATGGCTCCACCTGGTCGGCGGCGGCGGTGCCGCCAACAGCGCAGCCGCGCTGGACCTGGACGGCCCCGCCGTCCCCGGCGGCCTGGCCATCAAGATGTACCCGTGCTGCTATGCGCTGCAGCGCCCGATCAGCGCGCTCGCCGAGCCGGCCCTGGCGGCCCCGGCCGCCCTGCGCCGGATCGTCATCCGGACCCCGGAGGGAACCGTCCAGCCGCTGATCCATCACCGGCCGCGGACCGGGCTGCAGGGCAAGTTCAGCCTGGAGTATGCGGCGGCAGCCGCGCTGCTGGACAGCTACCCCGGCTTCGCCAGCTTCACCGACGAGGCGGTGCAGCGCCCCGCCGCCCAGCGCCTCATCGAGCAGGTCGAGGTGAAGCTCGAACCGGGCGGGACCTGGCTGCTGGACGGCGAGTTCACCGCCGAGCTGCACACCGCCGGCGGCACAGTGACCACGGTCAGCCAGCGGTTCCCGCCCGGCTCGCCGGCCCGCCCGCCGTCCGCGGCGCAGCTGCGGGCCAAGCTGGCCGACTGCGTCACCGGGCTGGACACCGACCCGGCCACATGGACCTGGGACAACGCTGCCGCGATCCTCCGCCGGCGGCTTCCTGGAGCGGATCCGCGGGAAAGGACACTGCGTGGATGAGCTGACCGAGGACGAGCGCGCGATCGTCGGGCTGGTCCGTGATTTCGTCGACCGCGACGTCAAGCCGGTCGCGCGGGATCTCGACCACGCCAACACCTACCCGGAGAAGCTCATCGAGCAGATGAAGCAGCTCGGCGTCTTCGGCCTGGCCATCGGCGAGCCATGGGGTGCGGCGCGGGTCAGCACCCCGTGCTACGCGATGGTCACCGAGGAACTGGCCCGCGGCTGGATGAGCCTGGCCGGCGCCATGGGCGGGCACACGGTGGTCGCGAAGCTGCTCCAGGACTACGGCACCGACGAGCAGAAAGAGCGGTACCTGCCGCGGATGGCGACCGGCGAGGTCCGGGCCACGATGGCGCTGACCGAGCCCGGCGGCGGCTCCGACCTGCAGGCGATGCGCACCACTGCGCGCCGTCACGGCGATCTCTATCTCATCAACGGAACCAAGACCTGGATCACGAACGCCCGCCGCTCCGCGTTGATCGCGCTGCTGTGCAAGACGGATCCGGCCGCCCGGCCTGCGCACGCGGGGATCAGCATCCTGCTGGTGGAGCACGGGCCGGGCTTCACCGTGTCCCGGGACCTGCCCAAGCTGGGGTACAAGGGGGTGGAAAGCTGCGAGCTGTCCTTCGACGACTTCCAGGTGTCTACGGACGCGCTGCTCGGCGACCGGGAAGGCGAGGGGTTCGGCCAGATGATGCGCGGCCTGGAGGTCGGCCGGATCCAGGTCGCCTCCCGCGCCCTCGGCGTGGGCCGGGCCGCGCTGGAGGACGCGCTGCGCTACGCCCAGCAGCGGGAGTCGTTTGGCCAGCCGATCTGGCAGCACCAGTCCGTCGGCAACTACCTCGCCGACATGGTGACCAAGCTGACCGCCGCCCGGCAGCTGGTGCTGTACGCCGCGCGCTGTTACGACTCCGGGCAGCGCGCGGACATGGAGGCGGGCATGGCCAAGCTGTTCGCCTCGGAGACCGCGATGGAGATCGCGCTGTCCGCGATGCGCATCCACGGCGGGTACGGCTATTCGACCGAGTTCGATGTCGAGCGGTACTTCCGGGACGCCCCGCTGATGATCGTGGGTGAGGGCACCAACGAGATCCAGCGCAACGTGATCGCCCGCCAGCTCATCAAGCGCAACTCGGTCGCCCCATGAGTGGGGAGAGGTCTGTTAGCCCGGGGGGGCGACCCCCGGAACCCCCCGCGAGTCGCTGGCTTGGCGGGGGCACGCCTCCGGCGCACCCCCCCTCGCCAGCGAGGGCGCTGGCCCGGGTCGCCCCCCCGGGCTAGCACTGGACGGCATCCTGGTGGTCGCGCTGGAGCAAGCGGTGGCGGCTCCGTTCGCCACCCGGCAGCTGGCCGACCTGGGTGCCCGGGTGATCAAGGTGGAGCGGCCGGGCGGCGGCGACTTCGCCCGCGGCTACGACCGGACCGTGCACGGCCAGTCCAGTTACTTCATCTGGCTGAACCGGAGCAAGGAGAGCATCGAGCTC
This sequence comes from uncultured Actinomycetes bacterium, assembly GCA_963804455.1. Lineage (GTDB taxonomy): Bacteria > Actinomycetota > Actinomycetes > Streptosporangiales > Streptosporangiaceae > RYN-230. Next base: position 60,089 of record CAWDRD010000064.1, read on the forward strand.
GACGTAAAGGACCCGGCGGACCGGGCGGTGCTGGACTCGCTGCTCAGCCGGGCCGACGTGTTCGTGCAGAACCTGGCCCCCGGGGCGGCCGAGCGGCTGGGCCTGGGCGCGGATGAACTGGCCGGGCGCTACCCGCGGCTGATCACCTGCTCGGTCTCGGGCTATGGCCCGGACGGCCCGTACGCCCAGAAGAAGGCCTACGACCTGCTCGTGCAGTGCGAGGCCGGCCTGCTCTCGGTGACCGGCACGCAGAGCGAGCCGGCCAAGGCCGGCATTTCCGTCGCCGACATCGCCGCGGGCATGTACGCCTACTCCGGCGTGCTCACCGCGCTGTACGAGCGGGAGCGGACCGGCCGGGGGACCAGCGTCGAGGTCGCCATGCTGGACGCGCTCGGCGAGTGGATGAGCCAGCCGTTCTACTACAGCGTGTACGGTGACCGGCCACCGGCGCGGACCGGCGCCCGGCACGCCTCCATCTCCCCGTACGGCCCGTTCCCGGCCCAGGACGGCCAGGTGTTCCTGGGCATCCAGAACGAGCGTGAATGGGCGGTGCTGTGCGAGCACATCCTGGGCCGCCCGGACCTGCTCACCGATCCCCGGTTCGGCAGCAACACCGACCGGGTCGCCCACCATGACGAGCTGACCGCGGTGATCAGCGAGGTGTTCTCCGCCATCCCGGCCGCGCAGCTGGAGGCGGCATTGGAGGCAGCGGGCATTGCCAACGCCCGGATGCGCACGCCCGCCGAGTTCGCCGCCCACCCCCAGCTCCAAGCCCGGGACCGGTGGCGCGAGGTGGATTCCCCGCAGGGACGGGTGCGCGCGCTGCTGCCGCCGGTGACCGTGCCGGGCCGGAGCCGGCCATGGGCGCCGTCCCGGCCGTCGGCCAGCACAGCGCGGCGATCCGCGCCGAACTCGGCTTCCCAGCCTCACCCGGCCGGCCCTGCCCCGGCTCCCCGATCAGCCCGAGTTCCCCGGCCGACCGGGGCTCCCCGATCAACCCGGACTCCCCGAAGGAGGGGGCGCAGCCATGACCAGCCAGCAGGCGCCGGCCACAGCGGAACTGCCGCACTTCCCACTCGTCATCGACGGCCAGCGGACCGAGGCGGCGTCCGGGCGGAGCTACCCGAGCATCGATCCCTACCTGGGCGCGCCCTGGGCCACGGCCGCGGACGGCGGCGCGGCCGACGTGGACCGGGTCGTCGGGCCGGACGTCCCGTTCGGCGGGTTCGGGGTGAGCGGGCTCGGCCGGGAGAACGGCATCGAGGCCGTGCACGAGTACACCCAGACCAAGGCGATCTGGGTGGAGCTCAGCGGCGGCACCCGCGACCCCTTCACCCTGGGCTGATCCGGCAATACCGGATTACCTGGCCTCCGCGGCGTTACGTTACTGTGCCGCGATGCCGCCGCCGGGCACCGTCTGGTCGCTCTAGATAACGCCTTCATCAACGACGGGGCGTAGGAGCCTGAAATGCCCTAATATCGGCCAGCAGCGCGGCGATCGAGAGCGGCGGTCGGGAGCGGGGAACGGTGTCGAGTTGCGTTAACGGGCATGACATTTTCCCTGGGGCGGAGTTCTGCGCGAGGTGCGGCGCCAGGGTGCGGCCTGACCTCGCCAGGGGGCAAACGGACCCGGCCGGGCCCGCCGTGGGTCCAGGTCACGGGCAGGGGGCGGGAGTGAGCACGGAATATCACAGTGCACCCGTCACCGGATATGCCGCGGACTACACCAGCGGCTCCTTCGCGGATTTCATCGACGCTACCGGGTCAGAAGAGGTCGGCCCGGTTTCCCCGGCCGAGCCAATGCCGGACCTGGCGGGGCCGGGCAGTTACCCTGCGGAACCGGCCGCGAGCGGCACCGACCCAAACCGCACCGACCCAAACGGCACCGATCCACGCGACGCCGATCCACGCGACGCCGATCCACGCGACGCCGATCCACGCGACGCCGATCCACGCGACGCCGATCCAAACGACACCGGCCAGGGGCAGGACTGGTCAGCTGGGGATATATCCGCTGAATCGGCGGCTGGCAGTGATATATCCGCGCAAGAACCGCCGGACATGGACATTGCCGCCGATCTGGGAGCGCCCTATCGACCGCCCCCAGACGTGTTCGCCGCACCGCGGGCGGCTGACCCTACGTTCCGGCCCTGGCGGGGCCGGGATGCCGCGCCCACGAGGGACTCCGGCGGGCCCTGGGGCCCCGCGCCCGCCCCGGACCGCGCTCCGGCCAGCGGCTCGGCTCCGGCTCGCGGCTTCGTCCCGGCCGGTGATCCCGTCCCGGCCAGGAACACCTCATCGTGGAGCTTCGCCTCCCTCCAGAACACTGGCCCGGTCAGCGACCCACCCCGGGCCAGCAGCGGAACGGGCGCGGCTGAGCGGACGGCCTCCGCCTGGGCGCCCCCGCGCCCGGCGCCGGCCCCGGCTGGCTGGGGCCCGGCCCCGGACACCGATGACGGGCCGGACACGGTGGTCGGCCCGGTGCTGTCCGTTGCTGAGCTGGCCGCGCTCAGACGGGCCCGGCCGGGCCGGGCCTGGATGCTGGCGAGCGCGGCGGCCGTGGCCATCCTCGGCGTCATCGGGATCACCGGCACCTTGTACGTCATGCACCACAACACGCGCGGCACCGCACCCGCGGTGGCCGGTTCCGCCCGCCCGGCGAAGAGCGCCGGGCCGACCGGGGTGGCCAGCCACCCCGCTGCCGCCCCGGCCCAATGGGCGGCCCCGGTCCCGGTCGACCCGCAGCGCTACCAGGGTTCCGGAGTGCACATCACCGGGCTGTCCTGCGTGTCCCCGGCCGAGTGCTTCGCGGTGGACAGTGCTGGCAACGTGCTGTCCTACCGGTCGCCCCGTCACTGGCCGGTGGTAGCCACCGACCCGCATGGCGGCCTGGTCACGATCTCCTGCGCAGCGTCCGGGTTCTGCGCCGCGCTGGACCACGCGGGCTATGCGCTCACCCTGAGCAACGGCGCCTGGACCGCGCCGGTGATGGTGGACACCGGGGTGGGCACGCCTGCCGCGGTGTCCTGCCCGGTGGCCGGGTTCTGCATGGCCACCGACAGCACCGGGCACGCGTTCGCCTACTCCGCCAGCACCGGCAACTGGACATCGTTCACGGTGGACCCTACTGGTGAGGGCCTGCCCGCGCTCTCCTGTGCGGGCCCAGCCTCGTGCGTGGCCATGGGCACCGCTGGTAACGCATACAGCTTCGACGGCAGCGGGTGGAGCAGCCCGGACGCGGTGGACAGCGGCCACTCGTTTGTTTCCGTGTCCTGCCCCACTGCCCAGTTCTGCCTGGCCGTGGACTCGACCAGCGGGTCGGCCACCTTCTCCGGCGGTCAGTGGGCCGTGCAGGCGATGCCGGACACGGCCAGCGCGGTGGCTTGCCCGGCCGCGGGCTCGTGCTGGGCCGTGGACACCGCGGGCACGGCCCTTACCTACCAGGGTGGCCGGTGGAAAGCCGTGGCCGCCCTGGACAGCGGGGTCAGCATCACCACGCTCAGCTGCCCCGCGTTCGACAGCTGTGTCGCCACCGACGAGTCCAACAACGCCCTGCTCTACGCGGCCGCGCGCTGAGCGCAGCGTCAGTGCGGTACAGACTGGGCCGCCGGCGGCCCAGTCTGTACCGCGCTCATGGATCCGGGCACTAGCGTGCTGGGGGTGCGGGATGACGGGGCCGGCCTGACCGGCCATCCTGACCGGCTGCACTGGAACGCCCGGTACGGCGCGGGATTCGTGCCGTCGTTCACCCCGCACCCGCTGGCGGTGGCGGCGCTGGCGGCGGGGCTGCCCGCCGGGCCCGTCGCCGACCTGGCCTGCGGCCCCTCGGGCAGCGCATTGCTCGCCGCGGCGGCTGGGCGGCAGGTCACGGCCGTCGATGTAGCGGACGTGGCGCTCGATCTGCTGGACCGGGAAGCGCAGCACCGTGGCCTGGGCGGCCTGATCACGCTGGTGCACGCGGACCTGAGCACGTGGCGGCCGCCCCCGGATGGCTTCGCCCTGGTGCTCGCCACCGGTTTCTGGGACCGGGCGGCCTTTGCTACCGCGGCGGGCGCGGTCCGGCCCGGGGGCCTGCTCGGCTGGGAAGCTTTCACGATCGCGGCCCGGCGCGCCCGGCCCAGCCTGCCGGCCGCCTGGTGCCTGCGCCCCGGTGAGCCAGCCGCCGTGCTGCCTCCGGGGTTCGAGGTCCTCAGCCAGCAGGAGGTGCCGGGCGGCCGGGGAGCACGCCGCCGTCTACTCGCCCGGCGGCTGGAATCCCCGCACTGACCACGGGCGTCGGCTCGATGTCTCACTATACGAGACTCAATGACCGTTGAGTGAGACGTCTTGTTACTGTGCTGGGATGGAGCTTCTGGAATGGGACGCGCAGAGCTACGATGCGCTGCCGCTACCGCACAAGCGCTGGGGGCCGCAGGCCGTCGCCCGTTCGTGCACGCTGTGGCCGAGCGCCTGCCCGAGCCCGCCGTGGACTACGTCCGTCTCCAGATCCGCGCCCGCACCCTGTTCTAATGAACGGGCCCGCCCGCTCCGGATCAGTGATCTTGGAGGGGGCGGGCGGTAATTTGTCAGGGGGTGGCGGACCGGACGAGGGGAGTGCAGTCATGGGTGAGCCGACCGGCCCGGGGCGGCCAGGGCCGCTGTCCGGGCTGCTGGTGGCCGACTTCTCCCGGGTGCTGGCCGGCCCGTACTGCACGATGCTGCTGGCCGACCTCGGCGCCGACGTGATCAAGGTGGAGAGCCCCGGCGGCGATGACACCCGGGGCTGGATGCCGCCGATCCGGGACGGCGTGTCCACCTATTACCTCGCCGTCAACCGGAACAAGCGGTCGGTGGCGCTGGACCTGGCCGACGAGGCGGACCTGGCGGCCGCGCACGAGCTGGCCCGCCGCGCGGACATCTTCGTGCAGAACTTCAAGCCGGGTGGGCTGCGCCGGTTCGGCCTCGACTACCCGGGCGTCAGCGCCCGCAATCCCGCCGTCGTCTACGCCTCGATCAGCGGTTTCGGCACCGCGGGCGGCGCGGCGCTGCCCGGGTACGACATCATCGTGCAGGCTGTTTCCGGGTTCATGAGCATGACCGGGGATCCGGATGGGCCGCCCTACCGGGCGGGGATCTCGTTGTTCGACATCATTGCGGGGCTGCACGCGGCCGTGGGCATCCTGGCCGCGATGCACCACCGCAGCGCCACCGGCGAGGGCCAGCATGTTGAGGTCGACCTGCTGTCCTCCGCCCTGTCCGGGATGGCCAACCAGAGCAGCGCCTACACCGCGGGCGGAGTGGTGCCGCACCGGATGGGGAACTTCCATCCCAGCCTGTGCCCGTATGAGCCGCTGCCGACCCGCGACGGCGAGCTGGTCATCGCAGTCGGCAACGACACCCAGTTTGCCCGGCTCTGCGCGGCGCTCGGCGCCCCCAAGCTAGCGGCCGACCCGCGGTTCGCGGCGAACGCGGACCGCACGGCGCACCGGGCCGAGCTGAGGGAGCTGCTGGGCGAGCGGCTCGCCCCGCGGACGTCGGCGGACTGGTTCAGCGTGCTGACCGGGGCGGGCATCCCGTGCGGCCCGATCAACGGGCTGGACGACGGCGTCGCCCTGGCCCAGGAGCTTGGCCTGGAGCCCGTCGTCACGGCCGGCCAGGGTGCGGCCGGGATCCCGGGGGTGCGGAACCCGGTCACCATGTCCGCGACCCCGCCTGATTACCCGCTGCCCCCGCCCGGGCTGGACGAGCAGGGCGAGGAGATCCGGGCCTGGCTCGCCGCGCCGGTGTCGGCCAGCCAGCCGCCCGGGCAGGCCTGAACCTGTGCCGGACGACAGCCAACCCGGTGGCCCGCCCGGCGGCCACCCCGGCGGCCACGCGGTGAGCCAGCGCCGGCCGTGGCAGATGCTCCGCCCGCGCGGCGGCGAGACCAGGGTCACGAACGCGGAGCTGTACTTCGACCTGGTCTACGTGTTCGCGGTGACCCAGCTGTCGCACTACCTGATCGATCACCCGGATGCCGCCGGGGCGGTGCGCGGCGCGCTGCTGCTCGCCATGGTCTGGCTGCTCTGGGTCTATACCACCTGGGTCACCAACTGGCTGGACCCGGACCGGATTCCGGTCCGGCTGCTGCTGTTCGGCCTGGCCCTGGCCAGCCTGGTCATGTCGGCCGCGCTGCCGGCTGCCTTCGGCGGCCGCGGCCTGGCCGTGGGCTGCGCCTACGCAAGTATGCAGATCGGCCGCAGCCTGTTCGCCGTGGTGGCCCTGCATGGCCAGCCGCTGCAACGCAACTTCCAGCGCATCCTGGCCTGGTGCGTGGTGAGCGGCGGGCTGGCCGTGGCGGGCGGCCTGATCACCGGCACCGGCCGGGAAGTGCTCTGGCTGGCCGCGGTGGGGGTGGACCTGCTCGGCGGCGCGGTCGGCTTCTACACGCCCGGGCTTGGCCGGTCCCGGACCCGGGACTGGACGATCGAAGGCGGCCATTTCGCCGAGCGCTGCCAGGGATTCATCCTGATCGCCCTCGGCGAGTCGATCGTGGAGATCGGCGCGGCGCTGGCCGTGCTGAAGTCGGTCAGCGGGCAGGCGATCATCGCCTTCCTGGCCGCGTTCGCCAGCAGCGCGGGCCTCTGGTGGCTGTACTTCGACCGCACCGCCGAGGAAGGCGAGCACGTCCTGGCGACCTCGGATGATCCCGGGCGGCTGGGCCGCAACGCCTACCACCTGATTCACCCGATCATGGTCGGCGGGATCATCGTGGTGGCCGCCGGTGACGAGGTCGCGCTGACCGCGCCCGGAGCGGTGGGCCGGGCCCCGGTCTCCTGGATGCTGCTCGGCGGCACGGCGCTGTTCCTGGCCGGGCACGCCGCGTTCCGGGCGGTCCTGTGGCACCGCGTCGCCTGGGCGAAGATCGCCGGGATAGCGGCCCTGGCCCTGCTCGGCCTGGCCGCCCCGCACGTCACCGCCGTGCTGCTGGGTGTCTGCACGGCTGCGGTGGTGCTCGCGGTCGCGGTCGCCGACTCGGTCAGCCCGGTCGCGGCCGGCGTGACCCGGGCCGCCCGCCCGGCGGCCGGGGCCAGCCCAGCCGGCGAGTAACCCTGCTGAGCACTGGCAGGCAGCTACCCGGGGACCACCGGTCAACCACGCTACCCGGGAACCACCGGTCAACCACGCTGACCGCAGGTCAGCCTGGCCCCTCGTACTGCAGGATGTACAGTCCCCCGCCGCTGCGGTCCACCGCGTACACGACGCCATCAGCGGCGACATAGACATCGTTGATCTGTATCGCCCCGGCCAGCGACCCCGGGGGCACCGGGGGCACGAACGCTGCGGCCTCGCGCGGCTGGAACGGGTCCCTGATGTCAAAGGCCCGCACCCCGCCGTTGAAGAATGAGCCGAACACGATCTCCTCGCTGCGCCAGGACCAGTCGAACGGCTCGTTCTCGTGCAGGTTGTGCGCCCCGAACCGGCCACCCCGGCCCGCGAACTCAGCGACCGGCGGCATCGGCGCGCTGCTGATGATCAGCGGAGCCCGCTCGTGGCTGATATCGGCGAACCAGAGCAGCTTCGGGTAGTCGGCGGCGTTATCCAGCACGCTCTCGTCGCTGATCGCCAGCAGATCCCGGCTCAGCAGTGGCAGCACGGTATGGGTGAAGCCGGACATCGGCGGGTGGTAGTCCAGCCGGGACACCAGCCGCGGTGCGGACACGTTGGAGATGTCCAGTACGACGACCCCGGCGTCCAGGTAACCGACATAGGCCCGGTCGGTTCGTTGCGGGGACAGATTGATGTTGTGCGCCCGGAACCCCGCATCGAACCGCTCATGGCGCAGCGGTGGGGGAGAGCCGTCGCCTTCCTGGGTGCCAGGCAGCCACCACCGGCCAGCCTCGATGGGCCGGTGGGGCTCGGTGAGGTCCACGATCACCGGGAACTGATCGTCGCGCGGATCGGTCGGCCGCGAGTCGGGGGTGCCGGTACTCAGGTAGGCGTACCGGCCGCCGGTGAACCCGACCCAGTGCGTGCCGCGCGAGCGCGGGCCGGACAGGTCCAGGAAGCCGGCCCGGCGCGGTTCCCAGGGGCGGCTGAGGTCGAACACCTCGATACCGGCGGGTTGCTGGCCGGGTGTGCGCACCTGATAGGCCACCACGAGCAGGTCATCCGCTACCGCCAGGGAGTTCGACCGCACGTCAGCGTGCAGCAAGGTGGTCTGCACGAGCAGCCGTGCCGCCCGCGGGTCCGTGACGTCCAGCACGCTGAAGTTCGCCGGGCCCCGCTCGTGGGCGAGGTAGAGATACCGGCGGCCGCCCCGTTCCAGCAGGGCGATGCCTTCCCCGCAGTTGCCGTGGCCGCCCAGGTCATGTCGGCTCAGGAACTGCATGCCCCGCGCCTCCGCTGGGTGCGCAGGCGCTGGGTGCATAACTGTCCTTCCGGTCCGGCCGAGGTGGCCCGGCGCACGTGATCCGGCCGACATGGCCCGTCAGCACCAGTACGGCAATCATCGCTCAACCACAATCATGTCTCAAGCTGCCCGGCACGTACCGGATTCCTACCGCCCACGGGCGTATGGGTGAGCGCACTCTTGCGCAATGCCTGTAGATGATTAGGCTAATCACTTACATTGGCCGCCCAGCGGCAGGAGCTCATTATGTGGATGGACCTCAGCGCGTCCCGGTGCCGGGCCCTGCTGCTCACCCTGGCCGCGGCGTCACTGGCCGCGGCCAGCTGCGGCGGGAGCGGTGCGGGCAGCGGGACGGCGGCGAGCGGGAACAGCCCTATCAGCGTCGGCTACGAGCTGCCCCTGACCGGCACCGTCGCCCTGGCGGGCCAGCAGGAGCAGGAAGGCTGGGACCTCGGCCTCAAGGTCTTCGGCCAGGCCGTGGACGGCCATCGCATCGTCACCTACTTCGACGACACCGGCGGTGACCCGGCCGTGGCCCTGTCCGACGCCCGTTCCCTGGTCCAGCAGAAGCACATCCAGATCATGGAGGGCCCGCTGCTCGCCAGCGAGGACGCCGCGGTGGCCCCCTACCTCGGGGCACAGCACGTCCCGCTGGACAACCTCACGATCTGCTCGGCCGCGCAGCTGACCGCGGACGCGAAGTACGGCAACGCGCTGAGCTCAGGGTGGATCTGCAACACCCCGGACATCATGGCCGCTGACTACCTCTACACCGATCTGGGCTACCGGCATGTCACGGTGCTGGCCAATGACTACGCGTTCGGCTGGCTGTCGGCCGGCGGCTTCATCAAGCAGTTCACGCTGCTCGGTGGGAAGATCGATAAGACGCTGTGGCCGCCGCTGACCACCGCGGACTACGGGCCGTACGTGTCCGCGATCCCCAAGAGCACGCAGGCGGTCTTCGCCGAGACACTCGGCTCCGGGGCGGTCGACTTCACCAAGGCCTACGCCCAGTTCGGCCTGCGCGGGACGATTCCCCTGTACGGCAACACCACCGTGTTCGACTACTCGGTGCTGCCCGGGGAAGTCCCCGCGGACGTCCTGGGTGACCAGATGTCCGCGCAGTACTGCGACGGCCTCAGCAGCCAGGTGAACGACACGTTCACCCGCTTGTTTGCGCAGGCCTATCACGTCTACCCGGGCTACTACGCGGAAGCGGCCTACGTGCACGCGGAACTGGCGGTCGCCGCGCTGAAGCGGCTGCACGGCGACGCGGCCGACCCGGCGGCCGTCGCCCGGATGCTGAAGTCCACGGCGATCACCGCGCCGCGCGGGCCGGTGCGGCTCAGCTCCGTTGTGGACGGCCCGGTCCAGGACGACTACATCTGCAAGGTGGAAAGCGTGCACGGCACGCTCGAGGACGTGCCGATCAAGACCTACCCTTCGGTCGAGCCGTGGGGCACGCTGCCGTACCGGACCTGGCTGCAGGAGTTCACCGCCGATTCCGTCGGCCGCCCAGCACCGTGAGGCAGGAGGCCGCCGGTCACGGCCGGGAACAGCTGAGTCCGGCTAATCTCGAAGCAAGATGATGACTGCCATGCCCGCAGAGGATGCTCCGGTCCCGCCCGCCAGCGCGGGCCCGCTGGACCCGGACGATCAGCCGGTGCTGCCCGCGCAGAGCCAGGACGACACCGACATCGGCTGGGGCGAGCCGCCTGAGCCAGACGATACCGAGCGCCTCTACCGCGACCGCCCGCCGCACTGGGATTCCATCTAGCGGCGGGCAGGCAACGGCTCGGCCGCTGCCAGATCCATCACCATGCACCCAATGATCTCGGCAGCCGCGGTGACGCGGCAGGCCTGCTGCTCTTATCCGGCCCGGCGAGCCCGGGCCAGGGCGGCCGTGGCCCTGACGCACTATGATGACGTGCGTCAGCCAGCGGTCGGGCATGATTGCCGCGAGAAGATCGTTGACCCGCATGATTGCCGCGAGAAGGGGTGCGCTGACGTGGGGGATACCAGGCCGGGAACCAGGAAACGGGCGGTTGGCACGCGCGACCGGATCATGGCTCATCTTGCGGCAGCCGGTGAGGTCAGCGACGCCAGCGGCAAAGCCAGCACCGAGCTGGCCGCGGCCATCGGCTACCCGGGCTCCAGCGTGGCATTCGCGCAATTGCTGACGGGGATGGAACGATCCGGCCTGATCGAGCGGGAGATACGGGGCAAGCGAACCTACCGGATCGCCCCGGCCGGGCCCGCGGGACGGACCGCGCCCGCCCGCCGGGGCGCCCGGACCAGGATAGGACGTTCGGGGGCGGCGTCAGCGGCGTCAGCGGCGGTCGCAGCGGCCCCGGCCCGGCCCGGCGATCGCTCCGCCACCCCCCGCGCTACCACGGATTCCGGCCAGCACCTGGCCACCGCGGCAGACATGGCCGCCGGAACGGCCGATCTCGACTACGACGAGCTAGCCCGGCGGTTGCTGGTCCAGGTCGTGCAGCGGCTCGCGGTGCCGGCCACTCCCGGGCCACCAGCGGGTGGGGCCAGCCCCGGAGAGTACAGCGCCGGCGGAGACAGCATGAGCGGGGACAGTGCCGCGCAGGCCGCGTCCCACCCGGTGGCCGCGTCGCGCCCGGCGGACGCGTCCCACCCGGCGGATGCGTCGCGCCCGGCGGATGCGTCGCGCCCGGCGGATGCGTCGCGCCCGGCGGATGCGTCGCGCCCGGCGGACGAGCCCCAACCGGGCGCCGGCCCGGGGAAAGACGCCGCGCTGCAGAAAACCGTGGCCAGCCTGGAGCAGAAGCTGGCCAGCGCCACCTCCCGGCAGCGCCGGCTGGCCGCGGAGAACGCCAAGCTCCGTGAGCAGCTCCGGGTGGCGCAGCAGAGCCTGGCGGAGGCCCAGGAACGGGCCAGCGCCGAAGGGCGCTTCGACAGCACCGAGGTACTGCTGCTGGAACGCCTGCTCTCGCCGCTGCGCGAACAACGGGACCGGCAGGAAGAAGCCGGCGCGGGCTGACCGCCCATGGCCGCGCCCATGACCGCTCCAGCAGCCGGCGAGCGGCGGCCCGGGCAGCCGTCTGGCCAGGACCGCTCGGGCACCCACCCAGCGCCACCCAGCAGCCACAGCAGCCCGCCATCCGGCCGCCTGGGCCCAGCGCCACATGATGATAGTGTCCCAATCACGTAGCACTGACCGGCCCGCCGCCATCCGCCGGAGAGGAAGCCCGTGGACCCCCAGCCGCCGGAGCCAGAATCTGCCCAGCCAGGGTCAGCCCAGGCGGGATCAGCTCAGCCGGGGTCAGCTCAGCTGGGGTCAGCCCAGCCACCCCCGCGGCTCGGCTGGGGCATCGCCGGGCTCGGCCGGATCGCGTCGACCGAGATCGCGCCCGCAATCACCGCCGCGCCGAACAGCACCCTGGTCAGCGTGGCCAGCCGGGACCTGGGCCGGGCCAAGGAGTTCGCCCGCCAGCACAACGCGGCGAGTGCCGTCGACGACTACGCGGCCATGCTCGCCGATCCCATGGTCGAGGCGGTATACATCGCCACGCCGAACGCCCTGCACGCTGGCCAGGTGATCGAGGCCGCCCGGGCGGGCAAGCACGTGCTGTGTGACAAGCCGCTGGCCACCACCGTGGCCGACGCGGAGCGCTGCGTCGCGGAGTGCCGGTCTGCCGGAGTGAAGCTCGGCATCACCTTCCAGACCCGCAATCATCAGGGGCTGGCCCGGGTCGCCGGGCTGGTCCGGGACGGCGCGATCGGGAAGGTGGTCGTGGCCGAGGTGACCATGAGCGCCGGGCGGAACCTGCCCCGGGGCTGGCGCACGGACCCGTCCCTGGCCGGGCTCGGCACGCTCAACAACATCGGGGTGCACGCCCTCGACGTGCTGCGTTACCTGATTGGCTCCGAGGTCGCGGAGGTGGTTGCGCTGGTGGACGCCGAGCCGGGCTATGCGGTGGACACGACCGCGCTTGTTCTGCTCCGGTTCGGCAACGGCACGCTGGCCTACGTCAACGCGAACCAGTCCGTGCCGAACGCCCGGGACGACATCGTGCTCTACGGCAGCGAGGGCCGGGTCCTCGGCCGCAACCTGTCCCGGCCCGGCCGGGACGGCACGCTCAGCCTTATCACCCGGGACGGGACCGAGGAGTTCCCGGCCACCTCACACGATGCCTACCGGCTCACGGTGGCCGCCTTTGCCGACGCGGTCCTGTCCGGGCGTGAGCCCAGCCCGTCCGGAGAGGACGGGCTGCGCAGCGTGGAACTGACCGCTGCCATCGCCGAGGCGATCCGGGAACGCCGGGTGGTCGCCCTCAGCCGTCAGCGCGGGGCTTCCTAATCACGATCCGGAAGCGTCCTCATTGACGTGCCGTGACGCCCGTGGCTACGCTAATGATGATGAAAGGGGCGTGTCCCGTCCCGGCAGCGCATAAGGGCCGGCCCGGGGCAGCGGAACGCGGCGGACCATAGCGAGACGGCGTAACGCACCCGGCGCCCGGCCCGGTAGTCCTCAGCGTCGAGGGGAGCCCCGAGTGCCGGAATTCGTGGCGCAGACCCTGAACGGGCTGACTCTCGCCGGGATCATCTTCCTCGTATCCAGCGGTTTCACCCTGGTGTTCGGGGTCATGCGGGTCACCAACCTCTCGCACGGCGCGGTCTACCTGCTCGGCGGCTACGTCGGCTACTCGGTCATCAGCGCCACCCACAACTTCGGCTACGGGCTGGCCGCGGCCGCCGCCGCGATGGCCGTGCTCGGCCTACTGCTCGAGCGCACCCTTATCACCTGGCTGCGCCGGTCGGAGATGTCGGAACTGCTCGCCACGCTAGGGCTGATCTACGTGATTGACGATGTGGCCCTGGCGATCTGGGGCGGCAGCCCGCTGACCATCAACCTGCCCGGGATCCTCGGCAGATCATCCACCCTCCCGGTCAGCGGCATTGTCTACCCGAACGGGCGGCTGTTCATCCTGGGCGTCGCCATCGTCGTGGCCGTGGCCCTGTACTACCTGCTCCGCCGGACCCGGGTCGGCGCGATCATCCGGGCGGGGGTAGACGACCGGGAGATGGTGAGCGCGCTCGGCATCAACGTGCGCCGGGTGTTCTCCCTCGTGTTCGCGCTGGGCGCGCTGCTGGCCGGCTTCGCCGGGGTGCTCGGCGGAACCGTGCTCGGCCTGTACACCGGCGGCGACAGCGACATCCTGCTGTTCGCGCTGGCCGTGGTCATCGTGGGCGGCCTCGGCAGCTACGAGGGCGCCATCCTGGGCAGCATCGTCATCGGCCTGGTGGACAACTACGGGACGGCCTACTTCCCCGCGGTCGCCTACTCGATCCTGTTCCTCCCGGTCGTCATCGTCCTGCTGGTCCGCCCGCAGGGCCTGTTCGGCAAGGCGAGCACATGACCGGCCGCCAGGCGGACGCGCTCACCCTGGCGGTGCTGCGCCGTTCTCAGCGGCTCACCGGCCCAGTGGCGGGCCTGGTCATCGCGGTGATCCTCATCATCGTGCTGCAGGGCAACGGGTTCACCGCCACCCTGCTCCCGGACATGCTCGTGTACGCCATCGTCGCGATGTCCCTGGACTTCCTCGGTGGCTACGCCGGCCTGATCTCGCTCGGGCAGGCCGCGTTCCTCGGCGTTGGCGCCTACGGCGTCGCCATCGCCGAAGCGCACTTCTACTCGCCCTGGGCCGCGGTGGGCATCGCGCTCGGCGTGGTGCTGGCGCTCGGGCTGGTCCTCGGCATCGTCGCGGTCCGGGTGAAGGGCGTCAGCTTCGTCATCATCACGCTGGCCATGGGCCAGGTCCTCTGGGGACTCGCCTATCAGTGGGTGGGCCTGAGCGAAGGCGACAACGGGATCTCCGTGTCCACGCTGCCCAGCCTCGGGCCGTTCGACCTCAACAACGGTCTCACCTTGCGGATGACCGTGCTGGCCGTGTTCGCGATCATCGCCCTGGGGCTGGTGACGATCACCAGGTCCCCGTTCGGCCTGTCCCTGCGCGGCATCCGCTCCAACGAGGCGCGGCTGGCCGCGCTCGGCTACCGCACCGGCCTGCACCGCTACCTCGCCTGGGTGATCGCGGTGTTCTGCACCGGGGTCGCGGGCGTCCTGTACGTCTTCGTCAACCAGCTGATCAGCCCGGCCACCATGGACTTCAGCGCGAACGGCATCTTCGTCATCATGGCCGTGCTGGGCGGCCTCGGCAGCATCTGGGGACCGGCCCTGGGCGCCGTGGTGATCGTCTTGTTCCAGCAGGAACTGAGCATCTACGTGTCCCGCTGGCAGACCCTGATGGGGCTCACCCTGATCGCAGTCGTGCTGCTGAGCCCGGGCGGGTTCTGGGGGCTGGTCCGGGCCGCTGGCCGCCGCCGGGACGCGCTCATCGCCCGGCTCCAGGCCACGCCGGAGCAGCCGGCGCTGCAGCCGATCGCCGAGGAACGGAGCGCATCGTGACCGCGGGTAGCGCGGGCGGCCCGCCCGCGCTGGCCGCCGATCACCTGTGCCGCCGGTTCCGCACCCTGACCGCGGTCGCGGACGTCTCGCTCCGGATCGCCCCCGGCGCCCGGTTCGGCATCATCGGCCCGAACGGCGCGGGTAAGACCACCCTGTTCAACCTGCTGTCCGGAGAAATACGCCCGACCACCGGCCGGGTGACCCTGTTCGGCCAGGACATCACCAGGATGCCGCCCTACCGGCGGGCGGCGCTCGGGCTCGGCCGTACCTTCCAGGTCACCCGGGTCTTCAGCGATCTGACCGTGCTGGAGAACCTCACCCTGGCCCTGCACGGCCTGAGCCGCAGCAAGCTGTCCCTGCTCCGGCCATGGCGCAGCTACCGCGCCCAGACCAGCGAGGCCGCCGCGCTGGCCGGCCGGTTCGGGCTGGCCGGGCGGCTGGGCGCGACCGCGGCCGAACTGTCCCACGGCGAACTGCGCGAGCTGGAACTGCTGCTCGCGCTCGCGGTCAAGCCCCGGGTGCTGCTGCTGGACGAGCCCGCGGCCGGGCTCTCGCCCGCCGAGCGGGTGGACATCCAGGCCCTGCTCCGGTCGCTGCCGCCGGAGCTGACTCTGATCATGATCGAGCACGACTTCGACGTGCTGCGCACGGTGGTGGATTCGGCCGCCGTGCTGCATCTGGGTTCGCTCGTAGCCCAGGGCCCGATCCAGGAACTATCCCGCAACGAAAAGGTGCGCGAGCTGTACCTCGGCCGGGGGGCCGCCCGCCACCCAGGAGGGCCGCAACAGCCCGCCGCCCCCGAGGTGCCGCCGCCGCGGCCACGGCCCGCCCCGCCTCCTCCGGAGGGGCGGGGCCCGGCGTGATCGAGGTCCGCGACCTGCACACCTACCGGGGCATCAACTATGTCCTGCAGGGCGTGAACCTGCGCATCGCAGACGGGGCCTGCACCGTGCTGCTGGGCCGCAACGGCATGGGCAAGACCACCCTGGTCCACACGATCATGGGCCTGCTCCGGCCCCGGTCCGGCGAGATCAGGCTCGGCGATGAGGAGCTCACCGGCAAGGCGCCGTTCCAGATCGCCCAGCGGGGAGTGGCCCTGGTCCCACAGGGACGGCGGATCTTCCCCTCGCTCACGGTGGAGGAGAACCTCACCCTCGCCGCCCGTGGCACTAAGAGCGCGGGCACGGGCGGCGCGGGCGCGGGCGCAGACGGTGACCCGTGGACGCTGGAGCGGGTCTACGACCTGTTCGGCAACCTGAAGGAGCGGCGGCGCAACCGGGGCGGCCAGCTGTCCGGCGGGGAACAGCAGATGCTCGCGGTGGGCCGGGCCCTGCTCACCAACCCGCGCCTGCTGCTGATGGACGAGCCGTCCGAGGGCCTGGCGCCGGTGCTCGTGGAGCGGATCGGCGAGATCATCGCCAGCCTGCGCGGCAGCGGGATGTCGATCTTCCTGGTCGAGCAGAACTACGGCCTCGCCGTGGCGGCCGCGGACGTCATCTACCTGCTGTCCAACGGCCAGGTGGTGTGGCAGGGCACTGCCAGCGAACTGGACCGCACCGCCACGGTGCGGGAGACGCATCTCGGCATCTGACCGCCCACACCGTGCCGCGCGGGGGCGGCGGTCACAGGGTGCCGTGCATGCCGTCCAGGGCGAACAGGCGGGCGGCGTTCGCCCACTCGACCCGGCTCCGGTCCGGCTCGCCGAACGCCTCCGCGAGCACAGCGGCCGGTTCCTGCAGGGCCATGTCGAACGGCAGGTCCGTGCCCAGCAGCACGTGATCGATCCCGACCCGCTGGGCCAGGTAGCGCAGGGCCGGGATGTCATGCGTGATCGTGTCGAAGTACAGCTGGCCAAAGGCCTGCCACACGTCGGCCGCGCTGATGTCGATCTCGGGCCGGACCCCGCAGGCGTGGGCCAGCCGCCCGGCCTGGTACGGCAGGTACCCGCCGCCGTGCAGGACGAGCAAGCGCAGCCCCGGATGGCGGGCGAACACCCCGGCGCAGATCATCCGCTCCACCATGATCGTGGTCTCGAGCGGGTTGCCGATGACGTTCTGCAGGTAGTAGGGCTCGAGGGCGGCGTGCGGCTCGTTGAAGGCGGGGTGCACGAGCACGGGCTGGCCGAGCCGTTTCCGCGGCCGCCCAGAACTCCTCGAACCCCGGCTCGTCGAGCCGCTGCCCGGCGATGGACGTGCCGATGGCCGCGCCGACGCAGCCCTGCCGCAGCGCGGCCCGGTACATCGCCACGGCGCGCGGCGGGTCCTGCAGCGGGAGGTTGGCCAGCCAGCGCAGCCGGTCGGGATACCCGGCGCAGATCTTCGCCAGGCCGCTGTTCGCCGCCTCGCAGAACCCGGCGCCGCGGTCGCTGCTGACTTCATAGAAGAACAGCGGCGGCGGGCACGAGACGACCGCCGAGCCGATCTCCCGCGCGTCCATTTCGGCGATCTTGGCCGCCGGGTCGCAGAACGAGGCCGCGATGGTGAACGGCACGTGGTGCACCCCGGTCCAGCGGTCACCCTGGATCGTGACGCCATAGCCCGGATCGTGCCGCAGCACATCGAGCGCCTCGTCCGGCATCACATGGTTGTGCACATCGATCAGCAACGGCCATCCTCCATGACGTTGGGAACTCCATGGTCAGTAACTCGGCGGTGTCAGGAACTCCGGGGCGCTAGTAACTCGGTGGCGCGACCGCGGTCCGGGCGAACACCGGCTGCCAGGCCGACTGGGACAGCGTGCCCCACGGCGGGACATCCGGGAAGGTCGTCACCGGCACGTTGCGCAAGGCCCCGCGCACGCTCTCGACCCTGCAGATGTACTCGTCCTGCACCGGGGACCAGGTGGTGCGGTTCAGCGAGACCGGGCCCCGCGGCGCGGTGATCTTCACCGCGCGCATCGCGTCCGACAGCGCCTTCTCACTGGTCACGTTGCCGTGCAGCGCCTTGAGCGCGGCCACCAGGATCTCCGCCTTGGTGTATCCGGCCTCGGAGTAGTACGACGGGTACACGCCATAAGCGGCATGGTAGGAGTTCGCGAACGCCTGGTTGACAGCGGAGGGGTTGCCGTCGCAGTACTGCGCGTCGGTGTAGATGCCGAGCGCGGCCGCGGCGTTCTCCGCGGGCAGTGCGGCCTGGTCGGTGAGCGTGGTGATGCCCATCAGCGGGATCTTCTTCTTCAGCCCGAACGAGGCGTAGTCGTTGACGAAGTTCGCCGCCTGCGACCCGGACAGCACCACGAACACGGCCTGGGTGCTGGCTGGGATGGCCGAGACGTAGGACGACATGTCCACGCTGTTGGTCGGTACCCAGATCGTCTTGTCGATCGTGCCGCCCAGCTTCGTGAACTGCGCCGCGAACCCGGCGACGCCCTGCCAGCCGAACGAGATGCCGAGCCCGACCGTGGTCACGTGCCGCCAGTGCATGGTGTCGTACGCCCAGCGGCCGCCCTCCGTGGTCGGCGCGAATCCGTCCCAGCCGGAGGTGAAGCCCGTGCCGTACCTGGTGTAGGCCTGGGCCTGCTGCGGGCTGGCCAGGTACAGGTCGTCCTCGGGGATGCCCTGGCCGAGCACGTACGGCGCGACGACCGCGATGGCGCTGGACAGCAGCGGCCCCTCCACGACCTGGACGTGGTCGGAGGTGACCAGCTGCCGGGCGTCGGACAGGCTCACCGCGGGCTCACCCTGGTCGTTGGCGTAGGTCACCTGGATCGGGTGCCCGTCCACCGAGTCCCCGAAGTGCTTCAGGCCCAGCTTGAAACCGTTCTGCTCACTGCTGCCGTTCTTGGTGTACACGCCGGTCAGCGGGAGCAGGTAGCCCACCTTGACCGGGGTGTGTGACGAGGCGGTGCCCCCGCTGGTGCTCCCGCCAGAGCTGCTGGCGCCGCACGCGGCCAGCACCGAGCAGGTCACCAGTGCCGAGCAGGCCGCCAGGACTGCGCGCGGCGGCCGGGCCCGTGCCCGTGCCCGTGCCCGTGTTTGTGCCCGTGCCCGGGAGCGCTGCCGCGCCCGGGGGAATGCCCCGCTGCGGGTGGACCTGGCGGCGGTCCCGGTGCGGCCCATGACCATCACTCTCCTGCCCGGCTGGCCCAGCGGTAGCCGCCGTGCGGGGCTGCCAGCGCCCAGAGAGCGGAACGGTGGCCCCGGCGCCGCACGTTGCTCCACTTCATTGATTGGCCCTAATGCAATCATGTTCACTGGTGCATGGGCCAGCCAATGACGAGATAGTGACGTTAACGTGATTGAGCGTTGTCATTAACGGAGTGCATGCTCAGCGCCAGCGGGGTGCCGTGCAGGTGCCGGATCACCGCATCGGCCGCGGCCGACGGGTCGCGCGCGATAACCGCCTGCAGGATCTCCCGGTGCTCGGCGTTGGCCTGGTGGGCCCGGCCCGGGACGGTGAGCACCGAGTGCGCGATATAGCGGGCGGACAGCTCCCGCAGGTTCCCCAGGATCGCGACCAGCCGGGGACTGCTGCCCGCCTCGTCGATGACCTGATGGAACCGGGAGTTGTGCTGGGCCCACTGGGTACCGTCCGGCTCGGACGCCATCACGGCCAGCAGTTCGCCCGCGCGGAGCATGCTGGCGTGGCTGGCCAGCTTCGCCGCCCGGGCCGCGGCGACCGGCTCCAGCATCATCCGGATCTCGTAGATGTCCTCCAGCTCGCCCCGGCCGAGTTCGCGCACCACCGCGCCACCGCGGTCATCCAGCCGGACGAAGCCCTCGGCGGCCAGTTCCCGGAGCGCGTCGCGGACCGGCCGGGTGCTCACCGCGAGTTCGTCGGCAATACACGACTGCACCAGCCGGGTCCCGCCGGGGATCGTGCCGGTCACGATGCCGCGGTGCAGCACCTGCTTCACCCGGCGGCGCGCGGGCATGGCCGGTAACGCGCCCGGGCCTGCGGCCGGGCAGGCTGGGCTGGGCCGAGCGGGGCCGGACTGGGCGGGGCCGGACTGGGCGGGGCCGGGCTGCGCCGGTTCCGGCTCCCCGGCCCGCTGGGCCGGGCTGAGCTTGCTCATGCTGGACCTCCTTTCCTGCTACTGCGGAGGAGCGCGACCTCGCCGGTCGCGCCGTCGATGGCAGCGAGCCACTCGCGTTCCAGCGGGCCGGTGCCGGTTACGGCCTCCGGATGGCACCCGGTCACCATGGGCACGGCCAGGCTGCGGGCCACCTCCGCCAGGTGTGAACCAGCCGCCCCGCTGCGCGCGATCACGCCCCGGGCCGCGAACAGCAGCGGGGCCAGTGCTGGCACCGGCCGGTCCACCAGCAGGATCGCGTCCCGGCACGCAGCGGGCGGCCGCTCGTGCGGGGAGCACGGCACCAGCCGCCCCGCGGCCTGGCCCGCTGCGCCCGGCCGGCCGGGCACCCGGCAGCCTTGCGCCAGCACGGCCGCGGCCAGCACTGGCATCCACTCCCGCTCCGCGTACTTCCGCCCAGGAGGCCACCCGGCTGACGGGCCATGCGGAGCCAGGCTGGCCGGGTCAGCCACAGCGGGGTCAGCCACGGCCGAGCCCGGGCTGGCCTGGTCGGTAACGGCCGGATCCCCAGGCCCGGCCGGCAGTGACTGGAGCAGCCACACCGTGCCGTTGCTGACGGCCCACTCGATGCTGGTATCGCCCAGGGTCCGGTAGACCTCCTCAGCGAGCCTGGCCACCTGGGTCACCAGGTCGCGGCCGAGCAGCCCAGCCAGCGGTCCGTCCGTCTGAGGGAGCTCGGCCGCAGGCCGGGTGGCGGCCGGGGAGGGCATCCGGACCTGCGCGACGGCGCCATCGGCCCATCCGGAGAGGAGGGCACCCGGATGGCCTGCCACGCCCTCCACCACGACGTGGACCGCGCCCAGCCGGAGCGGATCGCCGCCGTCCGGGGTCACCCGTGATGGGTCGGCGGCGTCCGGGGTCACCCGTGATGGGTCGGCGGCGTCCGGGGTCACCCCTGGCAGGTCGGCGGCGTCCGGGGTCACCCCTGGCAGGTGGGCGGCGTCCGGGGTCACCCCTGGCGGGTCGGCGGCGTCCGGGGTCACCCGGGCCGTCCCGCCGGCCTCCGGCCGGATCTCCGGCTGGATGAGAACGCCCAGCTCCAGGGCTTCCAGGGGCAGACCACAGGCGTCGAGGCGGTCCAGCGGGTCCACCGCGAAGGCGCTTGCCCAGCAGCTGCGGACCGCCGTGGCCACGTCCTGCGGGCCGACCTCCGCCACCGAGGAGAACGCGCCCGACCAGCGCGGGTCGCTCTCCAGCGGGCTGGACGAGCGGACAATGACCCGGCCGCCGAGGAGGCGCACGGCCTCCCGGAGCTCGGCGGCGAGCACCGGGTCCGGCGGGCAGGTCGCGGCGGCGCGGCGGCCCGCGGCCAGCCGTCCCTGCCGCACCGCGGCCGCGCCGGCCTGGACGGCCGGGCGGCTCTCGGCGCACGGGACCACCCAGCCGGGCAGCACCGGGAAACCGGCCCGGAGCGCCGCCGCGAGCCGGGCCGCCTTCGCCCCGGCGTGCAGTTCGTGGCCGGGGTCAGCGGCCGGGGGCCCGGTGCCCGTTGCGGGGCCCGTCGCGCCAGGACTGCCGGGTGGTGGGCCGAGCGGCAGCAGGCGCTGGAACCGCCCGTTCACCCGGCCACGATGATCTCGTCGGACTTGTACGAGGACAGCAACTCATAGCCGTTGGAGGTCACCAGAAGCATTTCCTCCAGCCGCACGCCGAACTCGTGCACCTTCCCGTGCTGGGTTTCCAGCGCGAACACCATCCCCGGCCGGATCTCCTCCGGGTAGTCGAGCGACCAGATCCGGGAGATCACCGGCCGGTCGTACTGGGCCAGGCCGAGCCCGTGCCCCCACAAGTTGGCCGCGGCCTGGTCCTCTTCCTCGTATCCCCACGCCTCCTTGGCCGACGGCCACTTACTGGCGATGTCGCGGGTGGTCACCCCGGGCCGGACCACCTCGATCGCGTCCCACAGCCAGGTGTGCGCGATGTCGTAGTACTGCTTCATCTCGTCCGTGGGCTGGCCGCCCACGCAGTACGTGCGGTAGACGCACGATTTGAAGCCGTTCCAGGTCAGCGCGGCCAGGTCGATGATGACCAGCTCGCCCGGCCGGATGATGCGGTCGGAGAAGTTGCGCCAGTTGGGCCAGGCGTTCGGCCCGGACGACACGATGATGTCCTCCACGTCCTCCATGCCGGGGATGTTGTAGAGGTACTCGAACCCGAACGCGGCGACCTCGTTCTCGGTCAGCCCGGGCTTCAGGAACTGGGTGAACTCGTAGTGCAGCGAGTCGCAGATCGCCCCGACGATCCGCGCGGCCTTCTGCTCGTCCGGGCTCTTGACCGAGCGGGCCTCCATCATCGGGGTCATCCCGTCGGTCCAGGTGACCCCCGCGGCCTGGAAGGCCTGGATCATGTTGATGTCGATGAAGTCCACGCCGAGCGGCTTGTCCAGTACCCCGGCGTCCTCCAGGTCGTGCACGAGGGCCGTGGTGAACTTGGCCACCTGGTTCTGCGAGGCGGGGCCAGCCGCGCCCTTGATCCAGCTGTAGGAGTGCCGCACGTTCTGCGGCGGGATCCACGGGTTGTGCGCTTTCAGGTGGATCCCGATGTCGCCCTGCTCGTAGACGATCGGCTCCTGGCCCTCACACAGCACCACGTAGCGCAGGCCCGGCTTGAGCCGGTTCCAGCCGGGGGTGTAGGTGGACGACACGTAGCGCATGTTCTCGTCGTACATGAGCAGCAGGGCGCCGAGGCTGTGCCGTTGCATGGCTTCCCGGGCGCGTTGCAGCCGCCACTGGCGGACCGCGGCCCAGTTGATGCCTTCTTTCCAGTCCGTGCTCAGGCCACCGAAGGCTTCCCTCATGGCGTGCCGTCCTTTCCTGTGGGCTTGCTCGGGCTTGCGCGGGTGCTGCCGCGGGCTGGCCGGGGCGGCTGGGCGGCCAGGGCCGCTGGCGGGCCAGCCACCGGCTGGGCGGCGTCAGCCGGGCGGGATCACGGGCAGCAGCGCGAAGGCCGCCCGGGTGCCGCCGGTCCAGAGGGTCTGGGTGCTGGCCGTCAGGCTGGGCGGCCGGTCCGCCGGATCGTCGTGCAGGAACGGGCCGCAGCCGGTCAGCTCGTTCATGAACGTGCCGAGCCGGGGAGCGTCCGGGTGATGGCGCTGGTAGTCCCAGCCCCGGACGGTGAGCGCGACCTGATAGCCAGCCGGGATGACCAGGCTGGTCGGCCAGATCTCCACCTCGGCCTGGTAGACCGAGCCGGGCGTCAGCGGCTGGATCTCGTCGTGGGTGTGGTACGGGCGGTACGGGGTGCTCAGGGCGGGGTCGAGCTTGCGGTGCGACATGCGCAGCCAGCCCTGCGCCACCGGGGTATGCGGGTCGATGGCACCTGGAAACGTCACTTCCTCGCCGTCCGGCCCGAACACCCGCAGGATCAGGAACAGGTCGGCGTCGGTGGTCGTCGAGGAGACGAACAGCCGGGCCGCGGCCGGCCCGGTGATCTCCGTGTCCACGCTCAGCGGCGGGGCGGTGAACGTCACCCCCTCGCCGTCCGCCGCATAGGAGATGTGATCGTCGGCCGCGGGCGGGACCGGGGCGAGGGCCCGCTGGCGGGGACTCAGGTACAGCCGCTGCCAGCGGGTGCGGGCCAGCGGCCATTCCCGCTCACCGCGCGGCCGGAACCCGTCCAGCGTGCGGACCTGCAACTGGACCGGGGGCTGGTCCCGCCAGCCGCTGTCGTCGCCGTGCAGGAAACAGGCGAAGAACCGCTTCTGCAGATCCACCCCGTAGTCGGTGTAGAAGTGCGTCCAGTGCTCCAGGCCGTGCACTTCCAGCCACTTCTGCGCCGAGGCGGACCGGGTGAACCCCTCGAAGTTGCCGCGGGTGTGCAGGCCCTGGCCCGCCCAGTTGGCCGCGGACAGCAGCGGCACGATGATCTGGCCGAAGTCGGCGGACCGCTGCCGGTAGAACTCCCCGTCCAGGGGATGCGCGCTGATCTGCTCCCCAAACGGCGCCCGCGCCGCGGCCAGGTCGGCGTCGCTGAGTGTCTCCGGGCCGGCCGCCGGCTCACCCGTCACCGGGTGCCGCGGGCCACGCTCGCCTACACCGTGCTGCACCACGGTGACCTGCTTGTCGTACCAGTTCCGCCAGAACGTGGACCGGATGCCGCCGTGGTGCGTGGCGTCCCGGTAGAAGTCGGCGGCGCCCTCCCACGCGCACATGGCCGCCAGGTGCGGTGGTTTCAGCCCGGCCACCTGCCACTGGTTCATCGCGTAGTAGGAGATGCCGTTCAGCCCCACCTTGCCGGTGCTCCACGGCTGGCGGGCGGCCCACTCGATGCACTCGTACAGGTCGCGGGTTTCCCGGGGGGAGAACGGGTCCAGCGTCCCGGGGGAGCGGCCAGCGCCGCGGGAGTCCACCCGGACACAGGCGTAGCCGTCCGGCACCCACTTGTCCGGGTCCACCACTTCCCAGTTCTGGTAGGCGTTGCTGGAACCCTGGGCGACGTCGGGGTGCTGGGAGGTCATGAGCTGCCACTGGTCGGGGTAGCCGTCCTGGAAGGCGAGTCCCTTGGCGTACGGGCCGTAGCTCAGGATCACCGGGTAACGGCTCGTTCCGGGGGGCCGGAAGATGTCGGCCCGGAGCATGATGCCGTCATCCATGGGGACCGGGACGTCCCACTCGATGACCATCGGTGGCGGGATCACCGGCTCGGCGGGCGGGGCTGCGGAGCCGGCCGATGGGGTAGCGGAGCCGGCTGGCGGGGCTGCGGAGCCGGCTGGCGGGCCGTCATCCTGAGCTGACGGGGTCGCGGAGCCGGCTGGCGGGCCGTCATCCTGAGCTGACGGGGTCGCGGAGCCGGCTGGCGGGGTAGCGGAGCCGGGTGCGGGTGCCGAACCTGGTGTCACAATGCGCTCCCTGGTCGCCGGTAGCCTGGTGAGCCCTGTTTAGTGACAGTTAATTAGCTGAGGATGCTCTCCTGGCGGACGATAGCAGCGCTACATGATGCTGGGAAGCCTCCGGCTGCGAACGATTTCATCGAGGCCCGTTGTTCGGCAGTCCACCGGCAGTCCGGGCCGGCTCGCTGAGCTGGACGGCCAGCCGCGGGCGGCCATCGTCGTGTGCAGTAGCATTTTGGCCACCATGGCCGACGTCAGTGCTGCTACCGAAACCGCGACTGGGGACCTGGCCGGTGATATCGGCCGGCGCCTGGCGCTGCACCGTGGCCGGCGGGGGATGCGCGTGGCCGAACTGGCCCGGGAGGTCGGGGTCACGCCCAGCCTGATCAGCCAGATAGAGCGTGGCCAGTCCCGCCCGTCGGTATCCACCCTGTTCGCGCTCGCTCAAGCGCTGGACGTCCCGGTGGACGCGTTCTTCCGCGAGCCAGCCGCCGACGCCCCGCACGCGGCCGCACTCCCAGGGGGCGATCCTGGTGCGGACGGTCCTGGCCCGGGCCGGGCCGGTGGTGCGGATGCCGGTGGTGCGGATACGGGCGGTGCGGGTGCCAGTGGTGCGGGTGCGGGCGGGCCTGGTGCGGGCGCCGCTGGCGCAGCCCTGGAAGCCGGAGCTGACCAGCAGGCGGCGCCAGCCGGGGCCGGCCTGCCGTCCGCGGCGAGCCGGTACGTGGTGCGCCGCGGCAACCGCGCGGCGATCGACATCGATGGCGGGGTGCGCTGGGAGCGGCTCACCCCGGAGACGCTGGGCCATCTCGACTTCTTCGAGCTGGTGTACGCCCCGGGCGCGGAGTCGAACCCCACCCTCTACTCGCATCCCGGCACCGAGATGGTGCTGGTGCTGACCGGCAGCATGCAAATCTCGGTGGGCTTCGAGACCTACTGGCTGGAGCCCGGCGACAGCATGCAGTTCCCGTCCTCGGTCCCGCACCGGTACGCGAACCCCGGGACGGTCACCGCCCGGGCGGTGACCGTCATCCTGTACGACTGCCCGGCGGACCCGGTCCAGCCCGGACACCTCCAAGCCCGGCACCCTGGGGTGCGCTAAGCCGTGGTTCCTCCCGGATGCTCTGACACCCTGTTCACCGGCCCGGCCGCTGCCGTGAACGGGCAGCGGGCCAGGCCGGGGGTGCGGGGCGGGTCAGGGTCACCAGACCAGCGGCACGAGGCGCTTGTGCTGCGCGGAGTAAGCGCGGTACCTGCCGTTCAGCGTGGTCAGCAGCGCCCTCTCCTCGATACGGATACGCCAGACGATCATGGCCAGCGTGAGCACAGCAACGGTGGCCAGGCTGACCCAGTTCCCGTATTCCACGCCGATCCCGGTCGTAGCCAGCAGGCCCCCGGCGTAACCGGGGTGGCTCAGCAGGCGGTACGGGCCCGTCGTGACCACCGGCTGGTCCGGGCTGACCTTGACGCTGAAGGTGAAGTACTGGCCCAGTACCCAGAAGGACCACACCCGCAGCCCGGCCCCGGCCACCAGCATCACGATGCCCACAGTAAAGAGGACAGCGCCGTGGCCGATCGCAGCGCCCGGGGCGATGCGCGGGGCCAGCAGGAGCATCGTGACCACGGCGGCTACATAGCCGCCAAAGGCGGCCCAGTAACCGCGCGGGCCGATTGCCGCCGCTCCTGGGCGCCAGTGCCGCTGCTGGCAGAACTCGATGATCTCCATGAGGTACCAGCCCAGCACGAGCACCACGTACAGGCCCCCGACTCCATGAGTCTCGAAGTAAGGCTTCATCTCCGCTCCTTACGGCGTTACCGGGCTTCGTCCGGTGATAGTTCGATGCTCACAGCGGGCCGGCCCGGGAGCCACCGTGCGGTCACCCGACTTCCAGGTACGGCTGGCACGCACGGGCCGGGGCTGTGCGTTGCTGAGGCATGCCTGCGTCCCGGCTGCGGAGCTCAGCAGGCCGTGGCCGGACAGCGTGCCGGTCCGCCTGGTGATTGCGTGCTGCGCGGCGTTCTGCGGGATACTGTCGGCCATGCCTGAACTGATCAGCGGGCCGAGCCGGGTTGCCGCGGCCGGCACACCGCCAAAGCTGATCGATGAATACGTGGGCCGGGCGAACACCAGCGAGAGCGAGCTGAGCATCGCCCATATGCGCAGCCCCGCTGGCTGGGCTGAGCCAGGGCAGCGACCGGAATTCGATGAGTTCACGATCGTCCTGCACGGGACTCTGGTGGTGGAATCCGGCGCGGGCCAGCTCACAGTGTGCGCCGGCCAGGGAGTGCATACCAGACCGGGGGAATGGGTGCGCTACAGCACACCTGAGGAGGGCGGCGCGGAGTACATCTCGGTCTGCCTCCCGGCTTTTTCGCCCGGCACAGTCAACCGCGACAGCTGACCGGGCCTTCCTGACGCGCGCTGGAATACTGCCGGCATGGAGCACCGTGTTGTTCCCGCGCTGGGCCAGCGCACCGATCCGCAGCAGGTCAGTCCGGGGCTGAGGCAGCAACTGATCGACTGCTGGATCACGGTCAGCAACGCCGGGGGCGCGGTGGGGTTCCCGTTTCTGCCCGTCGACAGCACGCACGTTGCGCCCGTGGCCGACGAGCTCATCGCCAGCCTCGAACCCGGCCGTAGCCGGCTGCTGGTCGCGCTGACCGGGCCGGCCCAGGACGGGCGGGCCGAGGACGGGCGGGCCGAGGACGGGCGGGCCCAGACCAGACCGGCCCAGACCAATCCGGCCCAGGACGGGGCCGCCCTGGCCGGCTGGCTTCACCTCGCGCGCGATCCGGACCAGCTCGTTGCTCACTGGGGTGCCATCAGCCGCCTGCAGACCCACCCTGCTTTCCGCGGCCGTGGCGTTGGCAGCGCCCTGATGGCGCACGCCCAGCAGGTTGCCCGCGATGAGATGGGCCTGGAGCAACTCCACCTCGCCGTACGGGGCGGCACCGGGCTCGAGCGCTTCTACGCCAGGCTCGGCTGGACCGTGATCGGCCGCTGGCCCCGCGCACTGCGGCTTGCTCCAGGTGACGACCGCGACGAGATACTCATGGTCCTCACCCCGCTGTGAGGCCGGCTAGCCAGCGTCTTCCCGCCTTATCCCGCCATCCGGCAGGCCGCTACGGCTGGCCCGGCCGAAGATAGGGCAACTGCCCAATGTGGCCCAGGGGGCCTTACCGCGAACCTCGAAGAGTCCGGCTGGAACTAGCCGCCGGATCGTGGAGGTAGCAATGCGCCCATACCTGGGGCGGGCCCTGGCCGCCGAGCAGATCAGGGACTGGCAGCGGGAGGCGGAACGGTCACAGCGGGCCAGGCAGGCCCGCCGCGGGCGACCTGGCCGGATGCCGAGCACGGGCAGGCTGTCACGGCTGCGTGGCCGCACGGTTACGCCGGGACGGCTGGTGGCAGGCCAGCGTCACATTGCCTGATGGCTGCCAGGCGCCGCTGATGACCGCTGGCCGGGGGGATCAGGCGGCATCGGTGATCAGCCGCTGGCGCGCGGCCCGGGCCCGGTCCACCAGCACCGCCGTGGCGGCCGTGACGATCGCGACGCCGATCGTGATCAGGGCGATCTGCCAGCCGGGCATGCCTCCCACCACCACCGTGCGGACGACGGGCGCGGGCTGGACGCTCCCGCCCGCACCGCCTGGCGGTGGCGGGATCGTGGCTATTGCCGCTGGGGCGGCCAGCGCGAACGCCAGCACGGCGGAGCCGAGCCCGGCGGCTATCGCGCCGAGCCTGCGGAAACGCTTGATGATCCTCATGGGTCTCCTCCTGTGCATGCGACCGGCAGGTGTCCGGTTGGGCTAGGCACCCAGTCGCTGGATCGGGTTCATTGCGACCGTACGGCGGCACGGCCGCTCCCCGGATCGGGAGCGATCCCCCAGGTTTGGGCCTGCGTTCCCCAGATTTCGGTAACGCTCGATCTCGCGCGAGCCGCGCTGGCTGGTCATTCATCTCGCTGGCCCTGCGAGGGATGGTCACCAACGTGACGTATTCCCGTAAGGCCGTGCTTCAGAACTCAGCTCTTGTGTGGGCTGGCGAAGGTTCCTCTGCCGGGCACGGTGTAGGCGAGCCCTTCCTCAACCAGGACTGCGATGGCCTTACGGACAGTCCCGACAGCCAGGCCGGTTTCGCCGGTCAGGTACGTGATCGAGGGCAGCGCCTCACGCGGGCCGATCTCCCCTGACTCGATCTGGGCACGCAGCAGTGAGGCGAGCTGCTGGTAGCTCGGCTCTGGTGCGTGTAGGTCGATCACGTACCTTCCCATGCCGATCAAGGTAGCCGTGCTGGTCATGGTAACTTTGCCAGGTCATGTCTGCCATAGCTGACATAGTTGCTATAGTATTCCGGCATGAGCGATCAGCACGGGCACCCAGCCACCCACCACAGCCCAGACCCGGCCGCCCGAGCCGAGCCCGGCCAGCATCCCGGCTGCGAGGGCAGTCCAGCCCCGCACGACACACTGAATACGGTGCGGCGTGACTTCCCGCATTTCCGGGTCTGGCGGGAGATCACAGGCGCCCGGACCCGCTACATCGCACGCCGCGCACATCCGGGCAGCGGCCCGCACACCCTCGTCACCAGCAGTCTCACTGAACTGCGCACTGCGCTGAGCAGCGAAGAAGCCACGCCGCAGGACGGTCCAGCACTGCGGTTCGATCCGAGGACGCCGAACATCGCCAGGATCTACGACTACCTTCTAGGCGGGAAAGATCACTACCCCGCTGACCGGGAAGCCGCCCAGAGCATCCTGATCGATTTCCCCGAAGTCGCGGACGTCGCCCGCGCCAACCGGCGCTTCGTCACCCGCGCCGTCCACCACGTCGCGGCTCAGGGCATCACCCAGTACATCGACATCGGGGCCGGGCTGCCGACCGTCCCCGCCGTGCACGAGACCGCCCAGCTCGTCAACCCGGCCGCCCGGGTCGCCTACGTGGACAACGACAGCCTTGTCATCACCCACGCCCGCGCCTTACTCGCCGGCGGCCCTGGCGTCACCGTCGTCCCTGGTGACATGCGCGACCCCGCCGTTATCCTGGCCGATCCCGACCTGCGGCTCCTGCTGGACCTTGAACAGCCCGTATGCGTCCTGCTCGCCTCAGTCCTGCACTTCCTGCTGCCTGCCGAGGCCGACGCCAGTGTGGCCGCATTCCGGGCCGCCATGGCACCCGGCAGCTACCTCATCGCCTCAGCGGGC
Organism: uncultured Actinomycetes bacterium; assembly: GCA_963804455.1. Taxonomy (GTDB): domain Bacteria; phylum Actinomycetota; class Actinomycetes; order Streptosporangiales; family Streptosporangiaceae; genus RYN-230. Next base: position 89,965 of record CAWDRD010000064.1, read on the forward strand.
ACGTCCACCGGCACCGACCCGGCGCTCATCGACCGGCTCCGAAGCGCGTACGCGAATACCAGCGACATCACCGGCCGCACCGCCGAAGAAATCGCCGCCTGGTTCACCGGCCTCGACGTCATCCCGCCCGGCCTAGTCAACGTCAACGCATGGCGGCCCGGCAGCCCTCGGCACTGGCTCGCCCAGCCCAGCGCCCGCATCATCGGAGCCGCCGCTCGCAAACCACGCCACCAAGCCACTCACCATTGCCCTGCCTTACCCCGGCCCCGCCCAGCAGCGGAAACATCATGACTGCCCAGCCATCCGCGCCAGGCAGCCACGACTAACCACCGGCCACGCCATCCGGGCTCCCGCCCGGGCCCGGATTCACTATCCGTGTGCGATGACCGCAGCCCAGCAACAGTCTGCGCACACGAATCCCGGCCGCGGTGGCCAGGGGAGCTAGCCGCGCTTCTAGGCGGGCTCGGGCGGTGGAGGCGCGAGCTGTTTGAGCACAGCGTGCACGACGGACGTGTCCTCCTCGCCGTGCCCCTGGGCTAGCGCCGCCTGGTAGAACGCTGAGGCCAGCGTGAACAGCGGGACTGGGCTGCCCACCTGTGCGGCGTAGGCCGCGATGATCCGCATGTCCTTGTCGAAGAGCCCGGCCTGGATACCGGGCCCGGAGTAATCCTCCTCCGCCATGGCAGGTCCGCGGACCTCGAACATGCGCGAGGTGCCCGCCCCGTCGCCGATCGCGGTCAGCACCGTGGCCAGGTCCAGGCCGGCCCGCTCGGCGAGGACCAGCGCCTCGGCCGCCGCCAGATTGTGCACGGCCACCAGCAGGTTCGCGACGATCTTCATCTTCGTGCCGTTGCCGAACGCGCCCACGTCGTAGACCTGCCGGGTCATCGCGGCCAGGACCGGCAGCGCCCGCGGTTTCACGGCGTTGTCCCCGCTCAGGTAGGCGACCAGGTCCCGGCGGCGGGCCTGGGCGCCGGTCCCGCTCATCGGGCAGTCCAGCAGCCACCCGCCCCGCTCAGCGAGGAACCGCCGCTGCGCCTCCTTGTCCTCCAGGGCCAGCGTGCTGGTCTCCACGACGATCAGGCCCGCTCCCGGCGCCTGGCCTCCGCCCGCCGCCTGGCCTCCGCCCGCCGCCTGGCCTCCGCCCGCCGCCTGGCCTCCGCCCGCCGCCTGGCCTCCGCCCGCCGCCTGGCCTCCGCCCGCCGCCTGGCCCCCGCGGGGGAACGGGCCGCCGGTCAGGCCGGCGAGCACCTCGCCCAGCGCCGCCGCGCTGGGCAGCGAGGTGACCACCAGGCTGGCCTCCGCCGCCACCGCGGCCAGGCTGGCGGCTACCACCCCACCCCGGCCCGCGTGCCTGCTCAGCGCGGTGTCCGCGACGTCGTAGCCGACGACCCGGTGTCCCGCATTGATCAGGTGGGAGCTCATCGCCGAGCCCATCACGCCTAGGCCGATGAACCCCACCGCAGCAACGGGTCCCGCCATAGCCCGCCTCCCGGGAACGCCGATCCAGAGAACCGATCTGGACAACCGATCCAGCGGGCCGCACCAGCGGGCCGCTCCGAAGGACATTGCCACACATACCGCTTGACGGGCCCGGCGGCCCGCGCCGACACTCGCCTACATGCGGGCCGCCCTGCTCGACCAGCCCGGGAGCGTGACCGTCCGGCAGGTCCCGGTGCCCGCGCCGCAGGGCCGTGCCCTGGTCCGGGTCGGCCAGGCGGGCATCTGCGGCACCGACCTGAAGATCGCCTCCGGCGCGATCCCGGTGGCGCGGCCCCGGGTCCTCGGCCACGAGATGACCGGCTGGGTGGAGCAACCCGGCCCGCTGGCCGCGGTGCCCGCCGGCACACCGGTCCTGGTCAACCCCGCCGTGTTCTGCGGCCGCTGCCACCTGTGCCGCCGCGACCTGCCGCAGCTGTGCCAGGCCGGCGCGCTGCTCGGCCGGGACACCGACGGCGTCTTCGCCGACCTCGTGGCCGTGGACGAGGCGTGCTTGCACCCCCTCCCGGCCGGGCTGCCCGCGGCCGAGGCCGCCCTGCTGCAGGTCCTGTCCACCTGCGTGCACGCCCAGTCCCTGCTGTGCCCGGCGCCCGGCGACACCGCGGTGATCATCGGTCTGGGCGTGACCGGCCTGCTGCACCTGCAACTCCTCCGCGACCGCGGTGTCGCCACGATCATCGGAATCACCCGGTCGGCCTGGAAGCGGGAGCTCGCGCAGCGCTTCGGGGCCACCGCCACCGCCACGCCGGAGGAAGCGGGAACCGTGGTCAGCGACCTGACCGGCGGCCGGGGCGCGGACATCGCGGTCGAGTGCGCGGGCACCCAGGCAACCCTGGCCCAGGCCATGCGGCTGGCTGGCCCCGGTGGCACGGTGCTGGTGTTCGGCACGACCGCGCCCACCGCTGATGCCCTGCCCACCTACGACTGGTATCTCAAGGAACTCACCATCCGGAACCCCAGGGCGGCCCGGCCCCGGGACTGCGACCTGGCCATCCAGCTGGCCGTGGAACACCGGGTAGACCTGGCGCCGCTGGTCACCGCGCGGTTCCCGCTGGACCAGGCGGCGCTGGCCCTGGCCGCGTGCGCCGATCCGGCGCAGCTGAAAGTGGTGCTCGACATCGCCTGAGGGCGCCAGCGCCGCAGTCATGCTCCGTGACCCGCGCTCCGGGCGGCGGATGGTCATCGATTACCAGGGGGACCCGCCGGCGGTTGTAAGCTATGTGGGCTTCGAGCCCTCGGCGGAGTAGCTCAGTCAGGCAGAGCAAGCGGCTCATAATCGCTGTGTCGCCGGTTCAAGTCCGGCCTCCGCTACCAGTGCGCGCGCCCGTTCACCCGGTCCGGTCCCCGGCCCGCGGGGAGCGGGCCTGCGGGTGCTGCGGCCAGCGGCCGGGAATCCTGCCCGGCGGCCGGCTGTTGTTTAGCTGGATAAGCCCAACCCCAGAGAAAGGCACTCCATCGTGGCTGCCACCGACGTCAGGCCCAAGATCACCCTGGCCTGCCAGGAGTGCAAGCACCGCAACTACATCACCAAGAAGAACCGGCGCAACGACCCGGACCGGATGGAGCTGAAGAAGTTCTGCCCGAACTGCCGCTGCCACCGGCCGCACCGCGAGACCCGCTAATCCCAGGCGTGGCCGTCAACCGGGCCTACGAGGGCCGGACTTTCCCGGCCACGGAGCCCTATGAGGTCAGCCGGGTCAAGATCGCGGAATTCGCTACGGCCATCGGTGACCCGAACCCCGTCTACCGGGACCGGGACGCGGCCGTGGCGGCCGGCTACCCGGACGTCATCGCGCCGCCCACGTTTCCTGCCATCGTGACGATCGCCGCGGCCGTAGCCGCGGCGGCCGACCCTGGCCTGGGCGTCAACTACGCCATGGTGGTGCACGGGGAGCAGCGTTTCGTCTACGACCGGCCGCTGCGGGCCGGCGATGTGGTGACCGCGCAGGCCACCATCGAGCGAATCCGCGAAGCCGCGGGCAACGTCCTGCTGACCGCCCGCACGGACCTGGTCACCACCGGCGGCGAGCACGTCTGCGCCGCCTACTCGGTCTTGGTGGAACGCACGGCCGGGGAAGCACAGTGACCGGGGAAGCCCAGTGACCGGGGTTCTCAAGTACGCCGAGGCCGAGCCGGGCGCCGAGCTGCCCCTGGCCAGTTACCCCGCGACCCGCCTCAGCCTGGTCCAGTACGCGGGCGCGTCCGGCGACTTCAACCCCATCCACTGGAGCGAGCGGACCGCCCGCTCGGTCGGCCTGCCCGGCGTCATCGCACACGGTATGTTCACCATGGCCCAGGCCGCCCGGTACCTCACCGACCTGGCCGGGGACCCCGGGGCGGTGCTGGAGTTCGGTGTCCGGTTCTCCGCCCCGGTCCCCGTCCCGGACGACGACACCGGCACGCTCATCGAGATCAGCGGCACGGTGAAGGAGAAGCTCGACGGCAACCGGGTGGTACTGGACCTGACCGCACGGTCCGCCGGGGCTAAGGTGCTCAGCCGCGCCCGCGCCGTCGTCCGGCTGCCCTGACAGCGGCAACGGTGCGGCCGCCGGTCAGCTGCCCCACCCAGCCCCGAGCCGCCCGCGCGGCTGAACACCGCGGTTCCCGGAAGAGAGAAACCCAGGTCATGCTGGACGTCCGTGAGCAGGTACAGCTCGCCGGGTTCACCACGCTCGGCCTGGGCGGCCCGGCTCGGCGGTTCGTCACGGCCAGCACCGATGCGGAGATCATCGCCGAGGTGCGCGGCGCGGACGAGCGCGGCGAGCCGGTGCTGGTGCTCGGCGGCGGCAGCAACCTCGTGGTCAGCGACGAGGGATTTCCCGGGACCGTGGTTCAGGTAGCGACCCGGGGAATTTCGCGGACCATGATGCCCGCGGACGGCGCGGAACCGGGGGATGGCACCGGCGGCGGCCCAACCGTTGCGGTAAAAGTAGCAGCGGGGGAGGACTGGGACGCGGTGGTCGCCTCGTGCGTGGGGGCGGACTGGCCGGCCTGGAAGGCCTGTCCGGGATCCCGGGCCGGGCCGGGCGCCACCCCGATCCAGAACGTCGGGGCCTACGGCCAGGAGGTGGCGGAGACCATCACCGCGATCCGCGCCTATGACCGGGTGCGCGCGGCCGTGGTCGACCTGGCCCCGGCCGACTGCGGGTTCGGCTACCGGACCAGTGCGTTCAAGCGCACCGCCGGGACCGCGGTGACCGGCCGGTTCGTCGTGCTCGCGGTGACCTTCGGGCTGGCCCGCGGCCCGCTGTCGGCCCCGGTGCGCTACGCCGAGCTGGCCCGCGCGCTCGGGGTGGCCGTGGGCGCCCGGGCCCCACTCGGCGCGGTCCGCGCCGCCGTGCTCGGGCTGCGCCGGGGCAAGGGCATGCTGCTCGACCCGGCCGACCCGGACAGCCGGAGCGCGGGCTCGTTCTTCACCAACCCGGTGCTGGACGCCGGGCAGTTCGCCGCGCTGCAGCGGGCGGTGGCCGCGCGGTGCGGCCCGGGCCCGGCGATCCCGCAGTTCCCGGCCGGGCCCGGCCAGGTCAAGGTGCCCGCGGCGTGGCTGATCAGCCAGGCTGGCTTCAGCAAGGGCTACCCCGGGGATCACCTGTCCCCAGGCGCCGCCCGCATCTCCGGCAAGCACACCCTGGCCCTGGTCAACCCCGGCGACGCCAGCACGGCCGGGCTCATCGGGCTGGCCCGGGAGATCCGGGATCAGGTGCGGGCCATGTTCGGGGTGGACCTGGCCAGCGAGCCTGTCCTCATCGGCGTCACCCTCTGACCAGCCCGGCCCCGGACATGGCCGCTGTGGCGAAGCGTGCCATTCGCCCGGCGCCCTCGCGGTAACGTTGGCCGCGGTGCGGCCCAGGACCGTTCGCGTGACGCGGGAGGAGGCAGGCATGGGAACACCGCCTGACCTGAAAGTCAACTACGACATCCTGCAGCAATCGTCGAAAACGCTCGCCAGCCTGTGCCACGAGTTCGCCAATTGCGAGGCCCAGGAGCGCGTCTACGACGGTGAATGGGGCTCCGGCGACATCAAGGGCGCGATGGATGCCTTCACCGACAACTGGCATTATCATCGCGGGAAGCTGCTCGATTCCATGGAGTCGCTCGGGAAGATGATCGACCAATCACTGGCCGCGTTCCGGAAGACCGACGCGCAGCTCGCGGCCAGCATTACCGGCCAGCAGAAGTGAGCCAGCGGCCGGCCGTGGCCCGCTGGGCCGCGCCCGCGCCGGCCAGTGCCGCCAGGACGGGTCGGGCCCGAGCCAGTATTGCCGGGACCGGTACAGCCCGGCCCGGTGCTGTGCGGCTGGCCTGTGCTGGCCGTCCGCCGGGCCGGTTGCGGCCATGACCGGCGAATGCGATAGTGCTGGGGTGAACCAGCGGCCGAGTTTGCGCTTGTTTAAGCTGGCCGTCCGCATGTCGGTCGCGGGCGCGATCTCATTTTTCGCCGCGCTGGGCGCCTTTGCGCTGGGCGCTCGTGTGCTCGGCGCGGTCCTGCTGGCGCTCATGGTCGCCTTTGGCGTGGCGGGGTTCATCCTCGCCCTGATTGATTACCGGCGGTCCAAGGCCAGGCAGCGCGCACGAATGGCGGCCCGGTCCGCGGGGCACTCCCGGGCGGATTGACCTGGCGCTCACCCACAGTCCATCACCCGCTGTTTTCCCACCTTTGCGCCGCGTCATACTGCCCCTGGTAGCGGCATTTGATCGGCAACAACCCTGCGGCCGGCCGGTGCCCTTCGGTACCTTGATCCGGAACGTTTGCCAGCCGAGCGGGCAGGGAGAGGCATGGGACGGCCACCGGGGTATCAATGGCGTCCATTAAGCCTGGACACCGACCCGGTTCCCGGGGTCCCGTCCGCGGTGAGCCAGGAGGCCGCGCACCTGGCCAGCGTGGCCAATGAAATCCGCGGCCAGGTCGAGGCGCTGCACCAGATCGGCCAGGGCGGCGCCGCCTTTGCCTTGCTGGAGGGCCAGTACGCGGACAAGATCCAGTCCGCCGCCACGGACCTGGCCGGTCAGCTGGACAAGGTGGTGGGCCGCTACCAGCAGGTCTCCTCGGCCCTGTCCGCGTACGTACCCGACCTGGAGCAGGCCCAGGCGTGGTCGCTGCAGGCGCTGAACCAGGCCGAAGGCCCGTACCAGCAGCAGCAGTCCCTCCAGGCCCAGACGATGCCCAGCGGCAGCAACCTCACCGCCGCCCAGCAGCAGCAGATCTCCGCGCACCGCACTGCGCTGACCCAGGCGGCCGACAGCCTGAACGCCGCGCACGCGCTGCTGACCCGGGCCACCCAGCTCCGCGATCAGGCCGCCAGCACCTGCAAGAACAAGATCAACTCAGCCATCCAGGACGGGGTCAAGGACAGCTGGTGGGACGACTGGTCCGGGGTATTCGCGGACATCGCCACCGTGCTGGAGTGGATCGGCACCGCCCTGGCCATCCTCGCCCTGTTCATTCCCGGCCTGGACATCCTGGTCATCCTCGGCTTCGCGGCCACCTTTGCGGCCCTGGTCCTGCGCTCGATTCTGGCCGCCACCGGGAAGGGATCGTGGGTCGAGGTCGCCCTGGACGCGTTCGCCTGCCTGACGTTCGGCCTGGGCCACTTCGCCATCGCGGGCAAGCTGGTCAACCTGGTCTCGGACAGCAAAGGCATCGCCCAGGGCCTGATCGACGCCGAGCGGGACGCCACGGTCCTGGGCAAGGTGGCAAACGTCTTCGACAGCTTCAGCGACTTCATGGGCAGCAAGGTGCTGCCCAAAATCGCGGACAGCGCCCTGAGTGACCTCCTGCTCAAGCCCGGGATCAAGGTCACCGCCCTGGCCAAGGGCCTCGGCGCGGGCCTGGACGAGTTCGTCACCCCCGGGGTAGCCAAGACGCTGGAAAGCGTCTCGGAGGACACCACGTTCTGGGAACGGGTGATCGGCGGCGGCGAGCAGGAGCCCGTCTTGCTGTCCCGGCAGATGGCCGCGATCGCGGATCGGTTCGGCAGCGTCAGCCCGGAGATCGCGTCCAACGCGGAGCAGGTGACCTCGCTGCTGAACACGCTCCGGGTCAACTTCGGCGCCGCGACCAGCGTGGACCTGACCGACCACACGCTCACCGGGATCGAATGGCAGGGGCCCGATGGCAGCCCCGTAGTGGACCTGCATATCCCTGGGATCGGCGACTGGTGGTCGGGCGTCAAGGACTGGGCCACCCCCGGGAGTGGGCTGTGACGCTGGCCGGCCCGGTGGTGGCCGAACGGGTGGTGACCGGCCCGGTGGCGGCCGGCCCGGTGCAGCCGGCCCGGTGGTGACCGCAGCCATCACTGCGCTGCTGTTGACCGCGCTGCTGTTGACCGCGCTGCTGTTGACCGCGCTGCTGTTGACCGCGCTGCTGTTGACCGCGCTGCTGTTGACCGCGCTGCTGTTGACCGCGCTGCTGTTGACCGCGCTGCTGTTGACCGCGCTGCTGTTGACCGCGCTGCTGTTGACCGCGCTGCTGTTGACCGCGCTGCTGTTGACCGCGCTGCTGTTGACCGCGCTGCTGTTGACCGCGCTGCTGTTGACCGCGCTGCTGTTGACCGCGCTGCTGTTGACCGCGCTGCTGTTGACCGCGCTGCTGTTGACCGCGCTGCTGTTGACCGCGCTGCTGTTGACCGCGCTGCTGTTGACCGCGCCGCTGTTGACCGCGCTGCCGATGACCGCGCAGCCATGACCGGGGACGAGGTCGGCGGCTATCGGCTTGTGCTGCCGCCGGGATGGCGGCGGATCCCGGTCCGGTCCGGCTCGGCCGAGGTCATCAGGCAGATCCTGGATGAGCGGATCGCCGCGCTGCCGCGGAACCTGCCCCGGGACCGGGTGGCCAAGGCGCGGGCCGAACTCGAGGGTCGGCTGCGACGGCAGATCGCTGCGGCGCGCCAGGCCTCCGCGGTGGACCTCTACCTGCCCGTGGACCTGATGCACGGAGCGCTCGTCGGCGCGTCGTTCCTGGTTTCGGAGGGCCCGTACGGAGCCGGGGCAGGCCTGGACGCGGATCCGATGATGGTCGTGGCCAGCCTGGCGGCTCAGGGCGGCGGCGCCAGCCTGGCCGCGGTCGGCGGCGTCCCCGCGGTCCGGACCGAGCGGGCCGCGCCTGCTGACCCGGCCAGGGAGATCGAGCTAGGCTCACGAAGAGTTGACTACGTGGTCCCGGTGCCTGGCCGGCCGGGGCGCTGGCTCATGGTGGCGTTCAGCACAGTTGGCGGCGGAGACCCGGCGGATGAGTATGCGGACATCCTGGTCGAACTGTTCGATGCCATGATGACGACGTTCCGCTGGACCAGGCCTGACGCCGTGCCGCCCGGCCCGGCACAGGCCGACGCTCTGCCGCCCGGCCGGGCGCAGCCTGACTCTGTGCCGGCTGACACCATGCCGCGTGGCCTGGTGCGGCCGGCCCTGGCGCCGCCTGGTCTGGTGCGGCCTGGCCCCGTGCCGTCTGGCCCCGTGCCGTCTGGTCTGGTGCGGCCTGGCCCCGTGCCGTCTGGCCCCGTGCCGTCTGGCCCAGCGCGGCCGGTTCCAGTGCCGCCGGAACCAGGTCGGCCGGCGGGGTTCCCGGCCAGGTCGGCCCGCTGTGACTGAGCCGGAAGACCACGTGAGCGAGCCGGAACAGGACTGGGCTGGCCCGAGCAGCCGGACCGGGTGGGTCAACGTCCCGTTCGACCGCAGGATCTGGATCCCCTGCCTGCCAGGTTTCCCGCCCGGCTATGACCTGGAAACCTGGGCCGCCGTGTTCTCAGTGGCGCGCTGGGATATGTCCGGCCTGAAGCATACGTCGCAGGATGTGGACCGGCTGGCGGCCCAGCTGGCGGCCGTGCACCAGGGCACGTTCGGGCACATTCCGTGCCATCTGGCCTTCGTGCATACCGCCGACCCACGACAGCAGCCGCTGCCGGTGTTCCTCGGCATCTGGCAGACCTCCGGTGACCGGGACGCCCGGCTGCGCTCGCTGGCCAACGCCGACGACCCCGAGGCCATCGAGCCGCCGATCGTGGACGAGTTCAGCACCCCCCAGCTGGGCCGCGGACTGCGGGTCATGCGCTACCTGCACTTCACGGACGGGTCGCTGTACGCGGCGCTCAGCTACGCGTGGCGAGTCGAGCAGTACCAGACCGACCTGCGGCTGTTCACTTCCAGCCCGGACCTGGGTCGGCTCCAGCGCGCCGTCCCGGACATCGATGAGCTGGCCCGGGCCATCATCCCCGTCCCCCACCCCGACCTGACCGGCGACTAGCTCCGCCCACGCATCAACCGGCGACTAGCGCCAGCCCGGCCAGCCCGGCCGACCCCGGCCAGCCCGGTTCGGCCCGATCGGCCCGGGTTCGGCCCGGCCCGCCGCGCACACTGGCATGCACCAGGCACCCGGACTGCACCCGCTCCGTCCACGCACCCCGGGGCACCGCTACGTGGTGGGGAGTGCGTCGGGGCCGTTTATGTGGTGGGGATTGCATCGCATTTGCACATTCCCCACCACATAAGGCGTTGCCTCACCGCCGCAGCGCAACGCTGGACTCACCGGTCACACTAGCCCCGGCTATGCGCCAGCCCGGCCACCCGCCAGCCCGGTCCACCCCGCCCGGCCTGGTCACCGCGAGACATCGAGGTGCACTTCATGCCGATGGGCGTACCGATGCACCACGACGACGTGTGGCGGCTCCCCCCGGGGGTGGCTAGGCCGGAGGCAGGCCGGCCAGGCGAGGAGGACCAGGAAGGTGCCCGCGATCATGAACGGGCCAAACGGGATGTGCTGCTTCCGGCTGGCCCGGCCCAGGATGAGCACCGCCACCCCGTAGAGGCCGCCGAGCACGAAGCCCGCGAACGCGCCCGCTAGCAACGCGGCCCAGCCCGCCCAGGCCAGCAGGGTACCCAGGCTGGCGGCCAGCTTGACGTCACCCAGGCCCATCCCGGACGGGCTGAGCACGGCGAGCAGGAGGTAACCCGCGCTGAGCGCCAGGCCGCCCAGCACGGCCCGGACCAGGTCAGGCCAGTGCCCGCTGCTGGCCGCGGCCAGCAGCAGGAAGATCACGGTGCCGGCGTAGGCCGCGCCGGTGAGCACGTCCGGCAGCCGGTGCGCCGCCGCGTCGATCCAGGCCAGTGCCACGGTGCAGCCGGCCAGCCAGGCGGCGGAAGCCAGGACCAGGCCGGGCTGCACCCGGGCCGCCAGCGCGGCGAGCAGCAGGGCCGCGCCCAACTCCACGGCCAGCAGCGGCGGCCCGGTGCGGGCCCGGCAGACCGGGCAGCGGCCGGAGGACGGCGGGACCGGCCAGGGCAGTAGCCCGGCGGACCGGAACCGGTGCCCGCATCCCGGGCAGGCCTGCTGGGGTGGCTGGCCCGCCGGGACCGCCAGCCGGACGACGATGCCGCGCAGGCCCGCGCCGATCAGCAGGCCCGCCACGGCCAGCCCGGTGATCCGCAACGCCTCCATGACCGTCCCAGTATGCGCGCTGGCGGGACCGCGCCCGGGCGCTTTCCCCGCCCGGCTCGGCCGCCTCGTCCCGGGGGCGCCCGCCTCGTCCCGGGCGCATGATCGTCAGCCGACCGGCACGGTGACCGCGGTCAGTTCCCCGTTCCCGGTGTTCAGCAGGGCCCGCCCGGGTTTCACCGGCTCGCCGATTACGCTGCGCGGCAGCCGGGCGCCGATCAGGTCCCCGTCGGTGATGCCCTGCGGCGACAGCAGGCAGCCGCGCCGGGCCCGTTTGGCGTCCACCTGCCACCCGGTGAAGCCTGCGCACAGGTCCTCGGAGTTGCCGCCGAAGACCAGGGCCCGCTGCTGGTCCGCGCCGAAGCTGACGAGATCCTTCAGCTCCTCGGCTGCGTCGCAGTCGCGCAGGGTCTCGGCGTCGTCGATCACCACCACCCCCGGCCCGGCCAGCTCATCCAGGGCGGCCCGCAGGTCCGCAGCGGCCAGGCCGGTGCCCTCGAACAGCCGCAGCACGCCCGGCTCGGATCCCAGCGCCCGCAACGGCGACGACCGCGGTGTCACCAGGATGAGCTGGGCGCCGGAGGCCAGGAAGGACCGGGCCATGGCGACCAGCACGGTACTGCGGCCGGACTTGGCGGGCCCGCCGACGACGAACGCGGGCAGCCCATCCGCCAGGTCGGGGCCGTACGCGCTGAGCTGGTCGCCGCCCACACCTACCAGCCCCCACAACGGACTGCTCGTGGTGTCCAGATCGCGCAGCTGCCACGCCGCGGCAAAGGACAGCCGGGCCGGCAGCACGTCCACCCGGAACGGCCGCAGCCGGCGCGGGACCGCGGCGTCCCGGGTGGCCGCCGCCTGGGCCAGCTCCCGCAGCGCCGCTGCCTGGGCCGGCCCGGAGGCGTCTGACGCCAGCAGCGCGACCTGCACCTCGATGCCGCTGCCCGCGCGGAACGCGCGGCCCGGCGGGATCTCGTCCGGCAGCTCACGGGGGCGCAGCCCGGCCAGGTTGAAGTCGTCCCGGTCAGGCAGCCGGAACACCAGCTTGTCGTCGGTCAGCGAAGAGATCCGGCCCGCGATCAGCGACCGGTCGCCGGTCAGCACCAGGTGAATACCCGCACTGGTGCCCTCGCCCAGGATCCGGGTAAGTACGTCGGTGAGCCGCCCGTTGTCCAGCTCCCCGAGCGTGCTGGTGAAGCCCTCCCACCGGTCCAGCAGCACCACGATGTGCGGCAGCGCGGCCGCGTCGTCCGGACCGGCGGCACTGTCCAGTCCGGCACTGTCCAGTCCGGCAGCACTGGCCGGTCTGGCGGCACTGGCCGGCCCGGCCACCGCCCGGTGCTCGCCGATGTCGGCGAACCCGCCCTGGGCCAGCAGTTCCTGCCGCCGGTTGAGTTCCTGACCCAGCCGGGTGATCAGCCGGGCCGCCCGCTCCACCTGGGTGCGCTGCACGACCGCGCCGCAGTGCGGCAGGTCGGCCACGGGCAGCAGGGCGCCGTTGCCGCAATCGATCCCGTACACGTGCACGTCCGCGGTGCTCTGGGTCGCCGCGATCGACCCGGCGATGGTGCGCAGCAGCTGAGACCGGCCGCTGCGCGGGCCGCCCGCCGCCAGCAGGTGGCCGAACGAGCCGAAGTCGATAGCCGCGGTCTGCTGGAGCTGCTGGGTCGGCCGGTCAGCGAGCCCGTACGGCACCCGCGGCAGCCTGCCGGGCCGGCTGTCGGCCGCGTCCGCGGCCAGCTCGCCCAGCAGCAGCGTCCCGGGCAGCGGCGGCAGCCAGGGACTGTGCTGGGCCGGGATGGCCATCCCGGCGGCTGCCTCGCGGATCGCCGCGACGAGCACCTTCAGGTCGGTGACCTCCTCGGCATCCTGCTGTGGCCGGGCCGGCCGGGCGGGGCCGGCCCGGCCCGCCCCGGCCCAGTCCACCAGGGCCAGCCACGGACGCCCGGTGCTGGCTACCCCGATACCGGCTGCGGCGCCGGGCCGGCGGCCGCCGATCCGCCCGGCCTGGAACGGCACCAGCGAGGAGTGACCCAGCCGCACGTAGCCGCGGCCGGGGGTGGACTTGGCGATCTGCGCCGCGTCCGGCGCGTCGATCACGTCGCTGCTCTCGGCCGGGTCGGTGACCCGCAGCGCGACCCGCAGGTTCGTGTTGGCCCGGATCTCCGGGGACACCACCCCGGAGGGCCGCTGGGTGGCCAGGATCAGATGGATGCCGAGAGACCGGCCGCGCTGCGCGATGTTCACCAGCCCGGTGACGAAGTCGGGCAGGTCCCGGGCCATCGAGGCGAACTCGTCGATCACGATGAGCAGCCGGGGGAGCGGAGCCAGCCCGCTGTCGCGGGACGCCGCCAGCCCGCCCCCGCGGGCCACCAGCGCGGTGTAGTCCTCGATGTCCTTGGTGCCGGCCGCGGCCAGGATGTGCTCCCGCCGGGTCAGCTCCGCAGACAGCGAGTCCAGAGCCCGCCCGACCAGGTGCGAGTCCAGGTCGGTGACCATGCCCACGGTGTGCGGCAGGTGCACGCAGTCGGCGAAGGCACTGCCGCCCTTGTAGTCCACCAGGACGAACGTCATGGCATCCGGCCGGTTGGCCACTGCCAGCGCGGCCACGATCGTCTGCAGCAGCTCCGACTTACCGGACCCGGTGGTCCCGGCGATCAGCCCGTGCGGGCCGTCCCGGCGGATGTCGATACCGAACGCGCCGTCGTAGGACTCGCCGATCACGGCCATGGTGGACCGCCCGTCCACCGCCCACCGGGCGGCGACCGCACCCGGGGCGGGCGGCTCGAGGCCCAGCACGTCCAGCAGCCGGCCGGACTCGGGCAGGCCGAGGCTGTCTTCCTCATCGCTGATGTCCCGGATCGGGGCGATGCTCCGGGCCAGCCGGACGCACCAGTCCGGCCCCACCCCGTCCGGGTGGGCCCGCCCGACCGTGTCCTCGCTCATCTGCTGTACCCGCAGCGTCCCGCCCGGCGCCACCACCGCCACCGCGTGGCATTCCGCAGGCAGCAGCCGCTCGTCGGAGTCCAGGCAGATGGCGTACACCCCGACGGCCGGGCCCTCGCGCAGCACCTGGATCGCGCCGGGCAGGGCGCGCAGCCGCCGTGACCCGTCGAACACCACGACGATGTCGGCCTGCCGGATGGCGCCCTGCGGCCCGGCCGCGGCGAGCGCCTTCTGCCGTGCGTTCACCATGGCGAGCAGCTCCGCGATCCGCGCGGTCACGGTTTCCGCGTCGTTGCCGATCAGCAGCTGGCCGCCGGCCTGGTCGGTGCTGCCCGGATGCTGGCAGTGTGGCAGCCAGCGCACCCATTCCCAGCTGTCCTGCCCGGAGGCGTCCGTGAGCACGCAGATCGCCGTGTCATTCGGGCTGTGCAGGGCCGCGATCTGGGCGACCAGCCAGCGCCCGATCGATCGCGGCGCAGCGTCCGGGCCGGCCACCCCGAGCACGCCCCGCTCCCGCAACGGCACGGTGACCGGGGCGTCCGGGATCTCCCAGAAGACCTGCCGCCGGTGTTCGTCCTGGGTGGGATCGGTCAGCTCGACCGCGGATGGCTGGTCCGCGGTGCCCACCCGGAGCAGCAGGAAGTCAGGATCGCTGCGGCGCCGTTCCCATAGCCGCTTGCGTGGCCCGGTGGCGATGCTGAGCACGGCCGCAGGGTCGGGGCAGCCGGTCCGCCGGGCCGTCCGCTCGGCCGCCACGGCGGCGGCGGCCTCCTGCTCGATCCGCGCCCGGTGCTCGCGGTACTCGGTCATCCGTGCGGCATGGGACTTGCGGCCATGCTTGCGGTCGCTGACGTAGTTGGACAGCAGCATGACCGGGCTGAGCAGGGCCATCGCCAGCAGGTAAACCTCGTGCAGGGCCACGGCCATGCCTACGCCCAGGACCAGCGGGGCGATGGCCATCAGCAACGGCAGCGGGCGCCGTTCCTCCCGGGCCGGCGGCGCGGGCAGCGGGAACTTGGTGCTGCGCGCCGGGGGAAGCAGCCGCGGCGGCCGGTTGAAGTCCAGCGTGCCCTGGTCCACGCTCCGATGCAGGGCCGCGTCCGGGGCCTCGTACGGGGCCAGCTCGAGCATGGATTGCCCGATCGCCAGCTGCTGGCCGGGCTGCCACGGGACCGGGCCGGCCAGCGGCTCGCGGTCCAGGGTCGCAGGCACGCCGTCAGCCGCCCGGACCCGGCAGGAGCCGCGGGAGTCCACCGTCAGGTACAGCGCGAGGCCCGGGATCTGGCGGTCACCGATCCGGACCGCGGCCCGGTCTCCGCTGCCTAGCACGGCGTCGCCCATGCTGAGCCGGTGCACCGCACCGGCCGCGGGGCCGCTGGCCACCCGGATCTCCACCACCCCGGTCGGCTCGGCGGGCAGGCAGCCCGCCGGGTCGCCCAGGCTGACCACGCAGCCGGCCCGCAGTGCGGAATCGGCCAGGGCCTGATCGCCCGGGATGCGCCGGTTGTCCACGTACAGCGCCGGGCCGACCGTCCGCCGCGGGGCCAGGGCTACCGCTGCGGCCGTCCCGGATCCGGCCGCGGATCCAGCGGCAGGCCCGGATCCGCCCACCGTGCTGGTGCCCGCCGCATGCTGCGGCCGCCCGGGGAAGCGGAGCACGTTCCGGTCCGCCGGCCGGGTCCCCGGGGCGGCCAGCAGCGGCGCGGCCAGCGGGCCCTCAGCAGGCGTGGTCCTGGGGACATCGGGCCGCACGCCGGCCGGGGCACTGTGCCGCCCGGCCGCGCTGCCGAGCCAGCTGGTGCCGTGCAGCAAGGTGCCGAGTTCCACGGCGACGTCCCCGACCGGGGTGTCCGGGTCGGCGTCGATCAGGACGTCCATCCGCACGCCCGCCACCGGCGACACCGCCGTCACGGTCAGCCGCATCAGGGCCCTCCCTGCGGTCCCGTTCTGTTCCAGCGCGGTGCTCCAGCGCGTGTGTCCAGCGCGCTGACGCCGGGGACCCGCTCCGGGTCCCCGGCGCGGCTTCCCCGGGCTGCGGTGGGTTACTTGAGCGCGTTCGCCAGCTGGCTGTCGGTGTCACCAAAGGCCTTGGCCGCGGCTGTGAGGTACTTGCTCATGCCCTCAAGGCCCTGGATGGTCTGCGTGACACCCTTGTTGAACTCGGTGTAGGAGGTCTCAAACGCCTTGCTGGACCGGTCGGTCACATAGCCGTTCTGGACGAGCCCATCGACCATTGTCTTGAGCGCGGTAAGCCTACTCGTGATTTCCTGGTGGCCAGCAATCAGCTGCTTGGCCGCCGACTCCATCTCGCCGTAGGTGACATTGACGTCCGACGCCATTGCCAGTTCCCCTTCTGGTTAGGTACCGGCCCGCCCGGTTCGCGCCGAGAGCGTCTGCTGGCGGGCTGACTCTGCACGTGACAGCTCTGCACCGGAGGACTCGGCGCGAGAGTGGCGCGCGGACGCGCGTCCGGATCTAACGTATCGGCCCGTGGTTAGCGACATAGCGCATATGTCAATTTTCAGTAATAAATTACGCCGGGTCAGCCGTTGTTGACGCTCTGAATTTCCGCGACCGGGAACGGGTTGCTCTGCCCGGTTACCGTGATTGGCGGGAGCCGGTTCGGCCCCGGTCCATTGAGGTTGCCAGCACCCCAGCTGACCCGCCAGGTGACGGTCGCGCTGACCGAGGCAGCCGTTGTGGGCGCCTGCCAGAGCACGCCGCAGTCCGGCGGAGTGCCGGCCCCGGAATTAGCCGCGGGCACGGTGCCGATCGGGAACTGCGAGCCGAACTGTGTCGCACCCGCCACGCAGCCGGCCGAGTAGGCCGTGCCCTGCGGGGGCGTGTCAATCGTCAGCGCCTTGCCCGCGCTGGGCTGCGCCCAGACGGTTACTACTTGCGCACCCAGGGTGGCGGTGACCTTATAGGCGTTCATCCGCCCGGTCGCCGCACTGGCCGGCCAGCTCCCCCAGACGTAGGTGGCCAGGTTGACGTAGCCCTTCGCCGCCGGGTTGATGGTCAGCTTCGGGGTCGGGACCACCATGTGGTTGTAGGCGTAGGCGGCCAAGGTCCGCGCCGGGATGGGGACGGCGGGCGGTTCCTGTCCCGGCGGCACGAACGCGTACAGCGGGAGCTTCAGGCAGGCGGCTTCCCCGGCTGGCCCGGCCGCAGGGTTGACCGGCAGCTGGTACCAGGTGCCCGCCGGCGGCGGAGGGTTCTGCAGGAAGCCCTTAGCCTGCGCATAGGACAGGTTGATCTGGAAATCCGTCGGCGGGTTCGGGCCCCACTCCTTGACGATGGCCTGGCTACCGGTGGTCCCGTCGCCGATCGGCTCCCACAGGCACGGCGGGGGCGGCACATTGAGCGGGACCGCCGCCGCGCCGGCCGTCCCGTAGTCGCCGTTGAGCTTGATGAAGCTGCTCAGCAGGACTGAGCAGTCGGTGCCGTTGCAGCCAACGCCTGCGCCTGCGCTCGCCGGGGCCATGGTCAGCAGCGGCGCCAGCAGCCCGGCCCCGACCAGGCCCACGATAGCGATGCGCCGTCTCATGGCTTGCACTCCTTAGCCTGCGGGTAATAGACCACCGGGTAAACCGCGACCACCTGCCACTGGCCATTTGCCCCGCGGGCCATGACATCGGTATTCAGGTAATAGTGCTGGTCTGCGGGAGTCTGGTCCGGGACGGCCTTTCCAGTAGTCAGGCTGGTATTCTGTGACTGCGCATCGTTGAAGCATTCGGATACGTCCACTTCGCCCGCTGCGGACGGGTCCGGGAATGCCCGCATATCCGAGAAGCTAATCGTCCCGGTGAATGATTCGGTGGTCACGCTGGGCTGGGCGAGGTTGGCCCGCAGGGCGCTGACCACGCTGCCAGCCGCGTAACCGGTCCACCGGTCGTCCTGGTTGCCGCGGTACTCCGCGTACAAGAAGGCGAGCAGGAAGTCCTTGGCCGAGACCACCGCTGGGACCTCGGCCGAGTCGGCCGGGAGGTAGGCCGGCATCATGACTTGTACGTTCGGGCCGAATGGGGGCCATGCCACGCCCTGAGCAGCGAGCGCGCCGGACGGCGGGGTGCCGGAGACCGCGCCAGCCCCGGCCGAGGCAGCCTTGCCCTTGGGATGGAACGTGCCGGGGGACGCTGTGCCGCAGCCGGCCAGGGTCAGCCCGGTGATCGCCGCGATGGCGCCGGCCCGGATGAGATCGCGCCGGCCGCCACGGAGCCCGCGCCCAGCGCGTCGCCCCCGTTCTCGCCGCATGCGCTGTCCTCCGCGTCATCGGCTGCCCACAATGGGTCATCGGCTGCCTGATGGCGCGAACTCTACCAATGCGCGTTAATCCGGCAAGCGACGTTATAAAGATGTAAGAACTGCCGATTGATGATCGTCCAGGGGGACGGCTGCGGTGCTGGGAAGCAGGTCAGGGACTTGTACTGACCAGTAGTTCCACCATTGCGGGACGTTAGTGGACGTAACGGACTCGTGCCTGCGTAGTGGCCTTATTGCGAGCGGCTGACTTTCCGCCGTATACACCCTGTAGCGCGCCGCAATGAGCCCTATCGTGGGGAAGCGCCTGGATCGTCCCGGGCGGCCGCTACGGCGCGGCAGCAAGCAGGGCGCCCGGGGTAGTGCGATGGGCACGCCGTGAGCAGGGAGATCTTCTAGCCATGCCAAGTGACCGGGGCACGCTGCAACGTGGGTTCACCGTAGGCGCTGACCAGCCGCCCACCTGGCAGGAACCGACCGGGCCAGAGGGCCGCCGGCTGCCGAGCATGCCGCGTGAGCGCAAGCCCGCGCTGGCGGCGCTGGCCGTCCTCCTCATCCTCGGCGGCGCCCTGGGCGCCGGCTTCCTAGTGATCCAGAGCGGTAAGCGGGTGGCCGCGATAGAGGTCACCCAGCAGATCGGGGCGGGCCAGCGAATTCCGGCGGGCGCCCTGGAGGAGGTGCAGATCGCCGCGGGCACCGGCCTGCAGTACGTGCCCTGGGCCCAGACCGCCCAGGTGACGCGGTTCTACGCCGCCAGCGCGATCCCGCCAGGAACCCTGCTGACCAACGTCATGGTCGCGTCGAGCAGTACCTCGACCGCGGGAAAGGCGCTGCTGGGGCTGGCCCTCAAGGACGGCCAGCTGCCGCGCGGCCTGAACGTCGGCGATCACGTGAACATCTTCCAGGTCGGTGACTCCCAGGAGACCTGCCCGGGCAACTCCGGCGCGACCCTGGCCGGCAACGCGATCGTGGTCGCGGTCAACCCTCCGGTCACCGGCTCGGGCAGTCAGGCCATGGACGACGTAGAGGTCGCCGTCGATCCGGCGGACGCCGGATCGGTGGCCTGCAACGCGGCGAACGGGCTGGTGGGCATCGCGGTGCTGCCCAACGGCGGCCAGGGTGCGGCCAGCACGGGGGTGACCGTCCCGGCGACGGGGCGCGGCCGGCGCGGCCAGCCAGCAGGCAGCCAGACGCCGGGCAGCCAGACGTCAGGCAGCCAGACGTCAGGCGCCGGCGCCCCTGGCTCCGGTACGAACGGGACGTCCGGCGCGGCCACGCCGGGTGGCGGCACCGGGTCAGCCTCCCCATCGGCGGGCGCCGGGGCTGGCTGATCGATGGCGCTGATCGCAGTCGCTGCCGATAAGGGGGCACCGGGAGTCACCACCGCGACCGTCGCGCTCGCGGCGGTGTGGCCGCGGCATGTGCTGCTGGCCGAGTGCGATCCGGCCGGCGGTGACCTGGTCTACCGCCTGCCGGGGGTGGACGGCGGGCGGCTCGATCCGCGGCGCGGCCTGCTCAGCCTGGCCGTGGCGGCCCGGCGCGGCCTGCAGCCACAGCAGGTCTGGGAACATGCCCAGAAACTGCGCGGTGGTCTCGATGTGCTGCTCGGGGTGACCAACGCGGAGCAGGGCGGCGGCCTTGAGCCGCTGTGGGGCCAGGTCGGCGCCGCACTGTCCGGACTGCCGCAGGCTGACGTGATCGCGGACTGCGGCCGCCTCGGCGCGGATGGCCGGTACTACGACCTGCTCGCCCGGGCCGCGACGATCATCCTGGTCACCCGGGCGACCCTGGGCGAGGTGGTCCGGCTGCGGGACCGCGTGGCGGCCGTGACCGCGGCGGTGCGCAGGCGCGGCGGCCCCGGTGCCGCGTTGGGCGTGCTTGTGGTCGCCGACCACAAGAACTTCGCCAATGCGCTGGCCGAGGTCGGGCAGGCCCTGGGCCAGGCCGAGTATCCGGTCAGCGTTATCGGCGGGATCGCGCACGAGCCGAAGAGCGCCGAGATGCTGCGCGGCGAATGGGGCGGGAAACTGGACAAGTCCCTGCTGATCAGGACGGCCCGGGAGGTCGCCGGGCAGCTGGTCGGCCAGCTGGCCGCCGGCGCGGAGCCAGCCGCTGCCGCCCTGCCCGCTGGGTTGCGGGCCAGCGCACCTGCTATGCCTGGGCACGCCGCGCCAGGCGGCCGGGGCCCCGTACCGCCAGCCTCCGGGCCGCTAGCCCCCGTGCCGACCGCGCCGGTGCCGACCGCGTCAGTGCCAGCGGCGCCGGACCGCTACCCGGCTGCAGGCCGCCCGCAGCCGCGGCCCCTGGACTACCCGCCCGCCGACCGCGGCGCCGCTGGGTACGGCTCTGGCGGGTATGGCGCCGCTGAGCAGGACGCTGCCGGGTACGGCTCGGGCGGGCGCGGCTCGGGCGGGTATGGCGCCGCTGAGCAGGACGCTGCCGGGTACGGCTCGGGCGGGTACGGCTCTGGCGGGTATGGCGCCGCTGAGCAGGACGCTGCCGGGTACGGCTCGGGCGGGTACAGCTCGGGCGGGTACAGCTCGGGCGGGTATGGCGCTGGCGGGTACGGCGCCGCTAAGCGCGGCGCTGCCGGGTACGGCTCTGGCGGGTACAGCCTCGACGAGCGCGGTGCCGGTGAGCGCAGTGCCGGTGAACGCAGCGCTGGTGAGCCTGGCGCTGGTGAGCGCGATTCCGCTGAGCGCGGTGCTGCTGAGGGGCTCCGCCGGGCCCGGCATGCAGGCCCGGCCGGCCCGGCGGCGGCGGTCGGCCCGGCCGGCCTGCCCGGAGTGCCCGCGGGCAACCCCGGGGGAGCGTGACGCGTGGATCACTCCCTGGTCAAGCGCTTGCGCGGCGAGGTCGGCGACCGCCTGGCCGAGCAGCGCCGGCTGGACGCGGCCGCGGGCATGCCGCCCATGTCCGGTGAGGACGAGCGCCAGTTCGCCCGTGCCCTGGTCGCGCAGGTGCTGGAGGATCACGCCCGGAGTGAGATCACCGCGGGCCGAGTCCCAGCCAACGCCCAGGAGGAAGAGGATCTCGCCGCCGCGATCCACGCCGCGCTGTTCGGCGTGGGCCGACTCCAGCCGCTGCTGGAGGACCCCGAGGTCGAGAACATCGACATCAACGGCTGCGACCGGGTCTTCCTGGGCTATGCCGACGGCCGCGAGGTGATGGGTGAGCCGGTCGCCGAGAGCGACGACGAGCTGATCGAGCTGATCCAGGTCCTGGCCGCGTACTCAGGCCTGTCCAGCCGCCCGTTCGACACCGCCAACCCCCAGCTGGACCTGCGGCTGCCGGACGGATCCCGGCTGTCCGCGGTAATGGACGTCACGCTCCGGCCCGCAGTGTCCATCCGGCGGGCCCGGCTGGGCAAGGTCTTCCTGGCCGACCTGGTGGGCAACAGCACGCTGCTATCCGAGGCCGCCGCCTTCCTGGCCGCCGCGACCGCGGCCCGGAAGAACATCATGATCGCGGGAGCCACCAACGCGGGCAAGACCACGTTGCTGCGGGCCATCGTCAACCAGATCCCCGCCGGCGAGCGGCTGATCACCGTCGAACGGGCGCTCGAACTTGGCATCGACCATTTTCCTGAGCTACATCCGAACGTGGTCGCGTTCGAGGAGCGGCTGCCGAACATGGAAGGCCAGGGCGGCATCGGCCTGGCCGAGCTGGTCCGCCGCTCGCTGCGGATGAACCCGAGCCGGGTCATTGTCGGCGAGGTGCTCGGTGACGAGATCGTCACCATGCTGAACGCGATGTCGCAGGGCAACGACGGCTCGCTGTCCACTATCCACGCGAACTCCTCGCTGGAGGTGTTCAACCGGATCTCCACCTACGCCATCCAGTCGGCCGAGCGCCTTCCGGTCGAGGCCACCCACATGCTCATCGGTGGGGCCATCGACTTCGTCGTGTTCATCGAGAAGCGGAACGAGTACGCGCGTGGCGGCCGGCTGCGCCGGTTCGTCAGCAGCATCCGCGAGGTCACCGGGGTGGACGGGCGGGTGCTGTCCAGCGAGGTGTTCTCAGCCGGGCCGGATGGCCGCGCTGTGCCGCACGCGCCGGTCTCCTGCATGGAGGACCTCGCCCAGCATGGCTACGACCCGGTAAGGGGGCGCTGGTGACGAGCTTGTTCGAAGCGGACTCGCTGCTCGCTGTGGTCATCGGCGCGATCGCGGGTGGCGGGTTGTTCCTGCTGGTGGCCGCGTTGCGCGGGCTGCCGCCGCAGCCGCCCAGGCGCGGCCCGGGCTGGCTGGACCGGCAGGCCCGGGAACTGCTCGGCGTCCGCGGCGCGGTGGCCCTGATCGCCGGTGCCCTGGTCCTGATCGCCACCCGCTGGGTGGTCGGCGGGATCGGCGTGGCCCTGCTGGTGCTCGGCTGGCGCAGCCTCAGTGGCGCGGCGGGTGAACGCCTGGCCATGGCCCGGCTGGAGGCGCTGGCCACCTGGACCGAGTCGCTCCGCGACACCATTGCCGGTGCGGTGGGCCTGGAACAGGCGATTCCCTCCTCGCTGCGGGTGGCCGCGCCCTCCTTGCAGGAGCCGTTAGCCCGGCTGGTGGACCGGCTGCACACCCGGGTGCCGATGCCGGAGGCGCTGCGCAGGTTCGCCGATGACCTGGATGATCCGAGTGCGGACCTGATCATCGGCTCGCTGATCATCAACGCCCGGCTCCGCGGCCCAGGCCTGCGTGATCTCCTGGGTGCCCTGTCCACGTCGGTCCGGGAAGAACTCGACATGCGCCGGAAGGTCAACGCCGAGCGCAGGTCCACCCGGCGCAGCGCGCAGATCGTGGTCGGCGTGTCCGTGGCGCTCGCCCTGGGCATGGCCCTGTTCAACCAGGGCTATGTCCACGGCTACGACAGCCCGCTCGGGCAGCTGGTGCTGGTCGTGGTGGTGGCGCTGTATGCGGCCGGGTTTATCTGGATGCGCAAGCTGGCCACGTTCGACATGCCGGAACGGCTGCTCACCAGCGCGCCCCCGGCCCTGTCCGAAGCGGCTGAGAACGCTGCGGCGGCGCGGGGGAGTGCGTCATGATCGCGCCATTCATCGTGGGGGCTGTCGCCGGGGCCGGGCTGTTCCTGCTGGTGCTCGCGCTGCGCCCGCGGCGGGTCAGCCTGGCGAGGCAGGTCGCCGCCTTCTACGCACCGCGCCCGTCGCCGAACGGCGCGGCGGGCAGCCCGGTCCTGGGCCAGGAAAGCGAGCTCAGCCGCAGGCTCGGCCGGGCGCTGGTGGCCTTCTGCGCCGAGCAAGGCTGGCAGTTCCCCTCCCTGCGCGCCAACCTGTCGCTCATCGGCAAGTCGTTCGAGAGCTACCTGGCCACCAAGGTCCTGCTGGCCGTGTTCGGCTTCCTGCTCGGCCCGGTGCTGCTGGTCATGGCGGCCCTGGCCGGCCTGCACGTCTCTTTCGTGCTCCCGCTCTGGCTCGGCCTCGGCCTGGCCGCGGTGTTCTTCTTCCTGCCGGATCTCGAGGTCAAGCAGAAGGCGGATGCCCGGCGGCGGGATTTCCGGCACGCGATCGGTGCCTTCCTTGACCTGGTATCGATGAACCTGGCCGGCGGCCGCGGCGTGCCAGAGGCGCTGATGGCAGCCAGTGAGATCGGCTCCGGGTGGGCGCTGTGGCGGCTGCGCGACGCGCTGGCCAACGCCCGGATTACCGGGCAGACGCCCTGGCAGGCGCTGGGCAGCCTGGGTGAGGAAGTCCGGGTCGACGAGCTTCGTGACCTCGCCGCGGCGCTCAGCCTGGTCGCTGACGACGGCGCCAAAGTACGTGAATCGCTGAGCGCCCGCGCGGCCAGCCTGCGCCGCCGGGAACTCGCCGATCTCGAGGGCCAGGCTGGTGAGAAATCCCAGTCGATGCTGGTCGCCCAGATGCTGCTGGTCGCCGGTTTCCTGGTCTTTCTCACTTATCCGGTGATAGGGGTGCTACTTGGCGCGTAACGTAACCCCGCACGTAACGTGTGCAGTTAACGGAGGGCAATGATGGATAATATCAATGCGACGCTAGCCTTCATGAGGGCATTTCTCGCGGCCCGCGTCGGGCGCCTTCGAGTGGCGCTGGAGGAGAAGGATCACGGCGCGTCCGCAGTCGAACTAGCGATCATCACGGCGGTCATTCTCGTTATCGCCGGGATCATCTTGGCCGCCATTAATGCTTTTGTCACCAATGAGAGTGGCAAGATCAATACCGGCGGCTGACCGGTACTGCCATGATACGCTGCCGACTTCGCCGCCGCCTCCGGTCGCTGCGCTCCGACCGGGGTTCCAACGTGGTCGAACTCGCCGTCCTGGCCCCCGGGCTGATGATGATCTGCATGCTCATCCTGCAGTTCGGCCTGTGGTTCAACGCCCGCCAGGCAGCGCTCGCGTCGGCCCAGGCAGGCGCGCTGGTGGCGCGCGAGGAAGCCGCCACCAACACCGGCTGGCGAGGCGCGGCGCAGAACGCGGCGGCGCAGTATTACCACAATCTGAACACCAAACTGCTGAGCGATCTCACGCCAGTGGCCTCCGGGAATCCGGTTACCAATGTGTACGTCACGGTGCGCGGCCCGCTGGGTTTCTCGGTGTTCCCGTTCTTCAATTTGAAGCTGACGGTCTCGGCCACGGCTGGCGGTCCGGTCGAATGCTTCCGGCCGCCCGGGCAGAATGGCTGCTGATGATGAATCAGAATGGCCCTGAACGGTCAGCTGACCCGGGTCCGCCGCGGGCCCGCGGGCCCCGGCTGGCCGCGCGGTACAGGGCGGCCGTCTGGCGCAGGATGGCGGGCGGGCAGCGGGGATCCCTGTCGGTGGAGCTGGCCATCGTCGCCCCCGGGCTGGTCCTGCTGCTGCTGCTGGTCGCCGCGGGCGGCCGGGTGGTGGAGGCCCAGGAACACATCGACGGCGCGGCCCGGGACGCGGCCCGGGCGGCGACCATGGCCCAGTCCGCGCCGCAGGCTGATCAGGCGGCGCTGCAGGCGGCCCAGGCTGATCTGGGCCCAACCAGCTGGTGCGCGGCGGGCAGCGTGCAGGCCCAGGTGGCCGGCTTTCCGGCGACCGGGGAGGCGGTGCTGCCGGGGGAGGATGTGGTCGTGACTGTGACCTGCGCGGTAAACATGAGCCCGTTCGCCCTGCTCGGTTTCCGGCCCACGGCGCAGTTCACCGGGCGGGCCGTCGCCCCGCTCGACATCTTTACCTGCCGGAACGCGGGATGCTGAGCCCCAGGATGCTAGGCCCCGTGATACGGGGGCGGCTGCGGGACCGTCTGCGCCGTGGCCGCGGCATGGCTGGGCCCGCGGACCGGGGCTCGGTCGCCGTCTTCACCATCATCTTCGCCATTGCGGTGGTGGCTCTCACCGCGCTGATCGTCGATGGCGGCGTGGCCATGAACGCGAAGGAGCGGGCCGCGGACATCGCCGAACAGGCCGCCCGGGCCGCTGCGGGCAACATCGACACCGCAACGTTGCGTACCACCGGTACTGCCGTGATCGGCCCCGGGGCCTGTGGGCTGGCGGCCAACCTGGTCGCCGCGTACGCACAACAGGACAGTGGCGGCGTGGACGCGGTGACCAGTGCCGCCCTCAACGGCTGTACGGTCGGCGCGGACACCGCCACGGTCCAGGTCACGATCACCACCCGCCCCTTGGTTCCCGGGGTGCTCAGTGGCTTCACCGAGACCGCCCAGGAGAGCGCGACCGCGGAGTGCGGGATTAACCAGGGAGTTGTCTGCTGATGGCGCCACCGATTCCCCGAACCCGGCAGGCTGTCCCGGTCCGCCGCCGGTCGCCCAGCGATGTGCTGATCGGGCTGCTGGCTATCGCTGCCCTCGCCGCGCTCACCGTCGGCGTGCCCTTCGCGCTGGTCAGGTCGTTGGGCTGCCGATCCCGCACTCGCTGCCCGCGCTGTCCGTGCTCACCCACCAGCTGGACGTCTTCACCATCCTCAAGGTCTTGTCCGTGCTCGTCTGGCTGGCCTGGCTGCAGCTGGTGTGGTGCGTGATCGCCGAGATCAGGGCGGCGGTGCGGAACTCGGGCATGCCCGCCCGGGTCCCGCTGGCCAGTGGCACCCAGGCGCTGGTGCACCGCCTGGTCACCGCGGCGCTGCTGTTGTTCACCGCGGCCACCGTGCTGTCTCCGGCCTTTGCTCATCAGGGGCCAGGCCGCGGCACCGTACACTAACTCGGCTTTGGCCGGGCACGGCCTGGGCAGTGCCGCCCAGGCTGGTCCGGGTGTGGCTGGCCAGCCGCGGCAGATAGGCCAGCCCGCGGTGGCCCACGCGCCGCAGGCAGAGAAGATCTACGTGGTCAAGCCCCCGGTCGGCCGCTACCACGAGAGCTTGTGGGAGATCGCGCAGAAGTACCTGGGCGACGGCCGCCGCTACCGGGACATCTTCGAGCTGAACAAGGACCGGGTGCAGCCCGACGGGTCCAGGCTCACCATCGCCAGCTTGATCCGCCCGGGCTGGATCCTGCAGATGCCCGGCGACGCGCACGGCGCAGGCATCGAAGTGGTCACCGAGCAGGCCGCCGGGACGGCCGAGCCTGCGGTGCAGGCGGCCCCCGGACTGGGCCACGGCAGCCAGCAGGGCGCTGGCGTGCTGGCGCCGCCCAGCGTGCACGCCACCGCGCGGTCCGGCAGGCCCGGCGGCGCTGGCTCAGGCGGCGGGACCGGGCTGGGCCGCACACCGCCCGGCCGCGCCCGTGCCGGGCAGGCGATCGCCTCCGGCGCCGCGCGGGCAGTCGCGGCGGCCACGGCGCCGGATGGGCAGGCTGTCCCGCCCGCGGCCGGCCATGCCACGGTACCGTCGCGGCCGGGACGACGAGGCCGGGAGCACCGGGCCTGGTACCACCGCCGGCCGCGCTGGGGCCGGGACTACTGCGTCCGGGACTACTGCGCCCGGGACCACCGCCGGTGGCAATGGGGCCGGGGCCAGCACTACCGGGGTCAGCGTCGCCGCGCCCAGTCCGCAGGACCACGTCTTCAACTACCCCCATGAGCTGGCCGCGGCCTCCCTGCTGGCGGCTGGCCTGCTGGCCGCCCTCGGCCGCCGCCGCCGGGAGCAGCTGTGGCAGCGCGCGTTCGGGCGCCGGGTCGTGGTCCCGGAGGGGGAGCCGGCCGAGGCCGAGGCCGCGCTGCGGATCGGGGCTCAGGAGCCCGCGGCCCGCCTGCTGGACAGTGGGCTCCGCTACCTTTCGCACGCCCTGGCGCTGGCCGGCCGGACCCCGCCCACCGTGTTCGCTGCCCACCTGAGCAGTGAGAACCTCGACCTGTGGGTGGCTCCCGCCGACATGAGCGCGCCGTCTCCGTGGACCGCGGTGGGCGACGGGCAGGTGTGGCGGCTGCCGTTCAGCGCGGTGCAGCGGGTGGACGGTGAGGAGGCGAGCGGCGCCCTGGCCCCGTTCCCCGGCCTGGTCTCCATCGGCACCGATGCCACCGGGCGGGTCCTGGTCAACCTGGAGGCGGCGCACGGGCTGATCTCGGTCACCGGGCCACCGGACACGGTGCTCGCGGCGCTGTCCGCCATGGCCATGGAACTGGCCACCAACCGCTGGTCCGACCGGATGCACATCACCCTGGTCGGGTTCGGTGCGGATCTCACTCTGCTGGCCCCGGAGCGGGTGACCTCGGTGCGCACGCTCGACGAGGCGCTGCCCGCCCTGGAGGCCCGGGCACAGGAAGTGGCCGAGGCGATGGCGTCGTCCGGCCTCGGCTCCGTGCTCACCGGGCGCTCCCTGGGCATCAACCCCGAGGCGTGGGCGCCGCACTACCTCATCATGGCCACCCCACCCACCCCGGAGGAACAGGACCGGCTGCTTGCCCTGGCCCGGGTGCGGCACGCTGCCGCGGCCGGCTACGTGGTCGCCGGGGACGTCCCCGGCGCCGCCTGGACCTGGGAGGTCACTGAAGACGGGCGGCTGCTCGCCGGGCTGCTCGGCTTCGAGGTCGCCGCCCAGCTACTGCCACCCCGGCAGCACCGGGCGATCGTGGCGCTGTTCCACGCGGCGGAGCAGGCCGCGGGCGTGCCGCTGCCGGTCCCGCCGCCGGATGCCGCGCCCAGCGCCCAGCTGGTCCCCGGCTCCGTGATGCCGGTGGAGATCACCATGCTGGGCCAGCTGTCTGTGCTGGCTCCGGGAGTGATCGAGCCGGACCGGGTCGCGCTGGTCACCGAGCTGGTGGTGTACCTGGCCGCGCACCCGGGCGGGGTGCACCCGAACGTGCTCACCGGCGCCATCTGGCCGCGCGGCGCCACCGCCGAGGTCCGGGACGCAGCGCTGGACCGGGCCCGGGAGTGGCTCGGCACGGACAGCATCGGACGTCCGCACCTGGCCACGGACGCTGGTCGGCCGGCTCCGGCTGGGCTCGGGTGTCCGGGTGGACTGGCAGGTGTTCCGCGCGCTGGCCGGGCATGCGGCCCAGGCCCCGCCGGACAACGTGGCGGAAGCGGACTACCTGGCCCGGGCCCTCGAACTGGTCGGCGGTCAGCTGCTGGACGGCCGCCCGCCGGGCCGCTACGCCTGGCTGGCCGTGGACGGCCTGGAAGCCGACATCAGCGCCCGGGTCGCGGATGTTGCGCACCGCCTCGCCGGGCTCCGGCTGGCCGCGGGCGACCCGGACGGGGCCATGGCGGCGGCCCGTACCGGCCTGCGGCTGGCCTTCAACGATGAGCTGCTCTGGCGTGACCTGCTGCCGCGCCGCGGCCGCGACCGGCGACGAGGACCTGGTCCGCGCCGTGGTGGACGAGGTGTGCGCCCGCACCTGGCTGGATGAGGTGCTGCCCCGGATGGCCCCGGAGACCGAGGCGCTCATCGACGAGATCCTGCCCACCTGGCGCTCCTCCGTCGCTTAGCCGGGCACTTCGCCGTCCCCAGAGCGCCGATCAGATAGCTAGGTCTGGCGGCCAGCGTGGTCGGGGTTCGTGTGCCAGGACCGTTGGCTTGGCCGCAGTCGTCGCACCCGGATAATGATCCAGGCCCGGCCGCGGATGTGCGTGTGCGGAGACCGCGATCCTGGCCGCGGTCTGCGCACGCGCCGGGCAGGCCAGCGGCTGGCCCAGCGGTCAGCGCACACGCCCGCGAGCTGGCCCGCTACTGGGGTGCGCTTGAGCAGGCCGCATCCCGGCGGCGGGGGTGGCCAGCCAGGCGTCGATGCCGGCCAGCAGCCGGGCCACGGTGGCGGCGGGCGCGGCCGAGCCGCGCACCGACATCCGGGCCAGCTCGGCCGAGCTCGTGTCGGGCAGGCCGTGCACGCCCGCGGGCGATCTCGTACTGCGCGGTCAGCCGGGAGCCGAACAGCAGCGGGTCGTCCGCGCCGAGCGCGACCGGCACCCCGTCGCCGAGCAGCGCGCGCAGCGGCACGTCGGCGCGGTCCGGCGGCCACCCCCAGGGCCACGTTGGACGCCGGGCAGACCTCCAGGGTGATCCGGCCGGCCGCGAGCCGCTTGGTCAGGCGCGGGTCAGCCGGCGGCGGCCACGCCGTGGCCGATCCGGTCGGCGCGCAGGTCGTCCAGGCAGGCCTGGACGCTGGCCGGGCCGCACAGCTCGCCGCCGTGCGGCACCAGCAGCAGCCCGGCCCGGGCCGCGATCCGGAACGCGGGGGCGAACTCGGCCGGGCCGCCGCGCCGCTCGTCGTTGCTCAGCCCGAACCCGATCACGCCGCGCCCGGCGTACTGCGCCGCGAGCCGGGCCAGGGTCCGCGCCTCCAGCGGGTGCTTGGTCCGGTTGGCCGCGATGATCAGGCCGATGCCCACCCCGGTGCTGGCGGTGGCCGCGCGTGCGCGCGCGCCAGCACCAGTTCCACCGTGGGCGTCAGCCCGCCGAAGCGGTGCGCGTAGCCCGGACGGGTCGATCTGGATCTCCAGCCAGCCCGACCCCTCGGCCCGCTCGTCCTCCGCGGTCTCGCGGAGCAGCCGGTGCACGTCGTCCGGGGTGCGCAGCACCGACCGGGCGATGTCGTAGAGCCGCTGGAACCGGAACCAGCCGCGCTCGTCGGCCGCGCTCAGCCGGGGCGGCCAGGCGTGCGGTCAGCGCCTCGGGCAGGTGCACCCCGTGCCGGCTCGGCCAGCTCGACCAGCGTGGCGTGCCGCATCGCCCCGGTGAAGTGCAGGTGCAGGTGCGCCTTGGGCAGCGCCGCGAGTGATCGCGTCATCAGCGCAGTCCCCGTCGGCAGTGCTGCCTGGCCGAGCAGCTTGCCGAGCCGGGTGATCCCCTCGTCCAGGTCGTCGTCGCCGAGCGCGCAGGACAGCCGGAAGTAGCCCGGGGTGCCGAACGCCTCGCCCGGCACCACGGCGACGTCGGCGTGCTCCAGGATGACCTCGGCCAGTTCCGCCGAGGTGGCCGGGCGGCTGCCCGCGAGTTCCTTGCCGAGCACCCCCTTGACCGACGGGTAGCAGTAGAACGCGCCCTCCGGCAGCGGGCAGACCACGCCGGGGATCTCGTTGAGCATGCTGGTCATCGTCAGCCGGCGCCGGTCGAACGCGGCGCGCATCTCCGCCACCGCGGACAGGTCGCCGGACACCGCGGCCAGCGCGGCGGCCTGGGCGACGTTGCACACGTTCGAGGTGGCGTGCGACTGCAGGTTGGCCGCGGCCTTGATCACGTCGGCCGGGCCGATCATCCAGCCGACCCGCCAGCCGGTCATCGCGTAGGTCTTGGCCACGCCGTTGAGCACCACGCAGCGTGTCGGCGATCTCCGGCGCGACGGCCGGCATGGAGGCGAACCGCGCGTCGCCGTAGACCAGGTGCTCGTAGATCTCGTCGGTGATCACCCAGATGCCGTGCTCCGCGGCCCACCGGCCGATCTCGGCGACCTGCTCCGGCGGGTAGACCGCGCCGGTCGGGTTGGACGGGGACACGAACAGCAGCAGCTTGGTGCGGTCGGTGCGGGCCGCCTCGAGGTCGGCCACGGACGCCAGGTAGCCGGTGCTGCTCGTCGGTCAGCACCGGCACCGGGATCCCGCCCGCCAGCGCGATCGCCTCCGGGTAGGTCGTCCAGTACGGGGTGGGCAGCAGCACCTCGTCGCCCGGGTCGAGCAGCGTGGCGAACGCCTCGTAGACGGCGTGCTTGCCGCCGTTGGTGATCAGCACCTGGCTCGGCCGCGACCTGGTAGCCGGAGTCGCGGGCGGTCTTGGCCGCGATCGCCTCCCGCAGCTCGGGCAGCCCAGGGGTGGGCGTGTACTTGTGGAAGCGCGGCTCGGCGCAGGCGCGCTGCGCGGCCTCGACGATGTAGCCGGGGGTCGGGAAGTCGGGCTCGCCCGCGCCGAACCCGATGACCGGCCGGCCCGCGGCCTTGAGCGCCTTGGCCTTCGCGTCCACGGCGAGCGTGGCGGATTCGGCGATGGCCGAGACTCGGGCGGAGATGCGTGGATGATGGAACTCATGCTCGTCATCGTTGCACTCCGGGCGGACTGGACGCACCCGCGATTACCGCGCTGCCGCGGCCGGGGCGCCCGCAGCCAGCGGCCGGGGCGCCCGCAGCCACGGCCGGGCGCAGCCAGGTACCGTCCCGGTAGCGGCCGGGCCGCCGGCAACCAGCGGCCGGGCCGCCGCAACCAGTTACCGTCCCGGTAACAGAATCACCCGGCTGCGCCACATGGTTCGACGACGGGCGCCCGGCAACGTAGACTTCATCAACTGGTGGTGGTCCACCTGGTTGCCGCTGCGCCCGCAGGGGTTCCAGCTGCCTCTGGGAAGGCCTCCGGCAGGCCGCAGAGCCTGGCCAGTCACCAGACTGTTGAGAGGTAACAGAGGGCAGTAGCTCAATTGGCCAGAGTCCCGGTCTCCAAAACCGGTGGTTGGGGGTTCGAGTCCCTCCTGCCCTGCGAGAGCGGTCCGCACCCGCGGCGGGCCGGTGGTATCTGGCCCGCGCCGGTCGCGGGCTGGCGTTATCAGCTGAGTACACCGATCAGCGTTGTTCAGGTGAGGACATGGCGACTCAGACGCGTGGTGAGGTCACCAAGGGCCGGGCCAAGCCCGGTGGTCCGGCCAAGGACAGCCGGACCACTCCCGCGCTCTTCGTCCGGCAGATCGTCGCCGAACTGCGCAAGGTGATCTGGCCGACCCGCAAGGAGCTGATCACCTACACGACCGTGGCGCTGTCGTTCCTGCTCGTCATGGTGGTGATCGTGTCACTGCTCGACTTCGGGTTCACCAAGCTGGTGTTCGCGGTCCTGGGCTGAGCCGCCGCCTGGCGCGCCTGCCGGGTGACGACCCGTACCTGGGCCTGGCATCGCCAGGAAGCCTGGCGCCAGGGCGGCCGGAAGAGCCGGTGCCGGCCACCGGGAAAGCTAGAGAGAAAGAGTAATCGTGTCCGAGTTCCACAACGCAAACGGTCAGCCCGCTGAGGCGGATGGCCAGCAGGCGGCCCAGTCCGGGGCCGGCGGCGGGACCGGGGCTGCCCCCGGGGACGACACCAGCCTGGCGGCGGAGGAGGCGTTCCCGGCCAGCGCGGCCGCTGGCGTGGACAGCACCGGCGTGGATGACGCCGCCGACGTGGACGACACTGATCTGGACACCGCCGACGCCAGCACCGGGGACGCCAGCATCGAGGACCTCAGCGCCGACGCCAGCGCCGAGGCTGGGGATGCGGCCAGCGCCGAGGACGCCGACACCAGCATCGAGGACGACGACCTGGACCAGGCGGACCAAGCCTCCGCGCTGACGCGGTCGAGGACGACGACCCGGTCGCCCTGTTCAAGGCGGAGCTGCGGCTGCTGCCCGGCGACTGGTACGTGGTGCACTCCTACGCCGGCTACGAGAACCGGGTCAAGGCCAACCTGGAGAGCCGCACCCAGTCGCTGAACATGGAGGACTACATCTTCCAGATCGAGGTCCCGGTGCACGAGGTGACCGAGATCAAGAGCGGCAAGCGGCAGCAGGTCTCGGAGAAGGTGCTGCCCGGCTACATCCTGGTCCGGATGGACCTCACCGACGAGTCATGGGCCGCGGTGCGGAACACCCCGGGGTGACCGGCTTCGTCGGCCTGTCCAGCCGGCCGTCGCCGCTCAGCCTGGACGAGGTGGCCTCGCTGCTCGCGCCCGAGCCGGAGGAGAAGGCGGCACGAAGGCCGAGGTCGCGCCGGTCCTCGGTGGAATACGAGCCGGGCGAGTCCGTTACGGTGATGGACGGCCCGTTCGCGACGCTCCCCGCCACCGTGAACGAGATCAACCCGGACACCCAGAAGCTCAAGGTGCTCGTGTCGATCTTCGGCCGGGAGACCCCGGTCGAGCTGTCCTTCGATCAGGTCGCCAAGATCTGATCCGCGTCGCAGCGCAGGAACAGGAACAGGAACCCGGAACCAATGGCTCCCAGGAAGAAGAAGATCGCTGCCGTGGTCAAGGTGCAGCTGAAGGCAGGCGCGGCCACCCCGGCCCCGCCGGTCGGCACCGCGCTCGGCCCGCACGGCGTCAACATCATGGACTTCTGCCGGCAGTACAACGCGGCGACCGAGTCGCAGCGCGGCAACGTCGATCCCGGTCGAGATCACCATCTACGAGGACCGGTCGTTCACCTTCATCACGAAGACCCCGCCCGCCGCTGAGCTGCTGAAGAAGGCCGCCGGCGTGGCCAAGGGCAGCGGCGAGCCGCTGACCAGCAAGGTCGGCTCGGTCACCACGGCGCAGGTCCGCGAGATCGCGCAGACCAAGATGCCGGACCTGAACGCGACCTCGCTGGAGGCGGCCGAGAAGATCATCGCCGGCACCGCCCGGTCGATGGGCCTCACCGTCAGCGGCTGACCACGACGGACCGCCCGGCGGGCATAGCCGGGCGGTGGTGTTCGTTGCAGTAAAGGCAGTACCAAGTAAGTAGTGGCAGGGCCAGGCGCTGGCCCGCTGACCACGACCTCCGAACCATTCGATGGAGAATGATCATGAAGCGCAGCAAGGCATACCGGCAGGCCGCCGAGCTGATCGACCCGGACCGGCTGTACAGCCCGGCCGAGGCGGTCAGCCTGGCCAAGGAGACGCAACGACCAAGTTCGACCCCACGGTCGAGGTGGCCCTGCGGCTCGGCGTGGACCCGCGCAAGGCGGACCAGATGGTCCGCGGCACGGTCAACCTGCCCAACGGCACCGGCAAGACCGCCCGCGTCCTGGTCTTCGCGACCGGAGACCGGGCCGAGGAGGCCCGCGCCGCGGGCGCCGACTACGTCGGCTCGGACGACCTGATCGAGCGGATCCAGGGCGGGTTCCTCGACTTCGACGCGGTCGTGGCCACCCCGGACCTGATGGGCAAGGTCGGCCGGCTGGGCCGCGTCCTCGGCCCGCGCGGCCTGATGCCGAACCCGAAGACCGGTACGGTCACCCCGGACGTGGCCCGGGCCGTGACCGAGATCAAGGGCGGCAAGATCGAGTTCCGGGTGGACCGGCACGGCAACCTCCACTTCGTCATCGGCAAGGCGTCGTTCCCGACCCGCCAAGCTGGTGGAGAACTACGCCGCCGCGCATCGATGAGGTGCTCCGGCTCAAGCCGTCCGCGGCCAAGGGCCGTTACCTGAAGAAGGTGGCCATGACCACCAGCATGGGCCCCAGCATCCAGGTCGACCCCGCGAAGACCCGCGGTCTGACCGAGGACCTGGAAGACGCCGCCGCCAGCTGACGCCGCTGCCGCACGTCTCCGCCGCCCGGCCGGGCTCCCTGGCCGGGCGGCTGGCGTTTGCCGCGCCCCGCTCCGTCCGCGCCCGCTCCCGTTCTCCGCAACGAACCCCAGTACCGGCGCCGGTCACCCGCCGCCCCGCCCGCGGCCGCCCGATTTGGCGGGGCACGGGACTGCCGGTAGGCTGATCAGCGAAGCCAAAGACCGTCGGCTGTCGTCGCCTGCCCTGGCAGGACCGACCGAAGGACCCGCACAGCGGGCGGCCCACGCAGGCGTCCGAGCTGAAGAACCGTGCCCGGCCTTCCCGGTCGGCGCTGTCCACGCCCTGGTGCCTGCGCCGGGGCGTTTCGCATTGTCGGCTGTCCCTCGCCGGCGCCCAGCGCGCCCGGGTTACTCCCCTGAACGGGGACCGGGCCAGGAAAGGAGGCCCATGGCGAGGGCGGACAAGGTGGCCGCGGTCGCCGAGCTGACCGAGCGGTTCCAGACCTCGGACGGCGCGGTGCTGACCGAGTACCGCGGCCTGACCGTGGCACAGCTCGCCGAGCTGCGCGGATCACTCGGGGACAGCGCCACCTTCTCGGTGGTCAAGAACACCCTGACCAAGATCGCCGCCACCGAGGCGGGCGTCGCCGAGCGAGCTCGGACGAGCTGCTGACCGGCCCGTCGGCGATCGCGTTCGTCCAGGGCGACGTGGTCGAGGCGGCCAAGGGCCTGCGCGACTTCTGCCAGGGCCAACCCGCTGCTGGTGATCAAGGGCGGGGTGCTCGACGGCAAGGCGATCACCCCGGCCGAGATCGACCAGCTCGCCGACCTCGAGTCGCGCGACGTGCTGCTGGCCAAGCTGGCCGGCGCCATGAAGGCGCTCGATGGCCAAGGCGGCCGCGGTACGATGAGCGGCGCTGCCCGTGCAGATGGCCAGCTGGCCGCGCGCTCCGGGCCAAGCGCGAAGCTGAGGGCGGCGCGCCGAGGCGGCCCGCCGCGCCGGCCGCGGACGCGCCCGCCGGACGACGCGCGCACGGCCAGGGCCAGCGCCGACGGACCAGACCCGGACGCCGACAGCCGAGACGAGCCGACCAGCCCCGGCGGACCCGGATGCCGCCAGCACAGGCAGACTAGAAGACGAAACGGAGGAACTCACCACCATGGCGAAGCTCAGCACCGACGAACTGCTCGACGCGTTCAAGGAGATGACGCTGCTCGAGCTCTCCGAGTTCGTGAAGCAGTTCGAGGAGACGTTCGACGTGAAGGCCGCGGCGCCGGTCGCGGTGGCCGCGGCCGCGCCCCCGGCGGCGGTGGCGCCGAGGCCGAGCAGGCCGAGGAGCAGGACGAGTTCGACGTCATCCTGGAGGCGGCGGGCGACAAGAAGATCCAGGTCATCAAGGAAGTCCGGACGCTGACCAGCCTGGGCCTGAAGGAGGCCAAGGACCTGGTGGACGGCGCGCCGCAAGCCGGTACTCGAGCGGGTCAACAAGGAGGCCGCGGACAAGGCCAAGGCGGCCCTGGAGGGCGCTGGCGCCACCGTCACGGTCAAGTAGCCGTCACGGTCGAGTCAGCCGCCGCGCGCTCCGCGCGAGCGCACCGGCATGCGTGTGCCGGGCCGACACCAGCCGTCGGCCCGGCACACCGTGCACGTACGCATCCGCTGACCTGCATGGAATAACGAAGCGGAACTGATAGGTTTACCCACTAGCACAGCACCCCACACGCAGGCCCGAATGTGGTGTTCGTCACGTCGCTTCAGGGGACCAGACCACGCGACGCTGGACTTGACGTTTTGCCTCGAACGAGCCATGCTGCGGAGCAACCGTGAACGTCATAGTGAGATACAGTTGACGAGCAGTGTCGCCCTCGGCTACACTGCCAATTTGCGCTGCACTCTGACGTCCTCGGCATCCTCCGAACCCCTCGCGGCGTGAGCCGCAGGGCGTTTTGTGTGCGTGCGGTGATAGTCGGCCACAAGCTCGGAAGGACCCCTGTTGGCAGCATCGCGCAGCGCCTCGGCCGCCAGTTCCGCCCCTCGTCGCGTCTCGTTCGCTCGCTTCAAAGAACCTCTTGAAGTACCCGGCCTTCTTGCCCTGCAGACCGACTCGTTCGACTGGCTGCTGGGCAACGAGCGCTGGCGCAGCCGTGTCGAGGCGGCGCGCAGTGCCGGCGTCAAGGAAGTACCGGAGCAGTCGGGGCTCGAGGAGATCTTCGAGGAGATCAGCCCGATCGAGGACTTCACGGGAACCATGTCGCTCTCGTTCCGGGATCACCGGTTCGAGCCGCCCAAGTACTCCGTGGAGGAGTGCAAGGACAAGGACATGCACTACTCGGCCCCCATGTTCGTCACGGCTGAGTTCATCAACAACAGCACGGGCGAGATCAAGAGCCAGACCGTGTTCATGGGCGACTTCCCGCTGATGTCGCCCAGGGGCA
The DNA here is from genome assembly GCA_963804455.1 of uncultured Actinomycetes bacterium. Lineage (GTDB taxonomy): Bacteria > Actinomycetota > Actinomycetes > Streptosporangiales > Streptosporangiaceae > RYN-230. Next base: position 127,070 of record CAWDRD010000064.1, read on the forward strand.
CGTTCATCATCAACGGCACCGAGCGGGTCGTGGTGTCGCAGCTGGTCCGCTCGCCGGGCGTCTACTTCGACCGCCAGGTGGACAAGACGTCCGACAAGGACATCTTCAGCTGCAAGGTGATCCCGTCCCGCGGCGCCTGGCTCGAGTTCGAGATCGACAAGCGGGACAGCGTCGGCGTCCGCATCGACCGCAAGCGCAAGCAGAGCGTCACCGTGCTGCTCAAGGCGCTCGGCTGGGACGACGCCAAGATCCTGGAGCGCTTCGGCGAGTACGAGTCGATGCGGGCCACCCTGGAGAAGGACCACACCACCGGCCAGGATGACGCGCTGCTCGACATCTACCGCAAGCTGCGCCCGGGCGAGCCGCCGACCCGCGAGTCTGCCCAGGCGCTGCTGGAGAACCTGTACTTCAACCCGAAGCGGTACGACCTGGCCAAGGTGGGCCGGTACAAGGTCAACAAGAAGCTCGGCCTGGCCGTGCCGATCCGCCAGGGCACGCTGACCGAGGACGACATCGTCGCCACCATCGAGTACCTGGTCCGGCTGCACGCCGGCGAGGACGAGATGAAGTCGCGGCGACGTCGTCATCCCGATCGAGACCGACGACATCGACCACTTCGGCAACCGCCGCCTGCGCACCGTGGGCGAGCTCATCCAGAACCAGGTCCGGCTGGGCCTGGCCCGGATGGAGCGGGTGGTCCGGGAGCGGATGACGACCCAGGACGTCGAGGCGATCACGCCGCAGACCCTGATCAACATCCGGCCGGTGGTCGCCTCGATCAAGGAGTTCTTCGGCACCAGCCAGCTGTCCCAGTTCATGGACCAGACCAACCCGCTGGCCGGCCTGACCCACAAGCGCCGGCTGTCCGCGCTCGGCCCGGGCGGCCTGTCCCGCGAGCGGGCCGGGTTCGAGGTCCGCGACGTGCACCCCAGCCACTACGGCCGGATGTGCCCGATCGAGACGCCGGAAGGCCCGAACATCGGCCTGATCGGCTCGCTGTCCTCGTACGCGCCGGGTGAACGCGTTCGGCTTCGTCGAGACGCCGTACCGCAAGGTCAAGGGCGGCCGGGTGACCGACCAGATCGACTACCTGACCGCCGACGAGGAGGACCGGCACGTCATCGCGCAGGCGAACACGCCGCTCGGCCCGGACGGCGAGTTCCGAGGAGCGCCGCATCCTGGTCCGCCGCAAGGGCGGCGAGGTCGACTACATCGGGCCCGACGACGTGCGACTACATGGACGTGTCGCCGCGCCAGATGGTGTCGGTCGCCACGGCGATGATCCCGTTCCTCGAGCACGACGACGCCAACCGCGCCCTGATGGGCTCGAACATGCAGCGCCAGTCGGTGCCGCTGCTGCGCAGCGAGGCGCCGCTGGTCGGCACCGGCATGGAGTACCGTGCCGCGACCGATGCCGGCGACGTGATCGTGGCCGAGAAGGCCGGCGTGGTCGAGGAGGCCTGCGCGGACTACGTCACGGTCGGCAACGACGACGGGACCCGCAGCACCTACCTGGTGGCCAAGTTCCGCCGGTCCAACCAGGGCACCTGCTTCAACCAGAAGCCGGTGGTCACCGAGGGCCAGCGGATCGAGGTCGGCCAGGTCATCGCGGACGGCCCGTGCACCGACCAGGGCGAGATGGCGCTCGGCCGGAACCTGCTGGTCGCGTTCATGCCCTGGGAAGGCCACAACTACGAGGACGCGATCATCCTGTCCCAGCGCCTGGTGCAGGACGACGTCCTCTCCTCGATCCACATCGAGGAGCACGAGGTCGACGCCCGGGACACCAAGCTGGGTCCCGGAGGAGATCACCCGGGACATCCCGAACGTCTCCGAGGAAGTGCTCGCGGACCTGGACGACCGCGGCATCATCCGGATCGGCGCCGAGGTCGTCACCGGCGACATCCTGGTCGGCAAGGTCACGCCCAAGGGCGAGACCGAGCTGACCCCGGAGGAGCGGCTGCTGCGGGCCATCTTCGGGGAGAAGGCGCGGGAAGTCCGCGACACGAGCGCTCAAGGTCCCGCACGGCGAGTCCGGGAAGGTCATCGGCGTCCGGGTGTTCACCCGGGAGGACGGCGACGAGCTGCCGCCTGGCGTGAACGAGCTGGTCCGCGTGTACGTCGCGGCCAAGCGGAAGATCACCGACGGGGACAAGCTGGCTGGCCGGCACGGGAACAAGGGCGTCATCGCCAAGATCCTGCCGATCGAGGACATGCCGTTCCTGGAGGACGGCACCGCGGTGGACATCGTGCTCAACCCGCTGGGTGTGCCGGGCCGGATGAACGTCGGCCAGGTGCTGGAGACCCACCTCGGCTGGGTGGCCAAGTCCGGCTGGGACCTGACCGGCGACGACGCCTGGCAGGAGCGGCTGCGCCAGATCGGCGCGGGCACGGCCGAGCCGGGCACCCCGGTGGCCACACCGGTGTTCGACGGCGCCAGCGAGGTGGAGATCACCGGTCTGCTCGGCAGCACGCTGCCGAACCGGGACGGCGACCCGCCTGGTCGGCTCCAGCGGCAAGGCCAGGCTGTTCGACGGCCGCACCGGCGAGCCGTTCAAGGACCCGATCTCGGTCGGCTACATCTACATCCTCAAGCTGCTGCACCTGGTGGACGACAAGATCCACGCACGGTCCACGGGTCCCTACTCGATGATCACGCAGCAGCCGCTCGGTGGTAAGGCACAGTTCGGCGGCCAGCGGTTCGGGGAGATGGAGGTGTGGGCCCTGGAGGCCTACGGCGCCGCCTACGCCCTGCAGGAACTGCTGACCATCAAGTCCGACGACGTACTCGGCCGGGTCAAGGTGTACGAGGCCATCGTCAAGGGCGAGAACATCCCGGAACCCGGTATCCCGGAATCGTTCAAGGTGCTGATCAAGGAAATGCAGTCGCTCTGCCTCAACGTCGAGGTGCTGTCCAGTGACGGCGCCGCCATCGAAATGCGAGACACCGATGAGGATGTCTTCCGCGCTGCGGAAGAACTCGGTATCGACCTGTCCCGGCGCGAGCCGAGCAGCGTTGAAGAGGTGTGAGGGTGCTGACCGCCCGGGCCGTGCCGCGGCCCGGGCGGCCGGCCAGCATCCTCATCCGATCTACCCCAGGGGATAACACACGTGCTTGACGTCAACTTCTTCGACGACCTGCGTATCGGCCTGGCGACCGCTGACGACATCCGGCAGTGGTCGCACGGCGAAGTAAAGAAGCCGGAAACCATCAACTACCGCACCCTCAAGCCGGAGAAGGACGGGCTCTTCTGCGAGAAGATCTTCGGCCCGACCCGGGACTGGGAGTGCTACTGCGGCAAGTACAAGCGTGTCCGGTTCAAGGGCATCATCTGTGAGCGGTGTGGCGTCGAGGTCACCCGGGCCAAGGTGCGCCGCGAGCGGATGGGCCACATCGAGCTGGCCGCCCCGGTCACGCACATCTGGTACTTCAAGGGTGTGCCCAGCCGGCTCGGCTACCTGCTCGACCTGGCGCCCAAGGACCTGGAAAAGGTCATCTACTTCGCCGCGTACATGATCACCTACGTGGACGACGAGTCGCGTTCGCGCGACCTGCCGAGCCTCGAGGCGAAGATCTCGGTGGAGCGCGGCCAGCTGGAGCAGCGCCGCGACAGCGACATCGAGGCCCGCCAGGGCAAGCTGGAAAAGGACCTGGCCGAGCTGGAAGCAGCTGGCGCCAAGGGCGATGCCCGGCGCAAGCTGCGGGAGAGCTCCGACCGGGAGTGCCGGCAGATCCGGGACCGGGCCCAGCGTGAGATCGACCGGCTGGAAGAGGTCTGGGGCCGGTTCAAGAACCTGAAGGTCCAGGACCTCGAGGGTGACGAGCTGCTGTACCGCGAGATGCGGGACCGGTTCGGCCGCTACTTCCGTGGCGGCATGGGCGCCCAGGCCATCCAGGAGCGGCTGGCCAGCTTCGACCTGGAGAACGAGGCTGCCAGCCTGCGCGAGACCATCCGCAGCGGCAAGGGCCAGCGCAAGGCGCGCGCGCTCAAGCGGCTCAAGGTGGTGTCCGCGTTCCTGTCCACCCGGAACAGCCCGATGGGCATGGTGCTCGACTGCATCCCGGTGATCCCGCCGGACCTGCGGCCGATGGTGCAGCTGGACGGTGGCCGGTTCGCCACCTCCGACCTGAACGACCTGTACCGCCGGGTGATCAACCGGAACAACCGGCTCAAGCGGCTGCTCGACCTCGGCGCGCCCGAGATCATCGTGAACAACGAGAAGCGCATGCTGCAGGAGGCCGTGGACTCGCTGTTCGACAACGGCCGCCGCGGCCGTCCGGTCACCGGGCCGGGTAACCGCCCGCTCAAGTCCCTGTCCGACATGCTCAAGGGCAAGCAGGGCCGGTTCCGGCAGAACCTGCTGGGCAAGCGGGTGGACTACTCCGGCCGTAGCGTCATCGTGGTCGGCCCGCAGCTCAAGCTGCACCAGTGCGGCCTGCCCAAGGAGATGGCGGTCGAGCTGTTCAAGCCGTTCGTGATGAAGCGCCTGGTCAACCTGAACCACGCGCAGAACATCAAGTCGGCCAAGCGGATGGTGGAGCGCGCCCGGCCAGTGGTCTGGGACGTGCTGGAAGAGGTCATCACCGAGCACCCGGTGCTGCTGAACCGGGCGCCCACCCTGCACCGGCTCGGCATCCAGGCGTTCGAGCCGCAGCTGGTCGAGGGCAAGGCCATCCAGATCCACCCGCTGGTCTGCACCGCGTTCAACGCGGACTTCGACGGTGACCAGATGGCGGTGCACCTGCCGCTGTCCGCCGAGGCGCAGGCCGAGGCGCGGATCCTGATGCTGTCCACGAACAACATCCTCAAGCCGGCCGACGGCAAGCCGGTGACCATGCCCACCCAGGACATGGTCATCGGGATCTACTGCCTGACCCGGGCCGCGGATGACGTGAAGGGCGAGGGCCGGGTGTTCTCCTCGATCTCCGAGGCGACCATGGCCTACGACCAGGGCGAGCTGGATCTTCAGGCGAAGATCCAGATTAGGCTCACCGGCGTCACCCCGCCGCTCGGCTTCACCCCCAACGACGGCTGGTCGCCTGGTCAGCCATTCCGGCTGACCACCACGTTCGGGCGGTGCATCTTCAACGAGACGCTGCCCGCCAGCTTCCCGTTCGTGGACTACGAAGTGGGCAAGAAGCAGCTCTCGGTCATCGTGAACGAGCTCGCGCAGACCTACCCGAAGGTCGAAGTCGCGACCGCGCTCGACGCGCTCAAGGACGCTGGCTTCCACTGGGCGACCAGGGCTGGCGTGACGATCGCGATCGAGGACGTGATTGCGCCACCGAACAAGGCCGAGATCCTCGATGGCTACGAGCGGCGCGCGGACAAGGTGCAGCGCGAGTACGAGCGCGGCCTGATCACCGACGACGAGCGCCGTCAGGAGCTCATCGAGATCTGGACGCACGCGACCGCCGACGTGGCCAAGGACATGGAGGCCGCATTCCCCGAGACCAACTCGGTGTGGATGATGGTCAACTCCGGCGCCCGTGGTAACCCGATGCAGGTCCGGCAGATCGCCGGCATGCGCGGCCTGGTCTCCAACCCCAAGGGCGAGACGATCCCGCGGCCGATCAAGTCGAGTTTCCGCGAGGGCCTGTCCGTGGTCGAGTACTTCATCTCCACCCACGGCGCCCGCAAGGGCCTGGCCGACACCGCGCTGCGCACCGCCGACTCCGGGTACCTCACCCGGCGCCTGGTGGACGTCGCGCAGGACGTCATCGTGCGCGAGGAGGACTGCGGCACCGACCGGTCGATCATCATGCGGATCGCCGAGAAGGGGCCGGACGGGGTACTCCGCAAGCTGCCGAACATTGAGAACACCGGCACCGGCCGCACCATCGCCGAGGACATCGTCGTGGACGGCAAGGTCCTCGCCGCGGCCGAGAGCGACACGTACGAGTCACTGCTGGATGTCCTGGTCAACGCCGGGGTGGAGACCATGCGCACGTACAGTGTGCTGGTCTGCGAGGCGAAGATCGGCGTCTGCGCCAAGTGCTACGGGCGGTCGCTGGCCACCGGCAAGACGGTGGACGTCGGTGAGGCGGTCGGCATCGTGGCCGCCCAGTCCATTGGTGAGCCGGGTACCCAGCTGACCATGCGGACCTTCCACACCGGTGGTGTGGCAGGCCAGGACATCACCCACGGCCTGCCCCGGATCCAGGAGCTGTTCGAGGCCCGGATCCCCAAGGGCATGGCGCCGATCAGCGGGGTCGAGGGCCGGGTCAAGGTCGAGGAGACCGAGAAGACCCGGAAGATCATCATCGTCCCCGACGACGGTGGCGAGGAAGTCGCCTACCAGGTGCCGATGCGGTCCCGGCTGCTCGTCACCGACGGCGAGCACGTCGCGGTCGGCCAGCAGCTCATCCAGGGCGCGGTCAACCCGCACGAGGTGCTCCGCTTCCTCGGCTCCCGTCAGGTCCAGCTGCACCTCGTGCACGAGGTGCAGGAGGTCTACCGGTCCCAGGGCGTGTCCATCCACGACAAGCACATCGAGATCATCATCCGGCAGATGCTCAAGCGGGTGAACGTGCTCGAGTCCGGCGACACCGAGCTGCTGCCCGGCGAGCTGGTCGAGCGGCCCCGGTTCGAGAATGTGAACCGGGCCGTGGTGGAGCAGGGCGGCACGCCGGCCGGTGGCCGGGCGGTGCTCATGGGCATCACCAAGGCCTCCCTGGCCACCGAGTCGTGGCTGTCCGCGGCCTCGTTCCAGGAGACCACCCGGGTGCTCACCGACGCGGCGATCCACGCCAAGTCGGACCCGTTGCTGGGCCTGAAGGAGAACGTCATCATCGGCAAGCTCATCCCGGCCGGTACCGGCATGCCGCGGTACCGGAGCGTCCGGGTCGAGCCCACCGAGGACGCCAGGTCATCGGTCTACCCGGCGGCCGCCTACGAGGAAACCCCGAGCTACGCGTTCGGCCAGGGCTCTGGTGAGGCGATCCCGCTGGAGGAGTACGACTTCGGCTCCTACAACCGGTAACTGTTTTCCGCAACGGCGCGCGAGGCCCGGCAGCGACTGCTGCCGGGCCTCGCGCTTTGCCGTGCCCGGCGGGCGTTTGGTTAGCCCGAAGTTCCGCCCAGGCTCATCAGGCCCATCATGTCTGTCCTAGTCGGGCCTGGCGGTCGGCCCGGGTGCTGTGCCTCACCCAGCAGGGTGCCGCCCAGCGGGCCGCCAGCGAGCCGCAGCAGCAGGCCCGGCGCGCAGACCAGGGGCCAGCCCGTATCCCGCCCGGGCCAGCTCCAGGGCCCGGATCGCCGCTGCCCGCCGCTCACCGGGGCGAGCGGTCCCCACCAGTGCCGGGCCCGTCGGGCCCGCTCCGGTCCGGGCCGTTTCCATCAGCGCCGTTCCATCAGTGCCGGGCCCGTCGGGCCTGCCCTGGTCCGGGCCGTTTCCATCAGTGCCGCGCCCATTTGCTGGCCAGTGCGCCCGCGGCGGCCAGCGCGGCACCTGCCGTCACGCCGGAGACCAGCGCGGCGTGCTGGGATACCCACAGCTGCGCGCTGCGCGGGTGCGACCGGTCATCGAAGATGCCGTGGGCCCCGTGATCGGTACCGCCCGGCCCGTCCACCGGCTCAAACAGGTTGTCCGGCCTGCCGGGCGGCACCTCCCGCTTGGTCTGCTGCGAGCCGAAGCCGGTCCGGGCCAGGTAGCGGTCGAGCAGGGCAGGCGCGAACTTGTCGGCCAGCAGCGTGGCGGCGGTACTGCCGCCCACCCAGTACTGCTTGCGCTGGCCCCGGTGATGACCACAGTCTGCGTCATGTGACGGTGCTCCCTTCTGGAATATCCGGCGGCCCGCTGCCGTTGTCACTGCTCGGAAGCGGAAAGCTGCCTATGTAGCCGACGCGTCCGGGGTGGCCGGTACGTTCGGCTGGCCTGGCCGGGTCAAGACCAGCAGGCCGGTCTTCCGCTACCCGCCTGGTGTCGTTTCACCGCTGCGGGATGGGAAAAAGGCGCGGATCAGGCCGGAACCGGTCATGATCGCCGTTCGCTTTGCCTGTTGGCGCAGCGTTGGGTACGCTAGGGCATCGTGCCCGTGACGAGCGGGCACGCGCGTGCTAGCGGACTGCGGCTCCTCCGGCTGAAAGGCCAGGAGCGGGCGGAACGCCGGGAGCGCTGTCAGGCGGCCAGATGGTCAGCTGGCAGAACCGCACCGGCGGGACGCCAAGCGGCCGGGCGTGCGGGCCTTTTCCTCTCTCGATTCCAGGCTCCTCCGGGAGCTGGTGTGCTGCGGTGACCGCGACACACCCGACCTCGGGGGTCGGAGAGGCCAGGGAAAACAGCAGGTCGGACGCTGTTGTGGCACGGCGAGAAGTCAGCCGCGCAGGGCCCGCGAAGGTGCCGCGCCAACTGGCGCGGTGAACGACAGGCGTCGCGCCACAGGGCGCGGTAGGACGACAGATAGCGCCGCAGGGCGCGGGGTAGAAAACGGAGACGCGGTGCCCACGATCCAGCAGCTGGTCCGCAAGGGCCGCCAGGACAAGGTGGCCAAGACCACCACGCCGGCCCTGAAGGGCAGCCCTCAGCGCCGGGGGGTCTGCACGCGCGTTTACACGACTACGCCGAAGAAGCCCAACTCCGCGCTGCGTAAGGTGGCCCGGGTGCGGCTGACCAGCCAGATCGAGGTCACCGCCTACATCCCCGGCGTCGGCCACAACCTGCAGGAGCACTCCATCGTGCTGGTGCGGGGCGGCCGGGTGCGTGACTTGCCCGGTGTGCGTTACAAGATCATCCGGGGTGCCCTCGACACGCAGGGCGTCCGCAACCGGAAGCAGGCACGGAGCCGGTACGGCGCGAAGAAGGAGAAGAGCTGACATGCCGCGTAAGGGCCCCGCGACCAAGCGGCAGCTGGTGACCGACCCGGTCTACGGCTCGCCGCTGGTGACAGCGCTGGTGAACAAGGTGCTGCGGAGTGGCAAGCGGTCCCTGGCCGAGCGGATCGTGTACGGCGCGCTCGAGGGAGCCAAGGAGAAGACCGGCAACGATCCGGTGGTCACGCTCAAGCGGGCGCTGGACAACGTCAAGCCGACCCTGGAGGTCCGCAGCCGCCGGGTTGGCGGCGCCACCTACCAGGTGCCAGTCGAGGTCCGGGCTTCCCGGAGCACCACCCTGGCCCTGCGCTGGCTGGTGTCCTACTCCCGGCAGCGCAGGGAGAAGACGATGACCGAGCGGCTGATGAACGAGCTGCTCGATGCGAGCAACGGCCTCGGGGCGAGCGTGAAGCGCCGCGAGGACACCCACAAGATGGCCGAATCGAACAAGGCGTTCGCGCATTACCGCTGGTAATGAGCGGCGCACGGCCGACAACTGACGAAGAGGGAAACGAAGCAGTGGCGACCCAGACCGCCGTAGAGCTTGCCAAGGTCCGCAACATCGGGATCATGGCGCACATCGACGCGGGTAAAACCACGACCACCGAGCGGATCCTGTTCTACACCGGCATCAACTACAAGATCGGTGAGGTCCACGAGGGCGCCGCCACCATGGACTGGATGGAGCAGGAGCAGGAGCGCGGCATTACCATCACGTCGGCCGCGACCACTACCAGCTGGCGCGACCACACCATCAACATCATCGACACGCCTGGCCATGTCGATTTCACCGTGGAGGTCGAGCGCTCGCTGCGTGTCCTCGACGGTGCCGTCGCCGTCTTCGACGGCGTCGCGGGCGTGGAGCCGCAGTCAGAGACCGTCTGGCGGCAGGCGGACCGCTACGGTGTGCCCCGCATCTGCTTCGTCAACAAGATGGACCGGGTGGGCGCGGAGTTCCACCGCTGCGTCGAGATGATCACCGACCGGCTCGGTGCCACCCCGCTGGTGATCCAGCTGCCGTGGGGGGTGGAGTCCGACTTCCGCGGCATCATCGACCTGATCCGGATGCGCGCGCTGCTCTGGCAGACCGAGGGCAAGGGCGACAAGTACGACGTGGTCGGGATCCCCGATGACCACCTGGAGGCGGCCCGGCAGTGGCGGGACGCGCTGCTCGAGGCCATCGCCGAGAACGACGAGGAAATGATGGAGCTGTACCTCGAGGGCACCGAGCCCGACGAGGCGCAGCTGGTCGCCGCCATCCGGCGGGCCACCATCGCGGGCGGGATCACCCCGGTGCTCTGCGGCAGCGCGTTCAAGAACAAGGGCGTGCAGCCGATGCTGGACGCGATCGTCGACTTCCTGCCCAGCCCGGTGGACATCCCGCCGGTCAAGGGGCACGAGGTCGGTAACGAGGACGCGCCGGTGCTGCGCAAGGCCGACCCGGCCGACCCGTTCGCCGCGCTTGCCTTCAAGATCATGTCCGACCAGCACCTGGGCAAGCTCACCTACATCCGGATCTACTCCGGCACCCTGGAGTCGGGCTCTAACGTGCTCAACACCACCAAGGGCCGCCGGGAGCGGATCGGCAAGATCTACCAGATGCACGCGAACAAGCGCGAGGAGCGCCCGTCCGCGGTGGCTGGCCAGATCGTGGCCGTGATGGGGCTCAAGGACACCTCGACCGGGGACACCCTGTCCGATCCAGCCAAGCAGGTGATCCTGGAGTCGATGACCTTCCCCGCGCCGGTCATCAACGTCGCGATCGAGCCGAGGACCAAGGGTGACCAGGACAAGCTGGGCACCGCGATCCAGCGGCTCGCCGAGGAAGACCCGACCTTCCAGGTCCGTACGGACGAGGAGACCGGTCAGACGATCATCTCCGGGATGGGCGAGCTCCATCTCGAGGTGCTGGTGGACCGGATGCGGCGGGAGTTCCGGGTCGAGGCCAACATCGGCCGCCCGCAGGTCGCCTACCGGGAGACCGTGCGGCGGACGGTGGAGAAGGTCGAGTACACCCACAAGAAGCAGACCGGCGGGGCCGGCCAGTACGGCCGGGTGGTCATCAATCTCGGGCCGACCGGCGGCGACGGCGGTGGCTACGAGTTCGAGAACAAGATCACCGGTGGCCGCATCCCCCGCGAGTACATCCCGTCGGTGGACGCGGGCTGCCAGGAGGCGGCCGAGTTCGGCGTGCTGGCGGGCTACCCGATGGTGGACGTGAAGGTCACGCTGACCGACGGCGCCTACCACGAGGTGGACTCCTCCGAGCTCGCCTTCAAGATCGCCGGTTCCATGGCGTTCAAGAAGGCGGCCGCCCGGGCTGATCCCGTGCTGCTCGAGCCGGTCATGGCCGTCGAGGTCCGGACGCCGGACGACTACATGGGCGAGGTCATCGGCGACCTGAACAGCCGCCGGGGCCAGATCCAGGCCATGGAGGAGCGCTCCGGGGTCCGGGTCGTCAAGGCGGTCGTGCCGCTGTCGGAGATGTTCGGCTACGTGGGTGACCTGCGCAGCCGGACGCAGGGACGGGCGGACTACAGCATGCAGTTCGATTCGTATGCGGAAGTGCCGCCCAGCATTGCCAAGGAGATCATCGCCAAGGCCCGCGGTGAGTAATCACCAGTAAGCGAAAACGTCAGTCAGGAGAAACGGCGCGGCAAGAGCGCGCCTTGGCCCCGCCGCCGGCGGGGCAGATCGCAACGAGGAGAAACCAGTGGGGAAGGCCAAGTTCGAGCGGACGAAGCCGCACGTGAACATCGGCACCATCGGGCACATCGACCACGGCAAGACCACGCTGACCGCGGCGATCACCAAGGTGCTGCACGACAAGTATCCCGACGTCAACCCCTTCACTCCCTTCGACCAGATCGACAACGCGAAGGAAGAGAAGGAGCGCGGGATCACCATCTCGATCTCGCACGTCGAGTACCAGACCGAGAAGCGCCACTACGCACACGTGGACTGCCCCGGTCACGCCGACTACATCAAGAACATGATCACCGGTGCCGCCCAGATGGACGGCGCGATCCTGGTGGTCGCGGCCACGGACGGCCCGATGCCGCAGACCCGCGAGCACGTGCTGCTGGCCCGCCAGGTCGGCGTGCCGTACATCGTGGTCGCGCTGAACAAGGCCGACATGGTGGACGACGAGGAGATCCTCGAGCTGGTCGAGCTCGAGGTCCGCGAGCTGCTGTCCGTGTACGAGTTCCCCGGCGACGACGTCCCGGTGATCCGGGTCTCCGCGCTCAAGGCCCTCGAGGGCGACGCGGAGTGGGGCGCCAAGGTCGTCGAGCTGATGAATGCGTGCGACGACAGCATCCCCGAGCCGGTCCGCGACGTCGAGAAGCCGTTCCTGATGCCGGTCGAGGACGTGTTCTCGATCACCGGCCGCGGCACCGTGGTGACCGGCCGGATCGAGCGCGGCAAGATCCACACCAGCGAAGAAGTCGAGATCATCGGCATCAAGGACAAGGCGCAGAAGACCACGGTCACCGGCGTCGAGATGTTCCACAAGATCCTGGACGAGGGCCAGGCCGGTGACAACGCTGGCCTGCTGCTGCGCGGCATCAAGCGCGAGGATGTGGAGCGCGGCCAGGTCGTCATCAAGCCGGGCACCAACACCCCGCACACCGAGTTCGAGGGCCAGGTCTACATCCTGTCCAAGGACGAGGGCGGTCGGCACACGCCGTTCTTCAACAACTACCGTCCGCAGTTCTACTTCCGGACCACGGACGTGACCGGTGTCGTGCACCTGCCCGAGGGCACCGAGATGGTCATGCCCGGTGACAACACCGAGATGCGGGTCGAGCTGATCCAGCCGATCGCCATGGAGGAGGGCCTGCGCTTCGCTATCCGCGAGGGCGGCCGCACCGTGGGCGCTGGCCGGGTCACGAAGATCATCAAGTAGTACGGAGCGTGGCCCCCGGCCGCCACGGCCGGGGCGCCAGCTTCGCGCGAGTACGCGGCCCTCCAAGAAGCGAAGGACACCGAAGCCACATGGCGGGACAGAAGATCCGCATCCGGCTCAAGGCCTATGACCACGAGGTCATCGACAGCTCGGCGCGGAAGATCGTCGACACGGTCGACGCGCACCGGCGCGCGGGTTGCCGGGCCCGTCCCGCTGCCCACCGAGAAGAACGTGTACTGCGTCATCCGCTCGCCGCACAAGTACAAGGACTCGCGGGAGCACTTCGAGATGCGCACGCACAAGCGCCTGATCGACATCATCGACCCGACGCCGAAGACCGTCGACTCGCTGATGCGGCTGGACCTGCCTGCCGGCGTCGACATCGAGATCAAGCTCTGAGGGAACGCACCGACATGACCAAGCACATCAAGGGCGTCCTGGGCACCAAGCTCGGCATGACCCAGGTCTTCGACGACGACGGGCAGGATCGTTCCCGGTCACCGTGGTCGCGGCTGGCCCGTGCGTCGTGACCGCGGTGCGCACGCCGCGACGCGAACGGCTACGCCGCCGTGCAGCTGGGCTACGGCGAGATCGACCCGCGCAAGGTGACCAAGCCGGTCGCCGGGCACTTCGCCAAGGCCGGCGGTGACCCCGCGCCGGTACCTGGTCGAGCTGCGCACCGACGACGCCACCGACTACACGCTCGGCCAGGAAGTCACCGCCGAGACGTTCGGCGCCGGCGACCTGGTCGACGTGACCGGGCGGAGCAAGGGCAAGGGCTTCGCTGGCGTGATGAAGCGGCACGGCTTCAAGGGCCTCAGCTCCTCGCACGGCACCCAGCGCAAGCACCGCTCGCCCGGCTCGATCGGCGGCTGCGCCTACCCCGGGCCGCGTGTTCAAGGGCGTGCGGATGGCCGGCCGGATGGGCGGCGAGCGCACCACCGCGCGCCAGCCTGACCGTGCACGCGGTGGACGCCGACCGCGGCCTGCTGCTGATCCGGGCGCGGTGCCCGGCCCGGCAGGGCGGCCTGGTCCTCGTCCGCAGCGCCGTCAGAGTCCGCCGAGCCGCCGCAGCCGGTCAGCGAGGCGAGATGAGGCCCGGCCGAGAGCTGAGCTGGCCAGCGCGCGTCGAGCAGCACGTGAGCACCACCGTCAGGCCGCCGCCAGGGCCGGCCGGCCAGGACGTGGAGCTGCCCGCGGAGATCTTCGAGCGCCAAGGTCAACGTGCCGCTGATCCACCAGGTCGTGGTGGCCCAGGAGGCCGCGGCCCGGCAGGGCACGCACGCCACCAAGACCCGCGGCGATGGTCCGCGGCGGCGGCCGGAAGCCGTACCGGCAGAAGGGCACCGGCCGCGCCCGCCAGGGCTCGCATCCGGGCCCCGCAGTACGCGGGCGGCGGCGTCGTGCACGGCCCGGTGCCGCGTTCCTACGTGCAGCGGACCCCGAAGAAGATGAAGGCGGCCGCGCTGCGCGGTGCGCTGTCCGACCGGGCCGGCCAGGGCCGGGTCGCGGTGGTGACCGGGTTCGTCGACGGCGACGCTGCCCAGGACCAAGGACGCCGCTGGCGGCGCTGCGCACCGTCACGGGCCTGGCGGAGGCCAGGCGGCGGTCGGTGCTGGTGGTCACGGTGGCGGATGACGAGCTGACCTGGAAGAGCCTGCGCAACGTGCCCGGGGTCCGGCTGCTCGCCAGTGAGCAGCTCAACACCTACGACGTGCTGGTCAGCGAGCACGTGGTGTTCACCCAGGCGGCGCTGACCGCGTTCGTCGAGCGTCCGGCGGCAGTGTCACGATCACTGACACCGGCGAGCCGAAGGCCACGGCCTCGCACGGCACCGCCGCGAAGGCCACGGCGAAGGAGGACGAGCAGTGAGCGCAGGCAGGATCCCGAATCCCCGTGACGTCCTGCTGCGGCCGGTGATCTCGGAGAAGAGCCTACCGGCTGGCTGACGACGGCAAGTACACCTTCCTGGTCGCCCCGGACGCCAACAAGACCCAGGTCCGGCAGGCGGTCGAGGCCGTCTTCGGGGTCAAGGTGACCGGCGTCAACACGCTTAACCGGCCGGGCAAGCGCCGCCGCACCCGGTACGGCTGGGGCACGCGCCCCGACACCAAGCGCGCCGATCGTCAGCCTGGCCGCAGGCGAGCGGATCGACGTCTTCGGCGGACCGGTCAGCTAGGCCGCGGCACATCCTTAAGGAGCTTGAGCACACATGGGTATCCGCAAGTACAAGCCGACCACCCCGGGAAGGCGGGGTGCGAGCGGCGCGGACTTCTCCGAGATCACACGCGGATGAGCCGGAGAAGTCGCTGGTCCGCCCGCTGCACTCGCGCGGCGGCCGGAACGTGCACGGCCGGATCACCGCCCGGCACCAGGGCGGCGGGCACAAGCGGGCGTACCGGCTGATCGACTTCCGCCGGGCCGACAAGGACGGCGTCCCGGCGAAGGTGGCGCACGTCGAGTACGACCCGAACCGGACCGCGCGGATCGCGCTGCTGCACTACGCCGACGGGGAGAAGCGCTACATCCTCTGCCCGGAGGGCCTGTCCCAGGGCGACCGGGTGGAGAACGGCGCGAGCCTCGGACATCCGCCCCGGCAACTGCCTGCCGCTGCGCAACATCCCGACCGGCACCGTGGTGCACGCCATCGAGCTGCGGCCTGGCGGCGGGGCCAAGATCGCCCGCTCGGCCGGTTCCGGCGTGCAGCTGCTCGCCAAGGACGGCGGCTACGCCCAGCTGCGCATGCCCTCCGGTGAGATCCGGCGGGTGGACGCGGCCTGCCGCGCCACCATCGGCGAGGTCGGCAACGCCGAGCAGGGCAACATCAAGCTCGGCAAGGCGGGCCGGAACCGGTGGAAGGGCCACCGTCCCTCGGTGCGCGGTGTCGCGATGAACCCGGTCGACCACCCGCTCGGCGGTGGCGAGGGCAAGAGCTCCGGCGGCCGTCACCCGGTCAGCCCGTGGGGTCAGCCCGAGGGCCGGACCAGGCAAGCACACAAGCCCAGCGACCGGCTGATCGTCCGCAGGCGCAGCAAGAAGAAGCGGTAGGAGCACCTCACGATGCCTCGTAGTCTCAAGAAGGGCCCCTTCGTCGACGACCACCTGATCAAGAAGGTGGACGTGCAGAACGACAAGGGCACCAGGAACGTGATCAAGACCTGGTCCCGCCGTTCCATGATCGTTCCTGCGATGCTGGGCCACACGATCGCGGTGCACGACGGCCGCAAGCACGTGCCGGTCTTCATCACCGAGTCCATGGTCGGCCACAAGCTCGGCGAGTTCGCGCCGACCCGCACGTTCCGCAGCCACGTCCGGGATGACCGCCGCAGCCGCCGCTAGGCCCTGGCTGCACCGTAAAGGCCGGCAACGGAAAGAGAGCGAGAGAGAAGGCAATGGAAGCTAGGGCAAAGGCGCGGTACGTGCGCGTCACGCCGCGCAAGGCCCGCCGCGTGGTGGACCTCATCCGCGGCATGCCTGCCGAGCGAGGCGCAGGCGGTGCTGGCCTTCGCGCCGCAGTCGGCCAGCGACCCGGTCGGCAAGGTGCTGGCGAGCGCCATCGCCAACGCCGAGCATGGGCGGCAGGCCGACGCCAGCTCGCTCGTGGTCAGCCGGGCGTGGGTGGACGAAGGACCGACGCTGAAGCGGTTCCGGCCGCGGGCGCAGGGCCGCGGCTACCGGATCAACAAGCGCACCAGCCACATCACGGTAATCGTTTCCGATGAACCCAAGGGGAGGACCCACTAGTGGGCCAGAAGGTGAACCCGCACGGGTTCCGGCTCGGCATCACCACCGACTTCAAGAGCCGGTGGTACGCCGACAAGCTGTACAAGGACTACGTCGCGGAGGATGTCGCGATCCGCCGGATGCTGCAGCGCGGCATGGAGCGGGCGGGCATCTCCAAGGTGGAGATCGAGCGGACCAGGGACCGGGTCCGGGTGGACATCCACACCGCGCGGCCGGGCATCGTCATCGGCCGCCGCGGCGCGGAGGCCGACCGGATCCGCGGTGACCTGGAGAAGCTGACTGGCAAGCAGATCCAGCTGAACATCCTCGAGGTCAAGAACCCGGAGACGGACGCGCAGCTCGTCGCGCAGGGCGTGGCCGAGCAGCTGTCCAGCCGGGTGTCGTTCCGCCGCGCCATGCGCAAGGCCATGCAGACCACGATGAAGAGCCGGGCGCCAAGGGCATCCGGGTGCAGTGCTCGGGCCGCCTCGGCGGCGCTGAGATGTCCCGGTCGGAGTTCTACCGCGAGGGCCGGGTGCCGCTGCACACGCTGCGCGCGGACATCGACTACGGCTTCTACGAGGCCCGGACCACGTTCGGCCGGATCGGCGTGAAGGTCTGGATCTACCGCGGCGAGGCGCCGCAGACCCGGGCCGAGCGCGAGGCGGCCGCGGCGGCCCTGCGGGCCGGCCAGCGCCGGGAGCGGCCTGCTGGGCCGCAGCGCCGGCGCCGTCCCGCTGGCTCCGATGGGACAGACCGGGCGGCAGCGAGCGAGCGGCCCGACGAGCGGCCGCCTGCGGCCCCGGCCGACACCGAAGCGGCCACGGCCGGCGCAGCGGCGACCACGGGTGAGGAGAACTGAGTCATGCTTATCCCGCGTAGGGTGCGGCATCGCAAGCAGCACCGTCCGGACCGGCACGGCGTCGCCAAGGGCGGCACCCGGGTGGCGTTCGGTGAGTACGGTATCCAGGCCCTGGAGCACGCGTACGTGACCAACCGGCAGATCGAGGCCGCCCGTATCGCGATGACCCGGCACATCCGCCGTGGCGGCAAGGTGTGGATCACGATCTACCCGGACCGCCCGCTGACCAAGAAGCCCGCGGAGACCCGGATGGGCTCCGGCAAGGGCTCACCGGAGTGGTGGGTGGCCAACGTCAAGCCGGGCCGGGTGATGTTCGAGCTGTCCGGGGTGGCCGAGCCGGTCGCCCGGGAAGCCCTCCGCCGGGCCATGCACAAGCTGCCGATGAAGACCAAGTTCGTCAAGCGTGAAGTGGGTGAGGCGTGATGACGAACACGCAAACTGCCGATGCTCTGCTTGGCTAAAGGCAAAGTTCGTCAAGCGTGAAGTGGGTGAGGCGTGAAGCGCGAAGTGGGTGAGGCGTGATGGCTAGTGGCCTGGCCGCCACTGACCTGCGGAACTCCTCCGAGGAAGAACTCGACAGCAAGCTGGCCGAGGCCAAGATGGAGCTGTTCAACCTCCGTTTCCAGGCCGCGACCGGCCAGCTGGAGAGCCACGGGCGGCTGCGCGCCGTCCGCAAGGAGATCGCGCGCATCTACACGGTGAAGCGGGAGCGCGAGCTCGGCATCGTGACCTTGGTAGCAGGAGGCGGAAGACAGTGAGTGACGAGCAGCGAGCAGAGCGCGCTGCGCCGGGGCTACCGCAAGGTCCGCGAGGGCTACGTGGTCAGCGACAAGATGGACAAGACCGTGGTGGTCGAGGTCGAGGACCGGGTGAAGCACCCCAAGTACGGCAAGGTCATCCGCCGGACCAAGAAGTACAAGGCGCACGACGGCGAGAACGCCTGCGGCGTCGGCGACCGGGTGCGGCTGATGGAGACCCGGCCGCTGTCCGCGACCAAGCGCTGGCGCGTCGCGGAGATCCTGGAGAAGGCCAAGTAACGACCACCCGCGGGGCGCCCGGGCCGCCGCCGAAACCCCGGCGTGCAGGAAGCAGGAGTTGACGTGATCCAGCAGGAGTCGCGGCTCAAGGTCGCCGACAACACCGGTGCCAAGGAGATCTTGTGTATCCGCGTGCTCGGCGGCTCTGGCCGGCGATACGCGGGCATCGGCGATGTCATCGTGGCGACCGTGAAGGATGCCCTGCCCGGCGCCGGGGTGAAGAAGGGCGACGTGGTCAAGGCGGTCGTGGTGCGCACCCGCAAGGAGCGGCGCCGCGGCGACGGTTCCTACATCCGCTTCGACGAGAACGCCGCCGTGCTGATCAGGGACGGCGGCGACCCGCGCGGCACCCGCATCTTCGGCCCGGTCGGCCGGGAGCTGCGGGAGAAGCGGTTCATGCGGATCATCTCGCTCGCGCCGGAGGTGCTGTGATGCCGAGGAAGGCGCGATGGCGAAGAAGGCAGCGGACCGCAAGCCGCCGCGGATGAAGATCAAGAAGGGCGACACGTGGTGATCGTGATCGCGGGCAAGGACCGCGGCCGCGAGGGCACCGTCATCCTGGCCGACCCCGAGCGGCAGCAGGTGCTCGTCCAGGGCGTCAACATGATCCGCAAGAACAAGAAGGTCGACTACCAGGGCCGGCGTGGTGCCAAGGAAGGCGGCATCGTGACCACGGAGGCGCCGATCCACGTGAGCAACGTGCAGCTGATCGACCCGGACAGCAAGAAGCCGGCCCGCGCCGGCTACCGGTTCGACGACGAGGGCACCGAAGGTCCGGGTCTCCCGGCCGGGCGGTAAGGACTTCTGATGACTGACCAGCAACGGCGCAGGCACGGCGCCGGCCGCGCAGCGAGCGCGCCGTGCCGCCGCGGCTCAAGGAGCGCTACCAGCGCGAGATCGCGCCCGCCCTGCGCGAGGAGTTCGGCTACGCCAACGTGATGCAGATGCCCGACGCTGACCAAGATCGTGGTCAACATGGGCGTCGGCGAGGCGGCCCGGGACGCCAAGCTCATCGACGGCGCGGTCAGGGACCTGACCGCGATCACCGGCCAGAAGCCCGCGGTCGCCCGGGCCCGGAAGTCGATCGCCCAGTTCAAGCTGCGCGAGGGCATGCCGATCGGCGCGCACGTC
Source organism: uncultured Actinomycetes bacterium (assembly GCA_963804455.1). Lineage (GTDB taxonomy): Bacteria > Actinomycetota > Actinomycetes > Streptosporangiales > Streptosporangiaceae > RYN-230. The sequence continues at coordinate 146,543 of CAWDRD010000064.1, forward strand.
ACGCTGCGCGGCGACCGGATGTGGGAGTTCTGCGACCGGCTGCTGTCGCTGGCGCTGCCCCGGATCCGCGACTTCCGCGGGCTGTCCGACCGGCAGTTCGACGGCCGCGGGCAACTACACGTTCGGCCTGAACGAGCAGCTGATGTTCCACGAGATCAACCCCGATCAGGTGGACCGGCAGCGCGGCATGGACGTGACCGTCGTGACGACCGCGACGACCGACGATGAGGGCCGCTCGCTGCTGCGGCGGCTCGGATTCCCGTTCAAGGAGAGCTGAGGAGTGGCGAAGAAGGCGCTAGTCGTCAAGGCGAAGCGGACGCCCAAGTTCCAGGTGCGCGGCTACACCAGGTGCTCGCGCTGCGGGCGGCCGCGCGCCGTGTACCGCAGGTTCGGCCTGTGCCGGATCTGCTTCCGCTCGATGGCCCACCGCGGTGAGCTGCCGGGCATCACGAAGTCCAGCTGGTAGACCGCCGCCCGAGCGACTGACCGGGCGCGCCAGCGCCGCGGCGACCCAGACCAACCTGGGCGCGACCCGCGCCCACCGACCACGCCGAAGGTCCCGCAGGGAAACCGCGGCGAGGAGGGCCATCAGGCCATGACGATGACCGACCCGGTCGCAGACATGCTGACCCGTCTGCGCAATGCCAATTCGGCGTACCACGACACCGTGGGCATGCCGCATTCCACGATCAAGGTCCAGATCGCGGAGATCCTCCAGCAGGAGGGCTACATCGCGGGCTGGAACGTGGAGGACGCCGAGGTCGGCAAGAACCTGGTGATCGCGCTGAAGTTCGGGCCGACCCGGGAGCGCTCGATCGCGGGCATCAAGCGGGTGTCCAAGCCCGGCCTGCGGGTGTACGCGAACAAGGACAACCTGCCCCGGGTGCTCGGCGGCCTCGGCGTCGCCATCATCTCGACCTCGGCCGGCCTGATGACCGACAAGCAGGCGAACAAGCGTGGCGTGGGCGGGGAAGTCCTCGCCTACGTCTGGTAGAGGAGACGGCGATGTCACGAATCGGACGGCTGCCGGTCGAGATTCCCAGCGGCGTCGACGTCACCATCGACGGCCGTGAGGTCAGCGTCAAGGGCCCCAAGGGCAGCCTGGCGCTGGAGCTCACCGCACCCATCGAGATCTCCCGCGCGGACGGCGACGCTGACCGTGACCCGGCCCAGCGACGAGGGCAAGGTGCGGGCGCTGCACGGGCTGTCCCGGTCCCTGGTGGCAAACATGGTCACCGGGGTCACCCAGGGCTACAGCAAGACGCTGGAGATCGTCGGGGTCGGCTACCGGGTGCAGGCCCGGGGCTCGAACCTGGAGTTCTCGCTCGGCTTCAGCCACCCGGTGACGGTCACCCCGCCGGAGGGCATCACGTTCCGGGTCGAGACGCCCACCAGGTTCGTGGTCGAGGGCATCGACAAGCAGCAGGTCGGCGAGGTCGCGGCCAACATACGCAAGCTGCGCAAGCCCGACCCGTACAAGGGCAAGGGCATCCGGTACCAGGGCGAGCAGATCCGCCGCAAGGTCGGGAAGGCTGGGAAGTAGCAGATGGCTGTCACCAAGACCAGGGCCCGTGGCCGCACCGCCGCGCGGAAGCGGCGGCACACCCGGGTGCGCAAGAAGGTCGTGGGCACCGCGGCACGCCCCCGGCTGATCGTCAACCGGTCGGCCCGGCACACCTTCGTCCAGCTGGTGGACGACACCACGGGCCGGACGCTGGCATCCGCGTCCACCCTGGAAGCGGAGCTCCGGGACGCCGACGGGGACAAGACGGCCAAGGCGCGCCAGGTCGGCACGCTGCTCGCGGAGCGGGCGCTCGCCGGCGGGCAGTCACCGCGGCGGTCTTCGACCGGGCTGGCTGGGCCTACCACGGCCGGATCGCCGCCCTGGCCGACGCCGCGCGCGAAGGCGGCCTGGCCCTGTGATGACCAGCGCCGTGATGGCCAGCCCGGTGAAGGCCAGCACTGTGCTGGCTGGGCTGAGTACCGAGACTGACGAGAGAAGGAATATCTGATGGCAGGAGCACCGCGGCGTGGTGGCGGCGGCGAACGGCGTGACCGCCGTGACGACCGCCGCGGCGGTGCCGCCGACAAGGGCACCGCGTACCTGGAGCGGGTCGTCACCATCAACCGGGTGGCCAAGGTTGTCCAGGGTGGCCGCCGGTTCAGCTTCACCGCCCTGGTCATCGTGGGTGACGGCAACGGGATGGTGGGCGTCGGCTACGGCAAGGCCAAGGAGGTGCCCGCGGCCATCGCCAAGGGCGTCGAGGCGGCCAAGAAGTCGTTCTTCCGGGTGCCCCGGATCGCGGGCACCATCCCGCACACCGTGCAGGGTGAGGAGGCGGCGGGCGTGGTGCTGCTGAAGCCCGCCAGCCCCGGCACCGGCGTTATCGCCGGGCGGCCCGGTCCGCGCCGTGCTGGAGTGCGCGGGCGTGCACGACGTGCTGTCCCGGTCGCTCGGCTCGTCCAACCCGATCAACGTCGTGCACGCGACGGTGGCGGCGCTGAAGAGCCTGAAGCGGCCCGAGGAGATCGCCAGCGCGGCGCGGGCTTCCGATCGAGGACGTTGCCCCGGCCGCCATGCTGCGCGCTCGCGCGGCCGCGGCCGGTGCTGGCGCCGCGAATAGCGGCAATAGCTGAGCGGAGCAGGCCGATGGCACAGCTGAAGGTAACCCAGACCCGGTCGGTGATCGGGGGAACCAAGGTGCAGCGGGCATCGTTGCGCTCACTAGGACTGAAGCGGATCGGGCACGTGGTCGTCAAGGACGACCGGCCCGAGTTCCGCGGCATGATCTACACGGTGCGGCACCTCGTCACCGTCGAGGAGGTCGACTGACATGCTGAAGATCCACCACCTCCGTCCCGCCCCCGGGCTCGCGCACCGCGAAGACCCGGGTCGGCCGGGGCGAGGCGTCCAAGGGCAAGACGGCCGGCCGCGGCACCAAGGGCACCAAGGCCCGCGGGCAGGTAGCGGCGGGCTTCGAGGGCGGCCAGATGCCGCTGCAGCGCCGGGTGCCCAAGCTGAGGGGCTTCTCCAACCTCGCGTTCAAGACCACCTACCAGGTGGTCAACACCGGCCGGCTGGCGGAGCTGTACCCGCAGGGCGGCGACGTGACTCCGGAGGACCTGGCCGCCAAGGGCGCGGTCCGGGCGGGTGAGCTGGTCAAGGTGCTCGGCCAGGGCGAGGCCGACGTGGCGCTGCGGGTGACCGCGCACGCGTTCTCCGCCTCGGCTCGGGAGAAGATCACCGCGGCCGGGGGAACAGTCACGCAGCTGTGATGGGCTGTCACAGCGCAGCCGCTAGTTCACGTGCAGCGTCAGGCCGCACCAGCCGGGCTGTCCGGTGGATAGCGCGAGCTTTAGGTCAGGCACAGTGCAGCGGAGCGCGTTACACTGCGGCGCACCGGCCGTCGCGGCCACCCCGGGGAAGGCGCGGCACCACACCGTTGACCCATCTAGTTGAGGACGGCGCATGCTGACCGCGTTCTTCCGGGCATTCCGAACGCCTGACCTGCGCAAGAAGCTGCTGTTCACGCTCTGCATCATCGCCGTGTTCCGGCTGGGCGCGGCGATTCCCGACGCCCGGGCATCTCCGAGAAGGCCGTGACCACTGCATCGGCCTGGAGAGCACCAGCAGCCCAGGCCAGCGTGTACCAGCTGGTCAACCTGTTCAGCGGCGGCGCGCTGCTGAAGCTGTCGGTGTTCGCGCTCGGCATCATGCCGTACATCACGGCCAGCATCATCCTGCAGCTGCTCGCCGTGGTCATCCCGCGGCTGGAGACGCTGCGCCAGGAGGGCCAGGCCGGCCAGGCGAAGATCACCCAGTACACCCGGTACCTCACCGTGGGCCTGGCCATCCTGCAGTCCACCGGCATCGTCGCCCTGGCCCGGTCCGGCAACCTGTTCACCGCGAGCTGCACCGATCGCTGATCCCGAACGACGTCGATCTTCACCATCTCCACCATGGTGATCATGCATGACCGCCGGCACCGCGGTGATCATGTGGCTGGGCGAGCTGATCACCGACCGCGGCGTCGGCAACGGCATGTCGGTGCTGATCTTCACCACGGTCATCTCCGTAGTTCCCCGGTTACATGCTGGACCATCTACAAGTCCAGGCGCGCAGTCATCACGCTGGTCGTCATCGCTCGTCGGGGTGGCCATCGTCGGCTTCGTGGTCTTCATGGAACAGGCCCAGCGGCGGATCCCGGTGCAGTACGCCAAGCGCATGGTGGGCCGCAAGATGTACGGCGGGACGTCGACCTACATCCCGCTCAAGGTGAACCAGGCGGGCGTCATCCCGGTCATCTTCGCCTCGTCCCTGCTGTACATCCCGGAACTGGCGGCGTCGCTGTTCGGCAACAAGAGCAAGCCCTCGTCGGCTGGGTGACGTTCATCAACACCAACCTCGTCACTCGGCGACTCCCCGCTGTACATGGGATTGTTCTTCGTGCTGATCGTGTTCTTCACGTACTTCTACGTATCGATCACGTTCAACCCGATCGAGGTCGCGGACAACATGAAGAAGTACGGCGGGTTCATCCCCGGTATCCGTCCCGGACGGCCGACGGCCCAGTACCTGAACTACGTGCTTACCCGGCTGACCGCGCCGGGTGCGCTCTACCTGGGCCTGATCGCCCTCATCCCGATGGTCGCCCTGGCTCTGGTCGGGGTGAGCAGTCAGTTCCCGTTCGGCGGGACCAGCATCCTGATCGCGGTGGGGGTGGGACTGGATACGGTGAAGCAGATCGAGAGCCAGCTGCAGCAGCGCAACTATGAGGGCTTCCTGCGATAGTGCGCGTCGTCCTCGTGGGCCCCCCCGGTGCGGGCAAGGGGACACAGGCCCAGTTCATAGCGTCGCACCTGTCCATCCCGAAGATCTCGACAGGTGACATCTTCCGCACGAACGTCAGCCAGGGCACGGCGCTGGGGCGCCGTGCGCAGGCGTTCATGCGAACGCGGCGACCTGGTGCCCGGACGAGGTGACGATCGCCATGGTCACCGACCGGCTGCAGGAAGACGACGCGCAGTCCGGCTTCCTGCTGGACGGCTTCCCGCGGAACGTGCCGCAGGCCGAGACGCTGAAGAAGATGCTGTCCGCCTGGGACGCCCGGCTGGACGTCGTGCTCGAACTGGTGGTGGACGACGACGAGGTGGTCCGGCGGCTGTCCGGGCGGCGCACCTGCCGCCGCTGCGGCCGGGTCTGGCACGTGCTGTTCGATCCGCCCGCGCGCAGAGAGAACTGCGACGACTGCGGCGGCGAGCTGTTCCAGCGCGACGACGACCGCGAGGAGACGATCAGGCACCGGCTCGAGGTCTACCAGGAGCAGACCTCGCCGCTGATCGCCTTCTACGCCGACGAGGGCATCCTGCTCGGCATCGACGCCACCGGCCCGGTGGAGGAGATCACCGAGCGGGCGCTCAGCGCGCTGCGCCGGTTCATCCGCTGATGTGGCGCGGCTGCAGTGCCCCGGACAGGTTACCGTTGAGGATGAGCAGGAGCCGCCTGGGCCCAGGAGCCCGGCTGGTCAGTGGCGGGACGGCGGTACCGGCGGAGGAGGATGCGGATGCCCAGCGATCCGAAGATCCGGGCCTCTGATTCGGATCGTGACCGGACTGCGGCGCTGCTCCGCGAGCATCATGCGGCCGGCCGGCTGTACCGCCGAGGAGTTCCAGGAGCGACTGGACCAGGCGTACGCCGCCAAGACCCTGGGTGAGCTGGACGAGCTCCTGTCCGACCTGCCCGCGATCGATCTCTACCAGCTACCAGACGCCTCGCTCCGCCGCAGCCGGACCACGGGCGGCGACGTGCCGCTGCCCTGGTGGCGCCCGTCCCGCTGACCGGTGCGGCCGCCCGCTGGCCCGGCCCGGCGCGGGTGCCGCCCTGGCGCGGGCCGGGCCGGGAATAACGGCGCCGGCTCTCGGTTCGCAATGTCAAGCGGAGTCGCGTAGACTCTGCTCCGGCCTCGTGAGTTGCCCTTTGCCTGGGATGCGCCGTGCTGGCGTCCGCCAGAAGCATCGGAGCGGCTCTATTCCGAGGGTATCCCGATCCGGCCTGAGCGCATGAGCGCGAGCTGGGTCTGGGACGGACAGTAAGAGAAACGTCCGCTAGCGCCACGCCACCGGCGAGCGTCAGCGGGCCTGACAGCGAAGCGCGGAGGACATGCCCAAGAAGGACGGCGCCATCGAGATCGAGGGCAGGATCGTCGAGTCACTTCCCAATGCCTTCTTCCGGGTGGAGCTAGACAACGGGCACAAGGTTCTCGCCCACATCAGCGGGAAGATGCGGATGCACTACATCCGGATCCTGCCTGACGACCGGGTCGTCGTAGAGCTGAGCCCGTACGACCTGAGCCGCGGCCGGATCGTCTACCGGTACAAGTAAGCGAACTCACGGCGCAGGACTGATAACCGCGTCGTAGGGAGGCCACGATGAAGGTCAAGCCGAGTGTGAAGAAGATCTGCAGCAAGTGCCGGGTGATCCGGCGGCATGGCCGGGTCATGGTCATCTGCTCTGACCCGCGGCACAAGCAGCGCCAGGGCTGATGGCTGAACGAACGCACCGCAGCCCGCGCCGGGCAGTAGCCGGCGCGGGCCACCCCCGGCTGGAGGCCGGGGCCCGGTCCGGGCAGGGACCGGGGCGCGGCGCGCACGACCTCCGCGAGCAGAAGGAGAACTGCCCGCCCATGGCACGTCTCGTCGGCGTCGACCTCCCGCGCGATAAGCGCCTGGAGGTCGCTCTCACCTACATCTACGGGATCGGGCGCACCCGCGCGCTCGAGACGCTGAGCGCTACCGGCGTCAGCGGCGACACCCGGGTCCACCAGCTCGGCGACGACGAGCTGGTCCGTCTCCGGGACTGGATCGAAGCCACCTACAAGGTCGAAGGTGACCTGCGCCGCGAGGTGCAGGCGGACATCCGCCGCAAGATCGAGATCGGCTGCTACCAGGGCATCCGGCACCGCCGGGGGCTGCCGGTGCACGGCCAGCGCACCCAGACCAACGCCCGGACCCGCAAGGGCCGGAAGAAGACCGTGGCCGGCAAGAAGAAGGCCGGGAAGAAGTAGTCCGCGCCCAGGGCCATTCCTGGCATTCCGTTAGCCATCCGCGCGCGGATCGACGACCTCACCGAATAGGAAGCAGATGCCTCCAAAGAGCCGTACGGCCACCAAGAAGGTGCGCCGCAAGGAACGGAAGAACGTCGCTCACGGGCACGCCCACATCAGGAGCACGTTCAACAACACCATCGTCTCGATCACCGACCCGGTGGGCAACGTCATCTCCTGGGCGTCGTCCGGCCAGGTCGGGTTCAAGGGTTCGCGTAAGTCCACGCCGTTCGCCGCTCAGATGGCGGCCGAGGCCGCGGCGCGCCGGGCCATGGAGCACGGCATGCGCAAGGTCGACGTGTTCGTGAAGGGCCCTGGCTCCGGGCGGGAGACCGCCATCCGCTCGCTGCAGGCGACCGGCCTGGAGGTCGGGTCGATCCAGGACGTCACCCCGGTTCCGCACAATGGCTGCCGCCCGCCGAAGCGGCGCCGGGTCTGAGGAGTAAGCGAGAACATGGCTCGATACACGGGCGCGGACTGCAAGCTGTGCCGCCGCGAGAAGATGAAGCTCTTCCTCAAGGGCGCGAAGTGCGATTCGCCTAAGTGCCCGATTGAGATCCGGCCCTACCCGCCGGGTGAGCACGGCCGGAACCGGCCCAAGGAGAACGAGTACCTGCTGCAGATCCGGGAGAAGCAGAAGGCCCGCCGGGTCTACGGCATCCTGGAGCGGCAGTTCCACGGCTACTACGAGGAGGCCTCCCGCAAGCGCGGCATGACCGGCGAGAACCTGCTCCAGATCCTGGAGAGCCGCCTGGACAACGTGGTCTACCGGGCGGGCTTCGCCAAGAGCCGGGACATGGCCCGCCAGCTGGTCCGGCACGGCCACTTCATGGTCAACGGCAAGAAGGTGGACATCCCGTCCTACCGGGTGAGCGAGAGCGACATCATCGAGGTCCGGCCGAAGTCGCTGGAGCTGACCCCGATGGTGGTGGCCCGCGCCGAGGCGGGCGAGCGGCCAGCCACCGGCGTGGCTGGAGGTCATCCCGGACAAGATGCGGATCCTCGTGCACACGCTGCCGGTTCGGGCCCAGATCGACACCCAGGTCTCCGAACAGCTCATCGTCGAGTACTACTCGAAGTAATCCTGGCAGGCCGGCGATGCCGGCCCGCCTGGAGGCCAGCAAGATCGGCGAGTCGGCTCGATGCCGGCGAGCCGACGGTGACAGGGTTGGCGGGCTCGATGCCGGCCAACCCTGTGCGCCACAGCCAGTCGGCCGAACGCCGACTGGCTAAAGTAAAACAGGCCGTCAAATAGCGGGCGGTCTGGAAAGGGGTACCACATGCTCATCGCCCAGCGTCCAACCCTGACCGAAGAGCAGGTCAACGAGTTCCGGTCGCGGTTCGTCATCGAGCCGCTGGAGCCCGGCTTCGGCTACACGATCGGGAACTCGGTCCGGCGCACGCTGCTGTCCTCGATTCCCGGTGCGGCTGTCACCAGCATCCGGATCGAGGGTGTGCTGCACGAGTTCTCCACGGTCCCGGGGGTCGCAGGAGGATGTCACCGACATCATCCTGAACCTCAAGGAGCTCGTGGTCTCCTCCGAGCAGGACGAGCCCGTGGTCATGTACCTGCGCAAGCAGGGGCCTGGTGAGGTCACCGCCGCGGACATCGCCCCGCCGGCCGGGGTCGAGGTGCACAACCCGGACCTGCACATCGCCACCCTGAACGCCAAGGGCAAGCTGGAGATGGAGCTGACGGTCGAGCGTGGCCGTGGCTACGTGTCCGCCGCGCAGAACAAGCAGCCCGGCCAGGAGATCGGCCGGATCCCGATCGACTCGATCTACTCGCCGGTGATGCGGGTCACCTACAAGGTCGAGGCCACCCGGGTGGAGCAGCGGACCGACTTCGACAAGCTGATCCTGGACGTCGAGACCAAGCCCTCGATGCGCCCGCGGGACGCGGTCGCCAGCGCGGGCAAGACCCTGGTCGAGCTGTTCGGCCTGGCCCGGGAGCTGAACGTGGAGGCCGAGGGCATCGACATCGGCCCGTCGCCGACGGACGCCGCGCTCGCGGCCGACCTGGCGCTGCCGATCGAGGAGCTGAACCTCACCGTCCGCTCGTACAACTGCCTCAAGCGCGAGGGCATCCACACCGTGGGTGAGCTGGTCGCCCGCAGCGAGCAGGACCTGCTCGACATCCGCAACTTCGGCGCCAAGTCGATCGAGGAAGTCAAGCAGAAGCTGACCGACATGGGGCTCGCGCTCAAGGACTCCCCGCCCGGATTCGACCCGGGTAGCGCGGCCGACAGCTACGGCGCGGACGACGACGACAGCTACGTCGAGACCGAGCAGTACTGAACTGAGCGGTACACGGGCCGCCGGCCCGGCAGCGAACCGAGGAGAACGTTCCGATGCCCACGCCCACCAAGGGCCCGCGGCTGGGTGGTAGCGCGGCCCACCAGCGGCACCTGCTGGCGAACCTGGCCACCGCCTTGTTCGAGCACGGCAGGATCACCACGACCGAAGCCAAGGCACGTCGGCTGCGGCCGTACGCCGAGCGCCTGATCACCTTCGCCAAGCGGGGTGACCTGCACGCCCGCCGCCAGGTCCTGACCGTGGTCACCGACAAGAGCGTGGTGCACACGCTGTTCACCGAGATCGGGCCGCAGTTCGCCACCCGTGACGGCGGCTACACCCGGATCACCAAGATCGGGCCGCGCAAGGGTGACAACGCGCCGCTGGCGGTCATCGAGCTGGTCCAGGAGGAGACCGAGGCCAAGCCGAGGCGGCGCCGCGGCCCGCCGGGCCCAGCCCGCGGTGCGCCCGGCGGCCGGGGCTGCCGCGTCGGCATCCGCTCCGGCTGAGGTCGAGGCTGACGACAGCGCTGAGACGGCGGATGCCACGGCCGTGGATGCTACGGCGGCCGTGGACACCGACGTCACCGCTGAGGACGAGGCCGCGGCTGAGGATGAGGCCGCGACCGAGGATGAGGCCGTGACCGAGGATGAGGCCGCTGACGCGGAGGACGCCGAGGATGCTGGCGAGGCCACGGCCAAGTCGGCTGACAGTTAGCCACTGCCTGGCTGGCTACTGCCTGGCTGGCTACTGCCTGGGCCGGTGAGCGCTGATCCGGTAGGTCCGGGTGGGCACTGCCGGCTCCGGCTCAGCCTGGGCTACGACGGCACCGGGTTCGCGGGCTGGGCCCGCCAGCCCGGCCAGCGGACCGTGGCCCAGGTGGTTGAGGACGCGCTCGGCCAGATCCTGCGGGCCACTGAGCCCATCCGGCTGACCGTCGCGGGCCGGACCGACGCGGGTGTGCACGCCCGCGGGCAGGCCGCACACGCCGACGTCCCGGCGGAGCTGTGGGCCGCGACCGCGCCCAGCGCCCTGCGCCGGCTGTCCGCGCTGCTGCCCCCGGATGTGCGGGTACACCAGATCGAGCCCGCACCACCCGGCTTCGACGCCCGCTTTTCCGCCCTGTGCCGCCGCTACTCCTACCGGGTCTGCGATGACCCGGCCGGGGCCGACCCGTTGCGCCGGCATGACACGCTCTGGTACCGCCGCCCGCTCGACGTCCGGGCCATGAACGAAGCGGCCGCAGGGCTGCTCGGTGAGCACGACTTCGCGGCGTTCTGCCGCCGTCGCGAAGGAGCCAGCACAGTCCGCGCCCTGCTCAGCCTGACCTGGGCGCGGCCGGAGCCGGCCCTGGCGGTCGGCACGGTGGTGGCGGACGCGTTCTGTCACTCGATGGTCCGGGCCCTGACCGGTGCCCTGCTGAAGGTCGGCGAAGGCACCCGGCCGCCCGCCTGGCCGGCCCAGGTGCTCACCGCCCGGGCCCGCGATCCCGCAGTCCCGGTCGTCCCGCCGCACGGGCTCTGCCTGGAGGAAGTCCGCTATCCGCCCGCCGCTGAGCTGGCGGCCCGGGCCCAGGAGACCCGTCGCCTGCGGACCGCGCCGGAGTCACCCGCGGCCGGAACGGGCTAGCGGATGTCCCCGCAGCTGCCCGCGGCGGGACGGGCCTAGCGGGCCGTCCCGCCGCACGGGCTCTGCCTGGAGGAAGTCCGCTATCCGCCCGCCGCTGAGCTGGCGGCCCGGGCCCAGGAGACCCGTCGCCTGCGGACCGCGCCGGAGTCACCCGCGGCCGGAACGGGCTAGCGGATGTCCCCGCAGCTGCCCGCGGCGGGACGGGCGCCCGCGGCGGGACGGCCTAGCGGGGCCGTGCCAGAGCCGCTCGCGGCGGAAGGCGCCGCTAACCCGGGCCGGGCGTTTCCGGCTTGCCGAACACCATGCGGCTGGTCAGGCTGATGTTCGCGGTGTCGTCCACCAGCTCACGGGAAAACGCGTCCAGCTGCTTCTGGCCGGCCACCGACGGAGCGGCCAGGTTCGTGAACTCGGCCCACGTCAGGATCAGGTAGTGGCCGCGGTACTGCGCTTCTTCTAGCCCGGTGCCCTGGGCCAGCTTGCTCGTCGGCCCGTTCGGGCCTGGCAGCTGCTTGATGAAGTCCGCCGCCCCGGCCGCTTTCCCCGCGTCCTGGGCCGCGGCCACCGTGCTCAGGTTGAGCACCCCAATCGTGCCCATGATCTTCTGCCCAGAGGACAGGTAGCTGGCCCGCATCACCTGGGTGCACCCGGCCTTGCGCAGCGCGGTCTGCAGCTGGGCCCCGATCACCATGGCCGCGCAGTTGGCGCCGCTGCCCTGATCGACCGTGCGGGCGCCGGCCGTCACCCCCGTGCCGTACGAGGCGGGGAACAGCTCGGTCAACGTCAGCGGGGTAGGGTCGTCAGCCTGGCTGGCAATGTGCCGCCAGGTCCCTAGCGACACCGATGGGCTGGCGGACGCGGTGGCCTTCCGCGCGGGCGAGGGTGAGCCGGACGCGCTCGGCGGGCCAGCCGAAAAGTGCTCGTAGGCCAGGGCGACGAGCACCACCACCGCGATCAGCATGACCAGCGGCATCAGCCAGATCCGGGCCCGGCCGCCGGGCTTGCGCCCGCCCGCCCTGCCCGCCCGGCCCGGCCCGCGCGGGGTCTGGCCGCGGCCCGCGGATCGCGATGCCCGCGACTCGCCTGCGTCTGCGGGTGCCCGGTGGGGGCTGCCGTCCGTGGTCCAGGGATCGTCGAGGTCGTCGTCCCCGGCAGGCGCGGAGATCGTGGTCGGCTCGTCGCCGGCGAGGTCAGCCGCGGCGTTCTCCTGGGCGGCCCGGCGGGCCTGCCGGGCGGCCAGCCGGCTGCCCGGCCGTGCGGTCGGCCCGGGGTACTCAGGTTCGGGTGCGTCGGCTGGCTGGCGCGGGCCGTCTTGCTGGCCGGGATATCCCCGCCGGCGTCGATCCTCCGGGCCGGGGAACCCTGGCTGGCCATTAAACCCTGGCTGGCCGGTAAACCCTGGGTCGCCGGGGAAGCCCTCCTGGCCGGGGTATTCCGGCTCGAACGGCCCGCGGTTCCGCCTGGGGACCGGGTCAGCCCAGTCTGCTCCCGGCCCAGGGTCGTCCCGGGCCCGGCGCCGCAGGCCCACCCGGCCCTGCCCCGCCTGGCCTTGCTCCACCCGGCTCGCCCCGGCCCCGGCCCGCCCCGACCACAGGCACGGCAGGCCCGGTGGCGCTGGCGCTGGCCGGGGTCCATTCGCCGGACAGCATGGCGTCGTCCAGCACCTGCCAGGTCTGGGTGGCGGTGGCGTCGGCGGACGGGTCGCTCACCGCCAGCAGCGGGTACTCCGGTTCCGCTGACTCGCCCGCCGCAGGCCCGGGCAGCGCCCGCCCGGCCGCACCTGCCGCCCGCAGCGACGGCGCGTTCCAGGGTGAGAACTGGCCCGGTGGGTAGACCGGTTCCGGTGCTCCTGGTGCCGGCGGGTAGCCGCGTACTGGGCCACGGCCGCCGGGGCCCGCGGTGCGGAACGCCCCGGCCCGCCAGAGGGACCCGCCCGCAGCGGCCTGACTGTCCGCTGCCTGGCCCGGCTCCGGCCCGCCCTGGATCTCATATCCCGGCTTGTGGGCCTGGCCGCCGCCAGGCGTTCTCCCGGGACGACGGGGCCTCGCTGGCACCTGGCGGCTGGGCCGGGCTCGTGGGGCCCCGGCCCAGGCCATGCCTCCGGCCGCCGTCACGCCCGCCGTCGCGTCCGCGTCTCGTCTCCGGCCCTCGCCCCGCCTCTGCCGGGCGGCCGGGATCGGCACCGTGGTCCGGGCCGTATCCGGGGCCCGGGTCTGGCTCCCGGCCCGGGCCGGGCCGCCGGCTCAGGTAGTCCTGGACCTGGCCCTGCTGACCTTGCTGACCTTGCTGGCTCGGAGGGGTCGGCGTACCGCGGCGGCTCCGCCGTCGCCGGGTTGGGCGGGGGTGCCGTGGCATAGCCGTAACCGGCGTTGCGCTCGGCGCCGTACCCGCCGTTGCGCTCGGCCGCACCGTACCGGCCGGGCGTGCTGTACGGGGTGGAGGGGGCGGCGCCGCCGGGGCCTGCCGCATCGCGCGGGCCCGCCGCCCGGCCGGGATCTGTGCCGCCACCCGGCGGCTGTGCCTGCCGGGATGCCCGGCCCGGCCGGCGCTCGCCGGGATATCTAGGATCTGGCTGGCCCGGCGGTGTACTGGCGTACCCACCCGATTCCGGGTGGCGGGCCCCGCCGTAGCCGGGCTCGCCGTAGCCGGGTTCCCGGCGCCGCCGCCCGCGGCGGCCGCCGCCGGTCTCGGGATAGCCCGCCGGGCCGTAGCCGGCCTCCTGGCTGTACCCGGCGGCCTGGCCGCGCCCTTCGGGTGGGCCGTTCCCGGCGGCCTGGCCGCGCCCTTCGGGTGGGCCGTTCCCGGCGGCCTGGCCGTGCCCTTCGGGTGGGCCGTTCCCGGCGGCCTGGCCGTGCCCTTCGGGCCGGCCGTTCCCGGCAGCCTGGCCGCGTCCTTCGGGCCGGCCGTTCCCGGCGGCGCGGCCGTATCTCTCGGCCGGGCCGTAGCCGGCCTCCGGGCTGTACCCACCAGCCTGGCCGTATCCCTCAGGCTGGCTGTACCTGCCTGCTGGCCCGGCCTGGACCGCGCGTCCCTGGCCTGGCCCGGCCTGCTCACGTGGGGGCTCGTCATCGTCGTAGCCCCAGGACGGAACGCGCCGCGGCGCAGGGTCCGGGCGGTTGTCCGGCGGTGGGCCGGCCCTGTCATCACCCGGATAGCCCATGCTGCGAGCGTAATCGCTCCTGGCGAATATCCTAGACCGGACCGGCATTTTGCCCGCTCCGCGGCCATCGCTCCACGGCCATCGCTCCACGGCCACTCTGCGCCGCCGGGGTAGCCGGAACCGCCCTGCGAACCGCCCCCGGAACCGCCCCCGGTACGACCCCAGAACCGCCAGGCGCAGGCCCGGAACCGGCCTGCGCCCGTAGGTTCCTGTCCACTTTGACCGGGGCGGCCCCGCCGGTATCCTTCTTGGGCGTCCATGTGTGTCCGCATGCCCGCGGTGCCCGCTCAGCGGGGCTGGTTACGCGGCGGCGGATGCGGCGGACTCCTTGCCCGGAGGGTTGCCCCGGGCGTGGAGCCAAGATCAGGTCCACCAGACAAAGGCTTACTACCGTGCGCACATTCAGCCCTAAGGCCGCCGACATCGAGCAGAAGTGGCACGTCATCGACGCGTCCGATGTCGTCCTTGGCCGCCTGGCCAGCCACGCGGCCGTGCTGCTGCGCGGCAAGCACAAGCCGATCTTCGCGCCGCACGTGGACACCGGCGATTTCGTTATCGTGATCAACGCCGAGCAAGGTCGCGCTGAGCGGCCGCAAGCTCGAGCAGAAGCTGGCCTACCGTCACTCCGGCTACCCGGGCGGGCTGCGCTCGGTGGCCTACGGCGACCTGATGGAGCGGCACCCGGAGCGGGTGATCGAGAAGGCTGTCCGCGGCATGCTCCCGAAGAACTCCCTCGGCCGCAGCATGCTGCGCAAGCTCAAGGTGTACGCCGGACCGGACCACCCGCACCAGGCCCAGCAGCCGGTGCCGTTCGAGATCAAGCAGGTCGCCCAGGTGGCGCCGCCTGCCGCGGCGGGCAGCCGCTGAGGCAGGGTCAGGCGCCGCAGCCGAGGCGCACTGTGAGAACCGATTAGGAAGTACGAGGAAGAAACCGTGGCCGAGTCCACTGGCACGCAGGTGCTCGCTGAGGGCGCTGGCGTGGATACGGCGGAAGACGCCGAGGAGCACGTGTCGGAGTACACCACCGAGACCGCTGCGGATGCTGGCGAGCGCCAGGCCGCGCGGCGGCCAGTGGTCACCGGCAGTGCGCTCGGCACCGGGCGCCGCAAGGAAGCCATTGCCCGGGTCCGCATCGCGCCAGGGTCGGGGCAGTGGCGGATCAACGACCGGCCGCTGGAGGAGTTCTTCCCGAACAAGGTCCACCAGCAGCTGATCAGCGAGCCGTTCGTGAGCCTGGGCGCGGAGAACCAGTTCGACGTCATCGCCCGGATCACTGGCGGCGGCGTGACCGGGCAGGCCGGTGCGTTGCGGCTGGGCATTGCCCGGGCGCTGACTCTGGTGGACCCGGAGAACCGGCCCGCCCTGAAGCGGGCTGGCTTCTTGACCCGGGACGCCCGAGTCAAGGAGCGGAAGAAGTACGGGCTCAAGAAGGCCCGCAAGGCTCCTCAGTACTCCAAGCGCTAAACCCCTCCCGACCGCGTCCAGCCCAAGCGCGACCCGCGGGCCGCCGTTGTGGCGACCCCCCGGACGATGTCTGCTTGGCATTCCTCAACGACGAGATCACCGGGGGAAGTTGAACCATGGGTCGGCTTTTCGGAACTGATGGCATCCGCGGGGTGGCTGGTGAGGACCTGACCAGCCAGTTGGCTCTGGACGTGGCGGCTGCGGCCGCGGTCGTGCTGCATGATGCCGGGGCCTTCGCCTCGGCCGAGGAAACCGGGCAGCGCCCGCTGGCGGTGGTCGGCCGCGACCCCCGGGCGTCCGGGGAGTTCCTCGAAGCGGCAGTGGTCGCGGGCCTGGCCGGGTCCGGGGTGGATGTGCTGCGGCTGGGCGTCATACCGACCCCGGGTGTGGCCTTCCTCACCCGCGATATCGGTGCCGCGTTCGGCGTGATGCTGTCGGCGAGCCACAACCCGGCCCCGGACAACGGGATCAAGTTCTTCGGGCACGGCGGCTTCAAGCTACCGGACGCGGTCGAGGACGAGATCGAAGCGCATCTCGGCACACCGCACCGGCGCCGCAGCGAGCCTGCCCGACAGCGGTTTCGGCCGGATCACCGAGGCCGGGGACATCCGGGAGCGCTACGTCGCACCACCTGCTCAGCAGCCTGGCGCCGCCGGGGCCGGACGGGCGGGACCGGGTGCTGCCCGCCCCGCTTGCCGGGCTGACCGTCGTGGTGGACTGCGCGCACGGCGCCGCGTCCTCGTTCGCGCCCCGCCTGCTCCGGCTGGCCGGCGCCGAGGTCATCGCGATCGGGGCCGAGCCGGACGGGCTCAACATCAACGCCGACTGCGGCTCCACCCACCTGGAGGCGCTATCGGCCGCGGTAACCAAGCACGGGGCCGACGCGGGCATCGCGCATGACGGCGACGCCGACCGCTGCCTGGCGGTGGGCGCCGACGGCGAGGTCATCGACGGGGACCAGATCCTCGCCGTGCTCGCGCTCGCCCTGGCCGGACGGGGCCATCTGCCCGGCAACACGGTGGTCAGCACGGTCATGTCCAACCTCGGCTTCCGCAACGCGATGCAGGACGCGGGCATCACCGTGGTGGAGACCGCGGTCGGCGACCGGTACGTGCTCGAGGCCATGCGGGCGGGCCAGTTCGCCCTCGGCGGTGAGCAGTCCGGGCACATCATCATGCTGGAGCACGCGACCACCGGGGACGGCCTGCTCACCGCCCTGCACCTGCTCGCCACCACCGCCCGCCAGGCGCTGCCACTGGCCGAGGTCGCTGCGGTGATGACCAGATACCCGCAGGTGCTGCTGAACGTCCCGGGAGTGGACAAGGCCCGGGTCGCCGCGTCGCCGGATATGGCCGAGGCGGTCACCGCCGCGCAGACCGAGCTCGGCTCGTCCGGCCGGGTCCTGGTCCGGCCCAGTGGCACCGAGCCCGCGGTCCGGGTCATGGTCGAGGCCGTGGAGGCTGGCCAGGCCCAGCGGGTGGCCGAGCAGCTGGCCGCCGCCGTCCGCGCCGCTGGCTGACGCGTTGCCGCCGTCCGCGCCGCTGGCTGACCGCAGCCGCCGGGCTGACCGTGCCGCCGCCTGAGCCGCTGAACCTGACCGCGCCGCCGGACTGGCCGCATCCGAGCGGCCACCTGGCTGTCCGGGCCGGGGAGGCACTAGCCTGGCTGGCTATGTGCGGCATCGTGGGGTACGCGGGCGGGCGCCAGGCGCTGGACGTGGTGCTGGAGGGGTTGCGTCGCCTGGAATACCGGGGTTACGACTCAGCCGGGATCGCCGTGCTGGCCGACGGCACGCTGGTCACCGAGAAGCGGGCGGGCAAGCTCGCCAACCTGGTCGCGGCTCTGGACGGCCAGCCGCCACTGCCCGGCACGGTGGGCCTGGGTCACACCAGGTGGGCGACGCACGGGGCGCCGAACGACCCCAACGCGCATCCGCACACCGACTGCGCCGACCAGCTGGCCGTGGTGCACAACGGAATCATCGAGAACTTCGCCACGCTCCGCCGCGAGATCTCGGCCCGCCATCACCTGGCCTCGGACACCGACACCGAGGTGGTCGCGCACCTGCTCGAGGACGAGATGGCGGCTCAGGCCGAGGCGGCGGCCCGGGCCGGGACAGCGGCCCGGGCCGGGGCGGGTGCGCTCGCCGAGGCGGGCCAGGCCGCGCCGGGCGCTCTCGCCGAGGCAATGCGCCGCGTCTGCCAGCGGCTGGACGGGGCGTTCACGCTCGTCGCGGTGGACGTCAGGGACCCCGGGGCGGTGGTCGGCGCCCGCCGCAACTCCCCGCTCGTCATCGGCCGTGGCCACGGCGAGAACTTCCTGGCCAGTGACGTGGCCGCGTTCATCGCCTACACCCGGGACGCGATCGAGCTCGGCCAGGATCAGGTGGCCGAGGTCCGTGCGGACGGGGTCACCGTTACTGACGTTCGACGGCGCCCCCGCGAAGATCACCGAGTACCACGTGAACTGGGATATCTCCGCCGCGGAAAAGGCGGGCTACGAGTACTTCATGCTCAAGGAGATCGCCGAGCAGCCCCGCGCGGTCGCCGACACGCTGCTCGGCCGGATCGGCCGCGGACGGCCAGCTCACCCTCGACGAGATGCGCCTGGACCACACCGAGCTGCGCGGCATCGACAAGATCGTCGTGGTGGCCTGCGGCACCGCCTACCACGCCGGGATGATCGCCAAGTACGCCATCGAGCACTGGTGCCGGATCCCCTGCGAGGTGGAGCTGGCCAGCGAGTTCCGCTACCGCGACCCGATCCTGACCCGGACCACCCTGGTCATCGCGATCTCCCAGTCCGGGGAGACGATGGACACCCTGATGGCGGTGCGGCACGCCCGCGAGCAGCGGTCCCGGGTGCTCGGCATCTGCAACGTCAACGGCTCATCGATCCCGCGCGAGTGCGACGCCGTGCTCTACACCCACGCGGGCCCCGAGATCGCGGTCGCCTCGACCAAGGCGTTCCTGACCCAGCTGGTCGCCTGCTACCTGGTCGCGCTGTACCTGGCCCAGGTGCGCGGCACCAAGTTCCCCGGCGAGATCGGCTCCGATATCGCCCAGCTGGCCCAGATGCCCGGGGAGGTGGACCGGGTACTGGACACGGTCGAGCCGGTCCGGGCGCTAGCGAGGGAACTCGCGGGGGAGCGCTGTGTGCTGTTCCTCGGCCGCCACACCGGCTACCCGGTCGCCCTGGAAGGTGCGCTCAAGCTCAAGGAACTCGCCTACATGCACGCCGAGGGGTTCGCCGCGGGCGAGCTCAAGCACGGCCCGATCGCCCTCATCGAGGGCGGGCTGCCAGTCGTGGTGGTCGTGCCCTCCCCGCAAGACAGGGCTGTCCTCCATGACAAGATCGTGTCCAACATCCAGGAGATCCGGGCCCGCGGCGCCCGTGTCATCGTGATCGCCGAAGCGGGCGACGCCGAGGTCAAGCTGTACGCGGACACCCTGATCGAGGTCCCTGCGGTACCCACCCTCCTCCAGCCCCTGGTCACCACGGTGCCCCTGCAAGTCTTCGCCTGCGAACTGGCCACCGCCAAGGGCCACGACGTAGACCAGCCCCGCAACCTAGCCAAATCCGTCACCGTCGAGTAGCCACCCGATCAGCAGTTCGAATTTTTGCCCCCCGGCGGGCAAAAATCCGAACTGTTACTGAGTGGGGCCCTAGTTATCCACAGAACTGGATTCTAGGGGTGACGGGGTGGGGTGGGGTGGCCACGGTAGTGACATGACACGTGAGGTTCCGGCGGAGGCATGTGAGCTGCTGACTGAGCAGCACGGTGTGCTGAGCCGGGCCCAGGCCCTGGGTTCCGGGATTACGGATAAGCAGATCGTGGCCGCGCTGCGCCGTGGTCACTGGCAGCGGCTGCACACCGGGGTCTTCGCCGCCTTCAGCGGTGAGCCGGACCGGACCGCCATGCTCTGGGCCGCCGTGCTACGTGCCGGGCCGCAGGCGGTCCTCAGCCACCACACGGCCGCGGAATTACACGGCCTGGTGAACTCCCGCACGACTGCCATTCACGTTACGGTGCCCAGCGGCCGGTGGGTCACCCCCATCTCCGGGGTCGTCCTGCACTACTCCTGCCGGATCGCCGAGGCTCGGCATCCGGTGCGCACTCCGCCGCAGACCCGGATCGAGGAGACGGTGCTGGATCTGGCTGGGGCGGCAGCGACCCTGGACGACGCCTTCAGCTGGGTGTTCCACGCCTGCGGCAGCCGGAAGACCACCCCGGAGCTGATCGGCGCGGCCCTGGCGCTACGCCAGCGGATGCGATGGCGCACGGAGCTGGCCGGGGCGCTCAGCCTCGGCGCGACCGGGGTGCACTCGCTGCTGGAGTTCCGCTACGTGACCCGGGTGGAGCGGCCGCACAGGCTGCCCAGGGCCGCCCGGCAGCGCCCGGTCCAGCGCGCCGGGACGCACCAGTACCAGGACGTCCACTACGAGGCCTATGCGGTGACGGTTGAGCTCGACGGCCGGGCCGCCCACCCGGCCGGGCGCCATTGGGGCGACATCCGCCGGGACAACGCCAACGCGGCTCAGGGCCAGCTCACCCTGCGGTACGGCTGGGCCGATGTGACCGCCCGGCCGTGCCTGGTCGCCGCGGAAGTCGCCGCGGTGCTCGGCCAGCGCGGCTGGACGGCCGCCCCATGCCGCTGCGGCCCCGGCTGCGCGCTGCCCGGATGACGCTGTGCCTGCGGCGCATGACAGGCTGGGCGAGTGATCGCCGGGAGCCGCGCCGGGAGGCAGCACGTTCGTGGAAAGGCCCGCAACGAACACCCGCCCCGGCCACTTGTTCGCCCAGAGCGAACGGACTGTGATGGCGGGGGCCGCAACTGCTTGCCGGTCCCGGTGCCTGGTCGGCCCGGCGGGGGACGGATGGCTGGGGGCAGGGCCGGTGGCCGTTCGCCGGTCCCGGTGCCTGGTGAGCCCGGCGGGGGACGGATGGCTGGGGGCAGGGCCGGTGGCCGTTCGCCGGTCCCGGTGCCTGGTGAGCCCGGCGGGGGACGGATGGCTGGGGGCAGGGCCGGTGGCCGTTCGCCGGTCCCGGTGCCTGGTCGGCCCGGTCAGGGACGGACGGCGGGGGCCAGAACCCCTGGCGCCGCCGGTCCTGGCGCCCTGGTCAGCGGCCGCCGGTCACGGTGCCCGGGGTGGGCCTGGCAGGAATGGGGCGCCGGGGCTAGAGCCGGGGGCCAGCGGGCCGGGGCCGACCGCCTCTGGTCGCGACGCCCGGTGGGCCAGGCCGCCTGGGACTTCTGGGCCGGGAGGTCGGGCCGGGCCGGGATGACTGCTGGTGGCGGGCTGCGGGTAGACGATGCCGGGACGAGCCTCGCGATGGTGGTGGCTGACGGATGAGAAACGCCCATGAAGTGGCCAAGGTCCGGGCCGCGGAGCAGAGCCTGATGGCCCAGCTGCCGCCCGGCGCGCTGATGCAGCGGGCCGCGGCTGGCCTGGCCGCGGTCTGCGCGGGCCTGGCCGGGAAGGTGGCCGGGACCCGGGTGGTGGTCCTCGCGGGGAGCGGGGACAACGGCGGCGACGCGCTCTTCGCCGGGGCCCGGCTGGCCCGGCGCGGCGCGGTGGTGCTGGGTGTAGCGGCCGGCTCGAAGACCCATGAGGAGGGCGCTACGGCGCTGCGCGCCGCGGGCGGGCGGCTGGCGGCCGCCGATGACCCAGGGGTCCGCGCGGCCATCAGTGCGGCCGACCTGATCATCGACGGGCTGCTCGGCATCGGCGGCCACGGCGGCCTGCGGGAGCCGCAAGCCTCCCTCGCCACCCAGGCGGCCGCCTCGGCCGCCACGGTGGTGGCGGTGGACCTGCCCAGCGGGGTGGACGCGGACACCGGCGTGGTCGAGGGCACGGCCGTGCAGGCGGATGTGACCGTGACGTTCGGCACGCTGAAGCCGGGCCTGCTGGTGGATCCGGGGGCCGGGCACGCCGGGGTGGTCGAGCTGATCGACATCGGCCTGGGCCCGCACCTCCCGCCACCGGACCTCACCGCGCTCCAGGCGGCCGACCTGGCCCGGCTGCTGCCCCAGCCGGCCGCGGAATCCGACAAGTACCGCCGCGGCGTGCTGGGCATCCTGGCCGGCAGCGAGCGGTACACCGGGGCGGCCGCGCTGGCCGTGGGCGGTGCGCTGCGCGGCGGCCCGGGCATGGTCCGGCTGGTGTCCGCGGAACCCGCGGTGGCCGTGGTCCGGCTGCTCTGGCCAGAAGCAGTGATCACGCTCACCGGCCCGGCTGGGCCAGCCGGTGACGGCCCGGCTGGGGCCGTGATCCCAGCCGCGGGCCGGGTGCAGGCCTGGGTAGCCGGGCCGGGCATGGGCACCGACGACGAGGCCCGCGACCGGCTCGCCGCGGTGCTGGCCACCGACGTCCCAGTGCTGGTGGACGCGGATGGGCTCACCCTGCTCGCGGCCAACCGCAGGCTGCTGTCCCGCAACGCCCCCACCCTGCTCACCCCACACGCCGGGGAACTGGCCCGGCTGCTCGGTGCTGACCCGGCTGACGTGCAGGCGCGCCGCCTCGAGCACGCCCGCCGGGCCGCGGCCGAGCTCGGCGCGACCGTGTTGCTGAAGGGCTCGACTACGGTGATCGCCAGCCCGGCCGCGGACGCGCAGCCGGTCTACGCCAACCCCACCGGGACCTCCTGGCTGGCCTCGGCAGGGACCGGGGATGTGCTGTCCGGGCTGGCCGGCTCGCTGCTGGCGCAGGGCCTGGCCGCCCGGGACGCCGCGGCCGCCGCCGCGTACCTGCATGGCCTGGCGGCCCGGCTGGCCGCGGCGGGCATAGGCAACCGGCCCGCTCCCGGCCCAGACAGCCGGGCCGATCCGGTGGCCGCCGGGGCGGCCCTGGCCCTGGCCCTGGCCCTGGCCTGGGCCGGCGCGGAGGCGCCGATCGCCGCGGCCGACGTGATCGGCGCCCTGCCCGCCGCGATCCGCTCCGTCCGCGAGCAGGCGCCCTGAGCCTCGGCCTGGGGTCGGCTTGGCGCCTGGTCGGCGGTGTCCCGACGCCGGGTCTGCGGGGGGCCTGGCCGGGTTGCCGGCAGTCCTGAGTCCGGGTCTGCGGGGGGGGCCTGGCCGGGTTGGCGGCAGTCCTGAGTCCGGGTCTGCGGGGGGGGCCTGGCCGGGTTGGCGGCAGTCCTGAGTCCGGGTCTGCGGGGGGGCCTGGCCGGGTTGGCGGCAGTCCTGAGTCCGGGTCTGCGGGGGGGCCTGGCCGGGTTGCCGGTGTACTGATTTCGGGCGTGCGGGCCCCGTGGCCTGGGCGACCGCGCCCGTGGGCCGGGCGATGATCGTCGCGGTGGGTCCGGCTGGGGCCGTTCTGGCTGGCAGACTGGACGGCATGGAAGGTCCTGGGGAGGCCCTGGTTGACCTGGCTGCTGTCCAGGCCAACATGGAGGCGCTGCGCAAGCAGGTGGCTGGTGCGCAGGTGATGGCGGTGGTCAAGGCCGACGGGTACGGCCACGGCATGATCCCGGCGGCGCGGGCCGGGCTGGCGGGCGGGGCCCAGTGGCTGGGCGTGGTACATGTGCCCGAGGCGCTGGCCCTGCGCCAGGCCGGGCTGGATGCCCGGGTGCTGTGCCTGACCGGGGTGCCTGGCGCCGCGCACGAGGAGGCGATCCGCGCCGATATCGACCTGACCGCGGACGCGGTGCCGCTCCTGGCGGAGATCGCCGCCGCGGCGGGCCGGGCGGGCCGTCCGGCCCGGGTCCAGCTCAAGGTGGATACCGGGATGGCCCGTGGCGGCGCGACCATGGCCGACTGGGCCGGGCTGGTGGCCGCGGCGCTGGCTGCCGAGGCGGACGGGCGGGTCCGCATCACCGGCATCTGGTCGCACCTGGCCTGCGCCGACATCCCAGGACACCCGTCGATCAGTGGGCAGGCCGCGGCGTTCCGGGACGCCGTCGCGCTGGCCGAGGCGGCGGGTGCCCAGCCCGAAGTGCGTCACCTGGCCAACACCGCGGCCGTGCTCACCCTCCCGGATACCTGGTTCGACCTGGTCCGGCCGGGCGGCGGCATGTACGGGCTGGCCACCCTCCCCGGCGGCGCGCCGGACTGGCTCCGCCCGGCTATGACCGTGCGCACCCGGCTGGTGCTGGCCAAGCAGGTGCCGGACGGGACACCGGTGTCCTACGGCCACCGGTACACCACCCGGGGCACGAGCACCCTCGGGCTGATCCCGGTCGGCTACGCGGAAGGCATCCCGCGGCGTGCCTCCGGGGTGGTCGAACTGCAGGCCCGGGGTCGCCGCTGGCGGATTGCGGGCACCGTGTGCATGGACCTGTCCGTGGTGGACTTCGCCGCGGAGCCAGCCCAGGCCGGGGACGAGGTCGTGCTGTTCGGCCCCGGCGATGACGGCGAGCCGACCGCCCAGGAGTGGGCCGATGCGCTGGGCACGGTGTCGTATGAGATCGTCACCAACTTCTCCGCCCGGCTGACCAGAAATTACTCTGGAGTAGCATGAGGCCCGGCAGTCTGGATAGCACAGACCCGTGTTCAGCCGGGTACCACCGCGTCTGTATTCCTGGGTAGGCGTCGGTACGAGGGCTGCGCGCCCGTCCGTGCTGGCCTGGCTGGACGGGGACGCAGCCGGTGGAGGAGCGATGGCGACCTGGCGGCGGATCACCGGGGTGGCAGGGCTGGCGGCGGGCGCCGTGGCGGCCGGCGCCGGCGCTGTGCTGGCGGCCGAGCGGATCGCGGTGGGCCGGGTTCAGGTGCTGCGCGATGCCGCGCAGCCAGAGCAGCTGGGCGGCCTGCGCGGGCGCCCGCTGACCGTGCTCGCCGACGATGGGGTGCCGCTGCACGTCGAGATCGACGAGCCCGGCGATGACGGCAGCCACGGGCCGCATTGACCCGGGGCAGGGCCGCGCTCCGACCATCATCTTCTGCCACGGGTACACGCTGAACCAGGACTGCTGGCATTTCCAGCGCCGCGACCTGCGCGGTTACCGGCTCGTGTGCTGGGATCAGCGGGATCACGGCCGGTCCGGCCGGTCCGCCGCGGGCGGCGCCAGCATCGACCAGCTGGGCTCGGACCTGAGCCGGGTCATCCAGGCGACCGCGCCCGGGGACATGCCGGTCATCCTGGTCGGCCACTCCATGGGCGGCATGACGATCATGGCGCTGGCGGGCCAGCGGCCGGAGTGGTTCGGCACCAAGGTGGTCGGGGCCGCGCTCATCTGCACCGCGGCCAGCGGCCTGAGCGGCGGCAGCCCGTGGATGCCCGGCCCGATCCGCCCGGTCCTGCGCCGGGCGGTGCCGTTGGCGCTGAGCGGCGCGGCCACCGGCTACCGGGCCGTCCTGGTAGAACATGGCCGCAAGCTGTCCACCGAGCTGTCGTTCCTGGGCACCCGGTTCATCGGCTTCGGCGATCCGCACGTCAACCCGGCTACCGTGGACTTCCTGGAGCAGATGATCGCCGCTACCCCGATCGACGTCATCGCGGCGTACGGGAAGATCCTGTTCGCCATGGACGTGCGCACCTCGCTGGATACCCTCGGCCAGGTTCCCGTGGTGGTGCTGGCCGGCGAGAAGGACAAGCTGATCGCCCCGGTGCTGAGCCTGGAACTGGCCGCCCAGATACCTGGTGCCGACATGATCTGGGTACCGAATGCCGGGCACGCCCTCATCCTGGAAAACCCCGCGGTGGTCAATGAGGCCATCAATGACCTGATCCGGAAGGCCGCCACCAGCCCTGGCGCACGCGAGCGCACGGCTTGAGCACGTCCCGGGGCCCGGAAATCCATCCTGGTCCAGATTCTCGGAGAATGCTGGGGACCTGCTGGGAATCCGTGTGTTGTGCCCTGCCTGCCCGGCCCGAGGCCCTATAGTGGCGCATTGTTCCCCCATCGCCCTGACCAGCTGAATGCCTCACGCTGGCCATGGCGATGTGCCTCCGCGCCGTTATGCAACTCTGACCCGCACAGCCTGATCCGCACGGTCCGATATGCACAGTGTCTTATTCAAAAGTCGCGTTATTCAAATGATCATGAAGGGTTGGCATCGCCCTGACCTGCACCGACCGCTCGGACAGACCCTCTGGGCCTGCCCTCGCTAGCCGGTTTTGAATAACGCTCACAGTCTGATCCTTTTTTTCGGAGGCGCGCCGTGGCTGAGCAGGGGCCCCCACCCCCGGGATCTGATCGGCCGCCTTCGCGGCGCCACTCGCGGCGAGCTGAGGCCGACTATCCGGCCGAGGACGAGGACCTGCCGCCGTGGGCCGGCCTGGCCATCGACCCGCGCTGGGCTGACGGCCGGGGCAAGCGCCGCCGTCCCGAACCGGCCCCGCCTGCTGCGCCGGAACCGGCCCGGCGGCCGTCCAGCCCCCGGGAGGCTGACCCCTACCGCTCCGCCCGGCCGGGCCCGGCTGCGCCGGGCCGCTACCGGACCGGCTCCGCTGGCGCTGGCCAGCACGGCACCAGTGACTATGGCAGCAGTGACTACGGCAGCAGTGACTACGGCACCGGTGGGTACGGCGCGGGTGAGTACGGTGCGGGTGCCGCGGGCACCGACCCGTTCCGAGCCGACCTGTACACCGATCCTTACCGTCCTGCTGCCCCGGACCCTGGTTCGCCCGGTGCGGCTCCCTCAGGTACTGATCGGAAAGGCACTGATCCCTCAGGCACGGGTCTCACAGGCACCGGTCTCAGAGGCACCGGGCCGCTGGCGTCCGACCCGTTCCAGCCCGAGCGGTATCGTCCGGAGCGGCGTGGCGCTGATGCTGAGCGCGGCACCGCCCAGCGTCGTGCTCCTGCCCACAGCGCCGGTCCGTATGAGACTGGCCCGTATGACACCGGCCGATACGGCGCTGGCCCGTATGACACCGGCTCCGCTGACACCGGACCGCGCGGGAGCAACCCCCGGCGGGGGCGTTCCCAGAGTGCGGATCCTTTTGCAGACCCGTTCGAGGACGACGCGGACGGGGCTGGCGGCTCGCCGTCCCTAGGGGACAAGCCCGCCCGGCCGGAAGGCCGGCAGGCGGCGGCCCGGGCCCGCCGGACCCGGCGCTCGATCCACCGCTGGGGCCTGGCGCTGGCCGGCGCCGCCGTCCTGGGCGTGGGCGGCTGGCTGCTCTTCGGCCGCAGCAGCCCCCCGGCCCAGCAGCCCAATCCCATCGTCACGAGCTTCCAGCCGGGTGAGTTCCAGGCGGTACCCAACGCCTGCACCGCCGTGAGTTCCGGCACGCTCAGCCAGTACCTGCCGGGCAAGCGGACCGTGGCCGCGCCCGCCTCGCTGGACGGCGGGTCCGCCAGCCTGTGCAGCTGGACCTTGGATGCGGCGCCGGTCTACCGGCTGCTGAACGTCCAGGCCACCGCGTACGCCCCGAACGGCCTGGCCAGCGGAGACGGCAGCGCCACTTTCGCGGCCATCGACGGGTACGACCAAGCGTTGCAGCAAAAGATGAATCCAGCCAAGGGCACGCGCCTGCCCAAGGCGACCATCACCCGGATCCCGCATCTCGGCAGTACGGCGTTCGCCGCGTACCAGACGACCAGCGCGGCCGGGGTAACCACGGATCTGCTGACCGTCGTGGTCCGGGACCGGAACGTGCTGGTCACCTCGGTGCTAGAAGGTGATTCCGGCCGTGGCGGGTACGGGCCGGTCTCGGTCCCCCAGCTCCAGGCCGGAGCCGCCGCGGCCGCGCGTGACGTGCTGGCCCGGCTGAAGTGAGCGGCCGGGCGGGCGCTGCCGGTGCGGAGCCTGCCCGTGCCGAGCCTGCGCGGGGCTGGCCCGCACGGGGCTGGCCCGCACGGGGCTGGCCCGCACGGCGCTGGCCCAGCCTGCGGTCCCCGTCATCTAGGCTTTGCTTCCGTGCTGTTGCTCGCGTTCGATACCGCGACGCCGGCTGTGACCGTGGCCCTGCACGACGGGACGCACGTGCTGGCCGAAGTGACCACCGTGGGCGCCCACCGTCATGGCGAGCTGCTAGCGGCCTCTATCGACGCCGTGCTGACCGGCGCCGGGGCCAGCCGCCGGGACATCACCGCCGTGGCCACGGGGACCGGCCCCGGCCCGTACACCGGGCTGCGTACCGGCCTGGTCACGGCCCGGGTGCTGGGCAGCGCGCTCGGCGTCCCGGTGCACGGGATATGCACGCTCGACATCATCGCCAGCGATGCGGTGGCGCAGGCGGAGGGGCAGCCGTTCCTGGTGGCCACCGACGCGCAGCGGAGCGAGCTGTACTGGGCGCAGTACGACGCGTCGGGGACGCGGCTGGCCGGCCCATCGGTCGGGCCGCCCACGGACATCCAGGCTGACCTGCCTGTGGCCGGCCAGGGCGGGCTGCTCTACCCCAGCCTGCCCGGCCGTCCGATCGCCCCGCAGTACCCAGCCGCGGGCACCCTGGCGCTGCTCGCCGCCGCGTGGCTGAGCGCGGGCCGGCCCGCGCTGCCCGTCGAGCCGGTGGACCTGCGCGGCCCGGGCACCCAGGTGCCCGGGCCGGCCAAGCGGGTGAGCCTGGCGTGACCACGGCCGTGGCGCTGCGCCCGATGACCCACGCTGACCTGCCCACCGTGACGCAGCTGGAGGGTGAGCTGTTCCGCGAGGAGGCGTGGACCGAGGGCATGCTGGCCGCGGAACTCGACGGGACCGCAACGGACCGGCAGTACGTGGTCGCGGTGGTCGGGGACGAGGTGGTCGGCTACGCCGGCCTGCTCCTTCCGGGTGGCAGCCAGGCGGACGTGCTGACCATGGCGGTCGCCGAGGAGCACTGGGGGCAGGGGATCGGCGCGGCGCTGCTGGACCGGCTGCTGGCTGAAGCGGCCCGGCACGGCTGCACCGAAGTCTTCCTCGAGGTGCGGGTGGACAACGACCGGGCGCAGCAGCTGTACCGGAGCCGGGGCTTCACCGAGATCGGCCTGCGCCGCGGTTACTACCAGCCGTCCGGGACGGACGCGCTGGTGATGCGGCATGTGCTGCCGCGTCCCCGCAGCGCCCGGGGCGGGCACCGGCTGGCGGCCTGGCCGGGGACCCGGCCCACCACGGAGGGCAGCCGTTGACCGCGCCGCTGGTGGCCACGGTCAGCGCGTGACCGGGACCGCTGGGAGCCAGTTGGCCGCGGTGCAGGTTGACGGCTCGGCACGAGCCAGACTACTGTTCGGGACTGGCACTCTCTGAGGTAGAGTGCTAATGCGACGAGGCTGGTCTGGCACCCGCGACGACAGTCAGCCGTGATCGCTCTTCCTATAGCCGTTTCCCCATCCTTTTCGGAGGAGGAGGTCAGATCGTGGCGACCGCTACCAAGGTTGTTCTCAAGCCACTCGAGGACCGGATCGTGGTCCGCACGCTGGAAGCTGAGCAGACCACCGCGTCTGGGCTGGTTATTCCAGACACCGCTAAGGAGAAGCCGCAGGAGGGCGAAGTCCTGGCGGTGGGCCCGGGCCGGTATGACGACGCTGGCACCAAGCGCGTCCCGATGGACGTGAAGGTCGGCGACGTGGTGCTCTACAGCAAGTACGGCGGCACCGAGGTGAAGTACCACGGCGAGGAGTACCTGGTGCTCTCCGCCCGTGACGTGCTCGCCATCATCGAGAAGTAACCACACGGATCAGGCGGCGGGACCTGTCCCGCTCGGACCACCGCCCCGGCGCTGACTGGCGACCGGGGCGGTGGTCCGTGGGACCGGCCCCGGCCGCTCTGGCGGCGGCTGCGCAGGACCATCGCGCGGCCTGACCGTGCGGCGGGCAGGTGCCCCGCTGCCGCAAACCCTATTCACAGCAATGCAGAGGTGCTCATGGCAAAGATGCTGGAGTTCGACGAGGAGGCGCGGCGTGCTCTCGAGCGCGGCGTGAACCGTCTCGCGGACGCCGTGAAGGTGACGCTCGGCCCGAAGGGCCGCAACGTCGTCATCGACAAGAAGTGGGGTGCTCCGACCATCACGAACGACGGCGTGACCGTCGCCCGTGAGATCGATCTGGAGGACCCGTACGAGAACCTTGGCGCCCAGCTGGCCAAGGAAGTCGCCACCAAGACCAACGACGTAGCCGGGGACGGCACCACCACCGCGACCGTGCTGGCCCAGGCCATGGTCCGGGAAGGGCGCCGCTCGGTTACCGCGGGCGCGAACCCGATCGCGCTCAAGCGGGGCATCGACGCCGCGGCCGCGGCCGTGTCCGACCGGCTGCTGGAGCTGGCTCGCGAGGTCGAGGAGCAGCAGGAGATCGCGCACGTGGCTACGGTCTCGGCGCAGGACGCGCGGATCGGCGAGCTCATCGCCGAGGCGTTCAGCAAGGTCGGCAAGGACGGCGTGATCACCGTCGAAGAGTCGCCGACCATGGGGCTGGAACTCGAGTTCACCGAGGGGATGCAGTTCGACAAGGGCTACATCTCGCCGTACTTCGTGACCGACCCGGAGCGGATGGAAGCCGTCCTGGACGACGCCTACATCCTGCTGCACGCCGGCAAGATCTCCTCCATGGCGGACTTCCTGCCGCTGCTGGAGAAGGTGGCGCAGACCAAGAGGCCGTTCCTGGTCATCGCCGAGGACGTCGAGGGCGAGGCCCTGTCCACGCTGGTCGTGAACAAGATCCGCGGCCTGCTCGCGGTGTGCGCGGTCAAGGCGCCTGGCTTCGGCGACCGGCGCAAGGCGATGCTGGGCGACATGGCGGTCCTCACCGGCGGTGAGGTGGTCAGCGAGGAAATCGGCCTCAAGCTCGAGCTGGTCGGCCTGGAGACGCTGGGCAAGGCCCGCCGGGTGGTGATCACCAAGGACACCACCACGATCGTGGACGGCGCCGGTGACACCGAGGCCATCGCCGAGCGGGTCCGCCAGCTGCGCGCTGAGATCGAGGCGACCGACTCCGACTGGGACCGGGAGAAGCTCCAGGAGCGTGTGGCCAAGCTGTCCGGCGGGGTCTGCGTGCTCCGGGTCGGCGCGGCCACCGAGGTCGAGCTGAAGGAGAAGAAGCACCGGCTGGAGGACGCCATCTCGGCGACCCGGGCGGCTATCGAGGAAGGCATCGTGCCTGGTGGCGGCAGCGCCCTGGTGTACGTGGCGGCTAACCTCGACAACCTCGGCCAGACCGGCGACGAGGCGAGGGGGGTGCAGGTGGTGCGCACCGCGCTGTCCTCCCCGGCCCGGTGGATCGCGGAGAACGCCGGCGCCGAGGGCTCGGTCGTCGTCGCCAAGATCGCCGAGCTTGGCTTCGGCCAGGGCTACAACGCCGCCACGGGTGAGTACGGCGACCTGGTGGCCCAGGGTGTGATCGACCCGGTCAAGGTGACCCGGTCCGCGGTGCTCAACGCGGCCTCGATCGCGGCCATGCTGCTCACCACCGAAGCGCTGGTGGCGGAGCGGCCGGAAGAGGAAACCGAGGCACCTGGCGCAGGTGGCCACGGCCACTCGCACGGGCACGCGCACTAGGCGTCGCTCCTGGGCGGCAGCACCGGGTGACAGTACCGGGTGGCAGCGCCGCGAGGTACCCAGCGGGCCCCGTTCCCTGAGTTTCAGGGAACGGGGCCCGTGCCTGTTACGGTCCTGATCAATGCCGTGAAAGCGGCGACCTAAGCACTACTCAGAGTAATTAGCTCATTGTAGTTTGTAATTGACTCCGGAGAGTGCTCGGACGTCACATTAATGTGACCTTTCTGTTGCCCCTGCTCAGGAAGGCTGACCCGTAATTCGTGGGCATCATCCATGCGTGACCCACGGAGTCATCGTGCACAGCGTGCCGGGCGCACAGGAGCGCCGAGCGCCATCCAGCGGGCCTGGCCGCGGGGACCAGCCTCGCCGACCTGGCCCGGCTGGCGGCTGGTGGCCACCCGGCCGCGATCGAGAGCCTGCTGGAGCACATCCGCCCCATGGTGGTCCGGTACTGCCGGGCCCGGCTGGGCCGCAGCACCGGCCACTACTACGTTGCGGATGACGTGGCCCAGGAGGTCTGCCTGGCCGTGCTGCCCCGCTACCGGGACATGGGCCGGCCGTTCGCGTCGTTCGTGTTCGGCATCGCCTCACACAAAGTCGCGGACGCTGCCGCACCGCGGCCCGGCTGGCCGTGCCGCTGGCGAACCTGCCGACGGCCCCCACGACCGGCCCGGTCCGGAAGAGACCGTGGTGGCCTGGATTGAGGCGGAACACGCCGAGGAAGCTCCTGGCGCGGCTTCCCGTACACCAGCGTGACCTGCTAATACTCCGTGTCATCGCAGGTCTGTCCGCGGAGGAGACGGGTACCGTACTTGGTATGTCAGCAGGAGCGGTCCGGGTCGCCCAGCATCGGGCCCTGACCCGGCTCAGGGCACTGGCGGTCGAGGAGCCGATTGCGTGATCACGGGGGTGGGGGGCCCGGAGCGCCCGGCGCGTCCACTGACCGTCCCGGCGGCCCAGCCCCCCTAGACTGGAAGCTGTCCCGCCGTCCCCTCCCGGAAGGGTGTCATGAGCGACGCCGGCAAATTCGCCCCCCCGGCCCTGACCTTCGATGATGTGCTGCTGCTGCCAGCGCATTCGGCGATCATGCCCGGTGAGGCGGATACCACCGCCCAGCTGAGCCGGCGGATCACGCTGAACGTCCCGCTCGTCTCCTCGGCCATGGACACCGTGACCGAGGCACGGATGGCTATCGCCATGGCCCGCATCGGCGGAGTCGGCGTGCTGCACCGCAACCTCTCCATCGAGGAACAGGCGCAGCAGGTAGACATGGTGAAGCGGTCCGAGGCGGGCATGATCACCAACCCGGTGACCTGCGGGCCGGACGCTACGGTCGGCGAGGTCGAGCAGATGTGCGCCCGCTACCGCATCTCCGGGGTGCCGGTGACCAGCCCAGACGGGGTGCTGCTGGGCATCGTGACCAACCGGGACATCCGCTTCGAGACCGACCACAGCCGCCGGGTGCGCGACCTGATGACACCGATGCCGCTCGTCACCGCCCCGGTCGGGGTGTCCAGGGACGAGGCGTACGCGCTGCTCCGTCAGCACAAGGTGGAGAAGCTCCCGCTGATCGACCCGGCCGGGCGGCTGCGCGGCCTGATCACCGTCAAGGACTTCACCAAGAGCGAGAAGTTCCCCAGCGCCACCAAGGACGCGGAGGGACGGCTGGTGGCTGGCGCCGCGGTGGGCGTAGGCCAGGACGCCAAGCGCCGGGCCCAGGCGCTGGCTGAGGCGGGCGCCGATTTCCTCATAGTGGACACGGCACACGGGCACTCCCAGGCCGTGCTCGACATGGTCGCCCAGCTCAAGGCCAACCTGCGGCTGGACGTGATCGGCGGGAACGTGGCCAGCGAGGCAGGCGCCCAGGCGCTCATCGACGCGGGCGCGGACGGGGTGAAGGTCGGCGTCGGGCCCGGCTCGATCTGCACCACCCGGGTGGTGGCCGGCGTCGGAGTGCCCCAGGTCACCGCGATCTACGAAGCGGCCCAGGCGACCCGCCGGGCAGGCGTGCCGCTGATCGGCGACGGCGGGCTGCAGCACTCCGGTGACATCGCCAAGGCCATCGCCGCCGGCGCGGACACCGTCATGCTGGGCAGCCTGCTGGCTGGCTGCGAAGAGGGCCCGGGCGAGATGGTCTTCATCCACGGCAAGCAGTACAAGCTGTACCGGGG
The DNA here is from genome assembly GCA_963804455.1 of uncultured Actinomycetes bacterium. Classification (GTDB taxonomy): domain Bacteria; phylum Actinomycetota; class Actinomycetes; order Streptosporangiales; family Streptosporangiaceae; genus RYN-230. Next base: position 179,719 of record CAWDRD010000064.1, read on the forward strand.
CATGGGCTCCCTTGGGGCCATGCGCAATCCCGAGCGTGGCCGGTCCTACTCCAAGGACCGCTACTTCCAGGATGACGTGCTGCGGGAGGACAAGCTGGTCCCGGAGGGCATCGAGGGGCAGGTGCCCTACCGCGGCCCGCTGGCGGCTGTGGCCAACCAGCTGGTGGGCGGCTTGCGCGCGGCCATGGGCTACTGCGGGGCGCGGAACGTGACCGAGCTCCAGCAGGCGCGGTTCACCCAGATCACCGCGGCTGGGCTGGCCGAGAGCCATCCGCACGACATCGAGATGACCGCGGAAGCGCCCAACTACACCAGGCGCCGGCCGTGACCAAGCCTGCGCTGGCCGGGCTGGCTGTGCTCAGGACCGTGCCGTGACCGCGGTGGAGATCGGCCGCGGCAAGAGCGGCCGCCGGGCCTACCCGCTGGATGAGATCGGCATCGTGCCCTCGCGCCGCACCCGGGACCCGGAAGAGGTCTCGGTAGCCTGGCAGATCGACGCGTACCGGTTCGAGATGCCGCTGGTGGTCAGCCCCATGGACAGTGTGGTCTCGCCGCAGATTGCGGCGCAGATCGGCAGGCTCGGCGGGCTGGCCGTACTGGACCTGGAAGGCCTGTGGACCCGGTACGCCGACCCGGAGCCGGTGCTGGCCGAGATCGCGGAGCTCACCGACGAGGCCGCCACCCGGCGGCTGCAGCAGATCTACGCCGAGCCGATCAAGGAAGACCTGATCGGGCAGCGAATCGAGGAGATCCGCGCGGCAGGTGTCACGACCGCGGCCCGGCTGTCCCCGCAGCGGACCGTCCGCTACTACAAGGCGGTCATCGACGCGGGCGTGGACATCTTCGTGATCCGCGGCACCACCGTGTCCGCGGAGCACGTGTCCGGCCAGGCCGAGCCGCTCAACCTCAAGCAGTTCATCTACGAGCTCGACGTGCCGGTCATCGTCGGCGGCTGCGCCACCTACACCGCCGCGCTGCACCTGATGCGCACCGGCGCCGCGGGCGTGCTGGTCGGCTTCGGCGGCGGGTCGGGCCACACGACGGCCGCGGTGCTCGGCGTGGCGGTGCCGATGGCCACCGCCATCGCTGATGTCGCTGCTGCCCGCCGGGAGTATCTGGACGAGTCCGGCGGGCGGTACGTGCACGTGATCGCCGACGGCGGGATGACCCGGAGCGGGGACATCGCTAAGGCGCTGGCCTGCGGGGCGGACGCGGTCATGGTTGGCTCGCCGTTCGCCCGGGCCGCCGAGGCGCCGGGTCGCGGCTATCACTGGGGGAGCGAGGCGCACCATCCGGACCTGCCCCGCGGGGTGCGGGTACCGGTTCCCCCGATCGGCACCCTGGAGCAGATCCTGTACGGCCCGTCCTCGGTGACCGACGGCTCGCTGAACCTGATCGGCGCGCTCCGCCGGACCATGGCCACCTCGGGGTACTCCGACCTCAAGGAATTCCAGCGGGTGGAGGTCTCCGTCACGCCGAATGCGCCGCGCCGGTGACCAGGCGGCCAGGAATGCTAGCGTTCGGCGTGTGATGGCTGGGGGTGACGAGACGGCGCGGCTGGACCCCGACGGACGGGCGGCGGCCCTGGCCGCGCTCGCCGGCACGGAACTCCAGGTCCTCGTGGTCGGCGGGGGCGTGGTCGGGGCAGGCGTGGCGCTGGACGCAGTCACCCGCGGGCTGTCCACCGGCCTGGTTGAGGCCCGGGATTTCGCCTCCGGCACCTCGTCCCGGTCCAGCAAGCTCATCCACGGCGGCCTGCGCTACCTGGAGCAGCTCAACCTGAACCTGGTCCGGGAGGCACTGACCGAGCGCGGCCTGCTGCTGCAGCGGATCGCACCGCACCTGGTGCACCCGGTGCCGTTCCTGTTCCCGCTCACCCACCACGTCTGGGAGCGGGCCTACCTCGGTACCGGGGTGAGTGCGTACGACATCCTGGGTTTCTCCCTCGGCCAGCCACGCGGCCTGCCCGGGCACCGGCAGCTGAGCAAGCGCGCCGCTCTCCGGCTGGCACCAGCCCTGAAACGGTCCGCGGTCACCGGGGCGGTGCAGTACTGGGACGCCGAGGTGGACGACGCCCGGTTCGTGGTCAGCCTGATCCGTACCGCCGCCAGCTATGGGGCGCAGATTGCCTCCCGGACCCAGGTCACCGGGTTCCTCCGGGAAGGCGAGCGGGTGACCGGGGTACGCGCGGTGGACCTGGAGACCGGGCAGGAACTGCGGATCAGGGCGCAGCAGGTGGTCAACGCGACCGGGGTGTGGACGGACGAGATCCAGGCCATGGTCGGCGGCCGCGGCACCATCAACATCAGGGCCTCCAAGGGCGTGCACCTGGTCGTGCCCAGGGACCGCATCCATTCCCGTACCGGGCTCATCCTGCGCACCTCGACCAGCGTACTGTTCGTCATCCCGTGGGGCCGGCACTGGATCGTCGGCACCACGGACACCGACTGGGCGCTGGACAAGGCCCACCCGGCCGCCAGCCGGGTGGACATCGACTATGTGCTCGAGCAGGTCAACCGGGTCCTCGCGGTCCCGCTGACCAGGGAAGACGTGGCCGGAGTCTACGCCGGGCTGCGCCCGCTGCTGGCCGGGGAATCCGACTCGACCTCGCGGCTGTCCCGTGAGCACGTGGTGGCTCACCCGGTGCCCGGCCTGGTCATGATCGCCGGCGGCAAGTACACCACCTACCGGCTGATGGCACGGGACGCGGTGGACGCGGTGGCGCACGGGCTGGACTGGCGGGTCCCCGCGTCCTGCACCCAGGATGTGCCGCTGATCGGCGCGGACGGGTACCTGCCACTGTGGAACGCCCGGCACCGGCTGGCCAGCTCCTCTGGCCTGCACGTAGCCCGGATCGAGCACCTGCTGCGCCGGTACGGCTCGCTGGCCATGGAGGTGCTCGACCTCATCGCCGCCGACCCCGGCCTCGGCCGGCCGCTGGCCGGGGCTGAGGATTACCTGCGAGCGGAGATCGGCTACGCGGCCTCGCACGAGGGCGCCCGGCACCTGGACGACGTGCTGACCCGGCGGACGCACATCTCGATCGAGACCTGGGATCGTGGCCTGTCAGCTGCGGCGGAAGCGGCTGAGCTGCTGGCCAAGCCGCTGCGCTGGAACGGGCGCCAGCTGGCCAGGGAGATCAGCCACTACGAGGCGGCTATCGCCGCCGAGCGGGCCTCCCAGGAGGCGGTCACCGACCAGGCCGCGGACGCGTTGCTGCTGGACGCCCCGGAGATTGTCCCGGTCATCACCTGACCGGCCGCCGCGCCTGCCAGTCCGGCGTCGGCCTACGGGCCGCCGCGCTAGCTGGCCTGGCGCGGGCCTACGGGCCGCCGCGCTAGCTGGCCTGGCGCCGGCCTACGGGCCGCCGCACTAGACTTTCCCCATGTCCAGGCCGCGCGCGTTCTCCGGCATCCAGCCGACTGCCGACTCCTTCCATCTCGGCAACTACCTGGGCGCGGTGCGCCAGTGGGTGGCCCTGCAGGACACCCACGACGCGTTTTACTGCGTGGTGGACCTGCACGCCATCACCGTGCCACAGGACCCGGCTCAGCTGCGCCAGCGGACCCGGGTGGCCGCCGCCCAGCTGTTCGCCGCCGGGCTGGACCCGGACCGCTGCGTGGTGTTCGTGCAGAGCCACGTGCCGCAGCACCCGGAACTCACCTGGATCCTCGGCTGCCTCACCGGGTTCGGCGAGGCGAGCCGGATGACCCAGTTCAAGGACAAGGCCGCTCGCGGCGGGGCCCAGCAGGCCAGCCTGGGGCTGTTCAGCTACCCGGTGCTCCAGGCGGCCGACATCCTGCTGTACCAGACCGAGCAGGTGCCGGTCGGCGAGGACCAGCGCCAGCACCTGGAACTCAGCCGGGACCTGGCGATGCGGTTCAACCACCGGTACGGGGAGACGTTCACGGTGCCATCCGCGTACATCCTCAGCGGCGTCGCGAAGATCACCGACCTGCAGGAGCCGTCTGCGAAGATGAGCAAGTCGTCCTCGTCGCCAGCGGGCATCATCGACGTGCTCGACGAGCCGGGCGTGATCCGGAAGAAGATCGCCCGGGCGGTCACCGACACGGGCAGCGAGATCCGCGCCGACGAGGCGGACAAGCCCGGCGTCACCAACCTGCTGCGCATCTTCTCCGCGCTGTCCGGCGAGGACATCCCGGCCCTGGAAGCCAGGTATGCGGGTGCGGGCTACGGCACGTTCAAGAAGGACCTGGCCGAGGTCGTGGTGGACGCGCTGGCGCCGATCCGGGAACGGACCGAGAAGATCCTCGCGGATGAGGGGGGGCTGGACCGGATGCTGGCCCACGGCACGGCCCGGGCGCGGCCGGTCGCCGAGCAGACCATGGTCGCAGCCAAGGACCGGGTGGGCTTCCTCCGCCCCCTGGGCTGAGCAGCGGCAGCGGCAGCAGCGGGCCAGCGGCGAAAGTCACATAGGATCCCCGGTGCCAGGGGCCTAACCTTGGCTCATGGCACGTGAGTCAGAATCAGGACTGCCGGTCGAGCCGGTCTACGGCCCGGGGCAGCCCGCGGGCTTCGATCCCGCGGCACAGCTGGGCCAGCCGGGTGAGTACCCGTTCACCCGCGGCGTGTACCCGCTGATGTACACCAGCCGGCCGTGGACGATGCGGCAGTACGCCGGGTTCGCCACCGCGGCGGACTCGAACCGGCGCTACCACGAGCTGATCGAGCACGGCACCACCGGCCTGTCGGTCGCGTTCGACCTGCCGACGCAGATGGGTTACGACTCTGACGCACCGCTGGCCCACGGTGAGGTCGGCAAGGTGGGCGTGGCTATCGATTCCATCGAGGACATGCGCACGCTGCTGCACGGTATCCCGCTGGACAAGGTCTCGACCTCGATGACCATCAACGCCCCGGCCGCGCTGCTGCTGGTCCTCTACCAGCTGGTGGCCGAGGAGCAGGGGGTGCCCGCGAGCGCGCTGACCGGCACCATCCAGAACGACATTCTCAAGGAGTACATCGCCCGCGGCACCTACATCTATCCGCCGGTGCCGTCGCTCCGCCTGGTCGCCGACACCTTCGCCTACTGCCGGGCCGAGCTGCCGCACTGGAACACGATCTCGATTTCCGGCTATCACATGGCCGAGGCGGGTGCGACGCCGGTCCAGGAGATCGCGTTCACGCTGGCTAACGCCAAGGAGTACGTGCGCGCCGCGATCAGCTCGGGCCTGGCGGTGGACGAATTCGCGCCCCGTCTTTCCTTCTTCTTCGTGGCCCGCACCACGCTGCTGGAAGAGGTAGCCAAGTTCCGGGCGGCCCGCCGGTTGTGGGCCCGGATCATGCGGGACGAATTCGGCGCCACGGACCCCCGGTCGCAGATGCTCCGGTTCCACACCCAGACCGCCGGTGTCCAGCTGACCGCCCAGCAGCCCGAGGTGAACCTGGCCCGGGTTACCGTCCAGGCGCTCGCCGCGGTGCTCGGCGGGACCCAGTCGCTGCACACGAACGCCTACGACGAGGCGATCGCGCTGCCCAGCCAGAAAGCGGCCCGGCTCGCCGTCCGCACCCAGCAGGTCCTCGCGTACGAGACCGACCTCACTGCCACCGTGGACCCGTTCGCCGGTTCGTATGCGGTGGAGTCGATGACCGACGACGTCGCGGACGCGGCGGAGCGATTGATGGCCCGGATCGAGGACCTCGGCGGGGCGGTCGCGGCCATCGAGACGGGATTCCAGAAGGCCGAGATCGAGCGGTCCGCCTACCAGGTGGCCCAGGAGATCGACGCCGGGGACCGGGTGGTGGTCGGGGTCAACCGGTTCACTGTGCCCAGTGGCGAGCCCTACGAGCCGTTGCGGGTCGATCCCGCGCTCGAGCAGGACCAGGCGCGGCGGCTGGCCGACCTGCGGGCCAGCCGGGATGCGGCCCAAACCAGGGGCTACCTGGACGACCTCAGGAAGGCCGCGGCGAGCAGCCAGAATGTGCTGATCCCGCTGCGCGAGGCGCTGCGGGCCCGGGCCACGGTAGGCGAGGTCTGCGACGCGCTCCGCGAGGTATGGGGGGTCTACCAGCCACCCAACGTTTCCTGACCGGCCATTCCCGTGCCGGACCCTGAGCACGGACCCTGAGCACGGGGCCGGTGCGCGGGGCCTGAGCACGGGGCCGGTGCGCGGGGCCTGAGCATGGGGCCGGTGCGCGGGGCCTGAGCATGGGGCCGGTGCGCGGGGCCTGAGCATGGGGCCGGTGCGCGGGGCCTGAGCATGGGGCCGGTGCGCGGGGCCTGAGCACGGGGCCGGTGCGCGGGGCCTGAGCACGGGGCGGGCGGGGCTGAGCACGGGGCCGGTGCGCGGGGCCTGAGCACGGGGCCGGTGCGCGGGGCCTGAGCACGGGGCCGGTGCGCGGGGCCTGAGCACGGGGCCGGTGCGCGGGGCCTGAGCACGGGGCCGGTGCACGGTTTCTGCGCGTTTGCGGGCGATTACCCGGAGCGTCCAGGCTAGGAGTGCGGTAGCCGGGCGGCGGGCGGGCCTTCCTGGGCCGCGGGACTGAGGGAGGCTGGCCGTGGCAATCTGGTGGAACCCTTCCCGGGGCGCGACCGTGGGCATCGAATGGGAACTTCAGCTCATCGACGCGCACAGCAAGCTGCTGCGCCAGGATGCTCGGGAGGTGCTGGCCGCGCTGCCCGGGCCCGACGAGCCTGGTTACCAGCAAAAAATCCACCATGAGCTCATGCAGTCCACCGTGGAGGTGGTCACCGGCGTCTGTAGCACCGTGTCGGAGGCCGTGGCGGACCTTGGCACAACAATTGCTCAACTTCAGCGGATCACGGATATGCGCGATACGATGTTGGCCTGCGCCGGAACACATCCCGTCAGTGACTGGCGGGACGCAAAGATGGCGCCCATTCAGCGCTATGCGGAACTCGTCGAGCAGATGCAGTGGCTTGCCCGGAGGATTCAGACCTTCGGTGTCCATGTCCATGTGGGGCTTCGTGATGGCAGCAAGGCGATTCCGATCGTCAACGCGCTGGCCGCCTATCTGCCGCATTTCCTCGCGCTGACCGCGTCGAGCCCGTTCTGGGGTGGGCACGACACGGGGCTCGCTTCGAGCAGGGCGGTCATCTTTGGCGGGTTGCCGACCGCAGGACCGCCGCACCAGCTTGCGGACTGGAGTGAGTTCGAGGAGTACATGGACACGTTGCTGCGGGCCGGGACCATCCGGAGCATCAAGGAAGTGTGGTGGGATGTCCGGCCGCACCCTGACTTCGGCACAGTTGAGATACGGATGTTCGACGGGGTCCCGACACTGCATGAGGTAGGGATGGTGGCCGCCTTGTCGCAGAGCCTGGTGCAACTGCTGGACATGCAGCTCGACCGTGGTTACCGGCTGCCCATCCAGCCGTCCTGGGTGATTCGTGACAATAAGTGGCGCGCTACCAGGTATGGTCTGGACGCTATCGTGATCACCGGTGCCTCAGGCTCCACTGCTCCGCTGCGTGATGAGCTCTACGAGCTGCTCGGCGAGTTGCACCCGGTCGCCAAGCGACTGGGCTGCGCGGACGAGCTGGATGTGGGTGGCGAAGTGCTGGAGAGTGGCGCCTCGTACGAACGGCAGCGTGCGGTGGTGGCGATGGGCGGCGGCTTGACCGACGTAGTAGACGCGCTGGTCACCGAGTTCGCCGAGGACCGGTTCGTCCACCCGGGGGAGGCCCGCCATGCCGGACCATGACGTGGCGGGGGAACTCGACGCGTTTCTCCTGGCGAACGAGCGTGAGCTGATCGAGTTCCGGCGTGACCTGCACGCCCACCCGGAGCTCGGCTACCACGAGCACCGGACCACCCGGCGGCTCGCGCTCCGGCTGGCCGCGGCGGGCCTGCGGCCGGTCATCCTGCCCAAGGGCACCGGGATGATGGTGGACATCGGGTCCGCGCCGGATGCCCCGCTGGTGGCCCTGCGGGCGGACCTCGACGCGCTGCCACTGACCGATGAGAAGCGGGTCGCCTACCGGTCCACGGTGCCGAACGTGTGCCACGCCTGCGGGCATGACGTGCACACCACTGTGGTTCTCGGCGCGGGCTTGTTCCTGGCCAGCCAGGCCGCGCAGGGCCGGTGGCACGGCCGGGTCCGGCTGATCTTCCAGCCCGCGGAGGAAGTGCCCGGCGGCGCCCTGGACGTCATGGCCGCGGGCGGCATCGCGTCCGTGGACCGGATCTTCGCGCTGCACTGTGACCCGCGGCTGGACGTGGGGAAGATCGGGATCCGGAGCGGCCCCATCACGGCCGCCTGCGACAAGATCACGGTCCGGGTCACCGGGCCGGGCGGGCACACCGCCCGGCCGCACCTGACCGCGGACCTGGTGTACGCGCTGGGGAAGATCGTCACCGAACTGCCCGCGGCGCTATCCCGCCGGGTGGACCCGCGGTCCAGCCTGAGCCTGGTCTGGGGCCGGGTCAGCGCGGGCTCCGCGGCTAACGCCATCCCGGATGACGGGGTGGTGGAGGGCACCGTCCGGTGCCTGGACGACGAGGCGTGGCACCAGGCGCCCGACCTCCTCAAGGCACTGATCGACTCGGTGGCCAGCGCGTACGGGGTGCTGGCGGACCTGAACTACCAGCGCAACGTGCCACCCACCGTGAACGAGCCCACCAGCACGGCGTTGCTGGCCGCCGCGGCCGAGCGGGTGCTCGGCCGCGACGCGGTCGCGTCCACCCCGCAGAGCCTGGGCGGGGAGGACTTCGCCTGGTACCTCGAGTCGGTCCCTGGCTCGCTCGCCCGGCTCGGCACGCGGACCCCCGGGTCAGGCGATGACTTCGATATTCACCAGCCCACTTTCGACATCGACGAGCGTGCCATCCCGATCGGGATACGGCTGATGGCCGCCGCCGCGCTGGCCGCCACCCGGAGCGGTGCCGTGGCGGCGGAGCCGCTGCCCGACGCTGCCGCGCGCGCCTGACCGCCCTACAGTTGAGCTGGCAGGGCGCCAACGGTGCCCTGGGAACTGGCCATACGGAGGGCTGCAGCGGTGTTTTCGCGGCAGGAGCGGCGCGACGACCGGCAGGTCTACCGGACCGCCGGGCCGGTGGTGCTGTGGTGGGGCTGGCTGGTGTTCGCCGTGGCCGCCCTGATCGCGCTGGCCGTCCAGGGGCGCGATCACGCCGCGGCGGTCACCGCGGCGCTGCTGGTGGCCATCACCGGGTTCGCCTACGCGTGCGCGCTGCGGCCGCGGATCGTGGCCGACTCGGCCGGCATCACCGTGGTCAACCCGCTCCGCGAGCACATCCTGCCGTGGGCCGCGGTCAGCCAGGTGGATCTGGCCCAGACGGTCCGGGTGCACTGCCGCCCGCGGCCCGGGACGACCCGGGAGCGGGTCGTGCACAGCTGGGCGGTCCAGTCATCCGCCCGGGCCCGGAACAGGAGCGAGCTGCGCGCCCGGCGGTCCGCTCGGCGGGGGGCCCGGGAACCCGGCTACGCGCAGCTGCCCGCGACGGCACAGGCGGCACTGGCCGGGACGGCGGCCGAGTTCATCGCCCGCCAGCTCGAGGAGCGCGTCCAGCGGGAGCACCAGCGGGCGGGCGGCCCCGGGCTCGGTGATCCGGCGGATGGCGGCCCCCCGGCTGACCTCCTGCCCCGGGCCCGCTGGAGCTGGCAGGCGATGGCCGCGATGGCGGTACCGTTGCTGATTTTGCTGGTAGTTTCCTTGACTTGAAGTTAACTTTAAGTCGCAGCATGAGGACATGACTTCCACCGCGAGCCGGACCAGATTCGGCTTTGCCGACCTGCCGGGCCTTATGTCGCTGATGACCGGGGACGAGAAGCACGACGTGGCAGCCACCTCCACACTGGACGTGCTGTGGGTGCTGTACGACCGGGTGCTCCGGGTGACCCCGGACACGGCCGCGGACGAGGCCAGGGACCGGTTCCTGCTGTCCAAGGGGCATGGGCCGATGGCCTACTACGCGGTGCTCGCGGCCAAGGGCTTCCTGGACCCCGGGCAGCTGCGCGACTTCGGCTCGTCCGGGTCGCCGCTGGGGCTGCACCCGGACCGGAACCGGGTGCCGGGCGTGGAGATCTCCAGCGGCTCGCTCGGCCACGGGCTGCCGCTCGCGGTGGGCCTGGCCCTGGGTCTGCGGGCCCGGGGGCTGACCGCCCCGCGGGTGTTCGTCCTCATCGGCGACGCCGAGCTGGACGAGGGATCCAACCACGAGGCGATCGCCGTCGCGCGGGCCACCCGGCTGGATTCGCTGCATGTGGTCGTGGTGGACAACGCCTCGTCCAGCCACGGCTGGCCGGGTGGGCTGCACACCAGGTTCGCGGTCGAGGACTGGTCCGTGCTGCGGGCCCCCGGCCGCGACCACGACGCGCTCGAGGCTGCGCTCACCGCGCCGCACCCCGGCCGCCCGCACATGGTGACCGCGGTCGTCGAGGCTAGGAGAGGATGAGCCCCGGTGGAGACCATGCGTGAGCGGTTCAGCGCGGTCGTGTCCGGGCTGCTGGACTCCGAGCCGCGGCTGGCCGTGGTGCTCGCCGACATCTCGGCGGATGCGTTCGAGCCCGCCCGCCGCCGCCATCCGGACCGGGTCATCAACGTGGGCATCCGGGAGCAGTTGCTGATCAGCGTGACCGGCGGGCTGGCCCTGGCCGGGCTGCGCCCGGTGGCGCACACCATCGCCAGCTTCCTGGTCGAGCGGCCGTTCGAGCAGATCAAGCTCGACCTGAACCACCAGGGCGTGGGCGCGGTGCTGGTCAGCGTAGGCGCATCCGTCGACTACGCCGACAGCGGCCGGACCCACCAGGCGCCGGGTGACGTGGCGTTGCTGGACACGCTGCCGGGCTGGACCGTGCATGTGCCTGGCCACCCGGACGAGGCGGAAACGCAGCTCCGGGCCGCTGTGGCCGGGGAGGGCCTGGTGTACGTCCGGCTGTCCACCCAGTCGAACTCGGTGCCGCTGGAGGCCGCGCCGGGGCGGCTCTGCGTGTTGCGGGGCGGCCGCCGCGGCAGTGTGCTGGCGGTCGGGCCACTGGCCGACACGGTGCTCGACGCGACCCGCGGCCTGGACGTGACCGTGTTGTACGCGGCCACCGTCCGGCCGCTGGATACCGCGACCTTGCGGGACACCCTGGGCCCGCCGGGCGTGGTGCTCGTCGAGCCGTATCTCGCGGGCACGTCGGTACCGGTGGTGACGGAGGCGTTGCGGGATCTGCCGCACCGCGTACTCGGACTGGGGGTCACCCACCAGGAACTGCGCCGCTACGGCACGCCCGCCGAGCATCAGGCAGCGCACGGCCTGGACGCCAGGTCGTTGCGGGCGGCGGTGACCAGCTTCCTCAGCTAGCCGCTCCTACCGTTCTAGGCCCCGAGCCGCCCCGCGGTTGGGCGGCTGCGCAGGCACTGGATGTAGTCGTCCGGGGCGCCGGCCATTTCCGCGGCATCCGCGACGATGCCCAGGTAACGCGCGGACGGCAAGCCACCCTCGTAGTCGTTGAGGACGTACAGCCACGCGGCCACGCTGCCCTCCAGGGTCTCCACCCGCACCCGGATCTTCCGGAAGTAACCGAGCGTCACGCCGTCCCAGCGGTCCAGCACCCGCTCGTCCAGCGCGGACAGCTCGTACAGCACAACGAACACCCGCTCGGCGGCATCCTCCACCACGGTGGCCAGAGCGCCTTCCCAGCTGATGTCCTCGCCGCCGAAGGTGAGCCGCCAGCCTTCCAGCCAGCCGTTGCCGTACTGCGGCGAGTGCGGGCAGCGCTCAGCCATCAACGCTGGGTCCATATTGGTGGCATACGCCGCGTACAGCTCCACGGCTCACCAGCGTAACCATGCGGCGGGCCGGCGCGGGGGATCTTGGACACCGGCAGGCAACGTTCCAGCCTCGATACCGGCACTGCCCGCCGCTGGGGTCAGCCCAGGCCGCCCGCCTGGCTTGGCAGCGCCCTGCCGCCCGCCGCCGGGTCAGCCGCCCCCGCAGGTTCCATGATCGTGGGGCGGGAGGGCAGGGCGGGACGTAGCGGGCGTGGCGGGGTGTTGGGCGGGCGCGCCGCGTACCGCGGAATCCGGGTGCGACAGAATGAGGCAGCGTGAGCCAGCCGAGCACGAGAATCGTCGATCCTGGGGGGCGGGCCGGGCGGGTACGAGGCGGCCCTGGTGGCCGCTCAGCTCGGGGCCCAGGTGACCGTGGTGGACAGTGACGGCCTCGGCGGCGCGTGCGTGCTGACCGACTGCGTGCCCGTCAAAGACCCTCATCGCCACCTCCACCACCATGGCCGTCGTGCATGGCGCGGGTGAAATGGGTATCCGGGTCGGCTCACCCGGTCCCGTCGTGCCAGGACAGCCGAGTCAGCAGCCCAGCCGGCTACCTGGCCGTGGGCAGGCGGTGGTGGACGCTCCGCGGCTGTACAGCCGGGTCAAGGCGCTGGCCCAGGCGCAGTCCGCGGACGTGGCGCTGCGCCTGGCCGCGGAAGGGGTCGAGATCATCACCGGGCACGGCCAGCTGGCCGGCCCGGACACGGTGGTCGCTGGTGGCCAGCGAGATCCAGGCGGGTGCGGTGCTGGTCGCCACCGGGGCGGTGCCCCGGATACTGCCCGGCGCTGAGCCCGACGGCGAGCGCATCCTCACCTGGCGGCAGCTGTACGACCTGCCCGACCTGCCGGAGGAACTGATCGTGGTGGGCTCTGGGGTGACCGGAGCGGAGTTCGCCGGCGCCTACCAGGCGCTCGGCTCCCAGGTCACCCTGGTGTCCTCGCGCGAGCGGGTGCTGCCGCACGAGGACGCCGACGCGGCCGTGGTGCTGGAGGACGTGTTCCGGCGGCGGGGGATGACGGTGCTCGAGCCGGTCCCGGGCCGCCGCGGTCAAGCGCACTGGCCACGGGGTGCTGGTCACCCTGGAGGACGGCCGGACGGTGCGCGGCTCGCACTGCCTGCTGACCGTCGGCATGGTGCCAGCCACCCGGGGCCTCGGCCTGGAGCACGCCGGAGTGACCCTGGACGGCCAGGGCTTCATCCAGGTGGACCGGGTGTCCCGGACGACTGCGCGGGGCGTGTACGCGGCCGGGGACTGCACCGGGGTGATGATGCTCGCGTCGGTGGCCGCCATGCAGGGCCGGATCGCCATGTGGCACACGCTGGGCGAGGCGGTGCAGCCGATCCGGCTGGGCCACGTGGCCGCGACGATCTTCACCGACCCGGAGATCGCGACTGTCGGCGTGTCCGCCAGCCGCGGTGGAGTCCGGCGCCGTGGACGCGGTCGCGGTCAAGCTGCCGCTGGCCACCAACGCGCGGGCCAAGATGCAGGGCTTCCGGGACGGCTTCGTCAAGCTGTTCGCCCGCCGCGGCACCGGGATCGTGCTCGGCGGCGTGATCGTCGCGCCGCGGGCCAGCGAGCTGATCCTGGCCGTGTCGCTGGCGGTGGAGCAGTCGCTGACCGTGGACCAGATGGCGCACACGTTCGCCGTCTACCCCTCGCTGTCCGGCAGCCTGACCGAGGCGGCCCGGAAGCTGATGCGCCCGGCTGGCGATCGCTGACGCCCCGGCCGCCGCCTCGTCGGCCGCGTCAGTGGGTCGGGTGGCCCAGGTCGGGATCGGTGGGCACCGGCAGGTCGTGCTGCCGGAGCCGGGTGGCCCGGAGGTCGTCGGCGTACACGCTGCACCGTGAACACGCTGCCGCACAGGATGAGGGCCACCATGGTCAGGCTCACCCAGAGCGGCGCGGGCAGCAGCAGGGCCAGCACGACCACCAGCGACCGCGCAGATCGGGATGATCACGGCCAGGTGCCGGAGCAGGGTCCGGCCGCGCCAGCCCGGGTCGGTCAGCTCGTGCCGTGACCCAGTGCACGTTCTCGGCTGGCAGCCGGAATCCCCAGGCGAACCGGAGCCAGCCGAGCGGCCCAGGATCGCCGGGCAGCCGGGTCAACGCACCGCCCGGCGGCCGTCCACGAAGGAGAGCATGACCTCAGTCTTTCAGCTGGCAGATCAGCTCGCCCGCGGACACCGTCTGGCCCACCTGGACGGCCAGCCCGGTGACGGTGCCGTCCTTGTGCGCGGTCAGCGGCTGCTCCATCTTCATGGCCTCGAGCACGACCACAGTGTCCCCGGCCGTCACCTGCTCCCCTCCGCAGCAACGATCTTGGTGATCGTGCCATGCATCGGGCTGACCAGCGCATCGCCACTGGCCTGGGCAGCGCGGCCCGCCTGCCCGCCGGCCTGCGCGGCGGCCCGGCGCGCCGGGCGGCCCGGCCGGCCGTGCCGAGCCCGGCGGGCAGCACCACCTCCAGCCGCTTGCCGCCACCTCGACCGTGATCCGTTCCCGGGCCTGCCGCATCCCGGCCTGCGTCGTCGGCGGCGGCCCGAGTACGGCTCGAGCTCCCCGGCGAAGTCGGTCTCGATCCACCGGGTGTGCACGCTGAACGGCTCGCTGGTGAACGCCGGGTCGCGGACCACCGCCCGGTGGAATGGGAGCACCGTGGGCATGCCGCCGACCACGAATTCGTCCAGCGCCCGGCGCGCCCGCTGCAGCGCCTGCTTCCGGTCGGCCCCGGTGATGATGAGCTTGGCCAGCAGCGAGTCGAAGGCCTGCGGCACGGTCATGCCCGCGGCGTAGCCCGCGTCCACCCGTACCCCGGGCCCGCCGGCGAACACCAGCTCGGAGATGGTGCCGGGCGCGGGCAGGAAGCCGCGGCCCGGGTCCTCGGCGTTGATCCGGAACTCGATCGAGTGGCCGCGCGAGCGCCGGGTCGGCGTAGCCGAGCTCCTGCCCGTCGGCGATCCGGAACATCTCCCGTACCAGGTCGATCCCGGTGACCTCCTCGGACACCGGGTGCTCGACCTGCAGCCGGGTGTTGACCTCCAGGAAGGACACGGTGCCGTCCTGGCCGACCAGGAACTCACAGGTGCCCGCGCCCACGTAGCCAGCCGCGCGCAGGATCGCCTTGGACGAGTCGTACAGCTGGCTGCAGCTGGCTCGTCGGTCAGGAACGGGGCGGGCGCTTCCTCGACCAGCTTCTGGTGCCGGCGCTGCAGCGAGCAGTCCCGGGTGGACACGACCACCACGTTGCCCCGGATGTCGGCCAGGCACTGGGTCTCCACGTGCCGCGGCCGGTCCAGGTAGCGCTCTACGAAGCACTCGCCGCGGCCGAACGCGGCCACCGCCTCGCGCACCGCGGACTCGTACTGCTCGGCGATCTCCGCCGGGGTCCGGGCCACCTTCAGGCCGCGCCCGCCGCCGCCGAACGCGGCCTTGATCGCGATGGGCAGGCCGTGCTGGGCGGCGAACGCATCGACCTCTTCCACGCCGCTGACCGGGCCGTCGGTGCCCGGCGCCATCGGCGCGCCAACCGCGTTGGCGATCTGCCGGGCCGCGACCTTGTCGCCGAGCGCGTCGATGGCCGCGGGCGGCGGCCCGATCCAGATCAGCCCGGCGTCGATCACCGCCCGGGCGAAGCCGGCGTTCTCGGCCAGGAAGCCGTAGCCCGGGTGCACCGCGTCCGCCCCGGACGTCGGCGGCCACCTTGAGGATCTTCTCGATGGACAGGTAGCTCTCGGCTGGGCTCGACCCGCCGAGCGCGTACGCTTCGTCCGCCATCGGCGACGTGCAGCGCGTCGAGATCCGGTTCGGCGTAGATGGCGACGCTGCCCAGACCCGCGTCCCGGCAGGCCCGCACGACCCGTACCGCGATCTCGCCGCGGTTAGCAATGAGCACTTTGCGCACGAAAACCTCTCCTCCCGATGCCGAGGAGTCTAAGTGAGGGCCAGGCCACCTTAGCGGCCGGGCAGAGCGGGCACCGGGACCAGGGCTCCGGCGGCCGGACTCGCCAGTCCAGGTCAGGGCGGCGCGACGGTGGCGGTACCGCTGCCTGACATCCTAATGGGCTCACTCATGCACCTATTTGTGCGCCCACTGTCCGCGCACGTTCCCGCCGCGCGCGTTCCGACGCCCGCCGCCCATCCTCGTTAAGGCCCGCAACGGGAGGCCGTCCGCACCCCTCCCACACCCAGGTCCGGGACCCCGGCGGCCGGTCAGTCGCGCCCAGCCCCCTCGTGCCGCAGGAGCCAGGCCTTGCGGTCGAGTCCGTAGTAGTAACCGCCGAGGCTGCCGTCGGTGCGCAGGATCCGGTGGCACGGCACCACGGGCGCGATCAGGTTGGCGGCACACGCCGCCCCCGCGGCCCGCGGCGCCGTGGGGATGCCCGCCTGGGCGGCCAGCGTGGTGTAGGTCACCGTGCGGCCGGGCGGCACCGCCCGCATGGCCGCATACAGCCGCTGCCGCCCCGGGGTGCCCGGCTGGTAGGCCGGTAGCCCGTCCAGCGCCCGCAGATCCCCGTCGAAGTAGTCACGCACCGGCTTGACCAGCCAGGGCAGCTCAGCCGGGCGCGCCGCGATCAGCGGCGCCGGGCGCAGTGACGGGTGCAGCCGTACGTACAGCTCGGCTGGGTCGGCGGTGAACCCGCCGCCGACCAGCTGGCCAGCCCAGGCCAGCAGGCTGAGCGGGCCGATCGGGGTATCCAGCGTGGTGGCCAGGATCGGTTCAGGCATCGTTGACTCCGCGGCTCTGCAGGGCCTGGCCGGTCATGCCGGACTCGCGCCAGCGGGCGCGGGGGTGGCGGGTGCCGGTGTGGCGGGAACTCGGGTGGCGGGTGCTGGTGTGGCAGGGGCCGGGGTAGCGGGTGCCGGTGTGGCGGGAATTCGGGTGGCGGGTGCCGGTGTGGCGGGAATTCGGGTGGCGGGTGCCGGTGTGGCAGGGGCCGGGGTAGCGGGCGCCGGTGTGGCGGACACGGGTGTGGCGGGCGCCGGGGTGGCGGCAGACCAGGTCCATAGGTGCAGCGCGGCGTAGCCGCGCCATGGCCGCCACCGGGCGGCGTGCCCAGGCCCGGCGCCCAGGCGCTGCATGGCCCGGCGCAGCACCAAGTCGCTGGCGGGAAACGCATCAGGGTCGCCGGTGCGCATCAGGATGTAGCTGATGGTCCACGGCCCGATGCCGGGCAGTTCCGCCAGCCGGGCCGCAGTCTCTTCCGGGTCCGCGCCCGGGTCCAGGTTCAGCCGGCCGGTCGCGGCGGCCCCGGCCAGCGCGCGCAGCGTCCGGGTGCGCGCGGCGGTCAGGCCCACCCCGGACAGGTCCGCCTCCGCCAGGTCAGCAGGCCCCGGGAACACTATGCTCAGCGGGTCCTGGGACGGCACCGCCCCAGCCAGGTGACCGCTGTCCCGGTCGGCGCCGTCCGCGCCGGAACCGGCCGGGTCCGGGCTGGGCGGGCCGGGGGCGGCCAGGCTGGGCGCCAGCGGCGTGCCATGCCAGGCCGCCAGCCGGCCCGCGAACGTCCGCGCTGCGGCGACCGACACCTGCTGGCCCAGGACCGCCCGTACGGCCAGCTCGAAGCCGTCGTAGCCGCCGGGCACCCGCAACCCGGGCCGGGCGTGCACCAGCGGGGCGAGGAGGTCGTCCGCGGCGAGCGTGGCGCCGATCGCCACCGGGTCGGCATCGGCGTCCAGCAGCCGGCGGGTGCGGGAGACGACCTGGCCCACCCCGCTGAGCTTGCTGAGCTGGACCCGGAGCAGCATATGGCCCTGGCCGGCCCGGGGAAGCAGCTCGATGATGCCCAGGCCAGCCGGGGTACGCACGGTCCGGGCGTACCGGTCGGCGGTCACTTCCTCCACCCCGGGGATCGCCCGGGCCCGCAGAAAGGCGAGCAGGCTGGCCGCGTCGAACGGTTCACGGCAGGCGAGCCGGAGCGTGAGCCACGTGCCGTACCCGCCTTGGCCGGCCCGTGCCTCGTGGCCCTGGGCTGGGGCGGCCCGGATCCCGGGCTGGGCCCAGCCGGTCTGGGCCGGGGCGGCCCGCGAGCGCGTGCCCCCGGCGTGGGCACGCAGCTGCGACGGGGTGCGGCCCGCCGACTCCAGCACGGTCGCGTTGAACTGGCGGACGCTGGCGAAGCCACTGGCGAACGCGACGTCCGTGATCGGCATGCTCGTCTCCGCCAGCAGCCGCCGCGCCGTCTGCAGCCGGGCGGTCCGGGCCAGCGCCAGCGGCCCGGTACCCAGCTCGGCGGCTAGCAGCCGGTGCAGGTGCCGCGGGGTGACCGCGAGTCGGCTGGCCAGCCCGCCGACGCCCTGCTCGTCCACGTAGCCGTCGGCGATCAGCCGGACCGCGCGCGCCACGAGATCGGCGCGGGCGTTCCAGTCCGGCGACCCGGGGCTAGCCTCGGGGCGGCACCGGCGGCAGGCCCGGAACCCGGCCGCCTCGGCGGCGCCTGGGTGCGGGAAGAACCGCATGTTCGCCCGGGCCGGGGTGCGCGCCGGGCAGACCGGCCGGCAGTAGATACGGGTGCTGGTGACCCCGGTGAAGAACGCCCGTCAAACCGCGCGTCCCGCGCGGCGACCGCCTGGTAGCAGGCGTCGAAGTCGAGCGTCATGCCCCGATTCAACCCGACCCAGCCCCCTCCCGCTGGCAGCATTCGGACATCATCACCCCCAGCACCCCAACTCAGCCGCCCAGTACTCCCTATGGGGGCCGCCGCATCAACAGTTAGAATTTTCGCCCCTGGAGGGGCAAAAATTCGAACTGTTAATCGATTGTCTGTCCAAGGCTGCGGCTGGCGGGGGTGGTGGGGCGGGAGGGGCGGGGCGGTGCTGGCTGGCGTGGGGCCGGGAGTTGCGGGGGAGGACGGCCGGTGCTGGCGGCTGGGAGGTGGGGTTGCGGGGGGAAGGACGGGGTGGTGCTGGCGGGGGGCCGGAGTTGCGCGGGACGGCGGGGCCGGTGCTGGCGGCCGCGAGGAGGGTTAGTGGGGGAGGGCGGAGCGGTGCCAGGCGCCGGGGCCGGGGGTGAGCGGGGCCCGGACCAGGGCGGCCCGGTTCGGCCAGGCCTGCCGCGCCGTGCTCCCCGGACCGGGGCCCGAGCCGGGCGTGGGCTCGGGACGGGCCCGGGTCGCGGCGAGAGCCTGCACGACCGCGGTCAGCGCGGCCATCTCCTCGGCGGTTGGGTGGCCGGCCACGACCTCCAGCGCCAGGCCCAGGTCAGTTCCTGTGCTCATGCCCTGCCACCGCTCATGCTCTGCTGCTGGCTGCTGCGCTGACCGCGCCACCCTGACTGACCCTGGGACCAGTTCATCACGGGCTCATAATCTGCCGCTGCCGATGCCGAACTGGCGGCGGACCCGCTCCCAGAACGCATCCCGCAGCCACTCCCGGGCCTCCTGGTACGGGCGCAGCGACAGGCCGAGCTCTTTCTCCGCGTCGACCAGTAGCTCCTTGTCGATGACCGGGGGCAGGATCGGGCCGGGCAGCAGGTCCCGGATGTTGTCCTCGCCGCGGGTGAGGATCCACTTCTGCGCCACGTGCTCGCCCGCTTCCTCGACCCGCACCCGGTCCGGGCCGAGGCGGCTGGGCGGGGCCATGATCGGGGCGTGTGGGACCGGGCGGGGGACCGGCTTGGTGCCGTGCCGCTTGTCGAACAGTTGGGCCGGGGAGGGGACGGTTGGCGGCGGGCTGGCCGGGGGAGTGTCGGGCACGGGGATCCGGGTGAAGTACGGCTCCAGGAACGCCCGGTCCAGCACCTCCACTGTGTCCGATTCCCACACCAGCCGCTCGGCCTGATTCGTGCCGAACGGCGGCTCCACGCCCCACAGGTGCACCCGGACGCCGTAGGCCTGGGCGGCCTCGACCGCGGGCACCATGTCCTCATCGCCCGCCACCAGGACCGCGTCGGTGATCGCCCGGTGCCGGGCCAGCGCCTCCATGTCCGCCCGGATCTGCGCGTCCACGCCCTTCTGCTGGCCGCGCGCGTTCAGGTTGCCCAGCCGCAGCTTCACCCAGGCCATCTGGGCGATCACCCGCTGGTCGATGGTGGGCACCCGGTCCCGGGCCGCGTCATACCAGTAGACCCGCAACAGTTCGCCCCGGACCAGGCCGTCAGCGTGCCGGGTGAGCGCCTGGATGAGCTTGTCCGTGTTGACCCGGTACTCCCGCCGCGAGCCGACACTGAACAGCAGCTCGCCAGCGGCCGCGTAGATATAACCGACATCGATCATGATCGCATAACGGGCAAGCGTCGGCAGGGGGGAGACGATGTCGGTCATGGCACTCACGACTCTACTGCCGGACCTGCCCTTCCCGGCGACGTAGGGTGGAGCGTGTTGACTTAATGTATCCACATAATTACCAGTAGCCACTTCGTGTGACGGTTCCTGGCGGAGCGGGGCGGGACGGCGGGGTGGGCGTGGCCAGCCGGGGCGCTCAGCGGCGGCCAACGCGCCCATGAGGTGGTGGGGCCAGGCTTGGGCGTGGTGCTGGCCGACCCGCTGTTCCCGGTGTGTGCGCAGACCACTGTCCCGTGTCCCGGCCGCTGGCCTGCGATGCGTGTGCACAGACCGCTGCCATGATGGGGGTTTCCGCACACGCAGCCCGGCGTCTTGGCCCGAATTGAGGTTCGTGTGCAACGACCGCCGCCCCACTAGCGGTTTGCGGACACGAACCCACCCAGCAGGACCGGCACCCGGCGGAGAGCAGGACCGGGATCTGGCTACGTGACCGTTCTATAGCGGGATGTTGCCGTGCTTCTTGGGTGGCCGGGTTTCGCGCTTGGTGCGCAGTGTACGTAGCGCCCGGGTGATCAGCGGACGGGTCTCGGCCGGGCGGATCACCGCGTCCACGTAGCCGCGCTCGGCCGCGATGTATGGGTTGGCCAGCGTGTCCTCGTATTCAGCGACCCGCTGCGCGCGCAGCCCGTCCGGATCATCGGTGCTGGCCAGTTCGCGGCGGTAGAGGATGTTCACCGCACCTTGCGCGCCCATCACCGCGATCTGCGCGGTCGGCCAGGCCAGGTTGATGTCCCCGCCGAGGTGCTTGGATCCCATCACGTCGTAGGCGCCGCCGTAGGCCTTGCGGGTGATCACTGTGATCTTGGGCACAGTGGCCTCGGCGTAGGCGTAGATCAGCTTCGCGCCGCGCCGGATGATGCCGCCCCACTCCTGGCCGGTCCCGGGCAGGAAACCGGGCACGTCCACGAATGTGAGCACCGGGATGTTGAACGCGTCGCAGGTCCGGACGAACCGGGCGGCCTTTTCCGAGGCGTCGATGTCCAGGCAGCCCGCGAAGTGCATCGGCTGGTTGGCCACTACCCCGACGCTCGCCCCCTCCACGCGGCCGAAGCCGACCACGATGTTCGGGGCGAACCCGGCATGGATCTCCAGGAACTCGCGGTCGTCGAGCACGTGCCCGATCAGCGTGTGCGCGTCGTAGGGCTGGTTCGGCGAGTCGGGGACAAGCGTGTCCAGTTCCGCGTCCTGCTCGGTGATGTCCAGCGCTACCGCGCCGCCGGCGGGCGGCAGCAGGGGCGGCTCGTCCAGGTTGTTGGACGGCAGGTAGGACAGCAGGTCGCGGGCGAAGTCGAGGCAGTCGTCCTCGTCCTTGGCCTGGTAGTGGGCCACCCCGGACTTGACGTTGTGGGCGTGCGCGCCGCCGAGGTCCTCGAAGCTGACCTCCTCCCCGGTGACCGTCTTGATCACATCTGGCCCGGTGATGAACATGTGCGAGGTCCCCTCGACCATCAGCGTGAAGTCGGTCAGGGCGGGTGAGTAGACCGCCCCGCCCGCACACGGCCCCATGATCAGCGAGATCTGCGGGATGACGCCGGACGCGATGACGTTGCGGTAGAAGATCTCACCGAACAGGCCGAGGGCCACCACACCTTCCTGGATCCGGGCCCCGCCGCCGTCGTTAATGCCGATCAGCGGGCAGCCGGTGGACAGCGCGTGCTCCATCAGCTTGATGATCTTCTCGCCGTACACCTCGCCGAGCGAGCCGCCGAACACGGTGAAGTCCTGGCTGTACACGCAGACCGGGCGGTCGTTGACGGTGCCGTACCCGGTGACCACCCCGTCGCCGTAGGGCCGGTTCGCGGCCACCCCGAAGTCGGTGGCCCGGTGCCGGGCCAGCTCGCTGAACTCGATGAACGAGCCCTCGTCGAGCAGCCGGTCCACTCGTTCCCGGGCGGTCATCTTGCCCTTGGCGTGCTGCCGCTCGACCGCCCGCTGCGATCCGGCGTGGATCGCCTCGTCCCGGCGGCGCTGCAGGTCGGCGAGCTTGGCTGCGGTGGTGTGCGGATCGGGTGCGGCATCGGCCGGCATCGGCCCGCCACGGCTGTCGACTTCGCTGGTCATGCCGACAGGGTAGCCGTCGCGCTGGATCCGGCCCGGCGTGCCCGGGACTGGCCCAGACGCGGCAGGGCCGCAGCAGCAGCCCACTAGGCTGTCAGAAGTGAGCCAGGATGCCGAGAGCAGGGATATCATCGCTGGCCCGGCGCTGGCCGTCGGCCCTGACCGGCCGCCGACCCGGGACTCAGACCGGCAGGAACTGCCCGAGGAGATGCGCCGGGACGTGCGGCTGCTCGGCGACCTGCTCGGCGAGGTGCTCCGCGAGGCTGGTGGCCAGGATCTGCTCGACGACGTGGAGCAACTGCGCCAGGCCGTGATCGCCGCCCGGCACAGTGCCGCCAGCCCGGCTACTGCCCCGGAGAGTGCCGCCAGCCCGGCTACCGCCCCGGAGAGTGCCGCCAGCCCGGCTACCGCCCGGGAGAGCGCCGCCAGCCGGGCTGACGGCTCGGCTGTCAGTCCCGCCACCGCGGCCGGGACCGCCGTCAGCACCGCTGTCGGCCCCGACCAGCCCGGCGACGAGATCGCGGCGCTGGTGGCGAGCTGGTCGCTGGACCGGGCCGAGCTGGTGGCCCGGGCCTTTACCGTCTACTTCCACCTCACGAACCTGGCCGAGGAACTGCAGCGGGTCCGCACCCTGCGGGAACGGGACACCGGCCGGGCACCGGTCCGCGAGTCGCTCGCGGCCACGGTCGGGGAGTTCCGCCAGGAGCAGGGCCTGGCCCATCTCGACGAGCTGCTGGACCGGCTGCGGGTGCACCTGGTGCTCACCGCGCACCCCACCGAGGCGCGGCGGCGCGCGGTGGCGACCGCGCTGCGCCGGATCAGCGACCTGGTCACCGACGCCGGCGACCCCCGGTACGGCGCGGCCGAGCGAGCGGCGATCCGGCGCCGCCTGCGCGAAGAGGTCGACCTGCTGTGGCGCACCTCACCGCTGCGGGCCAACGCCATGACGCCCATCGACGAGGTCCGCACGGTCATGGCGGCGTTCGACGAGACGCTGTTCCGGGTGGTGCCCAGCGTGTACCGGGCGCTGGACGAGGCCCGGCGGGCCGCCGGGCCCGGGCCGGACATCCCGCCCGCCCCGGCCTTCATCCGGTACGGCAGCTGGGTGGGCGCGGACCGGGACGGCAATCCGTTCGTCACCGCCCAGGTGACCAGGGAAACCGCGGTCATCCAGGCCGACCACGTGCTGCGCGCGCTGGAGAACGCGACCACCCGGATCGGCCGCGCGCTGACCGTGCACGCAGACGCGGCGCCGCCCGGCCCCGAGTTCACCCTGGCGCTGGAGGCCGCCGAGGCCGCCCACCCCGAGCTGCTCGCCGACCTGGCCGCCCGGTCGCCGCACGAGCCCTACCGGACCTACCTGCTGTACCTGGCCCGGCGGCTCGAAGCGACCCGGCTGCGCCAGGCCGACCTGGCCTACCACAGCGCCGCGGAGTTCCGCGCCGACCTGCTTGGCGTCCAGCAGGCGCTGGCGGCCGCGGGGGCCACCCGGCAGGCGTCCGGGGAACTGCAGCAGCTGATCTGGCAGGTAGAGACGTTCGGCTTCCACCTGGCTGGGCTGGAGATCCGGCAGCACAGCGCGGTGCATGCCCAAGCGCTGGCGGAGGTCCGGGCCGGCGGTGAGCTGTCCGCCCAGACGCAGGAAGTGCTGGCTACGTTCCGCGCGGCCGCCTGGATCCAGGAACGGTTCGGGGTCGCCGCCTGCCGCCGCTACGTGATCAGCTTCACCCGGTCGGCCGCGGACGTCGCCGCCGTTCATGAGCTGGCCCGCCGCGCCACGCGCAGCGGCCGGACGCCCGTGCTCGACGTGGTGCCGCTGTTCGAGAGCGGCGAGGACCTGCGGCACGCCCCCCGGGTGCTGGACGAGATGCTGGACCTGGAGCCGGTCCGGGAGCGGCTCGCCACCGGCGGCCGCCAGCTGGAGGTCATGCTCGGCTACTCCGACTCGGCCAAGGAACTGGGCCCGGTCAGCGCCACGTTGCGGCTGTTCGACGTGCAGCAGCAGCTGGCCCAGTGGGCCGCGGACCGGGAGCTGCGGCTGACCCTGTTCCACGGCCGCGGTGGCGCTCTCGGCCGCGGCGGCGGCCCCGCCGGGCGGGCGGTGCTGGCCGAGGCCCCGGGCTCGGTGGACGGCCGGTTCAAGGTCACCGAGCAGGGGGAGGTGATCTTCGCCCGGTACGCCCACCCGGTGATCGCCCAGCGGCACCTGGAGCAGGTCACCTCCGCGGTGCTGCTCGCGTCATCACCGGCCGTGGGCGAGCGCAACGCCGCCGCTGCGGACCGGTACCGGCAGGTGGCCGGGGCCATGGACGCCGCTGCGCTGCGCACCTACCGGGCGCTGGTGGAGACGGACGGTTTCGCCGAGTGGCTGGCCCGGATCAGCCCGCTGGAGGAGATCAGCGGGCTGCGGATCGGCTCCCGGCCGGGCTCGCCGCGGCGTCGGCGTGGTCGGCCTGGACGACCTGCGCGCCATCCCCTGGGTCTTCGCCTGGGCACAGACCCGGCTCAACCTGCCCGGCTGGTACGGGCTGGGCAGTGGGCTGGCCGCGGTGACCGCGGGCGAGCACGGCCTGGCCCAGGCCCGGCAGGCTTACCAGGACTGGCCGCTGTTCGCGGTGCTGCTGGACGGCGCGGAAATGAGCCTGGCCAAGACCGACCGCCGGATGGCCGCCCGGCACCTGGCCCTGGGCGGCCGGGACGACCTCAGCGCGCAGGTGCTGGCCGAGTACGACCTGACCCGGCGTCTGGTGCTGGAGGTGACCGGGCACGACCGGCTACTCGCCGACCGGCTGGTGCTGTCCCGCGCCGTGGCGCTGCGCGATCCCTATGTGGATGCCCTCTCCTACCTTCAGCTGCGCGCCCTGACCGAGCTCCGCGCGCTGGCCCGCCCGGCTACGGACGGCCAGGGCACAGCCGACGGCCAGACCACAGCGGATGGCCAGGCCGCCGCGACGGCCCGGCGCGAGCAACTGCACCGGCTGCTGCTGCTCGCGGTGAGCGGCGTAGCGGCCGGCCTGCAGAACACGGGCTGAGCGGGGGGCATCGGTGCAACAAAGCGCGGGCACACGCGTGCCAGGGCTGGACGAGGCGGCCCTGGCCCAGGCCGTGATCAGGCCGGGCGGCCGGTGGCGGGAGATCCGGGTCGTGGCCGAGACCGGCTCGACCAACGCCGACCTGCTCCGGGCGGCCCGCGATGGGGCGGCGGAGGGCCTGGTGCTGGTCGCCGACGCGCAGACGGCTGGCCGCGGCCGGCTCGGCCGGACCTGGGTCAGCCCGGCCGGGGCAGCGCTGGCCTGCTCGGCGCTGCTGCGCCCGGCGGCCGCCCCGCCCTCGGGCCTGGGCTGGGTGCCGCTGCTCACCGGCGTTGCCGTGGCGAGCGCCCTGCGCGCGGAGGCGGCGGTGCCGGCCGGGCTGAAATGGCCCAATGACGTGCTCGTGGACGGCCGGAAGATCGCCGGGATCCTGGCTGAGGCGCACGGCCGCGCGGTCGTGGTCGGGGTGGGCGTGAACGTCTCGCTCGGCCGCGCGGATCTCCCGGTGCCCGGCGCGACCTCACTGCTGCTGGAGAACGCGGCCGCCACCGACCGGGAGCAGGTGCTGACCGCGATCCTCGGTGAGCTGGAGCGCTGGTACGCGGTGTGGGCCAGCGGGGCGGGCGCCGCCCGGCTGCGGCAGGAGTACCTGCGGTTGTGCGCGACGATCGGCGCGCAGGTCCGGGCCGAGCTGCCCGGCGGGGCCGTGCTGACCGGCACCGCCACAGGCGTGGACGAGCTGGGGCGACTGGTGCTGGCGACCAGTACCGGGACCGAGGTCGTGGGCGCCGGCGACGTCGTGCACCTGCGCTGAATCCAGCCCGGGGCGGTACTGCGCCACCGGCCTCATTTCATGCCACGATGTGCGCTATGGCATGGGAAGACCAGCTCTCCGAGGGAGAGCAGAGCGTGCTGCTGCTGCACCCGCACTGGAAGACACTGGTCCGCCCGGCCTTCCTGTTCCTGGTGATCATCGCCGCGGCCATCGCACTGCTGGTGGTGATCCCGGCGGGCCGGTACGCCGGGGACGGCCGGATCGCGGTGGGCGCGGTGGCCGTGCTCGCGCTGCTGATCTGGTGCCTGGTTCCGGTGCTGCGCTGGCGGACCACCAGCTACCAGCTGACCACCCGCAGGCTCCGGCTGCGCTACGGCATCCTGTCCCGGACCGGCCGGGATTTCCCGCTCACCCGGATCAGCGACGTGTCGTTCCGGCACGGGCCGGTGGACCGGCTGCTGGGCACCGGCCAGCTGATCGTGGAGACTGCGGGGGAGCACGGCCAGCTGGTGCTGACCGAGATCCCGTACGTCGAGCACGTCCAGTCCACGCTGTTCCAGCTGGTCGAGGACGAGCAGCAACGGCTGGCCAACGACGAGCGGCTCAACCCGGGCCGGTGAGCGTTATTCAAACCGCCGCGCGACGGGGGAAGCGGACGGCCCCAGGCCCCGGGCCGATCATGCAGGGGCTAGCCTGCGCTCTATGGACGGGATATCGCCACGCAGGCACGTGATCGGGCGCGGCAACGTCGCGGAGGTCGTGCTCGACCGGACCGAGGCGCTGAACGCGCTGAACACCATGATGTTGCTGCGGCTCACCCAGGTGTGCGCCGACCTGGCCGTGGACCCCGCGGTGCACGCCGTCGTGCTGACCTCCGAGGTGGAGCGCGCGTTCTGCGTCGGCGCGGACCTGAAAGAGCGCAACGGCATGACCGACGCGCAGATCCTGGCCCAGCGCCAGATGTTCCGGGCCGCGTTCGGCGCCCTGTTCGGCCTGCCCCAGCCGGTGGTGGTGGCGGTGCACGGGTACGCCCTGGGCGGCGGCTGTGAACTGGCACTGAACTCCGACGTGGTGGTGGCTGATGAGACCGCGGTGTTCGGCCTGCCCGAGGTCACCGTCGGCCTGGTGCCCGGCTGCGGCGGGACGCAGCTGTCCATGCGCCGGCTGGGGGTGGGCCGGGCCACGGACCTGGTGCTCACCGGGCGGCAGGTGCCCGCTGCGGAAGCGGAGCGGATCGGTCTGGTCGACCGTCTGGTGCCCGCGGGCACCGCCGACGACGTGGCGCTGGACCTGGCCAAGGCCATCGCGGCCAACTCCCCGGTCGCGGTGCGGGCGGCCAAGCGGGCCATGCGGAATGGGTGGGCGGCCAGCCTGCCCACGGCCCTGGACGTGGAGGACGCCGCGTGGCGGACCGCGGCGCTGTCCGCGGACCGGCGGGAGGGCATCGCCGCGTTCAACGAGAAACGGGATCCCGTGTGGCCGGGTGAATGAGCGTGGCCGGTGAATAACCGGGGCGCGCAGGCGGTTGGGCCTAGCACCGGCCCGGACGGACGGAGGACCACGGAATGACGGATGTGCCTGCGCGAATTTCGTTGCGGGAGGTGGGACCGCGAGACGGCCTCCAGAATGAAGACCCAGTGCCCACGGCGGCGAAAATCGAGCTGATCAATACCCTGGCGCACACTGGCGTGTCCCGGATCGAGGCCGTGTCGTTCGTGCGCGCGGAGGCGATCCCGCAGATGGCCGACGCGGACCAGGTGTGGCAGGGGATCGCCCGGGTGCCGTCGGTCCGCTACTCGGCGCTGGCGCCGAACCTGCGCGGGGCCCGGCGGGCGCTGGACGCGGGGTTCGCCGAGGTGGAATTCGTGGTGTCGGCCTCGGACACGCACAACCGGCGCAACGTGAACCGGGGCACCGAGGAGTCGCTGGACGACGTCGCGGTGATCATCAGCGAGGCGCACGGCCGCGGTGCGACCTGCCAGGTGGTGGTGGCCACCGCGTGGGGCTGCCCGTACGAGGGGGACGTGCCGGTCAGCCGGGTGCTGGCGGTGGCCGGCCGGGCGGTGGCCGACGGGGCGGACTCGATCTCGTTCGGCGACACCACCGGGATGGCCACCCCGCGGCGGGTCACCGAGCTGGTCGGGGAGTTCCGCTCGGCGCACCCGGACGTGCCGCTGAACCTGCACTTCCACAACACCCGGGGGGCCGGGCTGGCCAATGTGCTGGCCGCGCTGGAGCTGGGCGTGGACGACTTCGACGCGTCCGTGGGTGGGCTGGGCGGCTGCCCGTACGCGCCCGGGGCGACCGGGAACATCGCGACCGAGGAACTCGTGCACATGGTCGAGGACATGGGCGTGGCGACCGGGGTGGACCTGGAGGCGATGATCGGGGCGGCGGCCGAGGCGGAGCGGATCGTGGGGCGGCAGCTGCCGTCCCAGGTGCTCCGGGCCGGCCCGCGCACCCGCACCATCCCGGTGTAAGTACGCTCGCCAGCATGGGTGAGCACGCTGACCTGGATGAGCTGCGGGCGCGGATCGAGCGCGGCGGGGCGCCGAAGTACCACGAGACGGCCGCGGCAGCTGGGAAGCTGTTCGCCCGGGACCGGATCGCGCTGCTGGCCGACCCGGGCAGCTTCACCGAGGACGGCCGGTACGCCAACGTCCTGGCCGACGGCCTGCCCGCGGACGGGGTGGTCACCGGGACCGCGACCATCGGTGGCTGGCCCGCCGCCATCATGGCCAACGACTCCACGGTCAAGGCGGGCTCCTGGGGCGCCCGTACCGTGGAGAAGATCATCCGGATCATCGAGCAGGCCTACCGGGAGGGCCTGCCCATGGTCTACCTGGTGGACTCGGCCGGGGCGCGGATCACCGACCAGGTCGAGATGTTCCCCGGCCGCCGCGGCGCCGGGAAGATCTTCCACACCCAGATCCGCGCGTCCGGCTCGATCCCGCAGGTGTGCGCGCTGTTCGGGCCGTCCGCCGCGGGCGGCGCGTACATCCCGGCGTTCTGCGACTTCGTAGCCATGGTGGACGGCAACGCGTCCATGTACCTGGGCAGCCCCCGCATGGTGGAGATGGTGGTCAAGGAGAAGACCACGCTGGAGGAGATGGGCGGGGCGCGGATGCACTGCACCGTGTCGGGTTGCGGGCACTACCTGGCCGCGGATGAGCCCGACGCGCTGGACGCGGTCCGCCGCTACCTGTCCTACCTGCCCGGGAACTGGCAGCAGCGCCCGCCTGCGGGGGCCGCTGCCGAGCCGGAGCAGATCGACCTGGCGGCGCTGGTCCCGGACAGCGAGCGGCAGGCCTATGACATGCGCCGGTACGTCCGCGGGCTGGTGGACGCCGGGTCCTTCTTCGAGATCCACGCGCGCTGGGCCCGGGAGCTGACCATCGGGTTCGCCCGGCTGGACGGCCAGGTGACCGGGGTGGTCGCGAACAACCCGATGTTCAAGGGCGGCGTGCTCTTCGTCGACTCCGCGGACAAGGCGGCCCGGTTCATCCAGCTGTGCGACGCCTTCAACGTGCCGTTGCTGTTCCTGGCCGACGTCCCGGGGTTCATGGTGGGCACCGCGGTGGAACGGCAGGGCATCATCCGGCACGGCGCGAAGATGATCAGCGCGGTGGCCGAGGCGACCGTGCCGAAGATCTGCGTGGTGGTGCGCAAGGCCTACGGCGCGGGCCTGTACGCGATGGCCGGCCCCGGGTTCGAGCCGGACGCCACGCTGGCGCTGCCCACCGCGAAGATCGCGGTGATGGGCGCGGAAGCGGCGGTGAACGCGGTGTACTACAACAAGCTGGCCGCGATCGAGGACCCGGCCGCCCGGGAGCAGGAGACCGCGCGGCTGCGCGCGGAGTACGACGCGGATATCGACGTGCTCCGGCTGGCGGGCGAGCTGGTCGTGGATGACGTGGTGCAGCCCGGCGACCTGCGCACTGAGCTGATCCGCCGGTACGCGGCGGCGGCGGGGAAGGACCGTTCGTTCTCCCGCCGCCGCCACGGCGTCACCCCGGTCTGACCCGTTTGACGGAACTGCTGGCCTGGGCCTAGGTCACCAACCTGGCCATGATCTGGGGCAGCACTGGCGGTCACGGCTACCATCTGTGCATGACCTGTGTCCTGCTCGCTGAAGACGACGCCTCTATTTCCGAGCCGCTGGCTCGCGCACTGCGCCGGGAGGGTTACGACGTCAACGTGTCGGCGGACGGCCCGGGCACGCTGGAGGCGGCCATGGCGGGCGGGATCGACCTGATCGTGCTCGACATCGGGCTACCCCGGCTGGATGGCCTGGAGGTCTGCCGGCGGTTGCGGTCCGACGGGCAGACCGTGCCGGTGCTGATCCTCACCGCTCGGGCCGACGAGGTGGACACGGTGATCGGTCTCGACGCGGGCGCCGATGACTATGTGACAAAGCCGTTCCGGCTGGCCGAGCTGCTGGCCCGGGTCCGCGCGCTGCTGCGCCGCGGCACCCCGGAGACCAGCGTCGTGCAGGGGGTCCGGGTCGACGCGGATGCCCGGCGGGCGTGGATCGGTGACACAGAACTCGAACTCACCACAAAAGAGTTTGACCTGCTGAGCGTGCTGGTGAGCGACGCAGGGAAGGTGGTCACCCGTGAGCAGATCATGCGGGAGGTGTGGGACAGCAAGTGGTGGGGATCCACGAAGACGCTGGACATGCACATCTCCTGGCTGCGCCGCAAGCTCGGCGATGACGCGCACAACCCCCGGTACATCACCACGGTCCGCGGGGTGGGGTTCCGGTTCGAGCGGGGCGACTGACCCCGCCCGGGCGGGCTGGTGCTGGCCTGGGCCGGCCCGGCCGCCTGCGGCCTGCGGTTCGCCGCGGGCCCGTGGTTTCCTGCGAGCCCGTGGTTTCCTGCGAGGCTGAGTTATGCGCCGCCGCCTGCTCATCTCCACCCTCGTGGTGGCGGTCACGGCCGTGCTGCTGCTGGGCATCCCGCTCGCCTTCCTGCTCAGCCGGCTGCAGATCACCGCCGCAGTGCAGCAGGTCAAGCGGGATGCGACCGTGGTGGCGAAGACGCTGCAGGACCGGGTCAACTCCGGGCTGCCCGCGGACGTGGCCGAGGCTGCGGCGGCCGCACGCTCGCTGCCCGACCCGTACATCAGCATCGTGCAGGACGGGCACCCGGAGTTCACCCGCGGTGACCGGCCGAAGCCCAAGGAAGCCATCTTCGCCCAGGTCAGCACGAGCGACTTCCAGGTCACCGTGGCCGCGGACGACTCGGTCAAGTACTCCCGGCTGACTGGGGCACTGGCCCTCATCGGGGCGCTGGCCCTGGCCGCGGTGTCGGTCGCGGTGGCCCTGGCCATCCTGCAGGCCCGGCGGCTGACCCGGCCGCTGGAGGAACTCGCCAGCGCGGCGGACCGGCTCGGCCTGGGTGACTCGCGCCCGCTGGGCCGCCGTTACGGAGTTGCCGAGCTGGACCGGCTGGCGGAAGGGCTGGATGGGTCGGCCCGCCGGATTACCGACCTGATCGCCGCGGAACGGGACTTTGCGGCGGACGCCTCGCACCAGCTGCGCACCCCGCTGACCGCACTGTCGATGCGGCTGGAGGAAATGATCGCGTCCGCTGACGATCCGGAGGTAGTGCTGGCTGAGGGCGCGGCCGCGCTGGCCCAGACCGAGCGGCTGGCCGATGTGGTCACCCAGCTGCTCGGCCGGACCCGCCGGGCCGCCCGGGGCGTGCCGTCCCTGCTGGCCATCGACGACGTGATCGCGCAGCAGATCATCGAGTGGGACCCGGCCTTCCGCCGGGCGAACCGCAAGCTCGAGGTGACCGGGGAAAAGGGCCTGTCCGCGTATGTCCCGCCGGGCGCGCTGGCCCAGATCATCGCGACGTTGCTGGACAACGCGCTGGTGCACGGGGCGGGTACGGTGGCCATCCGGACCTCGCGCACACCCAAGTCAGTCGTGGTGGAAGTCCGGGACGAGGGCAAGGGTGTGCCGCACGATCTGGTTCCGCGCATCTTCGAGCGGAACGTCAGCGGCCGGCCGGGCGGTACCGGGCTCGGCCTCGCGCTGGCCCGGGACATCGCCACGGCCGAAGGCGGCAACGTGGTCCTGGTCCGGCCGCGCCCGGCCGTGTTCGCGGTGTTCGTGCCGAGCAGGCTGCGCGGCAGCGACGAGCACCCGGTGGTGACCGGCCCGGCCTGAACTCTGTTAGCCCGGGGAGCGACCCCCGGAACCCGGCGCGTCGTCGGCTCGGAGGGGACACGCCTGCGGCGCGCCCCGCCTCGCCCGCGAGGGTCAGCTGGTCACTGCGGCCGGCCGCTTGCCCGGGGCCAGGGTCCGCCAGGCCAGGTAGATGACCGCGGTGATGACGAACCCCGCCTCGAAGGTTAGGTCGCCCACGGACGGGATGTGCTTGGGCACCACGCCGACGTACTCGGTCTGGTTGGAGAACAGCCAGATCGACACCACCACGCCGATCAGCATGGACACCGGCCCGGCCCAGTTCGTGTACTTGGTGTCGAACAGCAGCCGCTCCAGCTGCCGCGGGTCCTCCCGGCGGCGCAGGAACTGGTCGCAGAACATCACGGCCAGCCACGGCGCGATCCAGTACGCGATGACCAGCAGGAAGTTCTCGTATTTGGTGCCCGCGTCGTGCAGCCCGGTCAGCGCCACGATGAAGCCGATCACACCGAACACCAGGGCGACGATGGCCCGGCGCAGGGCCAGCGGCAGCTTGATGCCCATCGCCGTGAACGACAGCGCGCCGGAGTAGATGTTCAGCACGTTCGCGGCGACCGCGCCGAGCGCGATGGCGAGCAGGGTGAGGTCGGCCAGGGCGGTGGGCAGGTGGCCGGTGAACGCGCCGGTCGGGTTGGTGTTGATGGCGTTGATGCCGGTCACAGTGGCGGACGCGGCGCCGGCGATCTCCAGCAGGGCACAGGATACGAACACGCCGAACCCGGCCCACCAGGCAATGGCGAGCTTGCTGGTGCCCGGGGCGAAGTACCGGGTGTAGTCCGATGCGTACGGGTTCCAGCCGACCGCGTAGCCGAACGCCGCGCCCAGGGTGAGCAGGAAGCCGCCGATCCCGCCGCCGTGCGACGGCGCGCCGGGGCTGGACTTGGCGAAGATCCACGCCACCGCGACCAGGAAGATGATCGCGAGCACCGGGAACGCGTAGCGCTCGAACGCGTGCACCAGGTTGTGCCCGAAGAACGCGATCACGATCTGCGCCACCACGATGATCACCAGGCAGAGCGGCTTCGGCAGGTGGGTGAGCGTGTTCAGCGCGAACGTACCGCTGACGCTGTTCACCGCAAACCAGCCGATGCCGGCGGTGATCGAGTTCAGCCCGGCCGGCAGCACGTTCCCCCAATAACCGAAGCCGAGCCGGGAGATCACCATCTGCGGCACTCCGTGCGACGGCCCCTCGGCGGACAGCAGCCCGTGGGTGATCGAGCCGAGCGCGGTGCCCACCAGCAGGGCTAGCGCGGCCTGCCAGAAGTTCAGGCCGAAGAACGCCACTCCGATGACACCAACGAACACCGTGGCGAACTCGAAGTTCGGTGAGGTCCAGGTCCAGAACAGCTGCAACGGCTTGCCGTGCCGCTCGTTCAGCGGGATGAACTCGGCCCCACCGGGCTCTACCGCCGCGATCTTCGTCCCGTACTCGCCCTCGCGAACGACGACGCCAGGCGGCGGCTCGGCCTCCAGGACCGTGCTTGCCTGGTGCTCAGGTGCCGACATCGGCGTTCTCCTTCGGCCTCGTGCCTGTCGGTCCCCCCGGCGGCGCCGACATCCCAGCGGACGCGCTGATGATAAATCGCACTATGACCGGGAGTTGTTTCCAGTGCGTTAAATACCGCGCCGGTCGTCTGTGGTAGACGGCACATCAGCCCGGCACTCCTCATAGGCTACGGCGGTGACCGATCACGCTGTGGCCAGGCCCGCAACGCCCGCGGCGGGTCCTGTGGCGGGGCCTGCGGTGGGCCCGGTGGTGGGCATGGTCGGGGCGGGCCAGCTGGCCCGGATGACCTACCAGGCGGCGATCCCGCTCGGCATCCGCTTCCGCGTGCTGGCCGGGGCGCCGGGGGAGAGCGCCGCCCAGGTCTGTCCCGATGTGACCATCGGGGACCACCGTGACCTGGACGACCTGCTGGCCTTTGCGGCCGGCTGCGACGTGGTCACGTTCGACCACGA
Source organism: uncultured Actinomycetes bacterium (assembly GCA_963804455.1). GTDB lineage: Bacteria > Actinomycetota > Actinomycetes > Streptosporangiales > Streptosporangiaceae > RYN-230. The sequence continues at coordinate 213,802 of CAWDRD010000064.1, forward strand.
GCATGTGCCCGGCCCGCACCTGGCCGCACTCGCGGCCGCCGGGGTCACCCTGGCCCCCGGCGGCGCGGCGCTCCGCTTCGCCCAGGACAAGCTGGCCATGCGCGAGGAGCTGGCCCGGCTCGGCGTGCCCTGTCCCCGGTATGCGGCGGTCAGCGGGGCCGCCGACGTCGAGGCGTTTGCCGCGCAGGCTGGGTGGCCGGTGGTGCTCAAGGCGGTCATCGGGGGATATGACGGCCGGGGCGTGTGGGTGTGCGCGGACCCCGTCCAGGCGGCCGAGGTCCTGGCCTACGGCATCGCCCTGCTCGCCGAGGAATATGTGCCATTCCAGCGCGAGCTGGCCGCGCTGGTCGCCCGGTCGCCGCACCGCCAGGGGGCCGCCTACCCGGTGGTGCAGACGGTGCAGCGCGACGGCGTCTGTCACGAGGTGCTGGCGCCCGCGCCGGGGCTGACCGCGCCGCTGGCCGAGGAGGCGCAGCGGCTGGCGCTCGAGGTCGCGGACGCGCTCGGGGTGACCGGGCTGCTCGCCGTGGAGCTGTTCGAAGGCCCCCGTGGCCTGCTGGTCAACGAGCTCGCGATGCGGCCGCACAACAGTGGTCACTGGACGATCGAAGGAGCCCGCACCTCCCAGTTCGAGCAGCACCTCCGGGCCGTGCTGGACCTGCCGCTCGGTGCCCCGCAACCGGTCGCGTCGCAGGTGGTCATGGCCAACGTGTTCGGGGCGGGCGACCCGGACCTGTATTCGCGGTATGTCCATGTGATGGCGGCCGACCCGGGGGTGAAAGTCCACCTGTACGGCAAGGAGGCGCAGCCGGGCCGCAAGATCGGCCACGTCACGGTGCTGGGCGCGGCCGGGCCCGCGGGGCCGGGTGGGCGGAGCGCTGAGCTGGGGGCGCTCCGGGACCGGGCGCTGCGTGCCGCCAGCTACCTGGCTACCGGCAAGGAGCACGGAGAGTGAGCAGCGAGCCGCTGGTCGGCGTGGTGATGGGCAGTGACTCCGACTGGCCAGTGATGGAGGCGGCGGTCAACGCCCTGGCTGAGTTCGGGGTGCCGTACGAGGCCGACGTGGTGTCGGCGCACCGGATGCCGGCCGAGATGATCCAGTACGGCAGCGAAGCCGCTGGCCGCGGCCTGCGGGTGATCATCGCGGGCGCGGGCGGGGCGGCGCACCTGCCCGGCATGCTGGCGGCGGTGACACCGCTGCCAGTCATCGGGGTCCCGGTGCCGCTGAAGTATCTGGATGGGCTCGATTCGCTGTTGTCCATCGTGCAGATGCCCGCGGGCATCCCGGTGGCTACCGTTGCGGTCGGCGGGGCGCGGAACGCGGGCCTGCTCGCCGTGCGCATCCTCGGCGTCGGCGACGCGGCGCTGCGCGACCAGATGACCGCCTTCCAGGAGGAACTGCGCAGGCAGGCGCAGGCCAAGGGCGCCGCGTTGCGAGAACGGCAGCGCAAAGGCGGGTAGTCCGTGGGGCCTGTGGCCGCCGCCCGTTCCAGCCCGGCCCGTTCCAGCCCGCCCGTTCCAGCCCGGCCGTGAGCAGAGTCCCTGGCCAGCGCCGAGTTCCAGTCCGCCGGTTCCGGGTACTTTGAACGCATGGCGCGTCCCAGGCCGCCCGATTCAGCCTGCCTCCCGCTTGGGCTCACGGTCCCAGAGGCTGACGCCGCGCGGATAGATGAGGTCCTGGCGCGGCCCGAGTTCGCCGGGTGGACCCGCGCAGAATGGTGCCTGGAGATAATCCGGACGGCCCTGCGGTACTACGTGGGAGACCCCGCCGCGGCTGATCCGGGCCGGGATCGCGCGCGGCCCGCTGCGCCTCAGCCAGCCCGGCCCAGCGTCAGCGCGCCCGTGCCTGCCGCGCCCGTGCCTGCCGCGCCCGTGGCTGCCGCGCCCGTGCCTGCCGCGCCCGAGCCGCCGGCCGAACCCGAGCCCCCCTCGGCCGAACCGGAGCCCGCGCCGTCGGCCCAACCGGAGTGCCTGCACCCAGCCGACGCCCGGGATTACGAGACCGGTACGTGTGCCGCCTGCGGAGCCATCCTCTGGGACTGAGCCGTCGAGCAGCAATCCGCTGTAGCGCCCGCTCCGAAAGCCGAGGTAGCGGCAGCCCTTCGGCCCTGGTTATCGCGGGCCCGCAGCAACGAAGGCACCAACCAGATCCAGCGCATGGTCATGGCCCGGCAGCTGCTGAAATAACCGCCCGCGGCCCAGATATCCACAGCGGGGCCAGCTGGGATCGTCCGCTGTGCTGGCCGTGCTCTTGAGCGCTCGCACTGGGCGTGCAAGGCTGGAGGCGCTGGGCACAAAGGGGGTGGCATGGCCGCTTTAACGCTGTCTCCGAAGGTCATGCGCGGTCTGGATTTCGGCGCCCCGGCGGCGGAACGGGATATCGGGCGCGGCCTGGAAAGCTATTTCGTGGAATCCACGGCTTTCGAGCGGGTCCGCTCGGGCGCGAAGACCATCATTCTCGGGAACCGGGGCTCGGGGAAGAGCGCGATCTTCAAGGTGCTGGCCAGCAGAGAGCGGGCCGCGGGAACCGTTGTTATCGAGCTGGTCCCCGAGGACTACTCCTACGAGCTGCTCAGCTCCACGATGGCAGCCGCGAACGCCGGCTCCTGGGCCAAGCAGGGAGCCTACGCTGCCGCCTGGAAGTACCTCCTCTATGTCCTGATCATGAAAGAGCTCATGCGGAAGGGCGGCCACAGCACGTCCAAGGGCATTTCCCGGTACGTCCGGGAGAACCATCCCGGCTCCCAGGAGGGAGCGCTGTTGACGCTGGTGGCGTACCTCAAGCGGCTCGAAGGCATAAAAATTGGGCCGCTGGAAGCGGGCTTCAAATCACGGGAACTGGATAAGCTCTACAAACTCGAGGAAATCCACCACCTGCTGCCCCAGCTCGCGGACAGCTTCGACCGGCAGCGCGTGATCGTGCTGGTCGACGAGCTCGACCGGGGCTGGGATTCGTCCGAGGACGCCAAAGCTTTCGTCTCCGGGCTGTTCCAGGCCTGCGTCTCCATCAACGAGCTGCATCGTAACCTCCGCGTTTACGTCTCGCTGCGGCAGGAACTCTACGACGACATTCCAGCCCTGTACGAGGACGCGCAGAAGTACCGGGACCTGCTGGAGACGATCAGCTGGACCGATGACTCACTGCTCAAGCTGATCGCGAAACGGATCCGGCACTGCGCACAGGAAAATGGCCACAACCGGCAGGCGCTCGATCAGGCCGGCGACAGCACCTGCTGGAACGCGGTGTTCGCCACGCCCGCTAGCCATCCGCTGAACAGCTCATTCCGGTACATGATCGAACGTACGCTGCACCGGCCGCGGGAGATCATCCAATTCTGCACCGATACGGTCGAAGCGGCCCGGGAGCGAACCAAGAGCCTGCCGTTGCCCTACGCCGCGATCAGCTGGACCGAGCGCCGCTACTCTGCCGAGCGGGCCAAGGACATTGCCGCCGAGTACCGGTTCCAGTACGGCGGGCTGCTCGGCGTATTCGACGCGTTCCGCGGGCGGCCCGAGACCTACAGCCGCGACGACATCGAACTCCTTTGCCTGGAACTCGCCGCCGGTGAGATCCCGACCGCCGGGACGTCGTCCTGGCTGGCCGACCGCGACCCGGCCGACGTGATCGAGATCCTGTGGCATGTCGGGTTCCTCACCGCCGCCCAGCCCGCCAACGGGACCAGCCCGCGGCAGGACGGCAGGCGGCCGTTCCTGGGCATGCACCAGGTCCAGCATCTGAATCTCGCCGCGGTCCAGTACTTCCAGGTTCACCCCATGTTCCGCGCCTACCTCGGTATCAGGCAGGAAGCGCGCCGGTAACGCCGGGCCGCGGCCGGGCGTTACCTGCCGCGTAATCGACGCCGGCCCGCCCCGGGCTTCAGGATGAATCTCGTCCGCCCGGCCGGCGCCAATCGGCCGGGGAATCGCCGCCCTAGGGGAAACCATGAATGACGTGATCACCCGCTACCTCGACTGCTGGAACGAGACCAATCCCACCGCCCGGCGCACGCTGATCGAGGACGCCTGGGCCGCTGATGCCCGCTACACCGACCCACTGGCCGAGGTCCAGGGGCACGACGCCATCGACGCGACCATCGCCACCGTGCAGGAGCAATTCCCCGGTTTCGTGTTCACCCTCGCCGGGCCGGTTAACGCCCATCATCAGCAGGCGCGCTTCACCTGGGGGCTGGGCCTGGAGGGCGCCGAGCCGCTGGTCGTCGGCTTCGACGTCGCGGTCACCAATGAGGAGGGAAAGATCGCCACCGTGCTGGGCTTCCTCGACCGGGTTCCCAGCTGACCGGGCGTGGTGCGGGTGCGCTGGCCGCTGCCCTGGCAGCGGTCTGCGCACACAGATCCCGCCCGCCCCGCCCCTGGTCAGGTGCCCGGCGGGGCTAGTGGCCGCCGGGGAGGTCGGCGGCGCGCTGGACATACTGCACACCGAGCTGTTCCAGCACCGGCCGGAGATTGTTGTGATCCAGGCCGAGCGTGCCCGCCTGCAGCAGCGCACGGGTCTTCGCCTCCCGCTCGAGCCGGGCCTCGCTGGCCCGCAACACCGCCTCCGCCGAGGACCGGTCAACCACGCACACGCCGTCGTCGTCCGCAACCACCACATCCCCGGGTTTCACGATCTGGCCCGCGCAGCATACGGTCACGTTCACCGACCCGGGCGCTGACTTGATCGCACCCTGGGCGTGCACGGCGCGGCTCCACACCGGGAAGCCCATCGCGCGCAGGTCCGCGGCGTCGCGCACGCCCGCGTCCACGACCACCCCGGCACAGCCCCGGTGGGCCAGCGAGGTGGCGATCAGCTCACCGACCATGGCGTCGGTGGACAGCGAGGTCGTGGTGATGACCAGGACATCGCCGGGGGAGACCTGCTCCACCGCGGCGTGCACCATCAGGTTGTCGCCGGGGTGACTGGACACGGTGATGGCCGGGCCAGGCGATCCTGGCCCCGGCCTGCAGCGGCCGGATCTGCGGGCCGAGCAGCCCGCTGCGGCCAGCAGCCTCGTGCACGGTGGCGACACCTGCGTCGCGCAGGCCCGCCATCACCGCCGGGTCGGCCCGGTCGATCTCCCGGACCACGACGTATGCCATCGGGACACCCCTTACCCGCTGGCCCGTGGCCAGCACGACTCGGTCCCAGCTGGATCAGATGAACGCACCGTACCTATCACGTGCCCGCCTCCAACACCGCGGCCGGGCTCGCCCTCTTCGACAACCGCGGCTGACTGGCCCGGCTGGCCGGGCGCGACTCACGCGTTGAGCGCGCCGTCGATCAGGTGCGTGGCCCCGGACAGGTAGGACGCCTCGTCCGGCAGCAACCACACCACCAGGCTGGCCACCTCCTCCGCCGTGCCGTACCGGCCGAGCGGGACCTGCGCCGCGATCCGCTGGTAGGCGGCGTCCGGGTCGGCCGGGTCGATCTGCGCGGTCAGGTCGCGGGCCATCCGGGTGTCGATGTGCCCGGGCGCCACCCCGTTGACCCGGATCCCGTACGGCGCGCCCTCCAGCGCCGCGCACCTGGTCAGCCCGACTACCGCATGCTTAGACGCCACGTACGGGGCGAACGTCGCCCCGCCGCGGATCCCGGCCATCGAGGCCGTGTTCACGATCGCCCCGGACGACTGGCCTTTCATCACCCGCAGCACCGCGCGCAGCCCCAGGAACACCCCGCGGGTGTTGACCGCGAGCACCCGGTCGAAGTCCGCCACGGACAGATCGGTCATCGGGGCCATCCGCCCTTCGATGCCGGCGTTGTTGAAGAAAAGGTCGATCCGGCCGTGCGCCCGCACCGCCGCCCGCACATAATCCTCGACGTCGGCCTCCTGGCTGACATCCGCAACGAACCCCACGGCGCCGTCGATGCCCGCAGCGGCCTGGGCGAGCGGGTCGGCGGCCTGATCGACGAGGACCACCCGGGCGCCCTCGGCAGCCAGCCGGGTGGCCACCGCCAGCCCGAACCCGGCGGCCGCCCCGGTGATCACGGCGACCTTCCCGGCGAAGCGCCCGCTCACTGGGCCGCCGCCCTCCCGTCCGCCTGGGCCGGGCCGGCTGGCTGGCTTCGCTCGCCCGGGTCCGCCGGCTCGGCCAGGTCCGCCGGCTCGGCCAGGTCCGCTGGCTCGGCTGGCCCGGCCGGGTCCACCGCGCCGGCCATGATCGTCTCGTGCCGCTGCCGCACCTGGTCGTCCCAGTCGTGGTCGGTGAGCAGGTACAGGGCACCCCGGCGAACCGCGTCAACGAGCTTGTCCGCGACCTCGGCCGGTGGCATGCCCGCGGCGAGGGTGGCGTGCATCCGCTCGCGCAGCTCCCGGCCGGCCCGCTCGCCCGGGGTCTCCCGCTCGTTGCGCAGCCTGGACGGCCGGTTGCGGCTGCCGTGGAACAGGTTGGTCGCGACGGTGCCCGGGCACAGCGCGGTGACCCCGATCGGCGCGTTGCGGGCCCGCAGGTCCGCATACAGCACCTCGGACAGGGCGAGCACGCCGTGCTTGGTGATCCCGTACATGTTCGCCGCGCTGGTCACCGCGGTCATCGAGCAGGTGTTGACGATGTGCGCGGGTTCGCCCTGGGCCAGCATGAGCGGCACGAACGCCCGGATGCCGTGCACCACGCTCCAGAAGTTGACGTTGACCGTCCAGCTCCAGTCGTGGTCGGTCGCCTCCCAGATCGCGCCGTCCAGGTAGCCCTCGACCCCCGCGTTGTTGCAGAGCAGGTGCACCGCACCGAACTGGCGCCGGGCCGCGTCGGCCAGCCGGCGCACGGAATCCGGGTCGGACACGTCGGTGCGGATCCCGGTCACCTCTCGCCCGGCCGCGGTGAGCTCGGCGACCGCGGCGTCCAGCGCGTCCTGCTGGATGTCCGCGGCGACGATCTTCATGCCCTCGGCCGCGAAGCGGCTGGCGAAGGCCCGGCCCATGCCGCTGCCCGCACCGGTGATGACGGCGACCCGCCCGGCGAACTGGTCCATGTGCTGGCTCCTTAATGCCCGGGATCTGGGCTGGTGTACTCGTTAATGCCCGGGATCTGGGCTGGCGTACTCGGCTGGGCCGGGACTGCCCGGACTCGATGGCGTGCACGTCCGAGCCGCACAGGCCGTAGGCATCCACCTCGACCACGACCTCGCTGGCGGCCGGCCGGGGATCCGGCACCATGCTGACCTCGGCGCCGCCCGGTACGCACACGACAGCCTTCATCCGCCCTCTCCTGCCCGGCTGCGCCGCCGTGCGCTGGAGCGATCCGCGTCCGTCATTCATCCTCTCCTGCCGGGCCTCTCCGCCGGGGGGCCGGAGCGATCCGCGTCCATCCGTCCCGCCTGGCGCTGTGCGCCCGCAGCGGGACAGTCCGCAGCTGCCATGATCGGAAGGGTTGTCAACAATTATGTTGGCATGAGAGTCTGCGGGCAAGGGTGCTCTACACGAGTGCACCACGGCCGAGGACCCTGGGGGAGGGCCGATGCCAGGTGGATCAGCCGCGGGCAGCGGTATCGACGTGGCCAGCCTGGCCGCCATCGACGTGCACACCCACGTGCACCGCTCGGTGACCGCGCCCGGCCGCCCAGCGGGCGAATCGCTGGACGCGATGGCGGCGTACTTCCGGACCGAGGCCGCCGCCTACACCGTGGACGAACTGGCCGCGTACTACCGGGCCCGGAACATGGCCGCGGTCACCTTCACCATCGACGTCCTGGGCCAGGACGACCCGGCCCGGCCCGCGAACGAGGAGATCGCCGAGCGGGCCCGGGCCAACGCCGACGTGATCATCCCGTTCGCGAGCATCGACCCGGCCCGCGGCGCCGATGGGGTCCGGGCCGCGCAGCGGCTGATCACCGAGCACGGGGTGCGCGGCTTCAAGTTCCACCCCAGCGTGCAGGGGTTCTACCCGAACGACCGGGACGCCTACCCGCTGTATGAGGTGATCGAGGCCGCCGGGCTGCCCGCGCTGTTCCACACCGGCCAGACCGGGGCCGGGTCCGGGCAGCGCGGGGGCGGCGGCATCCGGCTGGCCTACTCCAACCCGATCTACCTCGACCACGTCGCCGTGGACTTCCCGGACATGCCGATCATCCTGGCCCACCCGTCGTTTCCCTGGCAGGAGGAGGCGCTCGCGGTCGCGCTGCACAAGCCGCAGGTGTACATCGACCTGTCCGGCTGGTCGCCCAAGTACTTCCCGCCGCTCCTGGTCCAGTACGCGAACACGCTGCTGAAGGACAAGGTGCTGTTCGGCACGGACTTCCCCATGCTCACCCCGGAACGGTGGCGCAGCGATCTCGACCAGACCGCGGTCCGCGATGCGGTCAAGCCCGGCCTATACAAGCACAACGCCGCCCGGCTGCTCGGCCTCGGCTGAGCTGCCTATGATCCGGCTGCGCCGGACCACAGGCCGGCCCGGCGGCATCGGCCGGCCGCGAAACGCGGTGACGGAGTGTATCTGCTGTGGGCCTGCCGTCTCTTACCCAGTGAGATGGACGGCGATCGTTCGCTGTCCGCGACCTCCAGGGGAGAGGCGTTATGACTGTCGTCACCGACGCACCCGACGTGTCCGCGCCAGCGGCACCCGGTACGTCCGCATCCGCACCGACCGCCGAGCAGCTGGCCCAGCAGTGGGCCCATGACTATGCGGCGCGCCTGACCGAGCGGATTCACAGCCGTGCGGCGGCGCCATCCGCCAGTTCGAACGGCGCGATGAAGCCTGCCATCGGCGAGATTTCGTCCGGGCCCAACGTCGCCTTCGACGTGGCTGTGACCTCGCCCATCCAGTTCATCGGCATGCCGCCGTACCAGCCGAGCAAGGTCATCGCCGACGGGGAGGCAGCATTCATCGTCGCGTTCATGTACGTCAGCCCGGTATTTCCGCCGCTGCCCCCCGCCACCGTCCAGCTTGGCTCGAGGCCCTGGCGGATGGCACTCGACCAGCTCAACCTGACCACAGGCACCGTGCTGCCGGAGATCGTGGTGAACGGCGTCTTCCCGCCCAACGCCCCGGTGCTGACGCCAGTGGTCTTCTCCCTGGCGACGCCGAACCCTGGTGTGGACCCCTACCTGATCGAGGCTAACGTCACCGTGGACATCGGCCCGGGCCAGCCGTACGCCGCATTCGCGACCAACTTCTTCGATGTGGACCAGGACCCGGCCTTCCTGGGCATCCCGCCCACGGCACCCGGCTGGCGGAACGAGCTGCCCAACCGCTACCTGCTCTACGGCAAGTAGGAGCTGCTGACCTGCCGCAGGCCCGGGCTTGCCCGGCCTGCGGCAGTCGGCTGTCTGCGCCGGCCAGCCGCAGCAGGCTCACGGGCGGCATGGAGCTTGCCCTCAGGATCGGGCGGTGCACTGGAGGGTGCAGGAAGGCTGGCTACTGGGTCACAGCCGGCAGGGAGAAGGTATCGGCATGTACTGGTACGGGCCGCACATGGGCGGCTGGGGCTGGGGCCTGGGCCTGATCGCTTTCATCGTGTTCTGGGCGCTGGCCGCAACGGTCATCATTTCCCTCATCCGCCTCTTCCTTCGCGGCGACCGGCGGCGGTCCGGGCCCTACCGTGGCAACCCGGGCGGGCCAGGCCCCTGGGACCAGCCCGGGCCAGCGCCGGGCCGCGGCCCGTCTACTCCAGAGCAGATACTGGCCGAGCGGTACGCCCGCGGCGAGATCGGCGAGGAGGAGTTCCGGCATCGGATGGCGGTGCTCCGCGCCGAGGCCCCGCACCAGCCCACCGGTTCCACCCCCGTCTGACCAGTTCCCCCGGCTCAGGCCGGGCCGCCCTGGTCGAGTATTGCCGAACTGCTCCTGCATCGTTCGGGCCTGCCCAAAGACCTCGCCATCCGCCGTGCCCCGCTGTTGGCCGGCGCGTCCCTGGCGGAGGTGATGCCGCAGATCAGCCTGGCCTGGCCGGCCGGGCAGCGACCGGAGTACTCCAACGTCGGCTACGAAATCCTCGGCGCGCTCATCCAGACGGTGACAGGCGATCCCTACGCACAGTTCTGTTCCCGGGAGGTCCTGCCCCGCTACGGGTTGGCCGACGCCATCATGCAAGAGCCTGGCCTGGCGGCACCCGCCACCGTCACCGGCTACCGAGTCACCGCCGGGCAGGTATCGCCAGCCCCGCCCGCCGTGGCGCCGTTCCCGGCGGCTGGCGCCATGACCGCCAGCGTCGGTGATCTTCTCGCGCTGGCCGGATGCTTCGGTCAGGGCACTGACCCGCTCGTCCAGGCAGCGCTGGCCTTGACCGCGCCAGCTGGCCCAGGGGTCAGATTCGCCCCCGGCATCGCCCTGCTGGACCGCCCGGGCGGAACCATGATGTGGCGCGGCGGGGCCACCGGCGGCTTCACGGTCGAGATTCTCGCCTCGCTCGACGGCTCCTTCAGCGTTGTGCTGACGGCCAGCAAGTCACCCCCCGACGATCTGCGCAAACTCGGCATGGATCTCATCGGCCAACCATGGCAAGACAGTCCATGGTGCCCTGGGGTGACGCCGCTACGGCGTGAAAGTTTGGGCAGCTGACCCGCCGTTACCCGGAGAGCCCGGCTGCGCCGGGCGCTGGCGCACTGGTGCGCGGGCATGCCGGGACCGGGACGGGGATGTTGTGCGGGTCGTTTGAGAGGCTGTGGCCGCGGTCGTTCGCTGACGTCGTTTCTTCTTTGGCGGGCCCGACCCCGTAAGACAGTCTGACGCCGGGAGCCAACCTTTAGGGCCGCTCAATGGTGCTTCGAGCCCGCGGACCAGATTTTCTGCTAGCCCCTGGCTCCTGCGAACGACCGCGCCCACAGTTGCCCTCTCATCGTAGGAGCCATCGATGCAGGATGTCGAAGACGAGCCGCTGTTCACCGAACGGGTCGCCGGCCTGGACATCGCCAAGGCCGAGGTCGAAGTCACCATCCGGGTGCCCAGCGACACCCGCTCCGGTCGCCGCCAGCAGGAAACGCGGACCTTCGGCACCACCCGCAGGGAACTGCTGGCCCTCGCGGACTGGCTGCGCTGCTGGGGAGTCACCAAGATCGGCATGGAGGCCACCGGCGACTACTGGAAAAGCCCGTTCTTCCTGCTGGAATCGCAAGGGTTCGACTGCGACTTGTACAACGCCGCGCAGGTCAAGGCCCTGCCCGGCAGGCCGAAAACCGACCGGGCCGACTCGATCTGGCTCGCCAAGATCGTCGAGCGGGGGATGATCTCCTCCAGTTTCGTGCCGCCCGAGCCGATCCGCAGGCTCCGCACCCACACCCGCTACCGCCGCCACCTCACCCAGGCCCGCACCGCCGAGAAGCAGCGGGTCGAGAAACTGCTGGAAGACGGGCACCTGAAGCTGTCGGCCGTGATCTCCGACATTCACGGGGCCTCGGGCCGGGACATGCTGGACGCGCTGGTCACCGGGCAACGTGACCCCAAGGTGCTGGCGCAGCTGGCCCGCGGCCGGATGCGCGGCAAGATCCGACGGCTGGAGGAGGCGCTGGAGTGCGCGTTCTTCACCGGCGAGCACGCCGCCGTGCTGGCGATGATGCTGGTCACCATCGACCACTACACCACGCAGATCGACCAGCTCACCGCCAGGATCGAGAAGCTGGCCGAACCGTACCTGCACCAGATCCGGCAGCTCGATGAGATCGACGGCGTCGGGACGATCTGCGCCCAGGACATCATCGCCGAGATCGGCGTCGATATGACCGTCTTCCCTGCCGCTGCGCACCTGGTCTCCTGGGCCAGATGGTCACCGCAGGTCAAGCAGTCGGCCGGGAAACGCAAAGGCAGCAACGCCACCGGCCGCGGCAACCCCTACCTGTCCGCAGCCCTCGGCGAAGCCTCGATCAGCGCCGGCCGCACCCAGTCGTTCCTGGGCGCCCGCTACCGGCGCCTGGCCAAGCGCATGCCGAAAAAGAAGGCCCTGGTCGCGACCGGCAACTCCGTGCTCACCATCATGCACGTTCTGCTGGCCGACCCCAGCGCCCGCTACACCGACCTGGGCGCCGACTACTACGAACAGCGCATGCACGTCCGCCGCCAGGCCCGCAACCATGTCCGCAGCCTG